>NZ_JBQEPY010000021.1:0-187770 GCF_052045915.1 Burkholderia sp. 22088
TCGATCGAGCTGCCGAAGGACAAGGAAATGGTGATGCCGGGCGACAACGTGTCGATCACGGTGAAGCTGATTGCACCGATCGCGATGGAAGAAGGTCTGCGCTTCGCAATCCGCGAAGGTGGCCGTACGGTCGGCGCCGGCGTCGTCGCCAAGATCCTCGACTAAGATCGACGATCCGCGGATCCTTCCGGGATCCGCGATCCCGCGGTATGCAGTTGTACCGTCGAAACCGGGTGTTCAGCTTGCGCTGGCACCCGGTTTTTCTTTATGGCGTGCCGTCACGCACATTGACAAACCCGCACCACCTCTCCGATTTTTCGTGTAGAATCGCGGGCTTAGCAGTGGAAGTACCGTTCGGAACCTGTCGCTTCGCTCCCCGCAGGCAGCAGGTTTCGCGTTCTTTTGGTGTCCGGCGGTGCAACATCGCCTCGCTCTTTTCAAGGAATCGTCATGCAGCAACAGAAAATCCGCATTCGCCTGAAGGCTTTCGACTATCGTCTGATCGATCAATCGGCTGCCGAAATCGTCGATACCGCGAAGCGGACTGGCGCAATCGTCCGTGGCCCGGTGCCGCTGCCGACGCGCATTCAGCGTTTTGACATCCTGCGTTCGCCGCACGTCAACAAGACGTCGCGCGATCAGCTCGAAATCCGTACCCACCAGCGCCTGATGGACATCGTCGATCCGACCGACAAGACGGTTGACGCGCTGATGAAGCTCGACCTGCCGGCTGGCGTCGACGTGGAAATCAAGCTGCAGTAAGGCTTCCGGCGCCAACCGGCTTGTCGGGTGGCGCTAAGTCTTTGTATTGCTTGCGGAAATCGAGGAGTCGGGCTATACTGCTTGGCTTTTCGCGTATTCGCGTAAAAAAGTTGGGCCTTGCGTGCCCGGCATTTTGTAAATCAGCCCCGACCAATCGCAGTCGGGAATGGAGAAAATGATGAGCCTTGGACTCGTAGGTCGCAAGGTTGGCATGACCCGTATCTTCACGGCTGAAGGGGATTCGATTCCCGTCACCGTGCTGGACGTGTCGGACAACCGCGTGACGCAGATCAAGACTGTTGAAACCGACGGCTACACGGCCGTGCAGGTTGCATTCGGCTCCCGTCGTGCATCGCGCGTGACGAAGCCGCTGGCAGGTCATCTCGCCAAAGCCGGTGTCGAAGCCGGTGAAATCCTCAAGGAATTCCGCATTGACGCGGCCAAGGCAGCTGAGCTGTCGAATGGCGCCGTGGTCGGTGCTGATCTTTTCGAAGTGGGCCAGAAGGTCGACGTGCAAGGCGTGTCGATCGGTAAGGGCTACGCCGGTACGATCAAGCGTTACAACTTCTCCTCCGGCCGTGCGACGCACGGTAACTCGCGTTCGCACAACGTGCCGGGCTCGATCGGTATGGCGCAGGATCCGGGTCGTGTTTTCCCGGGTAAACGCATGACGGGTCACATGGGTGACGTGACGGTGACGGTGCAGAACCTCGAAATCGCTCGTATCGACGCAGAGCGCAAGCTGCTGCTCGTGAAGGGTGCGATTCCGGGCGCGAAGGGCGGCAAGGTCTTCGTGACGCCGGCCGTCAAGACCAAGGGGGCGAAATAATGGAACTCAAGCTCCTGAACGAAAATGGTCAGGAAGGTGCAGTGGTCAACGCGTCGGACGTCGTGTTCGGTCGTGACTACAACGAAGCGCTGATCCACCAGGTCGTCGTCGCTTACCAGGCGAATGCTCGCCAGGGTAACCGCGCACAGAAGGACCGTGAGCAAGTCAAGCACACGACCAAGAAGCCGTGGCGCCAGAAGGGTACGGGCCGTGCTCGTGCCGGTATGTCGTCGAGCCCGCTGTGGCGTGGCGGTGGTCGTATCTTCCCGAATTCGCCGGAAGAAAACTTCTCGCACAAGGTCAACAAGAAGATGCATCGCGCAGGTCTCTGCTCGATCTTCTCGCAGCTGGCCCGTGAAGGCCGCCTGTCGGTCGTCGAGGACATCATCCTCGAAGCGCCGAAGACCAAGCTGCTGGCCGACAAATTCAAGACCATGGGTCTCGACTCCGTGTTGATCATCACCGACACGGTTGACGAAAACCTGTACCTGGCATCGCGCAACCTGCCGCACGTGGCAATTGTCGAGCCGCGCTACGCTGACCCGCTGTCGCTGATCTACTTCAAGAAAGTGCTGGTCACGAAGGCTGCGGTCGCCCAGATCGAGGAGTTGCTGTCATGAGCGAGATTCGCAAGAACGATCATCGTTTGATGCAGGTCCTGCTCGCACCGGTGATCTCGGAAAAGGCGACGCTGGTTGCCGACAAGAACGAGCAAGTCGTGTTCGAAGTCGCACCGGATGCCACGAAGCAGGAAGTGAAGGCGGCTGTCGAGCTGCTGTTCAAGGTTGAAGTTGATTCCGTCAACGTGCTGGTTCAGAAGGGCAAGCAAAAGCGCTTTGGCCGTTCGATGGGCCGCCGCAAGGACGTGAAGAAGGCGTACGTTTGCCTGAAGCCCGGCCAGGAAATCAACTTTGAAGCGGAGGCCAAGTAATCATGGCAATCGTTAAAGTTAAGCCGACATCGCCGGGTCGCCGCGCGATGGTCAAGGTGGTCAACAAGAACCTGCACCAGGGCAAGCCGTTCGCGGCACTGCTCGACTCGCAGAGCTCGACCGCCGGCCGTAACAACAATGGCCGTATCACCACGCGTCACAAGGGTGGTGGTCACAAGCAACACTATCGTATCGTCGATTTCCGTCGCACGAAGGATGGCATCCCGGCAAAGGTCGAGCGTCTCGAGTACGACCCGAACCGTAGCGCGAACATCGCGCTGGTGCTCTACGCAGACGGCGAACGTCGCTACATCATCGCCCCGAAGGGCCTGACCGTCGGCCAACAGCTGATGTCGGGTTCGGAAGCGCCGATCCGCGCAGGCAACACGCTGCCGATCCGCAACATTCCGGTCGGTACGACGATCCACTGCATCGAGATGCTGCCGGGCAAGGGCGCGCAAATGGCGCGTTCGGCTGGTACGTCGGCCATGCTGCTCGCACGTGAAGGCGTCTACGCGCAGGTTCGTCTGCGTTCGGGCGAAATCCGCCGCGTGCACATCGAGTGCCGTGCAACGATCGGTGAAGTCGGCAACGAAGAGCATAGCCTGCGCCAGATCGGCAAGGCTGGCGCGAACCGCTGGCGCGGTATCCGCCCGACGGTGCGTGGCGTTGCGATGAACCCGGTTGATCACCCGCACGGTGGTGGTGAGGGCAAGACGGCTGCAGGTCGCGATCCGGTTAGCCCGTGGGGTACGCCGGCTAAGGGTTATCGCACCCGTAGCAACAAGCGCACGACGACGATGATCGTCCAGCGCCGTCACAAGCGTTAAGGAGTAGGCAATGGCACGTTCTGTAAAAAAAGGTCCGTTCTGCGACGCCCATTTGCTGAAGAAAGTTGAGGCGGCTGCAGCTTCGCGCGACAAAAAGCCGATCAAGACCTGGTCGCGTCGCTCGACGATTCTGCCGGATTTCATCGGCCTGACGATCGCTGTTCACAACGGCCGTCAACACGTTCCGGTGTACATCTCGGAAAACATGGTCGGCCACAAGCTTGGCGAGTTCGCACTGACCCGTACGTTCAAGGGTCACGCGGCCGACAAGAAGGCCAAGAAATAAGGGGCAATCAAGATGGAAGTGAAAGCAACTCATCGCGGTGCCCGCATCTCGGCGCAAAAAACGCGCCTTGTGGCTGACCAGATCCGCGGTTTGCCGGTCGACAAGGCGCTGAACGTTCTGACGTTCTCGCCGAAGAAAGCGGCTGGCATCGTGAAGAAGGTTGTGCTGTCGGCAATCGCGAATGCGGAGCACAACGAAGGCGCCGATATCGACGAGCTCAAGATCAAGAGCATCTACGTCGACAAGGCTGCATCGCTCAAGCGTTTCACCGCGCGCGCCAAGGGCCGCGGTAACCGCATCGAGAAGCAATCCTGTCACATCACTGTGACGGTCGGGAATTAAGGAGCCATACGATGGGACAGAAAATTCATCCGACTGGCTTCCGCCTGGCTGTCAGCCGCAATTGGGCTTCGCGTTGGTACGCGAACAACAACAATTTCGCGGCGATGCTTCAGGAAGACATCGGTGTTCGTGAGTACCTGAAGAAGAAGCTGAAGAACGCTTCGGTCGGTCGGGTCGTCATCGAGCGTCCGGCGAAGAACGCGCGCATCACGATTTACAGCTCGCGTCCGGGCGTGGTCATCGGCAAGAAGGGCGAGGATATCGAGCAGCTGAAGACGGAACTGCAACGCCGCATGGGCGTTCCGGTTCACGTCAACATCGAAGAAATCCGCAAGCCGGAAACCGATGCTCAGCTGATCGCTGACTCGATCACGCAACAGCTCGAGCGCCGGATCATGTTCCGTCGCGCGATGAAGCGTGCGATGCAGAACGCGATGCGTCTGGGTGCCCAGGGCATCAAGATCATGAGCGCGGGCCGTCTGAACGGTATCGAAATCGCTCGTACGGAATGGTATCGCGAAGGTCGCGTGCCGCTTCACACGCTGCGTGCTGATATCGACTACGCGACTTCGGAAGCGAAGACGACTTACGGGATCATCGGCGTCAAGGTGTGGGTCTACAAGGGCGATACGCTCGGCCGCAACGACGCACCGGTGGTGGAAGAAGTAGCCGAAGACAAGCGTCCGCGTCGCAATGCGCGTCCGGGCGACCGTCGTCCGCGCCGTGACGGCGAAGGCGGCGCTCCGGGTGCTCGTCGTGGCGCACCGCGCCGCGGCGCCGGCAAGCCCGAAGACGGCAAGACTGGAGAATAACGATGCTGCAACCGAAACGCAGAAAGTATCGTAAAGAGCAGAAGGGTCGTAACACCGGCAAGGCGACGCGCGGCAACGCAGTGTCGTTCGGTGAATTCGGCCTGAAGGCGATCGGTCGCGGTCGTTTGACCGCACGTCAGATTGAAGCGGCACGTCGTGCAATGACGCGTCACATCAAGCGTGGCGGCCGCATCTGGATCCGGATCTTCCCGGACAAGCCGATTTCGCAGAAGCCGGCCGAAGTGCGTATGGGTAACGGTAAGGGTAACCCGGAGTACTACGTCGCCGAGATTCAGCCGGGCAAGATGCTCTATGAAATGGACGGCGTAACCGAAGAACTGGCACGCGAAGCGTTCCGTCTGGCTGCAGCCAAGCTGCCGCTCAAGACGGCATTCATCGTGCGCCAGCTCGGCGCCTAAGGAGAAAACATGAAGGCTTCCGAACTTCTCCAGAAAGACCAGGCCGCGCTCAACAAGGAGCTGGCGGACCTGCTGAAGGCGCAATTCGGCCTGCGCATGCAACTCGCGACCCAGCAGCTCACGAACACGAGCCAGCTGAAGAAGGTTCGTCGCGACATCGCACGTGTGCGGACCGTCATGACTCAGAAGGCGAACCAGAAATGAACGATAGCGTGAAAACCTCGCTGAAGCGGACGCTGGTCGGTCGGGTCGTCAGCAACAAGATGGACAAGACCGTCACCGTGCTGATCGAGCACCGCGTCAAGCATCCGATCTACGGCAAGTATGTCGTGCGCTCGAAGAAGTACCACGCGCATGATGAAGCGAACACCTACAACGAAGGCGATCTCGTCGAAATCCAGGAAACTCGTCCTGTTTCGAAGACGAAGGCCTGGACGGTGTCGCGCCTCGTCGAAGCAGCTCGCGTCATCTAAGCGGGCAGCGCAGTAGGCAGTAGGCAGTAACAGGCACTTCTCCACGAAGTGCTTGAAATCGCAAAGTTTTTGCTTGCGTGACCGGGATTATTTGTTATAATCCCGGTCTTCCCTCTTTATGGGAGCCCCGTCGCGGGCGAAGTTGGTGGGGGAAGCGGACTGGCGCCTGCCTGTCCGAAAGATTCACCGAATTGCGATGGCGGGTTTCGTTTGCCGTCGCTGCTGTTCCAACCCAAGCAGCCGATTGGCTGACGGGACCAAGACTGACCGAATGCATCATGGTGGTGCATCCGGATTAAGTTGGGAAAGACAAACCATGATCCAGACCGAATCTCGGCTCGAAGTAGCCGACAACACGGGTGCACGTGAAGTCCTGTGCATCAAGGTGCTCGGCGGCTCGAAGCGTCGTTATGCCGGCATTGGCGACATCATCAAGGTGAGCGTCAAAGAGGCAACGCCGCGCGGGCGCGTGAAGAAAGGCGAAATTTACAACGCCGTGGTGGTCCGCACCGCCAAGGGCGTGCGCCGTCAAGACGGCTCGCTGATCAAGTTCGACGGCAACGCCGCTGTGCTTTTGAATAACAAGCTCGAGCCGATCGGCACCCGTATCTTCGGGCCGGTGACGCGTGAGCTGCGTAGCGAACGATTCATGAAGATCGTTTCGCTGGCGCCGGAAGTGCTGTAAGGAGTCGCGATGAACAAGATTCGCAAAGGTGACGAAGTCATCGTCGTCACTGGCAAGGACAAGGGCAAGCGCGGCGTCGTGCTGGCTGTCGGTGCAGAGCATGTGACGGTTGAAGGTATCAACCTCGTCAAGAAGCATGTGAAGCCGAACCCGATGAAGGGTACGACGGGTGGCGTGGAAGCGAAGACGATGCCCCTGCATATTTCGAACGTCGCACTGGTCGACGCGAATGGCAAGGCGTCGCGTGTTGGCATCAAGGTCGAGGAAGGCAAGAAGGTTCGCTTCCTGAAGACGACCGGTGCCGTACTGAGCGCCTGACGCAGCGGAGTAAAAAATGGCTCGTTTTCAAGAGTTTTACAAAGAAAAGGTTGTGCCCGGCCTGATCGAGAAGTTCGGTTACAAGTCGGTCATGGAAGTGCCGCGCATCACCAAGATCACGCTGAACATGGGTCTTGGCGAAGCGATCGCTGACAAGAAGATCATCGAGAACGCCGTCGGCGACCTCACGAAGATCGCTGGTCAGAAGCCGGTCGTGACGAAGGCACGCAAGGCAATCGCAGGCTTCAAGATCCGCCAGGGTTACCCGATCGGCGCGATGGTGACGCTGCGTGGCCGTGCAATGTACGAATTCCTCGACCGTTTCGTGACGGTTGCCCTGCCCCGCGTGCGTGACTTCCGTGGTGTGTCGGGTCGTGCTTTCGATGGCCGTGGCAACTACAACATCGGTGTGAAAGAGCAGATCATTTTCCCCGAAATCGACTACGACAAGATCGACGCACTGCGTGGGCTGAACATCAGCATCACGACGACTGCGAAGACCGACGACGAAGCAAAGGCTCTGCTCGCCAGCTTCAAGTTCCCGTTCAGAAACTGAGGTTACCGTGGCTAAACTGGCACTGATCGAACGTGAAAAGAAGCGCGCCCGCCTGGTCGCGAAGTTCGCAGCAAAGCGCGATGCGCTGAAGGCGATCGTCGAAGACCAAAGCAAGTCGGAAGAAGAGCGCTACGAAGCACGCCTTGAGCTGCAGCAACTGCCCCGCAACGCAAACCCGACCCGCCAGCGTAACCGCTGCGCGATCACGGGCCGTCCGCGTGGCACGTTCCGTAAATTCGGCCTCGCGCGTAACAAGATTCGTGAAATCGCATTCCGTGGCGAGATTCCTGGCCTGACCAAGGCGAGCTGGTAATAGGAGAAACGTAAATGAGCATGAGTGATCCTATCGCCGATATGCTGACTCGCATCCGCAACGCGCAGATGGTCGAGAAGGTATCGGTTGCGATGCCCTCGTCGAAGGTCAAGGTTGCAATCGCGCAAGTCCTGAAGGACGAAGGTTACATCGACGATTTCGCCGTCAAGGCGGAAGGTGCGAAGTCCGAACTGAATATCGCGCTGAAGTACTACGCAGGTCGCCCGGTCATCGAACGCCTCGAGCGCGTGTCGAAGCCTGGTCTGCGCGTGTACCGCGGCCGTAACGACATTCCGCAGGTCATGAACGGCCTGGGCGTGGCAATCGTGTCGACGCCGAAGGGCGTGATGACCGACCGCAAGGCGCGCGCTACCGGCGTCGGCGGCGAAGTCATCTGCTACGTCGCTTAAAGCCGAGGAGAGAGAAACATGTCTCGAGTAGGTAAGAGCCCGATCGCGCTGCAAGGCGCGGAAGTCAAGCTGGCCGACGGTGCGATCACCGTCAAGGGCCCGCTGGGCACCATCACGCAAGCGATCAATCCGCTCGTGAACGTGGCGAACAACGACGGCACGCTGAACCTGTCGCCGGTGGACGAAAGCCGCGAAGCAAATGCACTGTCGGGCACGATGCGCGCGATCATCGCGAATGCCGTGCACGGCGTGACCAAGGGTTTCGAGCGCAAGCTGACGCTGGTTGGCGTCGGTTATCGTGCGCAAGCGCAAGGCGACAAGCTGAACCTGTCGCTGGGTTTCTCGCACCCGGTGGTGCACCAGATGCCGGAAGGCGTCAAGGCAGAAACCCCGACGCAAACCGAAATCGTGATCAAGGGGATCAACAAGCAACAAGTCGGTCAAGTAGCTGCGGAAGTTCGCGGTTACCGTCCGCCGGAGCCCTACAAGGGCAAGGGCGTGCGCTATTCCGACGAGGTTGTGATCCTCAAAGAAACGAAGAAGAAGTAAGGGTGCGCAATCATGGATAAGACTCAATCTCGCCTGCGCCGCGCTCGCCAGACGCGTATCAAGATCGCTGAGCTGCAGGTCGCGCGTCTCGCCGTGCATCGCACGAACACGCACATCTACGCTCAAGTGTTCTCGCCCTGCGGCACCAAGGTGCTCGCCAGCGCGTCGACGCTCGAAGCAGAAGTGCGCGCTGAACTGGCCGACAAGTCGGGCAAGGGCGGCAACGTTAATGCCGCGACGCTGATCGGCAAGCGTATTGCCGAGAAGGCAAAGGCTGCCGGCATCGAATCCGTCGCCTTCGACCGCTCGGGCTTCCGCTACCACGGCCGCGTCAAGGCGCTGGCTGAGGCAGCTCGCGAAGCTGGGCTCAAGTTCTAAGGAAGGAATTCGTCATGGCAAAGATGCAAGCGAAAGTTCAGGCTGACGAGCGCGACGACGGCCTTCGTGAAAAGATGATTTCGGTCAACCGCGTGACCAAGGTCGTGAAGGGTGGCCGTATTCTCGGCTTCGCCGCACTGACCGTGGTTGGCGACGGCGATGGCCGCATCGGTATGGGCAAGGGCAAGGCGAAGGAAGTGCCGGTCGCTGTCCAGAAGGCAATGGAACAAGCTCGCCGCAACATGTTCAAGGTGCCGCTCAAGAACGGCACGCTGCAACACGAAGTGCACGGCAAGCATGGCGCATCGGCTGTCCTCCTCGCTCCGGCGAAGGCAGGTACGGGCGTGATCGCCGGCGGCCCGATGCGCGCAGTGTTCGACGTGATGGGCGTTCAGAACGTCGTGGCAAAGAGCCACGGTTCGACGAACCCGTACAACCTCGTTCGCGCCACGCTGGACGGTCTGCGCAAGCAGTCCACCCCGGCAGACATCGCGGCGAAGCGCGGCAAGTCCGTCGAAGAAATTTTGGGCTAAGCCCGGGTGGTCACCATGTCTGAAAAAACTGTCAAGGTTCAGCTCGTTAAGAGCCTGATCGGGACCCGCGAATCGCACCGCGCGACCGTGCGTGGCCTGGGCCTGCGCCGACTCAACTCGGTCAGCGAGCTTCAGGACACGCCGGCGGTCCGCGGCATGATCAACAAGGTCTCGTACCTCGTTAAGGTCATCGCGTAAGCGGCCCTACGGATCAAGGAGTTGATATGGAATTGAATAACCTGAAGCCGGCAGCTGGCGCCAAGCACGCCAAGCGTCGCGTCGGCCGTGGCATCGGTTCGGGCCTCGGCAAGACGGCTGGCCGTGGTCACAAGGGTCAGAAATCGCGTTCGGGCGGCTTCCACAAAGTCGGTTTCGAAGGCGGTCAGATGCCGCTGCAACGTCGTCTGCCGAAGCGCGGCTTCACGTCGCTGACGAAGGAATTCGTCGGTGAAGTGCGCCTGGGCGACCTCGAGAAGCTGCCGGTCGATGAGATCGATCTGCTCGCACTGAAGCAAGCCGGCCTGGTCGGCGAGCTGACGAAGAGCGCAAAGATCATCGCGACGGGCGAGCTGAAGCGCAAGATCGTCGTGAAGGGTCTCGGTGCCACCAAGGGTGCGCGTGCTGCGATCGAAGCGGCTGGCGGTTCGTTCGCCGAGTGACACGCGTAGCGCGTCGTCATTTGCATTCATCGGAGAAGGTACTTGGCTAACAGCCCGAGTCTTGCAAAACCCGGTCGAAGCACGGCGAAATTCGGCGATCTGCGCCGGCGAGCGATGTTCCTGCTCCTGGCGCTGATCGTCTATCGCATCGGCGCGCACATTCCCGTGCCGGGCATCGATCCGGATCAACTGGCTAAGCTGTTCCAGAGCCAGGCGGGCGGCATCCTGGGCATGTTCAACATGTTCTCGGGTGGCGCGCTTTCCCGCTTCACGATCTTTGCGCTGGGGATCATGCCGTACATTTCGGCGTCGATCATCATGCAGTTGCTGGCGATCGTATCGCCGCAGCTCGAGGCGCTGAAGAAGGAAGGGCAGGCAGGGCAACGGAAGATCACGCAGTACACACGGTATTTCACCGTCGTGCTCGCGACCTTCCAGGCGTTCGGTATCGCGGCTGCGCTGGAAAACCAGCCGGGCCTCGTCACCGATCCCGGCATGCTGTTCCGTCTGACGACGGTCGTGACGCTGGTTACCGGCACGATGTTCCTGATGTGGCTCGGCGAGCAGATTACCGAGCGTGGTCTGGGCAACGGTATCTCGATCATCATCTTCGGCGGGATCGCAGCAGGGTTCCCGAATGCCGTCGGTGGGTTGTTCGAGCTGGTGCGTACGGGTTCGATGAGCATCATTTCGGCGATCATCATCGTCGTCCTGATTGCCGCGGTGACTTACCTGGTCGTGTTCATCGAACGCGGGCAGCGCAAGATCCTCGTGAACTACGCGAAGCGCCAGGTCGGCAACAAGATCTACGGTGGGCAGTCGTCGCATCTGCCGCTGAAGCTGAACATGTCGGGTGTGATTCCGCCGATCTTCGCGTCGTCGATCATTCTGTTCCCGGCAACGATTCTCGGCTGGTTCAGTACCGGTCAGCCGACGGGAAGCTGGATTTCCAACACGTTGCATAACGTTGCGGAAGCGCTGAAGCCGGGCCAGCCGGTCTATGTGTTGCTGTACACGCTGGCGATCGTGTTTTTCTGCTTCTTCTACACCGCACTGGTGTTCAACAGCAGGGAAACCGCAGACAACCTGAAGAAGAGCGGCGCGTTTGTTCCGGGTATCCGTCCGGGCGATCAGACCGCACGATATATCGACCGCATCCTCACGCGTCTGACGCTGGCCGGTGCGATCTACATCGTCTTCGTGTGTCTGCTGCCGGAATTCCTGGTACTGCGCTGGAACGTGCCGTTTTATTTTGGTGGAACGTCGCTGCTGATCATTGTCGTCGTCACGATGGACTTTATGGCGCAGGTGCAGTCGTACGTTATGTCGCAACAGTATGAGTCACTGCTCAAGAAGGCTAACTTCAAGGGCGGCAACATCCCAATGCGTTAATAAGGACTATGGCCAAAGACGATGTAATCCAGATGCAAGGCGAGGTGATCGAAAACCTCCCGAATGCTACCTTCCGCGTGAAGCTGGAAAACGGCCATGTCGTGTTGGGGCATATCTCCGGAAAGATGCGGATGCACTACATCCGCATTCTCCCGGGCGACAAGGTGACGGTTGAATTGACGCCTTACGATCTGTCTCGTGCGCGGATCGTGTTCCGGGCGAAGTGATTTGAAAAAAGGGTATTATCATGAAAGTGATGGCATCGGTTAAGCGCATTTGCCGCAATTGCAAGATCATCAAGCGCAAAGGCGTCGTTCGCGTGATCTGCAGCTCGGATCCGCGCCACAAGCAGCGCCAAGGCTGACCGCGCGTTTGTTTGCGCTTTTTGTTTGAGGAAAAACAATGGCTCGTATCGCAGGGGTTAACATCCCGAATCACCAGCATACCGAGATCGGCCTGACGGCTATCTTCGGTATCGGCCGCACCCGTTCGCGCAGCATCTGCGTGGCAGCTGGCGTCGATTTTTCGAAGAAGGTCAAGGACTTGACCGACGCAGACTTGGAAAAGCTGCGTGAAGAAGTGGGCAAGTTTGTCGTCGAAGGCGATCTGCGCCGTGAAGTGACGATGAACATCAAGCGCCTGATGGACCTCGGTTGCTACCGTGGTGTTCGTCATCGCAAGGGCCTGCCGATGCGCGGTCAGCGTACGCGTACGAACGCACGTACTCGCAAGGGTCCGCGTCGTGCAGCGCAAGCGCTGAAGAAGTAAGCGGAACTGACAGTTACAGGAAAACGTAATGGCTAAGGCTTCGAACACCGCGGCGCAACGCGTTCGCAAGAAGGTTAAGAAGAACGTCGCTGAAGGCGTGGTTCACGTTCACGCGTCGTTCAACAACACGATCATCACGATCACCGATCGCCAAGGCAACGCACTGGCATGGGCGACGTCGGGCGGTCAGGGCTTCAAGGGCTCGCGCAAATCGACGCCGTTCGCTGCCCAGGTCGCAGCCGAGTCGGCTGGCCGCGTCGCGATGGAATACGGCGTGAAGAATCTGGAAGTGCGGATCAAGGGCCCGGGCCCGGGTCGTGAGTCGGCAGTGCGCGCACTGCACGGCCTCGGCATCAAGATCACCGCGATTTCGGATGTCACCCCGATTCCGCACAACGGCTGCCGTCCGCCGAAGCGTCGTCGTATCTAAAGGTGTGCTGGCACGTTCGTGCTGGCACATTGCCTGTCGCCGCGTAGCGTCGACGGGCGTTGCTTTTTTGATTGACTAAGCCCACCGTTCGCCCCAAAGGGAGCGAACTAGCGCGGATTTCGATCCGCGTGACTGATTGATAAAGGAATGCAAAGTGGCACGTTATATCGGCCCTAAGGCCAAGCTGTCCCGCCGTGAAGGCACCGACCTGTTCCTGAAGAGCGCACGCCGCTCGCTCGCCGACAAGTGCAAGCTCGACAGCAAGCCGGGCCAGCACGGCCGTACCTCGGGCGCACGTACGTCCGACTACGGTACGCAGCTGCGTGAAAAGCAGAAGGTCAAGCGCATCTACGGCGTGCTGGAGCGTCAGTTCCGTCGCTACTTCGCTGAAGCCGACCGCCGCAAGGGCAACACGGGTGAAAACCTGCTGCAACTGCTCGAGTCGCGCCTCGACAACGTCGTGTATCGCATGGGCTTCGGCTCGACCCGCGCTGAAGCGCGTCAGCTGGTGAGCCACAAGTCGATCACCGTGAACGGCGTTGTCGCAAACGTCCCGTCGCAGCAAGTGAAGGCGGGTGACATCGTCGCGATCCGCGAAAAGGCGAAGAAGCAAGCGCGTATCGTCGAAGCGCTGTCGCTGGCCGAGCAAGGCGGCATGCCGAGCTGGGTTGCAGTCGATGCGAAGAAGTTCGAAGGCACGTTCAAGCAAATGCCGGAACGCGCTGAAATCGCAGGCGACATCAACGAAAGCCTGATCGTCGAATTGTATTCGCGTTAATCCGATTGACGGCCGAGGTACCCCGATTGCGTTGCGCAAGGAGGGGCCTCGGCTGTTTATTTTCTGGTTGTTACCGGTCAGCCTTATCGGTGTAACGAGCCGAGGGTATTGAAAAGGAAAGCCCATGCAAACCAGTTTGCTGAAACCCAAGATCATCGCCGTGGAATCGCTGGGCGAGAACCACGCGAGGGTGGTCATGGAACCGTTCGAACGCGGTTACGGCCATACCTTGGGCAATGCGCTTCGCCGCGTGCTGCTGTCGTCGATGGTTGGCTACGCGCCGACCGAAGTGACGATCGCGGGCGTGGTGCACGAGTACTCGACGCTGGATGGCGTGCAGGAAGACGTCGTCAACCTGCTGCTGAACCTGAAGGGCGTGGTGTTCAAGCTGCATAACCGTGACGAAGTGACGGTTACGCTGCGCAAGGAAGGTGAAGGCGTTGTCACGGCCGGCGATATCGAGCTGGCTCACGACTGCGAAGTCATCAACCCGAATCACGTGATTGCGCACCTGTCGAAGGGTGGCAAGCTCGACGTTCAGATCAAGATCGAAAAGGGTCGCGGCTATGTGCCCGGCAACGTCCGTCGCTACGGCGAAGACACGGCCAAGATCATCGGCCGCATCGTCCTCGACGCATCGTTCTCGCCGGTTCGCCGCGTGAGCTATGCGGTCGAAAGCGCACGTGTCGAGCAGCGTACCGACCTCGACAAGCTCGTGATGAACATCGAAACGAGCGGTGTGATCACGCCGGAAGAAGCGATCCGTCAATCGGCCCGCATCCTGGTCGACCAGCTGTCCGTGTTCGCGGCGCTGGAAGGCACGGAAACGGCAGCCGAAGCGCCGTCGCGTGCACCGCAGATCGATCCGATCCTGCTGCGTCCGGTGGACGATCTCGAGCTGACGGTTCGTTCGGCGAACTGCCTGAAGGCCGAGAACATCTACTACATCGGCGATCTCATCCAGCGCACGGAAAACGAGCTGCTGAAGACGCCGAACCTCGGTCGCAAGTCGCTCAACGAGATCAAGGAAGTGCTCGCTTCGCGCGGTCTCACGCTGGGCATGAAGCTCGAAAACTGGCCGCCGGCTGGTCTCGACAAGTAAGCCCGCTTGTAGCGCTGCTGTTGCTGTAGTTGGCAAAGATGCGGATTTTCCTTTAAAATCCGCATCTTGCTTTTTTCGTTACCGGCCCGTGCACCCATCGAGGTGCGATAGAAGAGCTGGATCAAAACTTTGAATCAAGGAAACTGAAATGCGCCATCGTCATGGTCTGCGGAAACTGAACCGCACGAGCAGCCACCGTCTGGCTATGCTCCGTAACATGTCCAACTCGCTGATCGAGCACGAAGTCATCAAGACGACGCTGCCGAAGGCGAAGGAACTCCGTAAAGTCGTCGAGCCGCTGATCACGCTCGGCAAGAAGCCGTCGCTGGCAAACCGTCGCCTGGCGTTCAACCGCCTGCGCGATCGTGACTCGGTGGCGAAGCTGTTCGACGTGCTCGGTCCGCGTTTCGCGAACCGTCCGGGCGGCTACCTGCGCGTGCTGAAGTTCGGCTTCCGCGTGGGCGACAACGCACCGATGGCACTGGTCGAGCTGCTCGATCGTCCGGAAGTCGACGAAACGGAAACCGTGCAAGAAGCTGAATAAGCTTCCGGTACGCAGCAGTATCTGAAAGGGGCCGAGCAATTGCTTGGCCCTTTTTGTTTTTGAAGCGGCGGCTGCGATCGATTGTCGCAGGGTGGTGCCGGCAGTGTTGCGCGGGCTGCGCTACGATACGGGGCAGCCGGTGCGCTCCCGGGTGGGCAACGCGCGCCGGCAGGAGCCAGGAGTCGATAGACCAGCCAGGAGGGCGCGGATGATAGTGATGCTGATGCTGACGACGGTGCCCGATGCCGCGACCGCCGAGGCGCTTTCCGGCGGTGCGCTCGATGCGCGGCTTGCCGCGTGTGTGTCGGAGCTCGGTGCGATCAGGTCGCGCTATCACTGGCAGGGCAAGGTCGAAACGGCCGACGAGATCCAGTTGCTGTTCAAGACGAGCCCCGTGCGGGCGCTCGAACTGGAGCGATTTATTCTCGCGCATCATCCATACGAGACACCTGAAATCGTCTCGTGGCAGGCGACGGCCTCGGCCGCTTACGGCCAGTGGGTGACCAGCGAAACTCAACGTCTATTTCATGTTTAACGGTATGGCGCTTTCCGTGCGCGTGCGCGCGCTGCGGTTCCTCGCAGTCCTGTTGTCGTTCATGCTCGTGCTCGGCGGCGGCCTGTCGGTCGCGCGTGCGGCCGACGATTTCCTCGATCCGTCGGTGGCGTTCAAGTTCAGCGCGAGCGAATCGCCGGGGCAGGTGGACGTCCGCTTCAAGGTCGCCAACGGCTATTACCTGTACCGCGAGCGGTTCGCGTTTGCGGTGAAGAGCGGGCAGGCGACGCTCGGCGAGCCGCAGTTCCCCGCCGGCCATGTGAAGTTCGATCAGACGTTCCAGAAGAACGTCGAGACCTACCGTGACGAAGTCGTCGTTCACGTGCCCGTCAAGCAGGCGTCGGGGCCGTTCGAGCTCGCGGTGACGTCGCAGGGCTGCGCCGATGAAGGGATCTGCTATCCGCCCGCCGAGCACGTCGTGAAGGTCGACGGCGCCGCACTGGGTGCGGCCTCGTCTTCCGGCGATGCGGCAGCCGAGGGCAGTTGGTTCGACAAGGTCACGAGCGCCGATTTCGCGCAGTCGCTGCTCGAGGGGCATGGCTTCTTCACGATCGTCGCGCTGTATTTCGTCGCGGGCGTCGTGCTGAGCCTCCTGCCGTGTTCGTACCCGATGATCCCGATCGTGTCGGCGATCATCATCGGTCAGGGCACGCGCGCGACGCATGCGCGCGGCTTCGCGCTGTCGCTGACGTACGTGGTCGGCATGGCGCTCGTCTATACGGTGCTGGGCATCGCCGCGGCGCTGGTCGGCCAGAGCCTCGGCGCGTGGCTGCAGAACCCGTGGGTGCTCGGTGCGTTCGGCGTGCTGCTCACCGCGTTCGCGGTTTCGCTGATTTCGGGCAAGGACATCGCGCTGCCCGCGCGCTGGCAGAACGGTGCAGCCGAAGTGTCGAGCGCGCGACAGGGCGGTCACTTCGTTGCGGTTGCCGCGATGGGCGCGTTGTCGGCGCTGGTGGTCGGCGCATGCATGACGGCGCCGCTGTTCGCGGTGCTCGCTTTCATCGCACACACGGGCAATGCGCTGCTCGGCGGTGCCGCGCTGTTCGCGATGGGGCTGGGGCTCGGCGTGCCGTTGCTCGTGGTCGGCATCGGTGCCGGTACGGTGCTGCCCCGCGCAGGTGCATGGATGGACGGCGTGAAGGTGTTCTTCGGCATCGTGCTGCTCGCGGCCGCGCTGTGGATCGTGTGGCCGGTGCTTGCCGGCGGCCTGAAGATGGTGCTCGCTGCGTTGTGGCTGCTCATCGCGGCCGCGGCGCTCGGCCTGTTCACGCCGCATGCCGGCGCCGCGTCGATCTGGCGCCGCCTCGGCCGTGGCCTCGGCGCCGCGCTCGCGATCTGGGCGGCGACGCTGCTCGTCGGTCTTGCAGCGGGCTCCAACGACCCCGTGAAACCGCTGGCTGTCCTTGCTGCGCGCACGGTCGCGTCGGGTGATGTGTCGGCAGCCGGTGCGGCTGCCGGGCAGCAGGGGCCGGCGTTCGCTTCGGTGCGCTCCAGCGGCGAACTCGACGCGCTGCTGAAGACGTCGGGCCAGCCCGTGATGCTCGACTTCTACGCCGACTGGTGCGTGAGCTGCAAGGAGATGGAGCACCTGACGTTCACGGATGCACGCGTGCAGGCGCGGCTCGCGCAGCTTCACCTGGTACGTGCGGACGTCACCGCGAACAATCCGGACGACCAGGCGCTGCTCAAGCGCTTCAACCTGTTCGGGCCGCCCGGCATCATCTTCTTCGATCGCAACGGCAACGAAATCGGCCGTGTGGTCGGCTATCAGGCTGCCGAGACGTTTCTGCGCAGTCTCGATCGCGCGGCGGTACCAACGGTGTAGCGCACGCTTGTCGGTGGCTTGTACACCGATTGCAAATGAAAACGGCGGGACACCGAAGTGTCCCGCCGTTTTTCGTGGCGCTGCCGGCGCGTGGCTCAGCGCTGCGCTTTCAGGAGGCGTGCGGCGTCGAGTGCGAAGTACGTGAGCACGCCGTCGGCGCCCGCACGCTTGAACGCGAGCAGCGATTCGAGCACGACCTTGTCGTGGTCGAGCCAGCCGTTCATCGCGGCGGCCTTCAGCATCGCGTATTCGCCGCTCACCTGGTACACGTAGGTCGGGAAGCGGAACTCGTCCTTCACCCGGCGCACGATGTCGAGGTACGGCATGCCGGGCTTGACCATCACCATGTCGGCGCCTTCGTCGATGTCGAGGCGCACTTCGCGCAACGCTTCGTCGCTGTTCGCCGGGTCCATCTGGTAGGTCATCTTGTTGCCCTTGCCCAGGTTGGACGCCGAGCCGACCGCGTCGCGGAACGGGCCATAGAACGCCGATGCGAACTTGGCCGAATAGGCCATGATGCGCGTATGGATATGGCCGTCGCTTTCCAGCATCTCGCGGATTGCGCCGATGCGGCCGTCCATCATGTCCGACGGCGCGACGATGTCGACACCGGCTTCCGCCTGTGCGCGCGCCTGATCGATCAGGATCTCGATCGTGTCGTCGTTGATCACGTAGCCGTTCTCGTCGAGCACGCCGTCCTGGCCGTGGCTCGTGTACGGATCGAGTGCGACGTCGGTCAGCACGCCGAGTTCGGGAAAGCGCTTCTTCAGCTCGCGCACCGCGCGCGGGATCAGGCCTTCCGGGTTGGCTGCCTCGCGGCCGTCAGGCGTTTTCACCGACGGCTCGATGGCCGGGAACAGCGACAGCACAGGCACGCCGAGTTCGACACATTGTTCGGCGACATGCATCAGCAGATCGACGGACACGCGTTCGACGCCGGGCATCGACGGCACCGGCTGCCGTTCGTTGGTGCCTTCGACGACGAATACCGGATAGATCAGGTCGTCGGTGGTCAGGCGGTTTTCGCGCATCAGGCGCCGGGAGAAGTCGTCGCGGCGCATCCGGCGCGGACGATGAAGCGGATGAAAGCTCATGGCGATTGGGTAGAAATCAGGGCAAGAAGGACCTTGCGGAACCCTTCGGTCATTTTCGGGAGCGTTGGTATATGATAGCGATCGAGCGGCACGCGTCGCGTGCAGCTCCCCGCTTCTCCTCCCTGAGCGGGTGCCTGTCGTTTTTCGATTAGGCTGTTTGACCCGCCGTTCAACGGCGGGTTTTTTTATGAGCCGGCCGAATCCGCAGGCGCCGTCAGGTGCGCGCCGCCGATCCCGGCCGCGCGTTGCCCGATCATTGTGCTACAGGCTCGCTTTTTTCGTCGGCGGCGGACGGCCGCACCCAGCTCTCGATCAGTTCGTGCGCCTCGTCGAGGCCCGTGCGCTTCATCGCGGAAAACAGCTGGACCGTCAGCTTGCCCTGGACGCCCTGGTCACGATACGCATCGAGCCCCTTTTGCGTGGTCCGCAGCGCATTGATGCTTTCTTGCCGCGTCAATTTGTCGCACTTCGTCAGCAGCGTGTGGATCGGCTTGCCGGTCGGTACGAACCACTCGATCATGCGGCGATCGAGGTCGGTCAGCGGGCGGCGCGAATCCATCATCAGAATCAGGCCGCAAAGCTGCGAGCGGGTTGCCAGGTAGGACGACAGCAGCATTTCCCAGTGGGCCTTGGCGGCGCCGGGCACTTCCGCGTAGCCGTAGCCGGGCAGGTCGACGAGATTCGCGACGGGCTCGGCGGCCGGGCCGACGGAGAAGTAGTTGATATGCTGCGTGCGGCCAGGGGTCTTCGACGCGAAGGCCAGCCGCTTCTGGTTGCACAGCACGTTGATCGCCGTCGACTTGCCGGCATTCGAGCGACCCGCGAACGCGATTTCCGGCTGGACCGTCGGCGGCAGGTCGCGCAGATGGTTGACGGTCGTGTAGAAGCGGGCTTGATGGAGCAGAAAGGCCATGGGAACCGGAAGGACGGGCGGCGCGAGCCGCTTGGTGGAGGCGGGGTAGCCCCGATAGGCGCGGGAGCTTTCAACGCGATATTGTACAATACGGCGGTTTTACCGAAGGCCACCGGGCGCCTGCCTCGCGCTTTTATGTGGCTTCTGCGGTAGACTGAACGCCGTCGTTTTTTGCAGAACCTCAAATTCCCACAAGACGAAACAGGGTGTGCGAATGAATCGACTGTGCAAGTCTCTGATGGTGCTTCAGGTTGCAGCAGGGTTCGTAGGTTTCGTAGCGGAGGCAAACGCGGCGGAGGCGGCAAAGCCGGATCTCGACCGCGGCAAGGCGATTGCCGGGCAGGTGTGCGCATCGTGTCACGGTGCCGATGGCAATAGCGCGTCGGGCAGTTTCCCGAAGCTTGCCGGCCAGCATCCCGAATATCTGGTCAAGCAGTTGAACGACTTCAAGACGCAGCCGGGCGCGAAGGGGCCGGTGCGGACCAACGCAGTGATGGTCGGATTCGCGAGCGCGCTGAGCGCGGACGACATGCGCAACGTCGCCGCGTACTACGGGTCGCAGACGACGAAGCTCGGCACCGCACGCGATGCGGCGACCGTGCCGATCGGCCAGAAGATCTATCGCGGCGGCATCGCGGAGAAGGGCGTACCCGCCTGCGCGAGCTGCCACGGGCCGACAGGGCAGGGTCTCCCGGTTCAGTACCCGCGTCTGTCTGGACAGTGGGCCGATTACACGGTCGCGCAGTTGACCGCGTTCCAGCAGGGTGCCGGCGCGCGCAACAACAACGAGGCGATGCATCAGATCGCGACGCGGCTGTCGGACAACGAGATCAAGGCCGTCGCGGATTACATCGCGGGCCTGCGTTGAGCGGTCAGCCGCGAATGAAATGACCGGACGCCCGAAGGGCGGCCGGAGTCAGAACAAGAAAAGGGTGGGGCGCCGCGCAGTCGCGGCCGCCTTGCCCTTTTTTGTTGTCAGTCGGAGTTTGAATGAGCGTTACCACGTCGGGGTTGCAGTCGAAGTCGAGTCAGGGTGCGTCGAAGCGCGCGGTCGAGCTGCTGAGCTCGATGCGCTTCGCGATTGCGTTGCTGGTGGTGCTGTCGATCGCGAGCATCATCGGCACGGTCCTGACCCAGGACGATCCGTATCCGAATTACGTGAACCAGTTCGGGCCGTTCTGGGCGGACATCTTCCGCTCGCTCGGCCTGTACAACGTGTACAGCGCGTGGTGGTTCATGCTGATCCTGATCTTCCTCGTCGTGTCGATCTCGCTGTGCGTGATCCGCAACGCGCCGAAGATGCTCGCCGATGCAAAGAGCTGGAAGGACAAGGTTCGCGAAGGCAGCCTGCGGGCTTTCCATCACAAGGCCGAGTACACGGCTTCCGGCACGCGCGCGACCGTCACGGCAACGCTCGCCACCTTCGTCACCAAGGCCGGCTACAAGCACGTCGTGCGTGAAAACGACGGCGCGACGCTGATCTCCGCGAAGCGCGGCGCGATGACCAAGTGGGGCTATATCTCCGCGCACCTCGCGATCGTCGTGATCTGTATCGGCGGCCTGCTCGACAGCAACCTGCCGATCAAATTCCAGATGTGGATGTTCGGCAAGAGCCCGGTCAACACGAGCGCGACGATCAGCGAGATCTCGCCCGACCATCGCCTGTCCGCGTCGAACCCGACGTTCCGCGGCTACGCATGGGTGCCCGAGGGCCAGTTCGTGTCGACCGCGATCCTGAACCAGCCGAGCGGCTCGCTGATCCAGGACCTGCCGTTCTCGATCCAGCTCAACAAGTTCATCGTCGACTACTACACGACGGGCATGCCGAAACTGTTCGCGAGCGACATCGTCGTGATCGATCGCGAGACCGGCCGGAAAATTCCGGCGCGCGTCGAGGTCAACAAGCCGTTCACGTACAAGGGCGTGTCGATCTACCAGTCGAGCTTCCAGGACGGCGGCTCGCAGATGCAGATGACGGCCTATCCGATGACGGGCGGCAACGCGAAGACCTTCCCCGTGCAGGGCACGATCGGCAGTTCGGCGCCGCTGCAGATGCCGGGCGCCGACGGCGACACGATCGAGTTCGCCGATTTCCGCGCGATCAACGTCGAGAACATGGCCGACGCGAACGGCAAGCCGGACGTGCGTGGTGTGGCGACGACGAGCTCGCTGAAGGAAGTATTCGACGAACGGCTCGGCTCCGGCGCGAAGACGTCGAAGCCGACGCAGCTCCACAACATCGGCCCGTCCGTGCAGTACAAGATCCGCGGCAAGGACGGCCAGGCGCGCGAATTCAACAACTACATGCTGCCCGTCGACATGAACGGCGAGCGCGTGTTCCTCGCCGGCGTGCGCACGAGCCCGAACGACCCGTTCCGCTACATGCGGATTCCGGCCGACAGCCAGGATTCGATCGGAGAATGGATGCACCTGCGCGCCGCGCTCGAGGATCCTTCCGTGCGCGCCGAAGCCGCCGCGCGCTTCGCGCAGCGTTCGCTGCCGGGCACCGACGCATCGCTGCGCGGCCGCCTGCAGGACAGCGCGTTGAAGGTGCTGACCCTGTTTGCGGCGAGCGACGACAGCGTCGGCCGCGGCGCCGACGGCCAGCCGATCGGCGGCTTCCAGGCCGTGGCGACGTTCATCGACCGCTCGGTGCCCAAGGCCGAGCAGGAGAAGGCCGCGAGCCTGCTGCTGCGGATGCTCGAAGGCTCGATGTGGGAGGTCTGGCAGATCGCGCGCGAGCGTGCGGGGGAGCCGGCGGCGCAGCAGGGCACCGATACGATCCGTTTCGTACAGAACGCGATCAACGCGCTATCCGACAGCTTTTTGTATGGATCGCCGGTCTATTTGCAGCTTGACTCATTCAAGCAGGTGCAAGCTTCGGTATTTCAGTTGACGCGCGCACCCGGCAAGAATCTGGTGTATCTTGGCAGCCTGCTGCTGGTCGCCGGCATCTTTTCGATGTTCTACGTGCGCGAGCGGCGCCTCTGGTTCTGGCTGAAGGACGCCGGTTCGGGCGTCGATGTGGTGATGGCAATGTCCACGGCCCGCAAGACCTTCGATTTCGAGAAAGAATACGTGCAGACGCGCGACGCGGCCGGTGCCGCCTTGCACGCCGCACCTCGCGACGCCGCACCGGCCGGTGCGGCATCGACGGCCCGTTCGCCTGCCGGCGGCGGTTCCGATTCCGAGAATTCCACCCGGTAACATCATGGATCTCACGCAAGTTTCCTCTTCCCATCGGGCGTCGGCCCAGGCGCCGGTCACGGCACCGCTGTTCGACGATCGTCCGTTCCTCGCGCGCCTGTCGTTGCTCGACTGGCTGTTCGCACTGGCGCTCGTGGTGGGCGCGGGCTATGCGCTCGTGCACTACAACGCGCACATGGATTACTACGACAAGGCGGTGATGATCGGCACCGTGCCGGCGCTCGTCGCACTCGGCTGGCGCTGGAAGCCCGCGCGGCTGATGATGGCGTCGATCGCCGTGCTGGCGCTGCTGTCGATCCAGATCTACCAGGGCGATCTCGCACGCGCCGATTCGGCGTTCTTCCTCAAGTACTTCCTGTCGAGCCAGTCGGCAATCCTGTGGATGAGCGCGCTGTTCGTGCTCGCGACGATCTTCTACTGGATCGGCCTGCTCGCGCGCTCGGAATCGGGCTCCGCGATCGGCCAGAAGCTCACGTGGGTCGCCGTGCTGATGGGCTTCACCGGCCTGATGGTGCGCTGGTACGAGTCCTACCTGATCGGTGCGGATGTCGGGCACATTCCGGTGTCGAACCTCTATGAAGTGTTCGTGCTGTTCAGCCTGATCACCGCGCTGCTCTATCTGTATTACGAAGGCCACTACGGGACACGTTCGCTCGGCGCGTTCGTGCTGCTGGTGATCAGCGCGGCGGTCGGCTTCCTGATGTGGTACTCGGTCGCGCGCGATGCGCAGCAGATCCAGCCGCTCGTGCCGGCGCTGCAGAGCTGGTGGATGAAGATCCACGTGCCGGCGAACTTCATCGGCTACGGCAGCTTCGCGCTGTCGGCGATGGTGTCGGTCGCGTACCTGATGAAGGAGCGCGGCGTGCTCGCGGATCGCCTGCCGACGCTCGACGTGCTCGACGACGTGATGTACAAGTCGATCGCGGTCGGTTTCGCGTTCTTCACGATCGCGACGATCCTCGGCGCGCTGTGGGCGGCCGAGGCATGGGGCGGCTACTGGAGCTGGGACCCGAAGGAAACCTGGGCGCTGATCGTGTGGCTCAACTATGCGGCGTGGCTGCACATGCGCCTGATGAAGGGCCTGCGCGGTACGGTGGCCGCGTGGTGGGCGCTGACGGGCCTGCTCGTGACGACCTTCGCGTTCCTCGGCGTCAACATGTTCCTGTCCGGGCTGCACAGCTACGGCAAGCTGTAAGATTCCCGCTGCTCGTCCGACTATGAGACCGCCGGTGCACTGCGTGCCCGGCGGTTTTCTTTTGTAACGGACGGGCGGTCCGGCCGGCGAACGGCGCAAGATGAGGCCGGTCGAACGCCCATGAAGCTGCGCGCGGCGCAGGCAGGAGGAGCAGCACGATGTGGATCAAACGCCCTTTGCTGAACGTACTCACCGGTGGCGATATCGCGCCCGGCGAAATCACGCCGCGCGCGGTCTTCGAGAACCGGCGGCGCGTATTGCAGGCGGCCGGCCTCGCGGCGGCGGGCGGGCTGCTCGGCGGCAGCGGCGCGGCATTTGCCGCCTATGCGTCGCCCGACGCGCGGGCAGCGAAGCTCGCGGCGAAAACGAACCCGAAGTTCGTCGCGGCCGACAAGGTGACGCCGTTCAAGGACATCACGTCCTACAACAACTTCTACGAATTCGGCACCGACAAGAGCGACCCCGCGCAGAATGCGGGCACGCTGCGGCCGCGCCCGTGGCGCGTGAGCGTCGAGGGCGAGGTGCTGCATCCGAAGGTGTTCGATCTCGACGAGCTGCTGAAGCTCGCGCCGCTCGAAGAGCGCGTGTACCGGTTGCGCTGCGTCGAGGGATGGTCGATGGTGATCCCGTGGATCGGCGTGCCGCTGTCCGAGCTGATCAAGCGGGTGCAGCCGACCGGCAATGCGAAATACGTACAGTTCATCACGCTGGCCGACCCGTCGCAGATGCCCGGCCTGTCGACACCCGTGCTCGACTGGCCGTACTCGGAAGGGCTGCGGATGGACGAGGCGATGAATCCGCTG
The DNA here is from genome assembly GCF_052045915.1 of Burkholderia sp. 22088. Classification (NCBI taxonomy): domain Bacteria; kingdom Pseudomonadati; phylum Pseudomonadota; class Betaproteobacteria; order Burkholderiales; family Burkholderiaceae; genus Burkholderia; species Burkholderia sp. 22088. The sequence continues at coordinate 24,690 of NZ_JBQEPY010000021.1, forward strand.
ACGCTGCTGACGATGGGCGTCTACGGGCAGGTGCTGCCGAACCAGAACGGCGCGCCGGTGCGTATCGTCGTGCCGTGGAAGTACGGCTTCAAGAGCGCGAAGTCGCTCGTGAAGATTCGCTTCGTCGACAAGCAGCCGAAGACGAGCTGGAACACGTATGCGTCGAACGAGTACGGCTTTTATTCGAACGTGAACCCGAACGTCGATCATCCGCGCTGGAGCCAGGCGACCGAGCGGCGCATCGGCGAAGACGGCTTTTTCACGCCGAAGCGCAAGACGCTGATGTTCAACGGCTACGGCGACCTGGTCGCGTCGATGTATCAGGGCATGGACCTGAAGAAGAATTTCTGAGGGCGAAGGTGAGAAACGACATGCCTCCTTCGACGCTGACGCCTGCGCGTGCAGCGGGCGCCGGCCCGGCTGCACGTGCCGTGCGGGCCGGCGCGACCCGCCCCGCCGCGCCGCGCTGGCTCGCGCCGGCCAAGGTGCTGGTATTCGCGGCGGGCCTTTATCCGCTCACGCGTCTCGTGCTGTTCGGGCTGACCGACCGGCTCGGCGCGAATCCGATCGAGTTCATCACGCGCTCGACGGGCCTCTGGACGCTCGTGATGCTGTGCGTCACGCTCGCCGTCACGCCGCTTCGGCGCATGACGGGGTTCGCCGCGCTGCTGCGCTTTCGCCGCATGATCGGGCTGTTCGCGTTCTTCTACGCGACGCTGCACTTCACGACTTACCTGTGGTTCGACAAGTGGTTCGATGTCGTCTCGATCCTGAAGGACGTCGGCAAGCGCCCGTTCATCACGGTCGGTTTCGCCGCGTTCGTGCTGCTGATTCCGCTCGCGGCAACGTCGCCGCGCGCGATGGTGCGCCGGCTCGGCCGCCACTGGGCGACGCTGCACAGCGCGATCTACGCGATTGCGCTGTTCGGTGTGCTGCACTTCTGGTGGATGAGGGCCGGCAAGCACAATCTCGCGCAGCCGAAGCTGTATGCGGCGATCGTCGTCGCGCTGCTCGGCTGGCGGCTGGCTGCATGGGGATGGCGGCGCGTGCGCGCGTGACGGCGCAGCCAAAAACAAAAGGCGATGACCGGGAAGTCATCGCCTCGTTTCGCGAGCCTGCGCGGGCGGCGCGTCGTTACTTCGCGACGGCCGGGCTCGATGCCGGTGCAGCCGTGGCGGATGCCCCGCTCGACAATTCGGGCGACAGCATGAGCGGCGTGCCGGACGAATCGGGCACACTGTCGGACGACGCGTTTTCATCGGTCGGCTTCACGTCCGACGGCGGTGTGTCCTGCTGCTGGAGTGGCTTGGGCAGCGGAGGCACGGTGGGCAGATAGAGCGCGCCGCTTTGACCGCAGCCGGCAAGAATCGCCAAAGCCGCTACAATCGCGCTCATCCGGAAAACGACTCGCATGATCGTCCCTGAACAATTGAACCGATAGAGTTTAGCATGTCCGATACCGAATACCTGACCCGTGCCGAGGCCGTGCTGGCGGCCGTCGAGCGTACCGTCGACGACGCCAACGACGGCGATCACGACATCGATCTGGAGCGCAACGGCAGCGTCCTGACGCTGACGTTCGAGAACGGCTCGAAGATCATCGTCAACCTGCAGCCGCCGATGAAGGAAGTGTGGATCGCCGCGAAGGCCGGCGGTTTCCATTACCGGTTCATCGACGGCGCATGGCGCGATACGCGCACGGGCACCGAGTTCTTCTCGGCGCTCACCGAATACGCGACTCAGCAGGCCGGCCTGCCGATCACGTTCAGCGCATGACGATCGGGGCCCCGCCCCGACGCGTGACCCAACGAAAAAAGCGCCCCGCGGGGCGCTTTTTTCATGTCCGGGCCGAGAGTCAATGCGCCTGGAACAGGTTCATGATGTCCTGCTTTTCCTGCTCGTCGACGTGCGGCACGGTCGCATCGACGTTCTGCGCGGCTGGCGCTTGCGGCACGCCGACCGTCGACACGAAACCGTGACCCGGCGCGAACTCGGTGAAGTACAGCTCGCCACCGAGCGATTCGACGCCGTCCGGCATCGTCGGCTTGAACTCGGGCACGCCCTTCAGCGCGGCACCCATGTAGTCGATCCAGACGGGCAGCGACAGGCCGCCGCCCGTTTCGCGATCGCCGAGGCTGCGCGGATTGTCGTAGCCGATCCACGCGATCGCGGCGAGCGTGTGCTGGTAGCCGGCGAACCACGCGTCGTGCGAGTCGTTCGTCGTGCCGGTCTTGCCCGCGAGGTCGGTGCGCTTCAGCACGTTGGTCCGTGCGCCCGTGCCGCGTTGCGCGACGCTCTGCAGCAGGCTGTTCATCACGTACGCGTTACGCGCGTCGATGGCGCGCGGCGCATTCTGTTCGGCGACGAGCGGCTGCGCGCGCACGACGATCGCGCCGTTCGGATCGGTGACTTCGGCGATCAGGTACGGATTGACGCGGTAGCCGCCGTTCGCGAATACCGAATACGCACCCGCCATCTGCAGCGGCGTGACCTGGCCCGCGCCGAGTGCCATCGGCAGGTACGCCGGATGGCGTTCCGCGTCGAAGCCGAAGCGCGTGATGTACTGCTGCGCGTACTTCGTGCCGATGTGGTTCAGGATCCGGATCGACACGAGGTTGCGCGAACGCTGCAGCGCGGTGCGCATCGACATCGGGCCTTCGAAGCCGCCGCCGTAGTTCTTCGGCTCCCACGGCTGGCCGCCCGTTTCGGCCGCACTGAAATACAGCGGACCGTCGTTGATCACCGTTGCCGGCCCGAGGCCCTTGTCGAGCGACGCCGAATAGATGAACGGCTTGAACGACGAACCCGGCTGCCGCCACGCCTGCGTGACGTGGTTGAACTTGTTCTTGTTGTAGTCGAAGCCGCCGACGAGCGAGCGGATCGCGCCGTCCTGCGGGACGATCGACAGGAACGCCCCCTCGACCTGCGGCAACTGCGTGATCGACCATTTGCCGGCGTCGTTCTTCACGACGCGGACGATCGCACCCGGACGGATGCGGCGATTCGGCTGCGCATTGGCCGACAGCGCGCCCGACGCGAAGCGCAGGTTGTCGCCTTCGATCGTCGCATTGCTGCCGTCGATGAACGCGACCGTGATCTGGCGCGGGTTTGCGGCCGTGACGACCGCTGCAATCAGTTCGCCGTTGTCGGGGTGTTCGAGCAGCGCATCGTCGATCACCTGTTCGCGGTCGTCGGCGCCGGCCGGCAGCTCGATGAAGCCTTCCGGCCCCCGATAGCCGTGCCTGCGTTCGTAATCCATGATGCCCTTGCGCAGCGCGGTATAGGCGACCTGCTGATCCGCGGAGTCGATCGTCGTGACGACGTTGAAGCCGCGCGTGTAGGTTTCCTCGTGGTATTGCGCGTACATCATTTGTCGGACCATTTCCGCGACGTACTCGGCGTGCACGCTGAAATCGCGGCCCGGACCCTTGACGACGAGCGGCTGTGCGACGGCCTCGTCGTACTGCTCGCGCGAGATGAAGTTCAGCTCGAGCATCCGTTGCAGGATGTATTCCTGGCGCACCTTCGCGCGCTTCGGGTTCACGACCGGGTTGTACGCGGACGGCGCCTTCGGCAGCCCTGCGAGCATCGCCGCTTCGGCGAGCGTGATGTCCTTCAGGTCCTTGCCGAAGTAGACCCGCGCGGCGCTCGCGAAGCCGTATGCGCGCTGGCCGAGATAGATCTGATTCATGTAGACCTCGAGAATCTGATCCTTCGTCAGCGCACGCTCGATCCGGTACGCGAGCAGCATCTCGTAGATCTTGCGCGTGTAGGTCTTCTCGCTCGACAGGAAGAAGTTGCGCGCGACCTGCATCGTGATCGTGCTCGCCCCCTGCGACGCATGGCCGTTCGTCAGCGCGACGAAGCCGGCGCGCACGATGCCGGTGAGGTCGACGCCGCCGTGATCGTAGAACCGCGCGTCCTCGATCGCGAGGATCGCCTTCTTCAGCGAGTCGGGCACGTCCTTGAAATGGACGACGTCGCGGCGCTCTTCGCCGAATTCGCCGATCAGCACGTGATCGGACGTATAGATGCGCAGCGGCACCTTCGGGCGATAGTCGGTCAGCGCGTCGAGCGACGGCATGTTCGGCCACGCGACGACGAGCGCGTAGCCGAGCACGAGGCCGCCGGCCACGACGAGCGCCACGCACATCGTGGCGAATCCGAGCAGGACTTTTTGCCACCAGGGCCGCTTCTTCGGCTCCGGGGCGGGAGGCGGGGACGTAGGAGTCGTGGATTGCATAGGCATACCGGAAAACAGTCCCGCGATTATAGCTGCCCGGTAAGACCGGTCCTGACGCGGGGGCCGCCCGCCCCGAAGCCGCGGGCCGGCGTGCTTCCAGCATAGCCCGCGCGCGGCCGTCGCGAGCGGATGCTGGCCGTTAGGCCGACTGTCGGCCCGACGCGCCGTTTTGCAGAATCAGTCCCGGAAGCGCGGCGTGGGCCGCGACGATCTCGGGAGGCTGGGATGGCGGGAAGATGGCGAGCGCGGTTTGCGCAGGGCGGGCACCGGTCGACGGGAATCGACGTCGGTGCGGACGAGGTGAGGGTGGTCGTGCTGAGCCGGCGCGGCCGGGGCGCCGAGGTGTGCGTCGAGGGGCTGGAGCGGGAGCCGGTCGGGTTGGCGGGCGGCCCGGAGGATGCGCGTTGGGCGGCGGTCGCGCGGGCGCTGGCCGCGGCCGTGTCGAGACTGTCGGCGGCCGACGTGCGGTGCGGCGCGCGCGGCGTGATGGCGTTGCCCGATGACGAGATGCGCACCGCGATGCTGGACCTGGCCGGGCGGGACGACATCGAGGACGCCGCGCGGCAGGCGGCCGAACGCATTTCGGGGCTCGCGCCGGACAGTCTCGCGTTCGACTGGCGGCAGGAGGGCGGTGCGGGGGAGATCGAGGTTGCCGTGGCCTCGCTCGCGCTGATCGAACGGCGGGTCGATGTGGCCGCGCAAGCCGGTGTCGATCTGACGGTGGTCGACGGCGAATCGGCCGCCGCGCTACGTGCGTTGCGCTATGCGGCGCAATGCGAACTCGACGCGCAGGCGGGTCCCTGTGCGGCGCTCTGGTTCCATGACTCGGGCGTGCAGGGCTGGCGAATCGACGGTCCGTCGGCCGTACCGGTGCTGACGCTGTCCGGCGCGGTGCCGGGGGCGTTTTCCGATGCATTGCGCCGGCGCGCGCTCGGGGCCGTGCGCTGTGTCCTCGTGGCCGGGGACGAGCGGCGTATCGCCCGCTTCGATACGTCCGTCGCCGAGATCGGCGACGTGGTCGGCGCGGTTGCGGTGCCGTTCGACTGCGCGGGTTGGGGCGCGCAATCGTGCCTGTCCACCGGCATGCCGGGCGGCCCGGCATTGGCTGTTGCATTCGGGCTGGCATTGCGCGGGGTGTGGGAATGACGGCCCTCCATGCGGAGCCGGGCGGCTTCAACCTGTTGCCGTACCGGGAGCGGCTGGCGCGGGCGTTGCGACGTCGTCGGGCCGCGCAGTGCGGTACGGCGGTTCTGCTCGGCGTACTCGGCGCCGGCCTGTGGACGGGTGCCGCCAGCGGGGCGCGGTGGCGTGTGGATGCGGAGCGCGCAATCGTGGAGGCGCGGCTGCGGCAATTGCAGCCGCAGATGGGCGCCGCGACACGCGCCGCCAATGCGGCGGCCGTCGTCGCGCAGCGTGACGCGCAGGCGGCCGCGCGCGCCGCACCTTACCGGCACGTCGCGGGGCTGCTGGCGACGCTGGCGCAGGTGCACGACGGCACGGTTCGGCTCGATGCGCTGCGCACGACGTCGGCCGGTGCCGTGCTCGATGTCCGCGCCGTGAGCTACCGGGCGGCTGCGCGATGGCTTGCGGGGATGGCGCGCGAGCAGCGTGGCTGGCGGATCGATATCGATGCGTTGAAGCCAGCCCCGGATGCACCGGTCGCTGCCGGCGGGATGCCGTTCCGGTTCTCGGCCCAGTTGCGCTGGCACGACGCGATGCCGTCCCGGAAAGCATCGGGAGGTGGCGCATGACGGCGCTCGCGCATCGGCCCGCACCGTATCGCGGAGGATGGCGGAACGGCGTGCGGCGCGTGTCGCCGGCGACCGCGCATATCGCAGGCTGCGTGCTCGCGTTCGCGGCCGTGCTGACGGGCGGCATTCATCTGGCGAATGCCGCGGACTGGAGCGGGCTCGCGCGCAGCCGCGCGTTGCTGGCGGCGGCGCAGAAGCAAGAGGCCGACGCGCGGCGTGTTCTCGCAGCCGCTTCACGGCAACACGACGCGCATCCGGCGGCGGCCGACGGCGATCGCTCGTCGCGTGCGCCGGAATGGGCCGCGTTGATGCTGGAGCTGGCCGATCACGCCGCGTCGAGCGGGCTGCGCGGCGTATCGATCGAACCGCTGCGCGCCGAGGGGGCAGTGCCGGAAGGGCAGCGCTCGGTGCGCATCGTCGCGGATGGCGGGTTTCGCGCGTTGCTGCAGATGGTCGGATGGCTGGCGCGTTTTCCGGTGCTGGCGGTGCCGACCACGCTGCGTGTCGAACGAGGAAAGGAGGCCGCGCGTGTGGAAATGGCGGTCGACGTGTTTCCAGGGTTGCCGGCGATGACGTCCAAGGGCGGGGAGACGCCGGTTCTGGCCGACGCGCCCGGCGCCGATCCGTTCGGCGGGGCCGGCTCGTCGGAAGCGGAGGGGGCGGCTGCCCGCCTGGCCGGCACGATTCGCGACAGGCGTGCCGGTCTCGCGTTGTTCGACGACGGTGGCGGCGCATTCGCTGCCCTGGTGCCCGGCGAAGCCCTCGGGGCCGCGCGGGTGGTGCGAGTCGATCCCGTCGCCGTGACGCTCGCGACGGCGGATGGCGCGTACCGAGTCGCTCTGGACGACGGGAGGCACCCATGATGAAGCACGGATGTCGGGCGCTCGCCGTCTGGGCCGGATTGACGGCGGCCGGAGCAAGCGCCTCGTTGCCGCCGCTGCCGGCCGTCTGGCCAGCAGCATCGATGGAGATGCCGGTGCCGGGCCTGCCGTTGCCCCAAGGCGCGGTGGACGGGGCGGACGGCCCCGCATCTGCGGAGGCCGGCCCGCCGCCGTTCGACCAGGCGGCTCGCACGGCGCTTCAGGCGGAGGCCGCCGCCCCGGCCCCCGGGCTGGAGGGGCCGCCGATCCCGTTGGCGCCGCCGGCCCGGATGGGCGATGCCGCCGCGCGGCACCCGGGCGATGCGGACGACGCACGGCGGATTTCGCTGAATCTGCAGGGAGCGGGGCTTGCGGCCGCGTTCGACGCATTCGCGCGGTTCACCGGGCTCAATATCGTCGTCGGCGAGCAGGTGCGCGGCACCGTCACGTTACGTCTGAACAATGTCCGCTGGCGCGATGCCTTCGACACGCTGCTCGACACGCACGGGCTTGCGATGTCGCGGCGGGGTAACGTGATATGGGTCACGCCGGCGGCCGAGCTGGCGGCGCGCGAACGCGAGCGCTTCGAAATGCACGCGCGGGCCGCGGATCTGGAGCCGCTTGCGAGCCGGACGTTCGCGCTGCGCTACCCGCGCGCGCAGGACGTGCAACGGCTGCTGGCCGGCGCAACCGGCCAGCGCCTGCTGTCGAAGCGCGGCGCCGCGGCGGCGGATCCGCGGACGAACCTGCTGTTCGTCACCGATCTCGCGCCGCGCCTCGACCAGATCGCGAGCCTGATCGATGCGATCGACCGGCCGTCGCGGCAGGTCCGGATCGAGGCCCGCATCGTCGAGGGCGAGCAAGGCTTTTCGCGCAATCTCGGCGCACGTGTCGCGCTGAGGGCGCAGGCGCGGCCGCCGTCGGGCGAGAGCGCCAGCGAAAGCGCCTCGTTCACGAGCGGCGCGCGCAACGCGCTCGACCTTGCCGGGCGGCCGCTCGGCGGCTTCGAAGCGGCGACCGCCGGCTTCACGCTGTTTGCCGCGCCGCTCAGCCGTGTGCTCGACGTCGAACTGAGCGCGCTCGAGGCGCAGGGGCGGGGCCAGATCGTTTCGAGCCCGCGCGTGGTGACCGCCGATCGCGTCAAGGCGATCGTCGAACAGGGTTCGGAGCTGCCGTACCAGGCGAAGGTGGGCAATGGCGTGAGCGGCGTGCAGTTCCGCCGGGCGACGCTCAAGCTCGAGGTCGAGCCGCAGATCACGCCGGACGGGCGCGTCGTGCTCGACCTGGACGTGACGAAGGACAGCGTCGGCGAGCCGACGGCGGCCGGCCCGGCGATTCATACGAAGCACGTACAGACGCGCGTCGAGGTCGAGAACGGCGGGACGGTCGCGATCGGCGGGATCTATGAGCAACTGAACCGGAACGATGTGACGCGCGTGCCGCTCTTGGGCAAAATACCGTTTCTGGGCGCGCTTTTCCGGCACCGCGCGCAACGCGACCAGCGCAGCGAACTGGTCGTCTTCATCACGCCGACGGTCGTCGATGCGCGCTGCGATGCACGCGGCATGGGCAGCGCGGATGCCGATAAAACGGGGCCGGAAGCCGCCGGCGCAGGCTCGACAAGGCAGCCGCTTTGCCAGTAAGCTGCGCCACACACCAGCAAGATTGAAGCAGAGGAAGCCGTTGCAAGCGCGGGACCCACATGCAAACGTATTTTTCGTCGGCCTTATGGGAGCGGGTAAGACCACCGTGGGCCGTGCGGTCGCGCGTCGTCTCGACAGGACGTTCTTCGACTCCGACCACGAAATCGAGGCCCGTACGGGCGCGCGCATTCCGGTGATCTTCGAGCTGGAGGGCGAGGCCGGGTTTCGCGATCGCGAAACGCAGGTCATCGCCGATCTCACGCAGCGCGAGAACATCGTGCTCGCGACGGGCGGCGGCGCGGTGCTGCGCCCGGAAAATCGCGACTGCCTGAAAAGCAACGGTATCGTCGTCTACCTGCGCGCGAACCCGCACGACCTGTGGCTGCGCACGCGCAAGGACAAAAACCGCCCGCTGCTGCAGACCGAAGACCCGAAGGGGCGCCTCGAAGCGCTATATGAAGTGCGCGACCCGCTGTACCGCGAATGCGCGGATTTCGTCATCGAGACCGGCCGTCCGTCGGTCAACGGTCTCGTCAACATGGTGCTGATGCAACTCGAACTGGCGGGCGTCATCGCCAAGCCGCTACAAGCATGATTACTGTCAACGTCGACCTGGGCGACCGCGCCTACCCGATTCACATTGGCGCCGGCCTGATCGGCCGCGCCGAGCTGTTCGCGCCTCACATCAAGGGTTCTTCCGTCACGATCGTCACGAACACGACGGTCGATCCGCTCTACGGCGACGCGCTGCGCGCGGCGCTCGCGCCGCTCGGCAAGCGCGTGTCGACGGTCGTGCTGCCGGACGGCGAGGCGTACAAGAACTGGGAGACGCTGAACCTGATCTTCGACGGCCTGCTGACCGACCGCGCGGACCGCAAGACGACGCTCGTCGCGCTCGGCGGCGGCGTGATCGGCGACATGACGGGCTTTGCGGCCGCATGCTACATGCGCGGCGTGCCGTTCATCCAGGTGCCGACGACGCTGCTGTCGCAGGTCGATTCGTCGGTCGGTGGCAAGACGGGCATCAACCACCCGCTCGGCAAGAACATGATCGGCGCGTTCTACCAGCCGCAGGCCGTGATCGCGGACATCGGCGCGCTGACGACGCTGCCCGACCGTGAACTGGCGGCCGGTGTCGCCGAGATCATCAAGACCGGCGCGATCGCCGATGCGGCATTCTTCGACTGGATCGAGGCGAACGTCGACGCGCTGAACCGTCGCGACCCGGCGGCGCTCGCGCACGCGGTGAAGCGCTCGTGCGAGATCAAGGCGAGCGTGGTGGCGGCCGACGAACGCGAAGGCGGCCTGCGCGCGATCCTGAACTTCGGCCACACGTTCGGTCATGCGATCGAGGCCGGGCTCGGCTACGGCGAGTGGCTGCACGGCGAGGCGGTCGGCTGCGGGATGGTGATGGCGGGCGACCTGTCGGTGCGGCTCGGCCTGCTCGACGAAGCGTCGCGGCAGCGCCTCGATGCGGTGATCGCGGCTGCGCACCTGCCGACCCGCGGGCCCGCGCTCGGCGACGCGCGCTACATGGACCTGATGCGCGTCGACAAGAAGGCGGAGGCCGGCGCGATCAAGTTCATCCTGCTGAAGCGATTCGGCGATACGCTGATCACGCAGGCGCCGGACGAAGCCGTATTCGCTACACTGGCGCAGACGACGCGCTAACGGGCGGCCCGGATGCAACGGCGCCCCTGACATGGAGGAGACGTGAGCGAGACATCCAGCAGCACACTGCCCGAAGCCGGCCGCGTATCCGCTGCGCCGGTTGCCGAGCCGCCGACACTGGCGGCGCTGGAAGCCCATCTCGCTCCGTATGCCGCACACGCGTCGCAGTCGCGCGGCCGCCGCCATCCGGAAACACCACCGGCGGCGCGCACCGAATTCCAGCGCGACCGCGACCGCATCGTCCATTCGACCGCGTTTCGCCGGCTCGAATACAAGACACAGGTCTTCGTCAATCATGAAGGCGACCTGTTCCGCACGCGTCTCACGCACAGCCTCGAAGTCGCGCAGATCGCCCGCTCGGTCGCGCGCAACCTGCGCCTGAACGAGGATCTCGTCGAGGCGATCTCGCTCGCGCACGATCTCGGCCATACGCCGTTCGGCCATGCCGGGCAGGACGCGCTGAACGCCTGCATGCGCGAGCATGGCGGCTTCGAGCACAACCTGCAGAGCCTGGCGGTCGTCGACGAGCTCGAGGAGCACTACGGCGCGTTCAACGGGCTGAACCTGTGCTTCGAGACACGCGAAGGCATTCTGAAGCACTGCTCGCGCGAGAATGCGCGCAAGCTCGGTGCGCTCGGCGAGCGCTTCCTGCAGGGCCGCCAGCCGTCGCTCGAAGCGCAGCTTGCCAACATCGCGGACGAGATCGCGTACAACAACCACGACGTCGACGACGGCCTGCGTTCCGGCCTGATCACGATCGAGCAGCTCGCGGAAGTCGAGCTGTGGCAGCGCCACTACGAGGCGGCGCTCGCCGAGTTCCCGCACCTCGAAGGCCGCCGTCTCGTGCACGAGACGGTGCGTCGCATCATCAACACGCTGATCGTCGACCTGATCGACGAAACGACGCGCAATCTCGCGCGCGTCGCACCGGCGTCGCTCGACGACGTGCGCGCGGCGCCGCCGCTCGTGTCGCACAGCGAATCCGTTGCCGCCCAGGCGGCCGCCCTCAAGCGTTTCCTCTTCAAGAACCTCTATCGCCACTACAAGGTGATGCGCATGGCGAGCAAGGCGCAGCGCGTCGTCACCGGACTGTTCGATGCGTTCATCGACGATCCGCGGCTGCTGCCGCCGCCGTACCAGTCCGACGACGCCGCGCAGCAGCCGCGCCTCGTCGCGCACTACATCGCCGGCATGACCGACCGCTTCGCGCTGAAGGAGTATCAGCGCCTGTTCGTCATCAACGACAACTGACTGTCACAAACGATCACTAGACTTCGCCGGTTCAATGGCGATGGGAATGTTGCACACGCTGTTGGTAACGTTTTCATAGGAGAGAGGTCGATGAAGAAGAAGCCTGCGGGGACACTGGTTCGTTCGATCGCGCTCGGCGGCGCGCTGATGTTCGGGGTGCAGCACGTGGCGCTCGCCGCGACGGAAATCCAGTTCTGGCATGCGATGGAGGCCGCGCTCGGCGAGCGGGTCAACGCGATCGCCGACCAGTTCAACGCGTCGCAGAGCGACTACAAGATCGTGCCGGTCTTCAAGGGCACCTACGACCAGGCGCTCGCGGCCGGCATCGCGGCCTACCGCAGCGGCAATGCGCCGGCGATCCTCCAGGTCTATGAAGTCGGCACGGCCACGATGATGCAGGCGAAGAAGGCCGTCGTGCCCGTCTACGACGTGTTCAGGCAGGCCGGCGTGCCGCTCGACGAAAAGGCGTTCGTGCCGACCATCGCGAGCTACTACAGCGACGCGAAGACGGGCCATCTCGTGTCGATGCCGTTCAACAGCTCGACGCCGGTGCTGTACTACAACAAGGACGCGTTCAAGAAGGCCGGGCTCGATCCGAACCAGCCGCCGAAGACGTGGGCCGACGTGAAGGACGATGCCGAGAAACTGCGCAAGTCGGGGATGGCGTGCGGCTTCACGACCGGCTGGCAGGGCTGGATCCAGCTCGAAAACTACAGCGCGTGGCATGCACTGCCGTTCGCGAGCCGCAACAACGGCTTCGACGGTACGGACGCCGTGCTCGAATTCAACAAGCCGCAGCAGATCGCGCACGTGTCGTTCCTGCAGCAGATGGCGAAGGACGGCACGTTCACGTACGCGGGCCGCAAGGACGAAGCATCGGCGAAGTTCTACAGCGGCGACTGCGGGATCATGACGACGTCGTCGGGCGCGCTCGCGAACCTGCAGAAGTTCGCGAAGTTCAGCTTCGGCACGGGCATGATGCCGTACGACGCGAACGTGAAGGGCGCGCCGCAGAACGCGATCATCGGCGGCGCGAGCCTGTGGGTGCTGGCGGGCAAGGATCCGGCGACCTACAAGGGCGTCGCGAAATTCCTCGCGTTTCTCGCATCGCCGGCCGTCGCCGCGAAGTGGCATCAGGACACGGGTTACCTGCCGGTCACCAAGGCGGCATACGACCTGACGCGCGAACAGGGCTTCTACGCGAAGAACCCGAGCGCCGAAACCGCGATCAAGCAGATGCTGAACAAGCCGCCGCTGCCGTACACGAAGGGGCTGCGCCTGGGCAACATGCCGCAGATCCGCACGGTCGTCGACGAGGAGTTCGAACAGGTCTGGGCGCAGAAGAAATCGCCGAAGGACGCGCTCGATTCGGCGGCCTCGCGCGGCAACGAGCTGCTGCGCCGCTTCGAGAAGTCGGGCAGCTGAGCGCGCATCGCGTTCGTGCCGCCGGCCGCGCCGCGCAAGCGTGCGGGCCGGCCGGCGGCGCGGTTTCCTTTCCGTTTCGCCTGACCGGATATCCGCGATGCAATCCCGTTCCCGTTTCGGCACGAGCCTGCTGCCGTACCTGCTGATCGCGCCGCAACTCGCGATCACCGCCGTGTTCTTCCTGTGGCCGGCCGGCGTCGCGCTATGGCAGTCGACGCAGATGCAGGACGCGTTCGGCACGTCGAGTGAATTCGTCGGCTTCGCGAACTTCACGCACCTGTTCGCCGATCCGCTGTATCTCGATTCGTTCCGCACGACGCTTGTGTTCAGCACGCTCGTCACGGTGAGCGGGCTCGTCGTGTCGCTGCTGCTCGCCGCGTGCGCGGACCGCGTGACCCGTGGCGCGCGCACATATCGCACGTTGTTGATCTGGCCGTACGCGGTCGCGCCGACGATCGCCGCCGTGCTGTGGGCGTTCCTGTTCAATCCGAGCATCGGCCTGATCACCTATGCGCTCGCGAAGGGCGGCATCGTGTGGAATCACGCGCTGAACGGCGGGCAGGCGATGTTCCTCGTCGTGCTCGCGTCGGTGTGGAAGCAGGTGAGCTACAACTTCCTGTTCTTCTACGCGGGCCTGCAGGCGATTCCGCGTTCGCTGATCGAGGCGGCGGCGATCGACGGCGCGGGGCCGGTGCGACGCTTCTTCAATCTCGTGCTGCCGCTGCTGTCGCCCACCAGTTTCTTCCTGCTGGTCGTCAACCTCGTCTATTCGTTCTTCGACACGTTCCCGGTGATCGACGCGGCCACCGGCGGCGGCCCCGCGCAGAGCACGAAGACGCTGATCTACAAGATCTACGCGGAAGGCTTCCAGGGGCTCGACATCGGCAGCTCCGGCGCGCAGTCGGTCGTACTGATGATCATCGTCGTCGGGCTCACGGTGATCCAGTTCCGTTTCGTCGAACGCAGGGTGCAATACGCATGATCGAAAATCGCAAGGGTTTCGACCTGTTCTGCCACGCGGTGCTGATCGCGGGCGTCGTGCTGATCGTGTTCCCCGTCTACGTCGCGTTCTGTGCGGCGACGATGAGCGCGCAGGAAGTGCTCACGGTGCCGCTGTCGCTCGTGCCGAGCACGCACCTGTTCGAGAACATCGCCTATATCTGGGGCCACGGCAGCGGCGCCGCGACGGCGCCGTTCGGCCGCCTGCTCGTCAACAGCTTCGCGATGGCGCTCGGCATCTCGGTCGGCAAGATCGCGGTGTCGATCCTGTCCGCGTACGCGATCGTCTATTTCCGCTTCCCGTTTCGCAACACGGCGTTCTGGCTGATCTTCGTCACGTTGATGCTGCCGGTGGAAGTGCGGATCTTCCCGACCGTGCAGGTCGTGTCGACGCTGCACCTGACGAACACCTATGCCGGACTGACGCTGCCGCTGATCGCGTCGGCCACCGCGACGTTCCTGTTCCGGCAGTTCTTCATGACGCTGCCCGACGAACTGATGGACGCCGCGCGCATCGACGGCGCGGGGCCGATGCGCTTCTTCTGGGACGTCGTGCTGCCGCTGTCGAAGACGAGCATCGCGGCGCTGTTCGTGATCACGTTCATCTATGGCTGGAGCCAGTACCTGTGGCCGATCCTGATCACGACGGAGGCATCGCTGTCGACGGCGGTGGTGGGCATCAAGATGATGATCGCGAGCGGCGACGCCGCGACCGAATGGCAATACGTGATGGCGGCGACGCTGCTGGCGATGATTCCGCCGCTCGTCGTCGTGCTGGCGATGCAGCGCTGGTTCGTGCGCGGCCTCGTCGATTCCGAGAAATGAACCACGGACGGTAACCGGGAGAAGGACCAGGTATGGCTGCGCTGAGCTTGAAGGGCGTCAGGAAATCCTACGACGGCAAGCAGCACGTGCTGCATGGCATCGACGTGGAGATCGCCGACGGCGAATTCATCGTGCTGGTCGGCCCGTCGGGCTGCGGCAAGTCGACGTTGCTGCGGATGATCGCGGGGCTCGAGACGGTGACGGACGGCGAGATCGCGATCGGCGAGCGCGTCGTCAACACGCTGGAGCCGAAGGATCGCGACATCGCGATGGTGTTCCAGAACTATGCGCTGTATCCGCACATGACGGTCGCGCAGAACATGGGCTACGGGCTGAAGATCCGCGGGATCGAGCGCGCGACGATCGACTCGCGGGTGGCGGCGGCCGCGAAGATCCTCGAACTCGAGCCGCTGCTCGCGCGGCGCCCGCGCGAGCTGTCGGGCGGCCAGCGGCAGCGCGTCGCGATGGGGCGCGCGATCGTGCGCGAGCCGTCGGTGTTCCTGTTCGACGAGCCGTTGTCGAACCTCGACGCGAAATTGCGCGTGCAGATGCGGCTCGAGATCCAGCGGCTGCATGCGCGGCTCGCGACGACGAGCGTCTACGTGACGCACGACCAGATCGAGGCGATGACGCTCGCGCAGCGCGTGATCGTGATGAACCGCGGCTACGCGGAGCAGATCGGCGCGCCGGTCGACGTGTACGAGAAGCCGGCAACGGTGTTCGTCGCGGGCTTCATCGGCTCGCCCGCGATGAACCTGATGCACGGCCGGCTGTCGGACGACGGCGCGACGTTTACGGTCGCGGGCGGCGGCCCCGCGCTGCCGGTCGCCGGTTCGCCCGGCATCGGCGCCGAGATCGCTACCGGGCGCGACTGGGTGCTCGGCGTGCGTCCGGAGCACATGACACCGCAGCCGGGCGTCGCGCAGGCGACGCTGCCGGTCGACTCGTGCGAGCTGCTCGGCGCGGACAACCTCGCGCACGGCCGCTGGGGCAACCACGACGTCGCGGTGCGCCTGCCGCACGCGGACCGCCCCGCGCGCGGCACGGCGCTGGCCGCCGCACTGCCCGCGCACCGGCTGCATTTCTTCGATCCGGAGACCGGCAAGCGTGCCGGCTGAACCTGCTGCACCTGCCGGGAGACCGACGATGACAACCCGTACCGACTGGCCCTATCCGCGCGTCGTCGCCCATCGCGGCGGCGGCACGCTCGCGCCGGAGAACACGCTCGCCGCGCTCGACGAGGGCGCGCGCCGTGGCCACCGGATGGTCGAATTCGACGCGAAGCTGTCGGCCGACGACGTGACGTTCCTGCTGCACGACGACACGGTCGACCGGACGTCGAACGGTCACGGGCCGGCGGCGGGCATGCGATACGAGGCGCTGGCCGCACTCGATGCCGGCGCGTGGCGCGACGCGCGCTTCGCGGGCGAGCGGATGCCGACGCTCGAGGCGGCGGCGGCGCGCTGCATCGCGCACGGGCTGGCCGCCAACGTCGAGATCAAGCCGTGCCCGGGGCGCGAGCGCGAGACCGGGCAGCGCGTGGCGGCCGACGCGGCCGCGTACTGGCGCGATGCCGCGGTGGCGCCGCTCTTGTCGTCGTTCTCGTTCGATGCGCTGCAACAGGCACGCGCGACGGCGCCGGCGCTGCCGCGCGGGATGCTTTACGAGGCCGTGCCGGACGACTGGCATGCGCAGGTTGTCGGCGCGCTCGGCTGCGTTTCGTTGCATGCAGACCACAAACGGCTGGATGAACCGCTCGTGCGCGCGATCAAGGCGGCCGGCCTGCGCATCCTGGTTTACACGGTGAACGACCTCGAACGGGCTCGCGAACTTGCGCGTTGGGGTGTCGACGCGGTCTGCACGGACCGGATCGACCTGATTGCCCCCGATGCGCTGGACGACATCGCGTAGCGGAATGCCCCCGCGCGACGGCGCGTACGGGAAGACCCTGAGACAAAAAAACGACGCCCCGGCGGGATTTCCGCCGGGGCGTTTTACATCGTGGAGACGTTACGTCAGGAAAAATCCGCTACAAATTGCAGCAGGATTAACCATTCCCCAAATATTCGACTACGCTTAGAAGCGGTAGCCGACGTTCAGGTACGTGACGATCGGGTTCAGCGAGATGTGAGCCTTCGACGTTTCGGTCAGCGTGCCGACCTGGGTGCGCTTGGCCGTCGTGAAGGTCGCGGTCACGCTCACCGGGATGTACGACATCGAGAAGCCGGCGAACCAGTGTTTCGTGAAGTTGTACGTGAAGCCGGCGTTGAAGACGGGCGCCCACTGGTTGCTGGTCTGCGCGTTGGTCGGGCCGCCGAGCACGCCGTTCTCGAATGCGCTGTTCGTGATCTTTGCGCCGGTGAACCAGATGTACGAAGCGCCGATGCCGACATACGGACGGAACTTCGCGTTGGCGTCGTTGAAGTAGTACTTCAGGAGGAGCGCGGGGCTCCACTGGTACGCACGGCCGAGCGTACCGAAACGCGAGAACTGGCCCTTGCCGGTGATGTCGAACTTCGGCGGGATGCCGGCGATGAACTCGGTAGCGATGTGGTCGGTCACGAAGTAACCGGTTGCCAGTGCGAGCGTGTCGGCGTCGCTGATGCCGGCGCCGGTGTTGGGAACCGACTGGTTGATCGGCGTGCCGCCTACGCCGTACAGGAACAGCGGGTCGCTGCTGTCCTGCGGCGCAAGGTGCAGCCAGCCGGTGCTGACGTAGAAATCACCTGCGGATTGTGCATGTGCCGTACCGCCCGCAAACGTAAATGCGAGCGCTGCAGCCCCCGTAATGGCCAGTTTTCGTTTCATTGTGTCTCCTCCGATCTAAGGCGTGCTCATTATGACGACTGCGTTTAAAACCAAACAAGCTCGTAAGTTAGAGTTTTCACCCTAGGATTAGTACGACCGTACGCATCCGCGCACCGACAGGACGGGCATTCTGTGCAAGTGCGCATTTCCGGACCCTCGGGTATTTCCTAACGCGTTCAAACGGACATTCAGCATGGCACGGTTAGCACGACTCTACGTTCCCGACCAGCCGCAGCACGTGATACTGCGCGGCCTGGATCAGCAACCCGCGTTCGTCGACGACCAGGACTACGAACTCTTCATCGATTGCCTGAAGGCCGCCGCGCGCGATCATCACCTGTCGGTGCACGCCTACGTGCTGCTGCCGCGCCAGGTGCAACTGCTCGTCACGCCGAGCGACGAGGCGAGCCTGCCGAAAGCGATGCAGGCTGTCGGCCGCCGCTACGTCGCGCATTTCAACCGGCGCTATTCGCGGCGCGGCACCCTGTGGGAAGGCCGCTATCGCGCGACCGTGATCGAGGGCGAGCGCTATTTCCTGCTCGCGAGCCGCGTCGTCGAGATGAGCCCGGTGCGCGCGCAGCTGGTCGCGACGCCGGAGGCCTATCGCTGGTCGAGCTACCGGCATCACGTCGGGCTCACCGTCGACAGCCTGATCACCGACCATCCGCTCTACTGGGCGCTCGGCAATACGCCGTTCGACCGCCAGCGCGCGTACAAGGAGCTGTGTGAGCAGCCGCTCGACGAGCGGCAGGCCGACCAGCTGCAGCAGGCGACGCTGAAAGGCTGGGTGCTCGGCGGCGAGAACTATCGCGAGTGGGCGGCGCGCACGGCGAACCGGCGCGTGTCGCCGCTGCCGCGCGGACGCCCCAGAAAGGTGCGCGAGAACACGCCGCCGATCCAGCAGTAACGCCGGAAAGGCGGGCCAGAAGCGGCGCTGCGGGCGTCGCTTCTTTTTGCACCAAAACGATACGGCCCCAATAAAACGGCACCAGATCGAAGCATTCGTTTAATTGGGGTTCGATCAAGCGGTTTTTGTTGCTATTCCCTTGATTCGTCGCGTATATTCCGAATTCCGGTGGCCCGGGCGAAGCATGCCCACCCACTGTCGGCCGCGCCGTCTCCCGTCGGGAGCGGGATCGACGGCAACAAGAAAATGGTTCAACGGCCTCCAGGCCCCCTTTACGACGGTGTCCCCATGAACGACCACCAGCAGCCGCTCGCCGCGGTGCCCGCCGCACAAGGTCTGTATGACCCGCAAAACGAACACGACGCCTGCGGCGTCGGCTTCGTCGCTCACATCAAGGGCAAGAAGAGCCACGAGATCATTCAGCAGGGTCTGAAGATCCTCGAGAACCTCGATCACCGTGGCGCGGTCGGTGCCGATCCGCTGATGGGCGACGGCGCGGGCATCCTGATCCAGATTCCGGACGCGTTCTATCGCGAGGAAATGGCGAAGCAGGGCGTGAACCTGCCGCCGGCCGGCGAATATGGGGTCGGTATGATCTTCCTGCCGAAGGAAAACGCATCGCGTCTCGCGTGCGAGCAGGAGCTCGAGCGCACGGTGAAGGCCGAAGGCCAGGTCGTGCTCGGCTGGCGCGACGTGCCGGTCGACCACGCGATGCCGATTTCGCCGACCGTGAAGGCGAGCGAGCCGCTGATCCGTCAGATCTTCATCGGCCGCGGCAAGGACATCATGGTGACGGACGCGCTCGAGCGGAAGCTGTACGTGATCCGCAAGACGGCCAGCCACCGCATCCAGGCGCTGAAGCTCAAGCACGGCAAGGAATACTTCGTGCCGTCGATGTCGGCGCGCACGATCGTCTACAAGGGGCTGCTGCTCGCGGGCCAGGTCGGCGTGTACTACCGCGACCTGCAGGACGCGCGCGTCGTGTCGGCGCTCGCGCTCGTGCACCAGCGCTTCTCGACCAACACGTTCCCGGCATGGGAGCTGGCTCACCCGTACCGGATGATCGCTCACAACGGCGAGATCAACACCGTGAAGGGCAACGTGAACTGGCTGAACGCGCGTACCGGCGCGATCGCGTCGCACGTGCTCGCCGACGATCTTCCGAAGCTGTGGCCGCTGATCTACCCGGGCCAGTCCGATACGGCGTCTTTCGACAACTGTCTCGAACTGCTGGTGATGGCCGGCTACCCGCTCGTGCACGCGGTGATGATGATGATCCCGGAAGCGTGGGAACAGCACACGCTGATGGACGAGAACCGCCGCGCGTTCTACGAATACCACGCCGCGATGATGGAGCCGTGGGACGGCCCGGCCGCGATCGCGTTCACCGACGGCCGCCAGATCGGCGCGACGCTCGACCGTAACGGCCTGCGTCCGGCGCGCTACATCGTGACCGACGACGACCTCGTCATCATGGCGTCGGAAGCCGGCACGCTGCCGATCCCCGAATCGAAGATCGTCAAGAAGTGGCGCCTGCAGCCGGGCAAGATGTTCCTGATCGACATGGAACACGGCCGCATCATCGACGACAAGGAGCTCAAGGACAACCTCGCGAACGCGAAGCCGTACAAGAGCTGGATCGACGCGGTGCGCATCAAGCTCGACGAGATCGAGCCGAAGGCCGAGGAAGTCGCGGCCGGCCGTACGCAGGGCGCCGCGCTGCTCGACCGCCAGCAGGCGTTCGGCTATACGCAGGAAGACCTGAAGTTCCTGATGGCGCCGATGGCGCAGCAGGGCGAAGAGGCCGTCGGTTCGATGGGCAACGACTCGCCGCTCGCGGTGATGTCGAACAAGAACAAGACGCTCTATCACTACTTCAAGCAGCTGTTCGCGCAGGTCACGAACCCGCCGATCGACCCGATCCGCGAGAACATGGTCATGTCGCTCGTGTCGTTCATCGGCCCGAAGCCGAACCTGCTCGACACGAACAACATCAACCCGCCGATGCGTCTCGAAGTGTCGCAGCCGGTGCTCGACTTCAAGGACATCGCGAAGATCCGCGCGATCGACCAGTACACGGGCGGCAAGTTCAGCGCATACGAACTGAACATCTGCTATCCCGTCGCCTGGGGCAAGGAAGGCATCGAGGCGCGTCTCGCGTCGCTGTGCGCGGAAGCCGTCGACGCGGTGAAGTCGGGCTACAACATGCTGATCGTGTCCGACCGCAAGACGGACGCCGAGCATGTCGCGATCCCGGCGCTGCTCGCCACGTCGGCGATCCACACGCACCTCGTCCAGCAAGGGCTGCGCACGAGCACGGGCCTCGTCGTCGAGACGGGCTCCGCACGTGAGACGCACCACTTCGCGCTGCTCGCGGGCTACGGCGCGGAAGCCGTGCACCCGTACCTCGCGATGGAAACGCTCGCGAAGATGGCCGAAGGCCTGCCGGGCGACCTGTCGCCGGAGAAGGCCGTCTACAACTTCACGAAGGCGGTCGGCAAGGGCCTGCAGAAGGTGATGTCGAAGATGGGCATCTCGACGTACATGTCGTACACGGGCGCGCAGATCTTCGAAGCGCTCGGCCTGTCGAGCGACCTCGTCGAGAAGTACTTCAAGGGCACGGCGTCGAAGGTCGGCGGCATCGGCCTGTTCGAAGTCGCGGAAGAAGCGATCCGCCTGCACCGCGACGCATTCGGCGACAACCCGGTCCTGCGCGACATGCTCGACGCGGGCGGCGAGTACGCGTACCGCGTGCGCGGCGAAGACCACATGTGGACGCCGGATTCGATCGCGAAGCTCCAGCACGCGACGCGCAGCAACTCGTACCAGACGTACAAGGAATACGCGCACCTGATCAACGACCAGACCAAGCGTCACATGACGTTCCGCGGCCTGTTCGAGTTCAAGGTCGAGCCGACCAAGGCGATCCCGATCGACGACGTCGAGCCGGCGAAGGACATCGTCAAGCGCTTTGCGACGGGCGCGATGTCGCTCGGTTCGATCAGCACCGAAGCGCACGCGACGCTCGCGATCGCGATGAACCGGATCGGCGGCAAGTCGAACACCGGCGAAGGCGGCGAGGACGAGAAGCGTTACCGCAACGAGCTGCGCGGCATTCCGATCAAGTCGGGCGAGACGCTGAAGTCGGTGATCGGCGACGAGATCGTCAGCGACATTCCGCTGAAGGACGGCGATTCGCTGCGCTCGAAGATCAAGCAGGTCGCGTCGGGCCGCTTCGGCGTCACCGCCGAGTACCTGGCATCGGCCGACCAGATCCAGATCAAGATGGCGCAGGGCGCGAAGCCGGGCGAAGGCGGCCAGCTGCCGGGCCACAAGGTGTCCGAGTACATCGGCAAGCTGCGTTACTCGGTGCCGGGTGTCGGCCTGATCTCGCCGCCGCCGCACCACGACATCTACTCGATCGAGGATCTGGCGCAGCTGATCCACGACCTGAAGAACGTGAACCCGAGCTCGAGCATCTCGGTGAAGCTCGTGTCGGAAGTGGGCGTGGGCACGGTCGCGGCCGGTGTCGCGAAGGCGAAGGCCGATCACGTCGTGATCGCCGGCCATGACGGCGGCACGGGTGCGTCGCCGCTGTCGTCGGTGAAGCACGCGGGCACGCCGTGGGAACTCGGCCTCGCCGAAACGCAGCAGACGCTGGTGCTGAACCGCCTGCGCGGCCGGATCCGCGTGCAGGCCGACGGCCAGATGAAGACGGGCCGCGACGTCGTGATCGGCGCGCTGCTCGGCGCGGACGAATTCGGCTTCGCGACGGCACCGCTCGTCGTCGAGGGCTGCATCATGATGCGCAAGTGCCACCTGAACACGTGCCCGGTCGGCGTCGCGACGCAGGATCCGGTGCTGCGTGCGAAGTTCAAGGGCCAGCCCGAGCACGTCGTGAACTACTTCTTCTTCGTCGCCGAGGAAGTGCGCGAGATCATGGCGCAGCTCGGCGTCGCGAAGTTCGACGACCTGATCGGCCGCGCCGATCTGCTCGACACCCGCAAGGGCATCGAGCACTGGAAGGCGAAGGGCCTCGACTTCTCGCGCGTGTTCTACCAGCCGGAAGAGTGCGAGGACGTCGCACCGCGTCACGTCGACGTGCAGGATCACGGCCTCGAGCGCGCACTCGACCACGTGCTGATCGAGAAGGCGAAGGCGGCGATCGAGAACGGCGAGCACGTGTCGTTCATCCAGCCGGTGCGCAACGTGAACCGCACGGTCGGCGCGATGCTGTCGGGCGTGATCGCGAAGAAGCACGGCCACGAAGGCCTGGCCGACGACGCGGTGCACATCCAGCTGAAGGGCACGGCCGGCCAGAGCTTCGGCGCGTTCCTCGCGAAGGGCGTGACGCTCGACCTCGTCGGCGACGGCAACGACTACGTCGGCAAGGGCCTGTCGGGCGGCCGGATCATCATCCGTCCGACCAACGACTTCCGCGGCAAGTCCGAGGAAAACATCATCTGCGGCAACACGGTGATGTACGGCGCGATCGAAGGCGAATCGTTCTTCCGCGGCGTCGCGGGCGAGCGCTTCTGCGTGCGCAACTCGGGCGCGACGGCGGTCGTCGAAGGCACGGGCGACCACGGCTGCGAATACATGACGGGCGGTACGGTCGTCGTGCTCGGCGAGACCGGGCGCAACTTCGCGGCCGGCATGTCGGGCGGTCTCGCGTACATCTACGATCCGGAAGGCACGTTCGCGGCGAAGTGCAACAAGTCGATGGTCGCGCTCGAGCCGGTGCTGCAGCAGGCCGAGCAGGAGCGCACGGTCGACCGCGCACTCTGGCACGCAGGCACGACGGACGAAGCGCTGCTCAAGGGGCTCGTCGAGCGTCATTTCCAGTTCACGGGTTCGCCGCGCGCGAAGTCGCTGCTGGAAAACTGGGACGCGGCGCGCCGCCAGTTCGTGAAGGTGTTCCCGCACGAATACAAGCGCGCGCTGGGCGAGATCGGTGCGAAGAAGGCGGCGAAGGAAGAACTGGCCGCCTGAGCGACGAACGACATAGCGAATGCCGCGCGCGCCTGACGGCCGCGCGCGGCTCCCCCACCCGATACACCGAACAGAAGAGCACCTTATGGGCAAGGCAACCGGTTTTCTGGAGTTCGAACGCCGCCACGAGGCGTACGAAGCACCGCTCACGCGCGTGAAGCACTACAAGGAATTCGTCGCGGCACTGACCGACGCGGACGCGAAGGTCCAGGGCGCGCGCTGCATGGATTGCGGCATCCCGTTCTGCAACAACGGCTGCCCGGTCAACAACATCATTCCGGATTTCAACGATCTCGTTTACCGCCAGGACTGGCAGCAGGCGATCGAAGTCCTGCACTCGACCAACAACTTCCCGGAGTTCACGGGCCGCATCTGCCCGGCGCCGTGCGAGGCGGCGTGCACGCTCGGGATCAACAACGACCCGGTCGGCATCAAGTCGATCGAGCACGCGATCATCGACAAGGCCTGGGCGGAAGGCTGGGTGAAGCCGCTGCCGGCCGAGCACAAGACGGGCAAGAAGGTTGCGGTCGTCGGTTCGGGCCCCGCGGGCCTCGCCGCCGCGCAGCAGCTCGCGCGCGCGGGCCACGACGTGACGGTGTTCGAGAAGAACGATCGTGTCGGCGGCCTGCTGCGTTACGGGATCCCCGACTTCAAGCTCGAGAAGTGGCTGATCGACCGCCGCATGCGCCAGATGGAAGCGGAAGGCGTGACGTTCCGCACCAGCGTGTTCATCGGCAAGGATCCGCTGCCCGAGTCGATCGGCAGCCTCGCGAAGGAAACCATTTCTCCGGACACGCTGAAGGAAGAATTCGACGCGGTCGTGATCGCGGGCGGTTCGGAAACGCCGCGCGACCTGCCGGTGCCGGGCCGCGAGCTCGCCGGCGTGCATTACGCGATGGACTTCCTGCCGCAGCAGAACCGCGTGAACGCGGGCGACAAGCTCGCCGACCAGTTGCTCGCGAAGGGCAAGCACGTGATCGTGATCGGCGGCGGCGATACGGGTTCGGACTGCGTCGGCACGTCGAACCGTCACGGCGCGAAGCAGGTCACGCAGTTCGAGCTGCTGCCGCAGCCGCCGGAAGAGGAGAACAAGCCGCTCGTGTGGCCGTACTGGCCGATCAAGCTGCGCACGTCGTCGTCGCACGAGGAAGGCTGCGAGCGCGACTGGGCGGTCGCGACGAAGCGTCTCGAAGGCAAGAACGGCAAGGTCGAGAAGCTGATCGCCGCGCGCGTCGAGTGGAAGGACGGCAAGATGCAGGAAGTGCCGGGCTCGGAGTTCGAACTGAAGGCCGATCTCGTCCTGCTCGCGATGGGCTTCACACAGCCGGCGGCGCCGGTGCTCGAAGCGTTCGGCGTCGCGAAGGACGCGCGCGGCAACGCGCGTGCGGCGACCGAAGGCGATCGCTCGTACTACACGTCGGTCGACAAGGTGTTCGCCGCAGGCGACATGCGTCGCGGCCAGTCGCTCGTGGTGTGGGCGATCCGCGAAGGCCGCCAGTGCGCGCGCTCGGTCGATGCGTACCTGATGGGGCATTCGAACCTGCCGCGCTGAGCTGAATATCGCGAGCGGGTTTCGACGAAAGCCGGGCGTCCGAAAGGGCGCCCGGTATTTTTATGGCCGGCGCCAGCCGGGGCGCGCCGGTTTCGCGTGCGAGACGGCGCCGTCCGATCGGGCTGCCTTGCCGTGCCGACACGCATCATTTTCGCGAAGCGTCGTCTAACCTGATGACATCCGGATGCGATTTCTCGTCATCCCAAATCCTTTCGTTTTGTAATGTTCCTTGGAAACTGTCATATCATGTCGCCCCTCGGGCCGCGTTCGCGGTCGATGCTCATGACTGACCCTATTTACAAGGAAACCGGATGGAAGCACTCCTGCATGGGCTGATCGACGCCGTCAACGGCGTGTTGTGGAACTACGTGCTGATCGCGCTGCTGCTCGGCGCCGGTGCGTGGTTCACGTTGCGGTTCCGGATGATCCAGCTGAAGGCGCTGTTCCTCAGCATGAAACTGGTCGGCAGCAAGGGCGAGCCGGGCAGCATCTCGTCGTTCCAGGCGTTCGCGACCGGGCTCGCGAGCCGTGTCGGCACCGGCAATATCGCGGGCGTCGCGGTCGCGCTGACGGTCGGCGGGCCGGGCGCGATCTTCTGGATGTGGATGACGGCGCTGGTCGGGATGTCGTCCGCGTTCGTCGAGGCGACGCTCGCGCAGATCTTCAAGGTGTCGCACCCGGACGGCAGTTATCGCGGCGGCCCCGCGTACTACATCCAGACGGGCCTGCGCTCGCGCGGCTTCGGCGTGCTGTTCTCGCTGTCGCTGATCCTCGCGTTCGGTTTCGTGTTCAACGCGGTGCAGGCGAACGCGATCGCCGACGCATTCCATACGTCGTTCGGCTGGAGCCGCGAGACGGTCGGCCTCGGCCTCGTGCTGCTGTCCGCGCCGATCATCTTCGGCGGCATCCGCCGCATCGCGACGGTCGCGCAGGTGATCGTGCCGCTGATGGCGATCGGCTATCTCGCGCTCGCGGTCTATGCGGTCGCGACGCACATCGCGCTCGTGCCGGACGTGATCGCGCTGATCGTGAGGAGCGCATTCGGTCTCGAGCAGGCGGCAGGCGGCCTGACCGGCTACGCGGTCAGCCAGGCAATCGCGATCGGCGTGAAGCGCGGGCTGTTCTCGAACGAAGCGGGGATGGGCAGCGCGCCGAACGCGGCCGCGACCGCGAGCACGCGGCACCCCGTCACGCAGGGGCTGATCCAGATGCTCGGCGTGTTCGTCGACACGATCGTGATCTGCAGCGCGACCGCGTTCGTGATCCTGCTGTCGGGCCAGTACGAAGTCGGCACGGGGATGGAAGGCGCGGCGCTCACGCAGCGCGCGATCTCGAGCCACGTCGGCGACTGGGGCGGCATCTACATGGCCGTCGCGATCTTCTTCCTCGCGTTTTCGTCGGTGATCGGCAACTACGCGTATGCGGAGGGCAACGTCGAATTCATCACGAAGCGGCGCGGCGTGCTGCCGCTGTTCCGTGTCGCGGTGCTCGGCATGGTGATGTTCGGCAGCGTCGGGCAACTGCCGCTCGTCTGGGCGATGGCCGATACGAGCATGGGGTTGATGGCGATCATCAACCTGATCGCGATCCTCGCGCTCGGCAAGCATGCGCACGCCGCATGGGCCGACTATCGTCGCCAGCGCGCGGCGGGCATCGCCGATCCGGTGTTCACGCGCAACACGATCCCCGAACTCGCGCGTGTGCTGCCGGCCGACGTGTGGGGCGAGCACGGCCCGCTGCCGCAGCGTCCCGCTTCGGCTCAAACGGCACGCACCCCGCGTGCCGCGGTGAGCGAGTCATGAACGGCGACCGGCTCCGTGCGTTCGTCGCGCTGATGCCCGATGCGGCTTCGCGCGACGCGCTGCACGCGTTGCCGGTCACCCGCGGGGCGCGGCGCACGCAGTCCGCGCAATTGCACATGACGCTCGCGTTCATCGGCGCGATCGAACGGGACCGATGCGAGGCGCTGGCCGCGCATCTGCCCGCGCTCGCGGCCGCCCATGCGTTGCCGTTGCTGCCGGTCGAGCGGATCGCGTGGTGGCCGAGCCTGCCGCGCGCGAGGCTGATCGTCGCGGAGCTCGCGGCCGATCCGGCCTGCCTGGCGCTGAATGCCGGGCTGGTCGCGCTGCTGGGCGAACTCGGCGTGCCGGCCGACCGGCGGCCGTTCCGGCCGCACGTGACGCTCGCGCGGCTGCCGCGCGATGCGGTCGGCCAGCCCGCGCACGGCGGTGCGCCCGGGCGGGCGGTCGCGGTGCGTGTCGAAGCGCTGACGTTGTTCGAAAGCCGGCTGTCGCACGAGGGCGTGTCGCATCGGCCGGTCGTGTCCGCGCCGATCGCATGGGCGGACGGCGAGGCGGACGGTCCGGCGCGGCAGTGAGCGGCTTGCGCGCCGCGGTGTGATTGCCGGACGCGGTGTGTATCGCGTCGGCGATATCGTCCGGCCAGCCGGGCCAGCCGCGCCACCGCGCCACCGCGCCACCGCGCCACCGCGCCACCGGCCCTACCAGCCCTACCGGCCGTAGCGCGCGAGCGTCAGGCCCGACAAGTCGATCTCCGGTTCCCGCCCCGTGACGAGATCCGCCACCACCTTCCCCGACCCCATCGACATCGCCCAGCCCGTCGAGCCGTGGCCGACGTTGAGCCAGAGCCCGTCGATCCCGCTCGCGCCGAGCAGCGGCGGCCCGTCGGGCGTCATCGGCCGGCGGCCGACCCAGAAGCGCGCCGATGCGCGATCGGCCGCGTGCGGGAACCAGTCGTCGAGCACCTTCATCAGCGTATCGAGCGCCTGCCGGCGCAGCGCTGCGTGCCGGTTGCCGAGTTCCGCGGTACCCGCGACGCGCAGCGTCGGGCCGAAGCGCGTGATCGCCGTCTTCAGCGATTCGTCCATCAGCGCGGCGTGCGGCGCTTTTTCGTCGTCGACGACGGAGAGCGTCGCCGAGTAACCCTTCACCGGATAGAGCGGCACGTCGATGCCGTGCGGCCGCAGCAGTGCGGCGCTGTCGACGCCGAGTGCGACGACGATCGCGTCGGCGGCGAGCCGCGCGTCGCGTTGCTTGCCGCCGGCGTTCGATGCGAGCGGATGCGCTCGTGCGCGATCCGGCGTATCGCCATCCTCGTTGCCGTCACCGACGATCCGCACGCCGCGCACCCGGCCCGCTTCAACGTCGAGCGCCTGCACGTCCGTGTGAAAGCGGAACGTCACGCCGTTTGCTTCGCACAGCGCCCGCAGTTCACGCGTAAAGCGCGCGCAGTCGCCCGCTTCGTCGTCGGGCAGGTAGATGCCGCCGACGGGCGCCTGTCGCGCCCAGCGCAGTCCCGGCTCGATCGCCGTGCAGCCGGCCGCATCGAGCTCGCGAAACGCGATGCCGGCGTCGCGCAGCACCTTCAGCGCGGGCTGCACCATCTGCACGTCGAACGCGCCCCGCAGCAGCTGGAGGTAGCCCCGGCTCGCGCCGTAGTCGAACGGATGCCGGTCGCGAAACGCGTGCAGGCATGCGCGGCTGTAATAGGCGATGCGCTGCATCCGCTGCTTGTTCACACGAAACCGCTCGAATTCGCATTCGCGCAGCCAGCGCGCGATCCAGCGCCACTGAGCGGCTTCGAGCGTCGGCCGGAAGATCAGCGGCGACGCGGGCTCGAACAGGTACTTGAGGATCTTGCCGGGCATCCCGGGGGCGGCCCACGGCGTCACGTAGCCGGGCGCGATCACGCCCGCGTTGCCGAGGCTCGTCGCCTGCGCGACATCGGCCTCGCGTTCGATCACGGTGACCTCGCAACCGGCTTCGCGCAGGTGCCAGGCAGTGGTGACGCCGATCACGCCGGCGCCGAGAACGATCACGTGCATGCGGTTTCCGGAACGTGGCGGTTGCTCAGGACGCGACGGCCGGATCGTCGACGAGCGACTTGCCGCGCGTTTCCGGCAGGACGAGCGCGGCGACGATCACGAGCAGGTAGCCGCCGCCCGCGACGAGGCCGATCGCCTTCACGAGCGACATCGACTGCGACAGCGAGCCGACGAGGATCGGGAAGAACGAGCCGAGCCCGCGCCCGAGGTTGTAGCAGAAGCCCTGGCCCGAGCCGCGGATCGCACCGGGATACAGCTCCGACAGGTACGCGCCGACGCCCGCGAAGATCCCTTGCACGACGATCCCGAGCGGGAAGCCGAGCAGCAGCATTGCGGTGTCGGTGATCGGCAGCATCGTGTACGCCATGCCGAGCGAGAACGAGCCGATCGCGAACAGGATGAACGACGCGCGGCGGCCGAGGCGGTCGGACAGGATCGCGCCGACCACGTAGCCCACGAACGAGCCGACGATCAGCACGACGAGATAACCGCTCGTGTTGAACACCGACAGGTGGCGGACGGTTTTCAGGTAGGTGGGCAGCCACGTCGTGATCGCGTAGTAGCCGCCCAGCATCCCGGTGCACAGCGCGCTGCCGAACAGCGTCGCGCGCAGGTGCGGCGGCGAGAAGATCTCGAGGAAGTGGCCCGACACGCGGCCTTCGTCGCGCGCGCGACGGGTGGCCGTGTAGATGTCCGGATCGCTGACGTTGCGGCGGATGTACAGGATCCACAGCGCGGGCGCGATGCCGATCCAGAAGCATGCGCGCCATGCGACCTGCTCGGGCAGCAGCGCGAAGAACGCCCAGTAGAGGATCGCGGCCGCGCCCCAGCCGAACGACCAGCTGCTCTGCACGGTGCCGACGGCTTTCGCGCGGTGTTCGGGCGAGCGGATCGTCTCGGCCATCATGATCGTCACGACCGACCATTCGCCGCCGAAGCCGAAGCCCTGCAGCGTGCGTGTCGCGAGCAGTTGCCAGAACGAGTGGGTGAAGCCGGACAGGCACGTGAACAGCGCGAACGTCGCGATCGTCCACTGCAGCACGCGCACGCGGCCGTAGCGGTCGGCGAGGATGCCGGCGACCCAGCCGCCGAGCGCCGACGAGATCAGCGAGCTCGTCGCGATCATCCCGGCCTCGCTCTTCGTCATGCCCCAGGCTGCGATGAGCGTCGGAATCAGGAACGAATAGATCATGAAGTCGAACGCATCGACCGCGTAGCCGCCGAATCCGGCATACAGCGTCCTGCGTTCGCGTGTCGACAGCTCGTCGAACCACTGGAATGCCTGCATGCTTGCCGTCCCCCTGTTGTCTCGTCCTGTCTCGCGCTGCCGCGTGGCGGTTATTTTACGGGCGGGGAGTGGGGCGCCAAAAAGACGGGAGCGAGGGCGCGATGGCGCGGCGGGCGGCGAGGGTGGGAGGGCGGCGTGGAACGGCGGGTGTTCCGGGAACGTGCGAGTGCCACGCCAACGTCGGTGGCAGCGACGTCCCGCGCATCCGCACGACGTACGGCCGCTCGATTCAGAGCGTCAGGCCGCCGTCGATGTGGACGATCTGCCCGGTGATCTGTCGCGCCGCATCCGACAGCAGGAACGCGATCAGCGCGGCGACGTCGTCGGGTTCGGCGATCCGGCCGAGCGGTGTCGCCTGTTCGGCCTGCGCCCACGCGTCGGCGTTGCCGGCGCTCGGCCCGTGGTCCTTGCGCGTGAAGCCCGGCGCGACTGCGTTGACGGTGATGCCGCGCGCGGCGAATTCGGCGGCGGCGGTGCGCACGAGCGATTCGAGCGCGGCCTTCGCGGCAGCGGTGGCCGCGAACGGCGCGTCGGCGCGGTAGCGGTGCGCGACGAACGAACTGACCGCGACGATCCGCGGCGCGGCCGACGCCTCGAGCAGCGGCCGCGCGCGGCCCGCGAGCGCGGAGAACGCGCCGGGCATCGCGGCGAACGCGGACGCGAGCGCGTCCGTGGAAAGACCGGAAAAGGATTGCCGCGCGGCGAAGCCGGCGTTGGCGACGAGATGATCGAGCCCGCCGAAGCGCGTGGCGGCGGCATCGACGAGCGACGCGGCCACGCCTGGCTCGCCGAGATCGCCGGTGAGCGTGACGCACTCCGCGCCGGCCGCCGTGCACGCGCGGGCGACTTCGGCGAGCCGCGCGCGTGCCGCTTCGTCCGCGCCGCGTGCGTGCAGCGCCAGCGCGATGCCGGGCGCCGCGAGCCGCCGCGCGAGCGCCGCGCCGATCCCCGAACCGGCGCCGGTGATCAGCGCGATCCGGGCGACGTGCGCGGCGCGTGGCTTCACGCCGCGACCTTGTCGCTGTCGTTCACGCGCTCGACGTTGATTGTGCCGGCGTGGAACGCGGCCAGCGACTCGCGGTGCGCGATGCTGACGATCGCGGCCTTCGGCAGCCGTTCGGCGAACAGGTGGTACAGGCGCGCCTCGTTGTCGGCGTCGAGCGCGCTCGTCGCTTCGTCGAGGAACAGGAAGTCGGGCTTGTGCAGCAGCACGCGCGCGCCGGCAAGGCGCTGCTGTTCGCCCGGCGACAGCACGCGGGTCCAGTGCGCGGTCTCGTCGAGGCGCTCGGCGTAATCCTCGAGGCGGCATGCGCGCAGCGCGTCGCGGCAGGCTTCGTCGCTGAACGCGTCGGCGGTCGCCGGATAGGTGAGCGCGGCCTTCAGCGTGCCGATCGGCAGATAGCTCGTTTGCGGCACGAACATCATCCGCGCGCCGACCGGCGCATCGATCGCGCCGTCGCCGAACGGCCAGAGCCCCGCGAGCGCGCGCATGAACGTGCTCTTGCCGGAACCCGACTTGCCGATCACGAGCCAGCGCGAGCCGGGCTCGATCGTGACGCTGCCGATGTTCGCGAGCGCGTTGCCGTTCGGCAGCGCGAGCTTGAGCGACGACGTCGACAGCTTCGCGCCGTCGACGTAATGCAGGTTGATGCCGCCGTGCTCGGTCGCGGGCGACAGGCTTTCCTTCAGGTGCGACGTGCCCATCACGCGCTTGAATTCGCGCAGACGGTTGACGGTGGCGCGCCATTCGACGAGGGTCGAGTAACTGTTGATGAACCACGAGAACGAATCGCTGACGGTGCCGAACGCGGACGAGATCTGCATCAGCACGCCGAACGAGAACGCGCCCGCGAAATAGCGCGGCGCGGCGACGACGAGCGGGAAGATGATCGCGATCTGCCCGTAGAAGCTCAGCACGAACGTGAGCCGCTTCGTGTACTTCATCACGCGCCACCAGTTGTCGCGGATGCGCATGAAGAGGTTTTGCGCGTTGCCGGTCTCGGTCTTCTCGCCGTCGTAGAACGCGATCTGCTCGGCGTTCTCGCGCACGCGGATCAGCCCGAAGCGGAAGTCGGCCTCGACGCGCTGCTGCTGGTAGTTGATCGACACGAGCGGGTGGCCGACCTTCTGGATGATCAGCGAGCCGACCACCGCGTACAGCGCCGCCGCCCACACCATGTAGCCGGGGATCGTGATCGGCGTCGCGCCGAGCGAGAACGTCAGCGCGCCGGCGAGCGACCACAGGATCGTGATGAACGACACGAGCGTGACGACCGTCGACAGCAGGTCGAGCGACAGCGCGAGCGTGGTCGTCGAGAACGACTGAAGGTCGTCGGTGATCCGCTGGTCGGGGTTGTCGGCGAGACGGTCACGTTCGATCCGGTAGAACGCGCGATCGCCGAGCCACTGGCCGAGAAAACGGTCGGTGAGCCACTGGCGCCAGCGGAAGCCGAGCATCTGCCGCAGGTAGCGGCCGTACACGGCGAGGATGATGAACGCGAACGCGAGCGCGGAGAACTGCATCAGCAGGTTCGGGAAGTCGTGGACGTCCTTCGACTGCAGCGCGTTGTAGAACTCCGCGTTCCACTTGTTGAGCCGGACGTTGATCCAGACCACGCAGAGGTTGATCGCGATGATCGCGACCAGCAGGCCCCATGCGATTTTCCATTCGGACGATACCCAGTAGGGCTTGATGAGGCTCCATGCGGATACCGGGCGCTCGTCCTGCGGCGCGTCGTCGGAGGCGGAGCGGACGGGATCGATCGATTGGGTCATGTGCTTCCTGATGAGTAGCCGGCGCGCGGGCCGGGCGAAGCCGGGCGCGCGCCGCGATACGGCATGCCGGGACGCGGCGCCGACTGACGGCGGGCGTCCGGATGGTCGCCCGCGTGTCTTAAACGGCACTTAAGGCCGGCGGTGACGCGGCAACCGGCCGCTCGCGCGGCCGGCCTGCGGGCATTGTGCCAGAGCGACGCGGCACGACGGCGAATTTGCCGCAAGGGGGACAGTTTGCGGCGCTTTCCGCTTTTATGGTCTAATGGCCGACGACGAAACAGGGGTGCTTTGTAGCGCGGCCGGCGGATGTTCCGGGCAGCGCAATGAGGCTGAGAAAGACCCTTCGCACCCGATCCGGGTAATACCGGCGAGGGAAGTTTCTGATCCCGCCGGGTCGCGCTGGCTGCCATCCCACATGGTCAGCGCCCGAGTCCCGCCCGGCCGGCCTTTGCTGCCGGTTTCGTCCTTTTGGGTACGCGCATTGCGCGTTACGGAAGGAATGATGACCGCACAATCTTCAGTCTTTTGCATGGTTCCCGGCCCGATGTCGCGTGCGTTCGCATGCGGCGGCGCGTGCGCGTCGACGTTCGTCGAGCGCGCCCGTGCGGAGGGGGCGCGATGAACGTCCGGGACACCCGCCCCGATTTCGCGGTGCTCGGCGGCGGCCTCGTCGGCCGTCTGATCGCATGGCGGCTCGCAGGCGACGGCCATCGCGTCGCGCTTTACGAGCGCGGCGGCCCGGACGGCGAGCAGTCGGCCGCGTGGATCGCGGCCGCCATGCTCGCACCGCTCGCGGAAGCGGCGAGCGCGGAGCTGCTGATCACCGAGCTCGGCGCCGCGTCGCTCGCGCGCTGGCCGCAGTGGCTCGCGGAACTGCCCGAACCCGTCTTCTTCCAGCATCACGGCACGCTCGTCGTCTGGCATCACGCGGATCGCGCGGAGGCGCCGCTGTTCGAGCGGCGCGTGCGCGCGAACGCGCCGGCCGGCCTGTTCGACAGCGGTTTCGTGACCCTCGCCGGCGCGCAGGTCGACGCGGCCGAGCCGGTGCTCGCGGGCCGTTTCGCGCGCGGCCTGCTGCTGCCGAACGAAGGCCAGCTCGACAATCGCCAGGCGCTGCGCGCGCTCGCGGCCGGCCTCGCCGAGCGCGGCGTCGACCTGCACTGGCACGTCACGATCGACGATGCGAACCTGCCCGCCGCGCATTTCACGATCGATTGCCGCGGGCTCGGCGCGAAACCCGCGCTGCCCGCGTTGCGCGGCATCCGCGGCGAAGTCGCGCGCGTGCGCGCCCCCGGCATCGGGCTCACCCGGCCCGTGCGGCTGCTGCATCCGCGCTACCCGCTCTACATCGCACCGAAGCAGGACGATCTCTACGTGATCGGCGCGACCGAGGTGGAGGGCGAGGACATGTCGCCCGTCAGCGTGCGCTCCGCGCTTGAACTGCTGAGTGCGGCGTTCTCCGTGCATCCGGCGTTCGGCGAGGCGCGCATCCTCGAACTCAATGCGCAGTGCCGGCCGACGCTGCCCGATCATCGCCCGGCGGTGATCTGGGATGGTGCGTCGACGCTCGCCGTCAACGGCCTGTACCGGCACGGCTTCATGATCGCGCCGGAAGTCGCGCACGCGGCCGTCGCGCTTGCCGAAGCCGCGCTCGGCGGCGCGTTCGGCGATTCCGACGCGTTCGCCGCGTGGCGCGGCGCCGAGCGCTGGCCGACGCTCCTTCATCACCGCAACGACGCGCGCCAGCCGGCCTGACGCGCACCGCCGACCGAATTCGACGAAGCCTCATGGACATCCAGATCAACCAACAGAACCTGACGTTGCCCGACGGCGCAACGGTGGCCGACGCGCTCGCCGCGTACGGTGCGCGTCCGCCATACGCGGTCGCGCTGAACGGCAACTTCGTCGCGCGCACGCAGCATGCGGCGCGCGCACTCGCGGCGGGCGACAAGCTCGACGTCGTGCACCCGGTCGCGGGCGGCTGAGCGCCGCCGGTTCGTCCCCGCTCTTTCAGGAAAACGACATGACGTCCCTCACCTCCGCCGACGCGCTGACGCTGTACGGCGAAACCTTCGCAAGCCGCGTGCTGATCGGCACGTCGCGCTATCCGTCGCTGCAGTCGCTGTCCGATTCGATCGCCGCGTCGCGCCCCGGGATGGTGACGGTCGCGCTGCGCCGCCAGATGACGGGCGGCACGGCCGAAGCCGGCTTCTTCGACCTGCTCAAGCGTCACGCGGTGCCGCTCTTGCCGAACACGGCCGGCTGCCAGACCGTCGCGGAAGCCGTGACGACCGCGCACATGGCGCGCGAGGTCTTCGGCACCGACTGGATCAAGCTCGAACTGATCGGCGACGACTACACGCTGCAGCCCGACCCGGTCGGCCTGATCGAGGCGGCCGCGCAACTGGTCAAGGACGGTTTCAAGGTGCTGCCGTACTGCACCGAGGATCTCGTGATCGGCCGGCGCCTGCTCGACGCCGGCTGCGAGGCGCTGATGCCGTGGGGCGCGCCGATCGGCACCGGCAAGGGCGTCGTGAACCCATACGGGCTGCGCGTGCTGCGCGAGCGCCTGCCGGACGTGCCGCTGATCGTCGACGCCGGGCTCGGCGTGCCGTCGCATGCGTGCCAGGTGATGGAGTGGGGCTTCGACGGCGTGTTGCTGAACACGGCCGTGTCGCAGGCCACGCACCCGGAGATCATGGCGCGTGCGTTCGCGCAGGGCGTCGAGGCCGGCCGTGCCGCGTATCTCGCCGGGCCGATGGATGCGCGCGAGACCGCGCACGCCAGCACGCCGGTCGTCGGGATGCCGTTCTGGCACCAGGACGGGGGCGGCGCATGAGCGTGCGTTTCGCCGATGCATTCTGGCCGCCGGCCGACGAACTGGCCGAAGCGGCCGAACGGATTCGCGCCCGGCTGGGCGACTGGCCGGACGCCGCCGCGCCGTGGCGGCTTTGCGTCGCGGTGCCCGACGCGCCGGCCGACGGCGACGTGCTGATCGTTTCGGCCGGCGACCGCGCCGCGCAGGCACGCGCGTCGGCCGCGTCGCGGCCCGCGGCGCCGGGCGCGGTCGCGATCGAATTCGACGAGCAGGGTGCGGTGCTGCACACGGCGGGCGCGCGCTACGCGCTCGACGCCGCGCATCCGCTCGCGGACGACTGGATTGCCGCGCTCGCCGCGTTCCTCGACTGCGGCTTTGCGCCGGTCGACGCGCTGGTGCTGGCGCTGGCCTGGCGCGACGGCGACGAAACGCGCGCCGCCGATGCGTGGCCGGTCGACGCCGCGCGGTTCCCGCGTGTCGCCGGGCTGCCGGCCGCGCCGGAACCCGCGTTCGCGCCGTGCCCCGCGCAGCTCGGCCTCTATCCGGTCGTGCCGGACGCCGAATGGGTCGAGCGCGTGCTCGATTGCGGTGTGCGGACCGTGCAACTGCGCGTAAAAGGCGCGACGCCGGACACGTTGCGGCGGGAAATCGCACGCGCGGTCGCGGCCGGGCGCCGCCATCCCGATGCGCGCGTGTTCATCAACGATCACTGGCAGATCGCCGTGGAAGAGGGGGCGTACGGCGTTCATCTGGGCCAGGAAGACCTCGAAACGGCCGATCTGGCCGCGATTGCGCGCGCGGGCCTGCGGCTCGGACTTTCGAGCCACGGTTATTACGAAATGTTGCGGGCATTGCACGAGCGCCCGAGCTACCTCGCGCTCGGCCCCGTGTATGCGACCGCGACCAAGGCCGTCGCCGCGCCGCCGCAGGGCCTGGCGCGGATTGCCCGCTATGCGCGCTTCGCGGGGGCGCGGGTGCCGCTCGTCGCGATCGGCGGGGTGGGGCTCGACGCGCTGCCGGCCGTGCTGGCGACGGGTGTCGGCAGTGTCGCGGTGGTCAGTGCGGTGACGGGCGCGGCCGACTATCGGGCTGCTGTTGTTGCGTTGCAGCAATGTTTTCCCGGACAATTTGACAATCATTGACCGCAGGGCCCGGAACGGCGTCACGACATCATTCCAATGCAGGCCCTATAATTCGGCGTTCTGCGTAAAAGGACTGTCAGCTCCGTGAGCCCCACTCCTACCGAGACCCTGCTGGAACTTCGCGACGTCGACTTTGGCTACGGCGACCGCCTCGTCCTGTCCAACCTGAACCTGCGCTTCGGGCGTGGGCAGGTCGTCGCGGTCATGGGCGGGTCGGGTTGCGGCAAGACGACCGTGCTGCGCCTGATCGGCGGCCTCGTGCGCGCGCGCCGAGGCCAGGTGCTGTTCGACGGCGCCGATGTCGGCGCGCAAACGCGCGACGGCCTGTATGCGCTGCGCCGCAAGATGGGCATGCTGTTCCAGTTCGGCGCGTTGTTCACCGACATGTCGGTGTTCGAGAACGTCGCGTTCGCGCTGCGCGAGCATACCGACCTGCCCGAAGACCTGATCCGCGACCTCGTGCTGATGAAGCTCAACGCGGTCGGGCTGCGCGGCGCGCGCGACCTGATGCCGTCTGAGGTGTCGGGCGGGATGGCGCGCCGCATCGCGCTGGCACGCGCGATCGCGCTCGATCCGCAGCTCATCATGTACGACGAGCCGTTCGCCGGCCTCGATCCGATCTCGCTCGGCATCACCGCGAACCTGATCCGCACGCTGAACGAGGCGCTGGGCGCCACGTCGATCCTCGTCACGCACGACGTGCCGGAATCGTTCGCGATCGCCGACTACGTGTATTTCCTGGCCAACGGCGGCGTGCTCGCGCAGGGGACGCCCGACGAGCTGCGCGCGTCGACCGATCCGAGCGTGCGGCAGTTCATCGACGGCGCGCCGGACGGCCCGTTCAAATTTCATTACACGAGCCCGCCGCTGGCGGCGGATTTCGGGCTCGGCGGAGGGCGCGCATGATCAGCGCGATCGGACGTTACGTCATCGGCGGCCTCGAGCGCGCGGGCTACGGCACGCGGCTGTTCGTGCGCCTCGTGCTGGAATTCTTCCCGCTGCTGCGCCGGCCTCGGCTGGTCACGAAGCAGATCCACTTCCTCGGCAACTATTCGTTCGTGATCATCGCCGTGTCGGGGCTGTTCGTCGGCTTCGTGCTCGGCCTGCAGGGGTACTACACGCTGAACCGCTACGGTTCCGAGCAGGCGCTCGGCCTGCTGGTCGCGCTGTCGCTCGTGCGCGAGCTCGGGCCGGTCGTCACCGCGCTGCTGTTCGCGGGCCGCGCGGGCACGTCGCTCACGGCCGAGATCGGTCTGATGAAAGCCGGCGAGCAGCTCACCGCGCTCGAGATGATGGCGGTGGACCCGATCAAGAACGTGATCGCGCCGCGCCTGTGGGCGGGCATCATCGCGATGCCGCTCCTGGCCGCGATCTTCAACGCGGTCGGCGTGCTCGGCGGGTACTTCGTCGGTGTCGTGCTGATCGGCGTCGATCCGGGTGCGTTCTGGTCGCAGATGCAGGGCGGGGTCCAGGTCTGGGCCGACGTCGGCAACGGCGTGATCAAGAGCATCGTGTTCGGGTTCGCCGTGACCTTCATTGCACTGTTTCAAGGGTATGAAGCGAAGCCCACGCCCGAGGGCGTGTCGCGCGCGACGACCAAGACGGTCGTGTTCGCGTCGCTCGCCGTACTCGGCCTCGATTTCCTGCTGACCGCGCTGATGTTCAGCTAAGCCTCAGCCAAGCCAAATTTTGGGATGACGATGAAAAAGACTGCTCTCGACTTCTGGGTCGGCCTGTTCGTGGTGGTGGGCTTCCTTGCGGTGCTGTTCTTGGCGCTGAAGGTCGGCAACATGAGCTCGTTTTCGTTTCAG
Organism: Burkholderia sp. 22088; assembly: GCF_052045915.1. Taxonomy (NCBI): domain Bacteria; kingdom Pseudomonadati; phylum Pseudomonadota; class Betaproteobacteria; order Burkholderiales; family Burkholderiaceae; genus Burkholderia; species Burkholderia sp. 22088. The sequence goes on from NZ_JBQEPY010000021.1 coordinate 63,295, forward strand.
CCGACCTACTCGGTGAAGATGAAATTCGACAATATCGGCGGGCTGAAGCCGCGCGCGGCCGTGAAGAGCGCGGGCGTCGTGGTCGGCCGCGTGAAGGCGATCGGTTTCGACACGAACACGTACCAGGCGCTTGTCACGATCGATGTCGACGGCCAGTATCAGTTCCCGAAGGATTCGTCGGCGAAGATCCTGACGTCGGGCCTGCTCGGCGAGCAATATATCGGCCTCGATCCGGGCGGCGACACCGAAATGCTGAAGTCGGGCGATACGATCACGATGACGCAATCGGCGATCGTGCTCGAGAACCTGATCGGCCAGTTCCTGTACAGCAAGGCCGCCGATGCGGGCGGTGCGAAGCCGGCAGCCGGCGCGCCGGCCGCGCCTGCACCGGTGGCGGTGCCGGCGTCGGCGGTGGCCGGTTCCGCGGCCCAATAACCACACGAGAGAATAGAAGAGGGTAATGACCATGCAGACGATCCGCATCAGGCACGCCGCGCTGGCGGTAGCGGCAGTCGCCGCGTTGAGCGGCTGCGCGACCGTGCAGACGCCGACCAAGGGCGATCCGCTCGAAGGCTTCAACCGGACGATGTACAAGTTCAACGACACGGTCGACACGTATGCGCTGAAGCCGGTCGCGAAGGGCTACCAGTACGTGGTGCCGCAGCCGGTGCGCGACAGCGTGACGAACTTCTTCTCGAACATCGGCGACGTCTACATCGCGGCGAACAACATCGTGCAGCTGCGGATCGCGGACGGCGTCGGCGACATCATGCGCGTCGTGATCAATACGGTGTTCGGCGTCGGCGGCCTGTTCGACGTCGCGACGATCGCGAAGCTGCCGAAGCACACGGCCGACTTCGGGATCACGATGGGCCGCTACGGCATGCCGTCGGGCCCGTATCTGGTGCTGCCGCTGCTCGGCCCGAGCACGCTGCGCGACACGGCCGGCCTGGGCGTCGACTACGTCGGCAACCCGCTCACCTACGTGAAGCCGGATGGCCTGAGCTGGGGCCTGTTCGGCGTGAACCTCGTCAACACGCGCGCGAACCTGCTCGGCGCGGGCGACGTGCTGGATGCCGCGGCACTCGACAAGTATTCGTTCGTGCGTAACGCGTACCTGCAGCGTCGCCAGATGCTGATCAGCAACGCGCGCGGCGAGGCGGCCGCGACGTCGAGCAACGACGCGCTGCCGAAGTACGACTTGCCGGAAGACGGCGCGGCACCGGCGGCAGCCGGCGCGGCCGGTACGGCGGGCGCGGCAGCGGTGGGCGGCGCGACGGCGCCGGCAGGCGCATCGGGCGCGGCGGTGGCCGCACCGGCCTCGGGCACGGCCGAATCGCCGAACCCGGCCAGCGAAACGAACGTGCCGCCGATGCAGGTGGCGCCGCCGTCGCCGGGCGGGTTCCGCTTCCCGAGCATTCGTCTGCACTGACGGATTTACATTCGTTACAGCCAGAAACGATTCAGTCGGTAGCGTGCGCGAACTTGCGCGTAAGCTACCTGCTCCAACCTTCGCATCGACATATTCATGCAGGTCACTATGATGAAAAAACTGTTCCTGATCCCCGTTTTCGCGGCGCTGTTCTCGTTCGGCAGCGCAGCCCACGCGCAAGTCGACCAGTCGAACCCGCAGGCGCTGATCAAGACGGCGACGCAGCAGGTGCTCGACGAAGTCAAGCAGCAGACGATCAAGCAGGGCGACACCAACCGCATCATCACGATCGTCAACAAGGACATCCTGCCGTACACCGATTTCCGCCGCACCACGCAGCTCGCGATGGGCCGCAACTGGCGCGCGGCGACGGCCGAACAGCAGCAGCAGGTTCAGGAGCAGTTCAAGCTGCTGCTGATCCGCACGTATTCGGGCGCGCTGGCGCAACTGAAGCCGGACCAGCAGATCCAGTACCCGCCGTTCCGTGCCGATCCGGCCGATACCGATGTCGTGGTCAAGACGGTCGCGATGAACAACGGCCAGCCGGTCCAGATCGACTACCGCCTGTACAAGACGTCGAACGGCTGGAAGGTGTATGACCTGAACGTGCTCGGCGCATGGCTGATCCAGACGTACCAGCAGCAGTTCAACGAGAAGATCCAGCAAAGCGGCGTGGAAGGGCTGATCCAGTTCCTCACGCAGCGCAACCAGCAACTTGCCGCCGGCAAGCAAGCGTCGTGAGCGGCTTCGAAGCCGGCTCCTCGCTGACCGTCGCGAGCGCGAAGTCCGCGCTCGCGGACGGTCTTGCGCGCATCGGCGCGGGCGCGACCGCCGTCGATTGCGCGGCGCTGACGCAGTTCGACTCGTCCGCGCTCGCCGTGCTGCTCGCATGGCAACGTGCCGCCAAAGCGCGCGGCGCGACCCTCGACATCCTCAATCTCCCCCCGAAGCTCGCCAGCCTCGCGCGCGCCTACGGCGTCGACGCGCTCATCGAAGGCACCGGGCGACATTGACCCTGTCCGACCGGAGCCTGCCGCGCCAGCCGGCGCGCGCACGCTTCAGGCCGCGTGCCTCCGGCACCGGCTCCACCAGCCGGTTTGCCCTATAATCAAGCGTTTTGCGGGGCAGCCAATCGGCGTCCGGCCCCCATTTTCATTCGCAGCAAGCACAGAATAGGCGTCGCGGCCCTTGCGCCGCGCACAGTCATGTCAGCCATAGAAATCCGTCACGTCAAGAAGCGCTACAAATCGCTTCAGGCGCTCAAGGGCGTCAGCCTGTCGGTCGAGGAAGGCGAGTTTTTCGGTCTGCTCGGCCCCAACGGCGCAGGCAAGACCACGCTCATCAGTATCCTCGCCGGGCTCGCCCGGGCCGACGAAGGCAGTATCTCGGTGCGCGGTCACGACGTCGTCAAGGACTTCCGTGGCGCGCGCCGCGCGCTCGGTGTCGTGCCGCAGGAACTCGTGTTCGACCCGTTCTTCACCGTCCGCGAGACGCTGCGGATCCAGTCCGGCTATTTCGGGCTGCGCCGCAACGACGACTGGATCGACGAAGTGATGGCCAATCTCGACCTCACCGAGAAAGCCGACGCGAACATGCGCGCGCTGTCCGGCGGGATGAAGCGCCGCGTGCTGGTCGCGCAGGCGCTCGTGCACCGGCCGCCTGTGATCGTGCTCGACGAGCCGACCGCCGGCGTCGACGTCGAATTGCGCCAGACGCTGTGGAAATTCATCTCGCGCCTGAACCGCGAAGGTCACACGATCGTGCTGACCACCCACTACCTCGAGGAAGCCGAGTCGCTGTGCGACCGCATCGCGATGCTGCGTCGCGGGGAAGTCGTCGCGCTCGACCGCACGGACGCACTGCTGCGCCGCTTCGCGGGGCTGCAGCTGTACCTGCGGCTGGCAACGGGCGCGCTGCCAGCCGAGCTGCGCGGGCTGGAGACCGATCCGGCCGCGCGCGCGCCGGGCGAGCACCTGCTGCGCCTGTCGAGCTACGACGATGTCGAGCGGATCCTCGCGCAGTGCCGCGCGGCGGGCTGCACGTTCGACGAGATCGAGGTCCGCAAGGCCGACCTCGAAGACGTGTTCGTCCAGGTGATGAACGGGGCCGAGGTGATCGAGGGACTGGCATGAATCAACAACCCCCACGCGAACTGCGTTCGCTCGGGGGGGCGAAGCCCCCCCGTTCCCTCCAAACTCCTGAGCCGGGCGCTATCGGGCGAGTGTCGGGTAGCGGTTTTCAAACGCTGTTCTACAAGGAACTGCTGCGTTTCTGGAAGGTGTCGTTCCAGACGGTGCTCGCGCCGATCGTGACGGCGCTGCTGTACCTGACGATCTTCGGTCACGCGCTGTCGGGCCGCGTCGAGGTCTATCCGGGCGTCGAGTACGTGAGTTTTCTCGTACCGGGCCTCGTGATGATGAGCGTGTTGCAGAACGCGTTCGCGAACAGCTCGTCGTCGCTGATCCAGTCGAAGATCACCGGCAATCTCGTGTTCGTGCTGCTGCCGCCGCTGTCGTACCGCGACATCTTCGGCGCGTACGTGCTCGCGTCCGTGGTGCGCGGCCTCGCGGTCGGCACGGGCGTGTTCGTCGTGACGATCTGGTTTATCCCGATGCATTTCGCGGCGCCGCTGTTCATCATTGCGTTCGCGCTGCTCGGCTCGGCGATCCTCGGCACGCTCGGCCTGATCGCCGGGATCTGGGCCGAGAAGTTCGACCAGCTCGCCGCGTTCCAGAACTTCCTGATCATGCCGCTGACGTTCCTGTCCGGCGTGTTCTATTCGACGCACTCGCTGCCGCCCGTGTGGCGCGAGATCTCGCGTCTCAATCCGTTTTTCTACATGATCGACGGCTTCCGTTTCGGGTTCTTCGGCGCGTCCGACATCAACCCGTTCGCGAGCCTCGCGATCGTCACCGGTTTCTTCGTGCTGCTCGCGCTGATCGCGATGCGGCTGCTCGCGACCGGCTACAAACTGCGTCATTGATATCGACAGGCAGCGGCCGCCATCCGGGCGGCGCGCGCCGACAGGAGCCTTACACCATGTTGCCGACTCCCGAACAGGTCAAGCAATACATCGCCGGCGGTCTCGCCTGCACGCATCTGGAAGTCGAAGGCGACGGCCAGCATTTCTTCGCGACGATCGTGTCGGCGGCCTTCGAAGGCAAGCGGCCGATCCAGCGGCACCAGCTCGTCTATGCGGCGCTCGGCGATCGCATGAAGCAGGAAATTCACGCGCTCAGCATGAAGACGCTGACGCCCGCCGAATGGCAGAACGCATAACCGGAACTCACTGAGTGCAAGTCACCGTCAACGAGCGCGACGCCGTCCAGAGCGTCGCCACGGCACACCCGGCCGCCAACGGGGAATCGCATGGCCATGGGATGGACAAGCTCGTGATCGAAGGCGGCCACCGCCTGTCGGGCGAGATCGTCGTGTCGGGCGCGAAGAATGCCGCGCTGCCGATCCTGTGCGCGGGGCTGCTCACCGCCGATCCGGTCGATCTCGACAACGTGCCGAACCTGAAAGACGTGCGCACCACGCTGAAGGTGCTGAACCAGATGGGCGTGAAGAGCGAGACCGACGGCTGCCGCGTGCAGCTCGACGCGTCGCGTGTCGACAACCTCGTGGCGCCGTACGAGCTCGTCAAGACGATGCGCGCGTCGATCCTCGTGCTCGGGCCGCTGCTCGCGCGTTTCGGCGAGGCGAAGGTGTCGCTGCCGGGCGGCTGCGCGATCGGCGCGCGTCCGGTCGACCAGCACATCAAGGGCCTGCAGGCGATGGGCGCCGAGATCAGCATCGAGCACGGTTTCATCGAAGCCCGCGCGAAGCGCCTGAAGGGCGCGCGCATCGTGACCGACATGATCACGGTGACGGGCACCGAGAACCTGCTGATGGCCGCGACGCTGGCAGACGGCGAGACGGTGATCGAAAACGCGGCGCGCGAGCCGGAAGTGAGCGATCTCGCACACTTGCTGGTCGCGATGGGCGCGAAAATCGACGGCATCGGCACCGATCGCCTCGTGATCCAGGGCGTCGAGCGGCTGCACGGCGCGCGCCATTCGGTGATCCCCGATCGCATCGAGGCCGGCACGTTCCTGTGCGCGGTCGCGGCGGCGGGCGGCGACGTGATGCTGACGGGCGTGCGCCCGCACATCCTCGACGCGGTGATCGACAAGCTGCGCGAAGCCGGCGTGTCGATCGAGGAAGGCGACAGCTGGCTGCGCGTGAAGATGGACCGCCGGCCGTCGGCGGTCACGATCCGCACGTCGGAATACCCGGCGTTCCCGACCGACATGCAGGCGCAGTTCATGGCCCTCAATACGGTCGCGACGGGCACCGCGCAGGTCGTCGAAACCATTTTCGAGAACCGCTTCATGCACGTGCAGGAGCTGAACCGGCTCGGCGCGAACATCACGATCGACGGCAACACCGCGCTCGTGACGGGCGTCGAGAAGCTGTCGGGCGCGAACGTGATGGCGACCGACCTGCGTGCGTCGGCGAGCCTCGTGATCGCCGGGCTGCGTGCCGACGGCGAAACGCTCGTCGACCGCATCTATCACCTGGACCGCGGCTACGACCGCATGGAAGCCAAACTGACCGCCGTCGGCGCGAACGTGCGCCGCCTTTCCGGGAGCCAAGCATGACCGCGCCGCTGACCCCGCCGTTGACCCTTGCGTTGTCGAAGGGCCGGATTTTCGAGGAAACCCTGCCGTTGCTCGCCGCTGCCGGCGTGCAGGTGACGGAGGATCCGGAAACGTCGCGCAAGCTGATCCTGCCGACGACGAACCCGGACCTGCGCGTGATCATCGTGCGCGCGAGCGACGTGCCGACCTATGTCGAATACGGCGCGGCCGATTTCGGCGTGGCCGGCAAGGACGTGCTGGTCGAGCACGGCGGCTCGGGCCTGTACCAGCCGATCGACCTGAACATTGCGCGCTGCCGGATGTCGGTGGCCGTATCGGCCGGCTTCGATTACGCGAGCGCCGTGCGCCAGGGCGCGCGGCTGCGCGTCGCGACGAAGTACGTCGAAACGGCGCGCGAACACTTTGCCGCGAAGGGCGTGCACGTCGACCTGATCAAGCTGTACGGCTCGATGGAACTCGCGCCGCTGGTGGGGCTGGCCGACGCGATCGTCGACCTCGTCAGCTCGGGCGGCACGCTGAAGGCGAACAATCTGGTCGAGGTCGAGGAGATCATGGCGATCTCGTCGCGCCTCGTCGTGAACCAGGCTGCGCTGAAGTTGAAGCGCACGGCACTCAAGCCGATCCTCGACGCGTTCGAACGCGCGTCGCAGAATGGCGGTTGAGCGCATCACCGTAACGGAACTCCCATGTCCATCACCATCCGCAAGCTCGATTCGACGAGCGAAGGCTTCGGCGCCGAGCTGCGCGCGCTGCTCGCATTCGAGGCAAGCGAAGACGCGGCGATCGAGCAATCGGTCGCGCAGATCCTCGCCGACGTGAAGTCGCGCGGCGACGCCGCGGTGCTCGAGTACACGAACCGCTTCGACCGGCTGAGCGCGAACAGCGTCGCCGCGCTGGAGCTGCCGCAGGACGCGCTGCAGACGGCGCTCGACGGCCTCGCGCCGAAGGCGCGCGCGGCGCTGGAAGCGGCGGCTGCGCGGGTGCGCGCGTACCACGAGAAGCAGAAGATCGAGTGCGGCACGCATAGCTGGCAGTACACGGAAAGCGACGGCACGGTGCTCGGCCAGAAGGTCACGCCGCTCGACCGCGTCGGCCTGTACGTGCCGGGCGGCAAGGCCGCGTATCCGTCGTCGGTGCTGATGAACGCGATTCCCGCGCGCGTCGCGGGCGTCGGCGAGATCGTGATGGTCGTGCCGACGCCGGACGGCGTGAAGAACGACCTCGTGCTCGCCGCGGCGCTGCTCGGCGGCGTCGATCGCGTGTTCACGATCGGCGGCGCGCAGGCGGTCGGCGCGCTCGCGTACGGCACGGCGACGGTGCCGGCCGTCGACAAGATCTGCGGCCCCGGCAATGCGTACGTCGCGTCGGCGAAGCGCCGCGTGTTCGGCACGGTCGGCATCGACATGATCGCCGGGCCGTCGGAAATCCTCGTGCTGTGCGACGGCACGACCGACCCGAACTGGGTCGCGATGGATCTCTTCTCGCAGGCCGAACACGACGAGCTCGCGCAGTCGATCCTGCTGTGTCCGGACGGTGCGTTCCTCGAGCGCGTCGAGAAGGCGATCAACGAGCTGCTGCCGTCGATGCCGCGCCAGGACGTGATCCGCGCGTCGCTCGAAGGCCGCGGCGCGCTGATCAAGGTGCGCGACATGGCCGAAGCCTGCCGGATCGCGAACGACATCGCGCCCGAGCACCTGGAAATTTCCGCGCTGGAGCCGCAGCAGTGGGGCCAGCAGATCCGCCATGCGGGCGCGATCTTCCTCGGCCGCTACACGAGCGAAAGCCTCGGCGACTACTGCGCGGGCCCGAACCACGTGCTGCCGACGTCGCGCACCGCGCGTTTCTCGTCGCCGCTCGGCGTGTACGACTTCATCAAGCGCTCGAGCCTGATCGAGGTCAGCGCCGAAGGCGCGCAGACGCTCGGCGAGATCGCGTCCGAACTCGCGTACGGCGAGGGGCTGCAGGCGCACGCGAAGAGCGCCGAATTCCGGATGAAGAACTGAGCGCACGCAGCGCGGGGCCGGGGCAGGCGCGAATGTGCCGCCCGGCCCGCACCCCGAAGGCCGGGGCTGGAGACACCTGTGCAGGGCGGCGGCCGCCGCCTTGCCGATCATTTGACGCCGGCGCGACGCACGCCGGCTTGAGATCATGACGACGCCACAAGACATCATTCGCCGCGACGTGCTCGCGATGACGAGCTATCCGGTGCCGGACGCGAGCGGATTCGTGAAGCTCGACGCGATGGAGAACCCGTACCCGCTGCCCGAACCGCTCGCCGCGGCGCTCGGCGAGCGCCTCGCGCAGGTCGCGCTGAACCGCTACCCGGCGCCGCGTCCGGCCGCGCTGATCGACAAGCTGCGCCACGCGATGGGCGTGCCGGCTGCCTGCGACGTACTGCTCGGCAACGGCTCGGACGAAATCATCAGCATGATGTCGGTGGCCTGCGCGAAGCCGGGCGCGAAGGTGCTCGCGCCGGTGCCGGGCTTCGTGATGTACGAACTGTCCGCCAAGCTCGCGCAGCTCGAATTCGTCGGCGTGCCGCTGAAGGCCGACCTGACGCTCGACGTCGACGCGATGCTCGCGGCGATCGCCGAGCATCGTCCGGCGCTCGTCTATCTCGCCTATCCGAACAACCCGACCGGCACGCTGTACGACGATGCCGACATCGAACGGATCGTCGCCGCCGCGCGGCACAGCCTGATCGTGATCGACGAGGCGTACCAGCCGTTCGCCGGGCGCTCGTGGCTGCCGCGCGCCGCCGAATTCGACAACGTCGTCGTGATGCGCACGGTGTCGAAGCTCGGCCTCGCGGGCATCCGCCTCGGTTATCTGGTCGGTTCGCCCGCATGGCTGACCGAATTCGACAAGGTACGCCCGCCGTACAACATCAACGTGCTGACCCAGGCGACCGCCGATTTCCTGCTCGACCACCTCGGCGTGCTCGACGCGCAGGCGGCCGATCTGCGGGCGGAACGCGCGCGTCTCGCGCAGGCCGTGGCCGCGCTGCCGGGCGCGACGGTGTTCCCGAGCGCCGGCAATTTCCTGCTGGTGCGGGTGCCGGACGCGGCCGCCGTGTTCGACGCGCTGCTCACCGAGCGGGTTTTGGTCAAAAACGTGAGTAAAATGCATCCGTTGCTGGCTGAATGCGTGCGGCTCACCGTCGGTTCTCCCGACGAAAACGCGCGCCTGCTGGCCGCTTTGAAACTCGCGCTGCCCGGTTGAGCCTGCGGGCGCCGCAGCGCGAAACGATCAATCCCCATTTACATCGACTCAGTCAAGGAATTGCCATGCGTGTGGCGGAAGTCGTTCGCAATACCAGCGAAACGCAGATCCGTGTGAAGCTCAATCTCGACGGCACGGGCCAGCAGAAGCTGGCTACCGGCGTGCCGTTCCTCGACCATATGCTCGACCAGATCGCTCGACACGGTCTGGTCGATCTCGAGGTTGAAGCGCATGGCGATACGCATATCGACGACCACCACACGGTCGAGGATGTCGGCATCACGCTCGGGCAGGCCGTCGCGAAGGCGATCGGCGACCGCAAGGGCATCCGTCGCTACGGCCATTCGTACGTGCCGCTCGACGAGGCGCTGTCGCGCGTCGTGATCGACTTCTCCGGCCGGCCGGGCCTCGAATTCCACGTGCCGTTCACGCGTGCGCGGATCGGCACGTTCGACGTCGACCTGTCGATCGAGTTCTTCCGCGGTTTCGTGAACCACGCGGGCGTCACGCTGCACATCGACAACCTGCGCGGGATCAACGCGCACCATCAGCTCGAGACCGTGTTCAAGGCCTTCGGCCGTGCGCTGCGCGCGGCGGTGGAACTGGACGAGCGTGCGGCGGGGCAGATCCCGTCGACGAAGGGCAGCCTCTGAACCTGAACTGACCGGACGGAGCGTCAAGGACAACCTCACGGCTTCGGCGCGCGGCGCCGGCTTGCGATGGATCTGCTCAAATCGTTCATTTCGCTGCTGGCGCTGATCAACCCGATCGGTGCGGTGCCGTTCTTCCTGAGCCTGACGGCGCAGCAGACGGACATCGAGCGGCGGCGTACGATCCGGATCGCATCGGTGTCGGTGTTCTGCGTGATGACGGTGACGGCGCTGCTCGGGCAGCAGATCATCGACTTCTTCGGCATTTCGGTCGGGTCGCTCGAGGTGGGCGGCGGGATCATCATGCTGCTGATGGCGATCAACATGCTGAACGCGCAGATCGGCAACACGCGATCGACGCCGGAGGAGCGCCACGAGGCCGAGCTGAAGGACAACATCGCGGTCGTGCCGCTGGCGATTCCGCTGCTCACGGGCCCCGGCTCGATCAGCACGGTGATCATTTACGCGGCGAACTCGCGTCACTGGTATGAGCGGGCCGGGCTGGTCGCGATCGGCGCGGCCCTGGCTTTTCTGTGTTTCGTCGCGATGCGGCTCGCCGAGCCGATCGCGAACTGGATCGGCCGCACGGGCATCAACATCGCCACGCGGCTGATGGGTCTGATGCTGTCGGCGCTGGCGGTGGAATTCATCGTCAATGGACTGAGGGCGCTACTGCCTGCACTGAGATGAAAACTTCGATTGCGATTGTGGATTATGGGATGGGCAACCTGCGCTCGGTCGCGCAGGCGCTCAAGAAGGCCGAACCGGCCGCCGACGTGGCGATCGTCGACACGCCGGCCGCGATCCGCGCGGCCGACCGTGTCGTGCTGCCCGGCCAGGGCGCGATGCCCGACTGCATGCGCTGCCTCGGCGAGTCGGGCTTGCAGGAGGCCGTGATCGAGGCCTCGCGCACGAAGCCGCTGCTCGGCGTGTGCGTCGGCGAGCAGATGCTGTTCGACTGGAGCGCGGAGGGCGACACGAAGGGCCTCGGCCTGTTGCCCGGCAAGGTCGTGCGCTTCGAACTCGACGGCCGCGTGCAGGACGACGGCTCGCGCTTCAAGGTGCCGCAGATGGGCTGGAACCGCGTGCACCAGTCGCAGCCGCATCCGCTGTGGGACGGCGTGCCCGACGACGCGTATTTCTACTTCGTGCACAGCTACTACGTGACGCCGGACAACCCGGCGCATACGGTCGGCGAAACGGCCTACGGCGCGCCGTTTACGTCCGCGGTCGCGCGGGACAACCTCTTCGCGACCCAATTCCACCCCGAGAAAAGCGCGGAGGTCGGGTTGCGTCTGTATCGCAACTTCGTACACTGGAAACCGTGAACGTCGCGTGCGTGCCACAGTCGGCGGGCCGCAGAGGCCCGTCTTACGGGGCTCGCGCGCCTAAGCGCCGAAAGAGTTGTACTAAACTAGCGAGACGGCGCGGTACCGGATTGGCCGGTACGCGCCGGATTCTTTTCTTTTTCCACGACGACACCCGATTGCTATGTTGCTGATTCCGGCCATCGATCTCAAAGACGGTCAGTGTGTGCGCCTCAAACAGGGCGATATGGACCAGGCCACGATTTTCTCCGAGGACCCGGCGGCGATGGCCCGCAAGTGGGTTGATCTCGGCGCCCGGCGGCTCCATCTGGTCGACCTGAACGGCGCGTTCGCCGGCAAGCCGAAGAATCTCGAGGCGATCGAAGCGATCCTCGACGAAGTCGGCGATGAAATCCCCGTACAGCTCGGCGGCGGCATCCGCAGCCTCGAGACGATCGAGAAGTATCTCGACGCGGGCCTGTCCTACGTGATCATCGGCACCGCGGCCGTGAAGGATCCGGGCTTCCTGCAGGACGCGTGCACCGCGTTCGCGGGCAACATCATCGTCGGGCTGGACGCGAAGGACGGCAAGGTCGCGACCGACGGCTGGAGCAAGCTCACGGGCCACGAAGTGGTCGATCTCGCGAAGAAGTTCGAGGACTACGGCGTCGAATCGATCGTCTACACGGACATCGGCCGCGACGGGATGCTGCAGGGCATCAACATCGAGGCGACCGTGAAGCTCGCGCAGGCGGTCGGCATCCCCGTGATTGCCAGCGGCGGCCTGTCGAACCTCACGGACATCGAGAACCTGTGCGAAGTGGAAGAGCACGGCGTCGAAGGCGTGATCTGCGGCCGTGCGATCTACTCCGGCGATCTCGATTTCGCGGCCGCGCAAAAGCGCGCGGACGAACTGAACGGCGAACTCGACAACGCATAAGCGCGCGGTTGTCCCGCTCGCCGGGGCTGCCAGCAGGCGGCCCCAACGGAAGCCTCGCGCGAGGCTTTCCGCAACCGGCCGTCCCATCGCGGCATTTGGCGCAACATCATGGCTCTAGCTAAACGCATCATCCCCTGCCTGGACGTGACTGCCGGGCGTGTCGTCAAGGGCGTCAACTTCGTCGAACTGCGCGATGCCGGCGACCCCGTCGAGATCGCCCGCCGCTACGACGACCAGGGCGCCGACGAACTGACGTTCCTCGACATCACCGCGACGTCCGACCAGCGCGACCTGATCCTGCCGATCATCGAAGCCGTCGCGTCGCAGGTCTTCATTCCGCTGACCGTCGGCGGCGGCGTGCGCGCCGTCGAGGACGTGCGGCGCCTGCTGAACGCGGGCGCGGACAAGGTCAGCATGAATTCGTCGGCGGTCGCGAACCCGCAGCTCGTGCGCGACGCGGCCGACAAGTACGGCTCGCAGTGCATCGTCGTCGCGATCGACGCGAAGCGCGTGTCGGCCGACGGCGAGACGCCGCGCTGGGAAGTCTTCACGCACGGCGGCCGCAAGAACACGGGCCTCGACGCGATCGAATGGGCGCGCAAGATGGCCGAGCTCGGCGCGGGCGAGATCCTGCTCACGAGCATGGATCGCGACGGCACCAAGTCGGGCTTCGACCTCGCGCTCACGCGCGGCGTGTCGGACGCGGTGCCGGTGCCGGTGATCGCGTCGGGCGGTGTCGGCTCGCTGCAGCACCTGGCCGACGGCATCAAGGACGGCCGCGCCGATGCGGTGCTGGCCGCGAGCATCTTCCACTACGGCGAGCACACGGTCGGCGAGGCGAAGCGCTTCATGGCCGACCAGGGCATCCCGGTGAGGCTGTGATGAATACGGAAACGAATGCATTGCCCGCGTGGCTCGACAAGGTCCGCTGGGACGACAACGGCCTCGTGCCGGTGATCGCGCAGGAGGCGTCGACGAACGACGTGCTGATGTTCGCGTGGATGAACCGCGAGGCGCTGGCGAAGACGATCGAGACGCAGCGCGCGGTCTATTATTCGCGTTCGCGCAAGCGCCTGTGGTTCAAGGGCGAGGAGTCGGGCCACGTGCAGCACGTGCACGAAGTGCGGCTCGACTGCGACGAGGACGTCGTGCTGCTGAAGGTCGAGCAGGTGTCGGGCATCGCGTGCCACACCGGCCGGCATTCGTGCTTCTTCCAGAAATTCGAAGGCACCGTCGACAGCGGCGACTGGGTCGCGGTCGAACCGGTGCTGAAAGATCCCGAACACATCTACAAATGACGCAATCGACCGAAGACACGCTGCTGCGCCTCGCGGCCGTGATCGATAGCCGCAAGGGCGGCGACCCCGATCAATCGTACGTATCGCGCCTGTTCCACAAGGGCGACGACGCGGTGCTGAAGAAGATCGGCGAAGAGGCGACGGAAGTCGTGCTGGCCGCGAAGGACGTGCGCCAGGGCGGCGCGCCGACCGCGCTGGTCGGCGAGGTGGCCGACCTGTGGTTCCACTGCCTCGTGATGCTGTCGCATTTCGACCTGAGCCCGGCCGACGTGATCGCCGAGCTCGAGCGCCGCGAAGGGCTGTCGGGGATCGAGGAGAAGGCCCTGCGCAAGCGTCGCGAGCGTGAGGAAAACGGCGGGTGACAGACCCTTGTCGCGGGATGGCCACAGTGCGGTAAGCTGTAAGAATTGTCATCTAACGGGGGTAGCATCATGACCGATACGCCAAGTCAGTTTCCGCCGCCGTCGGTGCCGGGGGCCGCGGACGCCGAACGCCTGAACGGGCTGCGCACGTTGACTCACGTGCTCTACGGCCTCTACGCGTTTCATTGGCTCACGGGCGGCGTCACGGGCATCATCGCGATCATCATCAATTACGTGAAGCGCGACGATGTGGCCGGTACGCCGTATGCCGCCCACTTCGAGTGGCAGATCCGCACGTTCTGGCGCGCGCTGATCGCGTACGTGATCGGGTTCGCGCTGATGTTCGTGGTGATCGGATTCGCAGTGATGTTTGTCACGTGGATTTGGACGCTGTACCGTATCATCAAGGGTTGGCTGTACCTGAACGACAACAAGTCGCTCGATCCGCAGGCCTGGTTCTGACCGGTCGCGTTCGGGCGTCTGCAGGAGCAACATGAGTCACGATCCGAATTGCCTGTTCTGCAAGATCGCGGCAGGCGAGATCCCGAGCACGAAGGTGCACGAGGATGACGAATTCGTCGCGTTCCGCGACATCCGCCCGGCGGCCGAGACGCACGTGCTCGTGATTCCGCGCCAGCACCTGCCGACGCTGTCGGCGGCGAGCGAGGCCGATGCGCCGATGCTCGGCCGGCTGATGCTGCTCGTCTCGCGTCTCGCGGGCCAGCTCGGCGTCGCCTATACGGGCGGCGAAACGGGTTTCCGTACGGTGATCAATACAGGCCCGGGCGGCGGGCAGGAGGTCTACCACCTGCACGCGCATATCCTGGCCGGCCCGCGCCCCTGGCAGCGGATGGGTTGACGGCGCGGGGCGTTTCCCCGCATCGATAGTCGAAGCCGGCACGTTGCCGGCGATTTGCGCCGCGTAGCGGCGTGGTTGAGGAGAGGTTTCATCATGGGTGGATTGAGCATTTGGCACTGGCTGATCGTGCTGCTGATCGTCGCGCTGGTTTTCGGTACGAAGAAGCTGCGCAATATCGGCAACGATCTCGGCAGCGCCGTGAAGGGTTTCAAGGACGGCATGAAGGACGGTGAGGCACCGGCTGACGCGCAGCAACTGCCGCGCTCGGGCTCGGTCGACGTCAACGCGAAGGAAACGACGCGTTCCGATTCGAACAAGGCGTAACGCCGGCACGCTGACAGGCATTCGCGATGCTGGATCTCGGTCTTTCGAAGATGGCGCTGATCGGCGTCGTCGCGCTCGTGGTGCTCGGCCCCGAGCGCCTGCCGCGCGTCGCGCGTACGGCAGGCGCATTGTTCGGCCGCGCGCAGCGGTACATCAACGACGTGAAGGCCGAGGTCTCGCGCGAAATCGAACTCGACGCGCTGCGGACGATGAAGACCGATTTCGAATCGGCCGCGCGCAATGTCGAGACGACGATTCACGACAACCTGCGCGAGCACGAAAAGGAATTGAACGACACGTGGCATTCCGCGGTTGGCGGCCTTGACGAAGCGTCGGGCAGCACCGGGTCCCATGAGTCCGACACGCCCGCGGCGCCGTCGTGGCGCGGCAGTACGGCCGCGCTCGCGCCCAAGCGCCGCAACTGGCGCGTCAAGCAGGCGGCTGCGCCTGTCTGGTACAAGCGCGCGACCACCCGCCGCACGCACGTGCAGTCGGGCGCCGCGCGCGTCGCGCGCCACCAGCCGGCCAGCCTGCGCCGGCCGACGCGCTTCTTCTGAGCCGAGCGCATGCTCGCTCGTCAATCCTACCGAGGGCCGGTGTGAGCGACCCCCAGCAGAACCCGGGCGACGCCCCGGAAGAAACTTTCATTTCCCATCTCGTCGAGCTTCGCGATCGCATCATTCGCGCGGGGGCGGCCGTGATCGTCGTGTTCCTCGGGCTCGTCTACTGGGCGCCCGACATCTTCCGGCTGCTTGCGCGGCCGTTGATGGAGAACCTGCCGAAGGACGGCAAGATGATCGTCACCGACGTCACCGGCTCGTTCTTCGTGCCGATGAAGGTCACGATGCTCGTCGCACTGGTGATCGCGCTGCCGATCGTGCTGTACCAGATCTGGGCGTTCGTCGCGCCGGGGCTGTACCAGCACGAGAAAAAGCTCGTCGCGCCGCTCGTCGGCAGCAGCTACTTCCTGTTTCTGTGCGGGATGGCATTCGCGTACTTCCTCGTGTTCCCGACGATCTTCCGCGTGATGGCGCACTACAACGCGCCGCTCGGGGCGGAAATGACCACCGACATCGACAACTACCTGAGCTTCGTGCTCGGGATGTTCATCGCGTTCGGGGTCACGTTCGAGGTGCCGATCGTCGTCGTGCTGCTCGTCCGGATGGGCGTGTTGTCGCTGAAGAAGCTCAAGGAGATGCGGCCGTACGTGATCGTCGGCGCGTTCATCGTCGCGGCGGTCGTTACGCCACCGGACGTATTCTCGCAACTGATGCTCGCGTTGCCGCTCATCGTGCTGTTCGAGATCGGGCTGCTGGCCGCGCGGTTCTTCGTGCCGAAGAAGCCGGCCGAGGAAGGCGAGGCGGGGAACGGCGAAGCCGCCAGCTGATGGCGGCGCGCCGGGCGATGCACGGCAGGCGGGCTTCCGGCCAGGCCTGAGCGGCCGGGTGGCGTGGCCGGCCGGAACCGTGCGGCGAGGCCAGCGTCCCGGCAAAGAAGGTCTTTCGATGCAAAGCAAAAGGGCAGCCATGCGGCTGCCCTTTTTCGTTTCCGGTGGAGTTCGGCACGCGGCTGCGCGCCGCCCGCCCGACGTCATTCGGTATCGCTGTCCTGCTCGTCGAGCGTCTGCTTCGGCGGCGGCGGGCGCTTGCCGATCACGACGCTCATGTCGAACTCCTTGCCCTTGCGTACGACGTGCACCTTGGTCGGCGTGCCCGGCTTGATCTGCGCGACCGTGTTCAACAGCTTCGTCGTGTCGGTGATGTCCTCGCCGTTGACCGAGACCAGGATATCGCCCGGCTTGATGCCGGCCTTGTCGGCCGGGCCGCCCTGCAGCACGCCGGCGACGATCGCGCCCGATTTCTGCTGAAGCCCGAACGATTCGGCGATCTCCGGCGTGACGTCCTGCGGCTCGACGCCGATCCAGCCGCGCGTGACCGAGCCCGTCGTGATGATGCTTTCGAGCACCGTGCGCGCGGTCGACACGGGAATCGCGAAACCGATGCCGAGCGAGCCGCCCGAGCGCGAGTAGATCGCGGTGTTGATGCCGAGCAGGTTGCCGTTCACGTCGACCAGTGCGCCGCCCGAGTTGCCGGGGTTGATCGGCGCGTCGGTCTGGATGAAGTTCTCGAACGTATTGATGCCGAGGTGGTTGCGGCCCAATGCGCTGATGATCCCCATCGTGACCGTCTGGCCGACGCCGAACGGGTTGCCGATCGCGAGGACGACGTCGCCGACCCGCGACTGGTCGGAGCGGCCGAGCGTGATCGTCGGCAGGTTCGTCATGTTGATCTTCAGCACGGCGAGGTCCGTTTCGGGATCGCTGCCGATCACCTTCGCGGTGGCCGTGCGCCCGTCGGCGAGCGCGACCTCGATCTGGTCGGCGCCGTCCACGACGTGCTGGTTCGTTAGAATGTAACCTTCCGGGCTCACGATAACGCCCGAGCCGAGGTTGGCGGCCGGTTCGTCCTGCTGCTTGCGGGCGTTGCGGTCGCCGAAGAAGTAGCGGAACAGCGGATCTTTCGCGCGCGGATCGGGCGGCAGCGAGCCGTCCTTGCTGGAGAAGACGTTGACGACGGCCGGCATCGCCTTCTGCGCGGCTTCCGCGTACGACGTGGTCGCCGGCGCGCCGCCGATGCCCGGCGCGACTTCCCGCAGCGCAACGATCGGCGTGGCGAGCTGCTTGCCGAGCTGTCCTTGCCGTTGCAGCCATTGCGGCTTGAGCGTCACGACGATGAACATCAGCGCGAGCAGCACGGTAACCGCCTGCGCGAAGAACAGCCAGAAGCGTCTAAGCATCTGAATGGATTAGAGGTTTATATGGATCGGATCGAACTTGAATTGTACTTGAACAATACCCTTGAAACCGCGCGCTTCAAGGACTATTGCCCGAACGGCCTGCAGGTCGAGGGGCGTCGCAAGATCGAGAAGATCGCCACCGGCGTGACGGCGTCGGTCGCGTTTCTTGAAGCCGCGCTCGAATGGGGGGCGGATGCCGTGCTCGTCCATCACGGCTATTTCTGGCGCAACGAGCCGCCGCAGATCACGGGCCGCAAGTATCAGCGCCTGAAGCTGCTGCTCGCGAACGACCTGAACCTGTTCGCGTTCCACCTGCCGCTCGACGCGCATCCCGAATTCGGCAACAACGCGCAGCTCGGCGAGCGGCTCGGGCTGATCGGCGAGCAGCGTTTCGGCGAAGGCGACCTCGGCTGGATGGCCACGCTGCCGATGCCCGTCTCGCTCGAGCACTTCGTCGCGAAGGTCGAGCGCACGCTCGGCCGCACTCCGCTCGTGCTCGGCGATCCGGACATGCAGCTGCGGCGCATCGCGTGGTGCACGGGCGCCGCGCAGAGCTATTTCGACGCGGCGATCGATGCCGGCGCGGACGTGTTCCTGACAGGCGAGGTGTCCGAATACGTGACGCACACGGCCGCGGAGAGCGGCGTCGCGTTCGTTGCGGCAGGGCACCATGCGACCGAACGCTATGGAATCCAGGCACTCGGCGCTCACTTGTCCGAAGAATTCGGTATCGAACACCTTTTTATCGATATCCATAACCCGGTCTGAGTGCCGGAATTGCGGCAGCGCATCGAAATTTCTCAATGTAGCGGATGCTTAATAGTGAAATGATTTAATCGCTCCGATAGTGGGGGGAAACCCTTAACTATCAATCACTTCGAAGGGATTTTCGTCTCCGGGCCTTGTAAATGGCGACTCCATTCGAGCAAACTAGCGGCGGAATGGAAAGTCGTGACGGAAAATCCAACTCAGAAGTGGGGCGTGTGATGCGAGACAAGGAAGAGAAACGCGTCGACAGCGGCCGCCGTACCTGGCTGATTGCGACATCCGTAGCAGGTGGCGTAGGAGGCGTCGCCACCGTCATACCTTTCGCGGCGTCGCTTGCGCCGTCCGCGAAAGCGAAAGCGGCCGGAGCACCGGTCGAAGTCGACATCAGCGGGCTGAAGCCCGGTGAAATGGTGACCGTGCCGTGGCGCGGCAAGCCGGTGTGGATCCTGAACCGCACCGACGCGATGCTTGCCGACGTGGTCAAGGCCGACAAGGAAGTGGCCGATCCGACCACCGAAAAGCCCTATACGATGCCGTTGCCCGCGTATTGTGCGAACGAATATCGCTCGCGGGCCGATCGCAAGAACATTCTCGTCGTGATGGCCGTGTGTACGCACCTCGGCTGCACGCCAAGCCAGCGCTTCACGCCGGGTCCGCAGCCGAACCTGCCGGACGACTGGCCGGGCGGTTTCCTCTGCCCGTGCCACGGTTCGACCTACGACCTCGCCGGCCGTGTGTTCAAGAACAAGCCGGCGCCTCAGAATCTCGACATCCCGCCCTACATGTTCACGTCGGCGACGACCCTCGTGATCGGCAAGGACGAGAAAGGAGAAGCGTGATGGCCGACAACAAGGAAGTCTCCACGACAGGTCTCACCGGCTGGATCGATCAGCGCTTCCCGCTCACGTCCACCTGGAAAAAGCACGTTTCCGAGTACTACGCGCCGAAGAACTTCAACTTCTGGTACTTCTTCGGCTCCCTCGCGCTGCTGGTGCTCGTCAACCAGATCGTCACCGGCATCTTCCTGACGATGAACTACAAGCCCGACTCGACGCTCGCGTTTGCGTCGGTCGAGTACATCATGCGCGAGGTGCCGTGGGGCTGGCTGATCCGCTACATGCACTCCACGGGCGCGTCGATGTTCTTCGTGGTCGTCTACCTGCACATGTTTCGCGGGCTGCTTTACGGGTCGTACCGCAAGCCGCGCGAGCTCGTGTGGATCTTCGGCTGTGCGATCTTCCTGTGCCTGATGGCCGAGGCGTTCTTCGGTTACCTGCTGCCGTGGGGCCAGATGTCGTTCTGGGGCGCGCAGGTGATCGTGAACCTGTTCTCGGCGATCCCGTTCGTCGGCCCCGACCTGTCGCTGTGGATTCGCGGCGACTACGTCGTGTCGGACGTCACGCTGAACCGCTTCTTCGCGTTCCACGTGATCGCGATTCCGCTCGTGCTGGTCGGCCTCGTGATCGCGCACCTCGTCGCGCTGCACGAAGTGGGGTCGAACAACCCGGACGGCATCGAGATCAAGGCGAAGAAGGACGAGAACGGCGTTCCGCTCGACGGCATCCCGTTCCACCCGTACTACTCGGTGCACGATTTCCTCGGCGTGTGCGTGTTCCTGATGGTCTTCGCACTGATCGTGTTCTTCTCGCCGGAGATGGGCGGCTACTTCCTCGAGGCGAACAACTTCGTCCCGGCGAACCCGTTGCAGACGCCGCCCGAGATCGCGCCGGTCTGGTACTTCACCGCGTTCTATGCGATGCTGCGCGCGACCACCGACCCGTTCAAGATCGTCCTGATGATCGTCATCGCGCTGCTCGGCGTGCTCGCGCTGATCCGCGCGCGCGGCAAGTGGAAGGCCGGGTTGCCGGTGCTGGCCGCTGCGATCGTCGTCTTCATGTACCTGACGGAGTCGAAGTTCTGGGGCGTCGTCGTGATGGGTTCGGCGGTGATCACGCTGTTCTTCCTGCCGTGGCTCGACCGCAGCCCGGTGAAGTCGATCCGCTACCGGCCGCTGTTCCACAAGGTGTTCCTCGGGATCTTCGTCGCGGCGTTCCTGACCCTCGCGTTCCTCGGCACGCGGCCACCATCGCCGGCGGCCACGCTGATCGCGCAGTGTTGCGCGCTGATCTACTTCGCGTTCTTCCTCGGCATGCCCGTCTGGACGCCGCTTGGCACGTTCAAGCAGCCGCCGGAGCGGGTGCGCTTCAAGCCCCATTAACGTGAGCGAGGAGAGAACGACATGAAGAAACTGCTTTCGACACTCGCGCTGATCGGGGCGACCGCGTGTGCGCTGCTGGTGGCGCCGGCGGTGCGGGCGGAAGGTAATTTTCCGCTCGACCGGGCGCCCGATAACACGGAAAATCTCGTTTCGCTTCAGCACGGCGCGCAATTGTTTGTAAACTATTGCCTGAACTGCCACAGCGCGAACCTGATGCGCTACAACCGTCTGACGGATCTGGGCATATCCCAGAAGGAGATCGAAAAGAATCTCCTGTTCACGACCGACAAGGTCGGCAACACGATGTCCGTCGCGATGCGGCCTGACGACGCGAAGAACTGGCTCGGCACCTCGCCGCCCGACCTGTCGGTCGAGGAGCGCGCGCGCGGCCGCGACTGGCTGTATACGTATCTGCGCAGCTTCTACCGCGACGATACGCGGCCGACCGGCTGGAACAACGCGGTGTTCGAGAACGTCGGCATGCCCCATGTACTGTGGCAGCTGCAGGGGCAGCGCACTGCCAAATTCGAAGACAAGACGGACGAGGAGACGGGCGAGAAGGTCCATACGCTCGTCGGCTTCCAGCAGGTCACGCCGGGGACACTGTCCGCGGTGGATTATGATGCTGCGGTTGCCGACCTGGTGGCGTACATGACCTGGATGTCCGAGCCGGCTCAGCAGACCCGCAAACGCCTCGGCGTATGGGTGCTGATCTTTCTCGGTGTCCTGACTTTCCTGGCCTGGCGGCTCAATGCCGCGTACTGGAAAGATATCAAGTAATCACGCCTGACCGGCGTGGGGCCGGCGCAAGGTGGAACCCCGGAAGGAGGTTCGCCGCGTGCCGGCCCTCGGCTTTTTTGAGGAAACGCAAACATGATGGTTCTGTATTCCGGCACAACTTGCCCGTTCTCCCAGCGTTGCCGGCTGGTGCTGTTCGAGAAGGGCATGGACTTCGAAATCCGTGACGTCGACCTGTTCAACAAGCCGGAAGACATTTCGGTGATGAACCCGTACGGTCAGGTGCCGATCCTGGTCGAACGCGACCTGATCCTGTACGAATCGAACATCATCAACGAGTACATCGACGAGCGCTTCCCGCACCCGCAACTGATGCCGGCCGACCCCGTGCAGCGCGCACGTGCACGCCTGTTCCTGCTCAACTTCGAGAAGGAACTGTTCGTCCACGTCAGCACGCTCGAGAACGAGAAGGGCAAGGCAGCGGAGAAGAATCACGAGAAGGCACGCCTCGCGATTCGCGATCGCCTGACGCAGCTCGCGCCGATCTTCGTGAAGAACAAGTACATGCTCGGCGAGGAATTCTCGATGCTCGACGTCGCGATCGCGCCGCTGCTGTGGCGTCTGGATCACTACGGCATCGAGCTGTCGAAGAACGCCGCGCCGCTGATGAAGTACGCCGAGCGGATCTTCAGCCGTCCGGCCTATATCGAAGCACTGACGCCGTCCGAAAAGGTCATGCGTCGTTGATGATGCAATGAAGGCAAGACGGGGAGGGCGGCGCGGCGTGCCGCGCGCCCGCTCCGGGTTCGAGGATTGTGATGCAAGAGATTTCAACGAAGCCTTATCTGCTGCGCGCGCTGTACGAGTGGTGCACCGATAACGGTTACACACCGCATATCGCGGTGAGGGTCGACAACTCGACGCGCGTGCCGCGTCAGTTCGTGCGTGACGGCGAGATCGTGCTCAACATCAGCTTCGAGGCGACGAGCCAGTTGCAGATGGGCAACGAGTGGATCGAGTTCACGGCCCGGTTCTCCGGGAAGGCGCACAAGATCGAGATTCCGGTTGCCAACGTGCTCGCGATCTATGCGCGCGAGAACGGGCAGGGGATGGCGTTCCAGGTCGATGCGGTTGCGGGCGAAGGCGAGGATTCGGGCGCGTTCGACGAAGAAGCCGCGCAGGCGGATGACGCGCAGCGCGACGAGTCGCCTGCTGCGTTGACGCCGGTTGCCGACCGCGGCGCGAACGAGGAACCCTCCGAAGGCGCCGACGAACCGCCGAAAACCGACGGCGATGGCGACGGTTCGAAAGGTGGCAACAGACCTCGCCTCAAGATCGTGAAATGAGGTAGAATCTCGCGCTACGCCGGCTTAGCTCATCTGGTAGAGCAGTTGATTTGTAATCATCAGGTGGCGGGTTCGAGTCCTGCAGCCGGCACCAATAGAATCAAGGGGTTACGTGAATTTCACGTAACCCCTTGTGCTTTCTGGGCGCTGAAAAGTACATTTTCGGTACAACCAGCTCTCAGAACAGGTACATGGCAACCATCGTCAAGACGCCTTCCGGCACGTGGAAGGCAGTCATCCGCAAGATCGGCTGGCCGACCACGGCCAAGACCTTCCGCACCAAACGTGACGCCGAGGATTGGGGGCGCCGGACCGAAGATGAGATGGTTCGGGGTGTCTATCTGTCGCGTGCTCCCTCCGAAAAACTCACGGTGTCAGTCGCGCTGAAGCGGTATATGGAAGAGGTGTCGGTTACCAAGAAGGCGACCACGCAGCGCAGCGAGAGCTTTTCTGCGAAGCACCTGGAGGCGTTCTTCGGGAAGTATTCGATGGCGGCCGTTAGTGCCGAGCTCGTTGCCAAGTATCGCGACGAACGCCTCGCGGCCGGCAAGTCAAACAACACGGTTCGCCTCGAGCTTGCGATGCTCGGGCATCTCTTCCGGATGGCGATTCAGGAGTGGGGAATTGGCCTGACTTTCAATCCCGTCGCCAACGTTCGCAAGCCGAGTCCCGGTGCCGGCCGGGACCGGCGATTGAGTCGTGATGAACACCAACGTCTCTTCGCGGCCGCCGACGCCCATTGCAATCCGATGCTCGGCTGGATCGTGCGACTTGCCGTCGAAACCGGCATGCGATCGTCCGAGATCACGGGCTTGTGTCGCTCGCAAGTAGATTTGGATCGGCGAGTCGTGACCCTCAGGGATACAAAGAACGGTTCCAGTCGTGTGGTGCCGCTGACGCGTGAGGCAGCCGAAGTCCTCCGCGCAGCCCTGGACAATCCGATACGGCCCATTGACACCGATCTCGTGTTCTTCGGCGAGCCAGGGCGAGACGGAAAGCGTAAGCCGTATGTGTTCCAGAAGCTCTGGGCCGGCATCGTTCGCGACCTCGGGATGGTCGATCTGCATTTCCACGATCTGCGACATGAGGCAGTCAGTCGGCTTGTTGAGGCGGGGTTGAGTGATCAGGAGGTGGCCTCGATCAGCGGCCATAAGTCGATGCAAATGCTCAAGCGTTACACGCACCTACGAGCTGAAGATTTGGTGCAGAAGCTCGACACTCTTCGACGCGCCTGATTCAGCCGCCGGCGTGGTTTGGACGGCCATCGCGTGGAGAGCCGCGATCGATGTTATCGAGAGCGTGTACACGCTCTCTTTCTAAATTCCGATTATATGCACACGTTCCTTTGTTCCTATTCGGCGAGCGATGTTGTGGCGCTGTAGTATCAAGGCGCTATAACTTTGTTGATTTATAAAGTTATAACTTTGCGATTTTGTATTTACAAAAAGATACAAATTAATTGGCGATAAATCTCGGCGCCGTGATTTTTATAAATCATTGATTGTTATGTATTTATTTTGTATCGATTTGAAGTTATAACTTTATAAAGTTATGGTGTGTTTGGTGTTGATGTTGGTTGGAGCTTGTTGTTTGTTTTGATTAACCGTAATCTTCCGTTGCGCATAAGAGCAAGGAGTTATTCAGGTGACTTCAACGGAAGAAAACATCATCGAGCGTTACGGAGCATTGCTGACTCTTCCTCAGGTGGCGGAGTTATTGCATCGCAGCCCTGAGGGACTTCGGGTGACTCTCACGCGAGATAACGATGTGTCTCGCAAGTTGCTACCAGCACGGATCAAGATCGGTCGGCGTGTCTTGTTCAAAACGGCTGCAGTTGCGCACTTGTTCGCGGAATAAGTATGCACGGGCACGTTGATACTACCTTCATCACCGTCCAGCGAGAGTTATACACGTCAGGTCTCGCTCGGGAGCTTGGGTCGGATGCGATAAACGTGTGGCTGGCAATCAAATGGCATGCCGATTTCAATACCGGAGTGGGGTATCCGAGTATTCGTCGCCTTATGGATCTAACGAAGCTGGCATCTGCCACTGTTCAAAAAGCCTTGATGCGGCTCGAAGCGGCTCATTTGCTGAAGAAAGTAGGAAAGAAGGGACGGGTGCAATGCTACCTAGCGCGTGAGCGCTTGGATGTGACGTCGGAACAGGGAAAGTGCTGTTCGATCGTCATCGACTACGTACCTAGGAGCCTGTCGAAATGGATCGCACGGATCAAAGCCGCATTGGAAACCGGCGAGCACGATCCGGACGCATTCGCTCGTGTCGAAGTCGTTCCCGGCGCGGGACTTACGTGGGACTCGAAGACCGGAGAGTTACATGCGGCCATCCCTGTTGCCGTTACTCCTCAGGCAGCCGGGCCACCATCTGACAAGCCGCTTTCGCCGCTAGCCGCACGCGTAGCGGAGATAGGAGCGAATGCAATGCGAGGCCCGGACAACGCAGCAAGCGGCCCGCCAAGGTGCACCAACACCAAGACGGGCCTGACCACAACCCACCTTCCACGAGGTGAATCATGGCTAGAACTGAGTGTACCTGCAACTCACAGCAACACGAAGCGGCTAACGTCGCTCGTCTGAGAGGCTTGCTGCACAACATCTCCAGGACACAGGAAGCATTCCAGCTTCTCATCAACTTGAGCAGTTTCGTCGATCCGAGCGATCAAGAGGCGTATTTCACGATGCTTGATCTGCTGTCCCATTCGCTGAAAGACGGCGTGAAGACCTGCATGGTTAATCTGCGCTAGAAGCAGGTCAGGGAAAAAATCTCGAGCCAGAGAAGATTTAAGTAGAACTACTAACGTTACGACGTGAAGTTATGAAGTTATGACGTCACAACGCTACAACATCACGACGTTAAAACGTTACACGGAGGATGTGAATATGAAGAAATGCCTCTACGTCCTGGTTGCCTGTGTTTTGGCCGCCTGTGGGCAGGAATATCACACCAAGGCTTGGTATATCGAGCATGACGCGGAGCGAGCCAGCAGATTCAAGGTATGCGAGAACGATCCTGCCCAATACCTGCGGCAAGGCTCAGACTGCCTGAACGCAAAAGAAGCAAACGCGATGGTTGCTTTCTACGGCAAGGAAGCGGCGCTTAAAGCGGCCCGCGAGAAATAAGGAGCGAACCATGGCCTTCGATGCGGTAACACAGATATTCGACTACATGGATGCTGTGACGCTCCAGATCGTCGCCGAAAACGTTAGCCGGATGATTGCATGGGTCACGCCGCTCGCGGCGCTTGGCCTGACCATTATGCTCGTCATAGATGGCGTGGCGACAATGCTGCGGCCGAGCGGCGTACCGCTCACGCACCTCGTGGAGAAGTTCCTCAAGTATTACGCGATTGTGGGGATCGCCGGCGCCGGAGGCCTGTATGAAACAACGCTGGCCAGTACAGCCATCCACTTGCCCGATGAACTGGCGTCCAAGCTGCTGATACACGGGAGCCTGGGTGCGAGTAACAGCGCCATAGCAAGCCTGATCGATGGCGCGATCGACCACAGTCTGACCGTCATGCGGACGGTTTTCGCGAATTCGAGCCTACTGACGAGCACCGGGATTGGGGCTTTCATTCTCGGCATTGTGCTCGTGCTTTCCACTCTACTGATCTGCGGCGTGGGCGCTGTCTCGATTCTGATTGCGAAGTTCCTGCTCGCGCTTTCAGTTTGCTTCGGCCCATTCTTCATCTTCATGTTGCTGGCCCCGCCGCTCGCCAATCTCTTCGGGAACTGGCTCGGTTCGGTCTTGAACTACGTCATCCTCATAGCGATAACGGCGATGAGCTTCGGTGTTTTCATGCACTTCTACGACAGCGCCATCTCGGCCGCGGCCAAGCCGAACCCGGACGCGGCCATCATTGGCCCGATCATCACGGCCGGTCTTGTCACCGTTATGGCACTTGGTTTGTTGAAGGTCTTGCCCGACCTCGCGGCGCGATGGACGAGTGGTGTCAAGACAAATTTCGATCGTTTCCTGCCGCAGCCGAGCTCGTTTTCCGCAGCTTCCGGCGGAGGCGGAGGGAGCCCGTCCGGGGGTAACAACGGCGGCAGCGCAGGGGCGGGCAGCGGCTCGAATTCCGGAGCCGGGAGCGCCGGTGGCAACTCGTCGAGTGGTAGCGGATACAGCTACGCTAGAGGATCGCAAGGCAGTGCGGGCACGGGTAGCGGCTCGAATTCCGGGACCGGCAGTGCCGGGGGCAACTCGTCTAGCGGAGGCGGATACAGCTACGCTCAAGGATCGCAAGGCTCACAAAACAGGGGGGCGTAACGATGATCGAGGTATCGAATGACGCACTTCGAACGGTTGTGATTGCAGGCATGGCTGTTGTGGCCGCGACGGTAATTTTTAGATTCGTGGTCCCCTTCATCGGGAGCAGATTGCGCGGAGAAACCATCGCCGACCACGTCACTCGGGTCGAAAGCGAGCAACGGGAGAAGCGGCTGTTCCAGTCCAATTTGAACACGTCGCCGCGAGAAGCCTTATCGATAAGGCTGGTGAATATTGCGATCGCTCTCACGGTGATGTGGCTGCTGTCGCGCTTCCCAACTAGCGATCTCGTCGTGTACTTCGTCCTGTACGTCGCCGTTGGAATGGGCTTTTGCAGGTGGGCGAAGGTGATTCCGGACGAGAAATTCTACTGCCTGAACTGGAATAGCCGGCTCCAGCTGCGCCTCTTCTACGTCTGGCTGTGGCCGATAAACGTCGTCCGATCGCTAATGCGTTGACTGCACAACGCCGCTTCCGGGCGGCGATTAGTCTCTGATCGCGCGGTAGCGCAAGCTGTCTTCGACGCCTGTTACTCTTCGCTCTGTCGTTCGTTCACGTACCGAAAGGACGTCTCTGGCGACGAAAAAATCCTATCCGAGATATGCGAAGCCTCGCCAGCTTCACGCGTCACTCCCTCCATTTTCGATCGATTTCTCGGTTGCCCCCGACCGCCTTTTAGCTCGTCTTTCACGATCTGGCAGCACCACCGTGAACCAGAAAGCGAACGCGAGACCCGCGATCAGGATGCCACAGGAAATCAGGTTGGAAACCGTTCCGGCGTTCATTTTTCACCTTCGTCAGGCCGCTTGTTCTGGCATCTGCGCGGCGATCCATTCGGCTACTGGTATCCCGTCGCTTGCGACACGGGGAATGGGTTTTAGCGCCGCAGGAATGCTCAGAAGCTGCACATCGTGCCCAGTTCTGCCCCACTCTGCACGTAGAAAATCCGCAAGTTTATCGACCTGGGCCTTGATGGAATCGAAGCGCGGAGCCTTGTACATCAGCCGCGTAACTCGGGCTACTGCATCATCCGCGTGTCGGGCGCGAACCGCAACGCGGATCTGATAACGCCACTGCCGTTTGGTTTCATCCGTCATGCGCCACGTCAAGCGAACGCCGCCGCCGACAGCCTTCGCGTGCGCCATCTTCAGCAATTCGTAACCGGAGACATGGATGCGCTCCCCGGGTTTCAGCGCATCTTTCAGGTCCTCGCGCGTTTTTCGCGAGCCTTTCTCTCTTTCTCGAGCTGGGTGGGTCCCATCCGTAACCAGCAGCCACCAGTGCAGGCTATTTGGATCGCCTAGATCAGCGAGTATCAGCCGCGCATTCCCGAGGCCTTTGGCACGTCGATAGGCAAGCTGGTTGCGATTCAGCGCAACCAGATAACGTTCGGAGAATTTTTCGCAGAGAGCGTGTACACGCTCTGTCTTGACGGTGCCGGATGTATAGCTGTGATAGCCCTGAATGACCGCATCCATGAGGCGCTGCATGAGCGCCGCACGGTCCTTGATTACGACCATGCTCATGTCTTCTCCGGCAATTGATTCAGCAGCAAGTCAAAGCCTTACTGGATAAGGCTTTGCGGGAATTTTTGGTATTCCAGGTTCATGGCTAATTATAAGAGATTCCGCGCGAGACGAAAGTCGCCGGATGGCACTACAATGATCCCGCCGACCGCCACCACCGAACGCAACGCAGTAGGGTAGCGTCAGAAACGGCGTCCGGCCGAGATGCGCTAAACACCGGTTGCCCAACCATTACAATATGCGTCATCGAGGAGGGAGCCGCAGCGGCGACTGAAAGAAAAACGGGGGAAGAGCTAGAGATGGCCACAAAAGAAACACTGAGCGTCACGCAGCTAGACTTGGATATCGCGAACCCGCGGACGAACGCCGAGGATAACCAGACCGATGCCTTGCGCAGCCTACTCGCCGTCGAGCGAGACGGCGAGAAAGTATATGAACTAGCGCGAGACATTTGCGAAGCGGGGATGCTCGATCCGGGTGACCGGCTGTACGTGGTTCCGACAGATTCCAGGGATCGTTTCGTTGTTCTCGACGGAAATCGGCGCCTTGCAGCGCTTCGACTCCTCTCGCAGCCAGGTCTGATCGAACGGGAGGCCGTAGGACTCTCCCATTCGTTGCGGGGCCGTTTCAAGCGCCTGCAAAGTGAGTTTCCGAATCGCTGGCCGACTGAGGTGGACGTCGTCATTTTCGACAGCCGCGAGCAAGCGAATCGCTTCATCCGCTTGCGCCATACCGGCGAAAACCTTGGCGCAGGGAGAAGCGCGTGGTCAGCGTTGCAGATTGCCCGGTTCGACAATACTGGTCTCTGGCAATGTCTGGAGAGTCTGCACACCGCACGCGAGCTCAGCCTCGCAGTTATGAACGAACTGGATCGTAGTGCGTTCAATATCACGAGCTTTGAGCGCGTCGTGACGTCGGAGGAGTTTCAGCGGCGGTTTGGGTGTCGTATAGGGAAGAGTACGTTCAATGCGGGAGAAAACGCGTCACGCGCTATGAAGGCGCTTGCGCGCGTAGCCAACGATGTCGCAACTGGACGCGTGACTTCTCGTGGCGATTTCGCGGAAGCGAAAACGATGCTGCCGTACATCGATGAGGTTGAAGCCGCGGTTGATGCTCAATCGACGCCGGCCACGCCCAATTCGCAGAGCCAGCCGACGGCACCGAACGGCAATGTGACCGCTCTACCGAATAAGCCGCAGCCACCGAAACCAAGCGCTGCCGCCACAAACTCGCAAGCGGTCACGCCTTCAACACCTCCGCCCAGTTCAAATCCGGCGGTCGTCAGCGCGCTCCCCGTGATCCGAAAGAAGCGTGCTTCAAAGTTCCTGTTGGCTAAGCATGAGCTTGGCAACGTGACGAATCCCAAGTGCCGTGAAATCGTTGTGGAGTTGAAACAAAAGGTGTCGGTTCAAGACGCACCGTGTGCGTGTGCGCTGTTGCTGCGATGCCTGCAAGAGCTGACGGCGGAAATTTATGTTCGGGACGTCATTGGTAGAAAGCCAACAGACCGATCGGCCAATATCGACGCGGCCGCCAAGCATCTTTTGGGAAACCAGCACGCCACTGACACGTCCGACAAGATCGACATCGCAAAGAACTTCGACCAGTTCCGCGACGCTTACGAGGAGCTGAGTTCCACTGCGCACAGTAAAGTTACCGATCTTAGCCCCGACCATCTTCGATCGACGTGGAATAATCTCGGCGGCGGCATGGATCTGCTTTGGAAGCGGATCCACGCAGCCGAAATCGCGCGTTCGCAGGAAGCGAAGACAAACTAACGAAACACGCTGTACCCACCAATGGCAAACTGTACCCCCCTTCGCTATCCCGGCGGCAAGGCTCGATTGCGCCCTTACCTCGAGCGGTTGATCGCCCAGAACCGGCTGTACGATGCCCACTACGTTGAGCCATTTTGCGGCGGTGCTGGTCTGGCCCTTGAGTTGTTGATGAGCTACACCGTGAGCACGATACACATCAACGACCTCGACAGGGCTGTGTACGCCTTCTGGTACAGCGTGACCAAACGTACCGACGCGTTGTGCGCCAAGATCAGCGATACGCCTTGTACGATGGACACGTGGCATGAACAACGCGCCGTCTGGGTGAATCGCGCGAAGGCGAACCTGTTTGATTTGGGCTTCGCCACGTTCTTCCTGAACCGCACCAATCGGTCAGGGATACTTGACGCGGGGGTAATTGGTGGTAAAAACCAGACGGGTCAATGGAAGCTTGATGCCCGATACAACCGTGATGAGTTGGTCGCGCGGATCCGCGCTATCGGGCAGTTTCGGTCTCGAATTCATATCTACAACAAGGAAGCGGTAGATTTCTTACAGGACCTTCAACCAGACCTTCCGCGCAAATCTTTGGTCTACCTCGATCCTCCATACGTAGAAAAAGGGCCGGGTCTCTATCTGAACCATCACAGCGAAGAAGATCACCGCCAGCTGGCCCAATGGGTAACGCGGAAACTGCGCCGGCCGTGGATGGTTTCCTACGACGCTCACCCGTTGATCCGAGAATGTTACGACGGTCATACCCAAGCCGAAATGAACTTCCATTACAGTGCCCACGGAAACGCACGGCGTGGCACTGAGCTCGTGTACTTCTCCGATGGGCTTGTTCCGCCGGATATGACGAGCCGGAATTCGCGACATCACCAGCCGTGGGAGGCATACGAGACCGCATAATGCGCAATGCTAGTGCGGAGTTCAGTTCTTGAAGGCTTCGACGCCCAGAATTTTGAATGCAGTCGGGTCCACCCGCGCCCGCCCGTGGACGGCTGCGCTGCCCACACCGCGGGGGCGTGGACAGTCCCGGCCTCGCCGGCCGGGATACCGCACCCGCCCACCGGCTCCCCACGAGCGAGCCCTTCGGGGCTGACGCGCCGCTGCGCGGCTTGCCCAAATGAGATAAAAAGCCCTTAATTCAGCGCTGCGGTGCGCGCTCGCCGAAAATTGGCGCTGTGAGCCGCTGAAGGTGCAGAGGTAACTGCCCCCTTCAGGTGATGCGCAGGAGCCGCACCGTGGGCCGGATTTCAAATCGCCGCCCCATCCAACCTAGGGCCCTCTTTCTGTGGACAAACTTGGCCCAGTGGACCCTGAGCTTTTCAGCCGGTGGCCCTCACAGGGGCCGGGTTGAGCGGTCGGGGCGGCCGTAGGGCGGCCCGAGCGCGATTTATCCCGGTCTTAGCCGGTGGCGGGGCTTGCCCCGTCAGCGGCTTAGACCAAGGCTCTGCGGGCCTGGAGAAACGAGTGGGGTGCCGGGGTCGTCAAAGTGCATACCGCAGCGGATTCCGGTTTTCGGGACATTTGTGGGACAAAAATCGGACCTCGAAAGACAACCGCTGTCGGTTGAAAGACAGAAAATTCCCGATTTTTGTCTTTGCGCTGACTGGCAGTGAGCCGAAGTGGATCGCGAACGGTGCCCCATGAGTTCATCGCTGATTCCTTTTAGCTCAGGCGGGTTGCTCGCCGGTTTCGGCACATTGCGAGCGGGGCCCGTTCGAGGAGGTATCAACAGCCTCGGCGATATTGTTCTCATTCGTTAACATCGTTCCGTGTCAGCCGGTGATACAGAACTAGCACGTATCACGTACTGATACGGAACGAGAGCGTATCACCACCTGATACACTGCTTATTCTTTCAGCAGTTTCGCGCAAGGTTCGATTGCGCGCGCCGGAGGAACCCCGTCAGCCTTTACCGGAAGAACAAATGTCAGAACAGACGACCGATATTCAACCAACAAATTATTGCTCTGACGCGATTGATGATCTCCGCGAGGCGGTAAAGGGTATGCGTAACGCACGTGTCATGCCAAAGACCGCACATCGCGCTATGGTAGTCGTGGAGATGTTGCAGCACGCTGTTAAATTTATGCTGCCGAATTGCGCTCAATTGGTGAATGAACTCTCCCTCAGGGAGTCGCACCTGGAGCTACTTCGTCTTCCCTATCCTCTGGTCGCTTTCGAGGCTCCATGGATCAAAGATGGGGAGGGGGAGGCGGAGCTAAACGGCTTCGAGCAAAGCAAGTCGACTCGTCGTATCGCCTTATGCTGGGAGTTGGATGAAAAGTTTCAGCCGTTTCCGGACATCCGATTCGAGCTATTCGCCGGCGTAGAGGCAGTCAGGCAGGCCTTCCCCGAAGGCGGGGTTTTCGTGCTCCCGGTCTTCTACGTCGATAAATTGCGTCTGTGGCAATTTGGAGCGGGCGGCACGTTTATTCCTCGCGAATTCCGCGTAGATGAGAGTTTT
Source organism: Burkholderia sp. 22088 (assembly GCF_052045915.1). Taxonomy (NCBI): domain Bacteria; kingdom Pseudomonadati; phylum Pseudomonadota; class Betaproteobacteria; order Burkholderiales; family Burkholderiaceae; genus Burkholderia; species Burkholderia sp. 22088. The sequence goes on from NZ_JBQEPY010000021.1 coordinate 96,265, forward strand.
CAGCCGCTGCCGGCAACACAAATCGCTGAGGATGCGCTTCGTGCGGTAGGGCGTAAGCATGAGAAGGGCTACAGGTTCCGTGCGGAACCTTTTGTCGTGATGCCGGAGATGTTCCAGGAATTGATTATCCGTGCCGACGGCGATGTAGATAGGGCACTTGCTACAGTCCAGCTCGACGCCTCGGACGAAGTAACGATGGCGGTTCAAGCCTGTAGCGTGTTGAACTGTGCCAATGTCGAAACGATTGATGTTTCCCCTTCTCGGGCAGCCAATGCCAAACGGGCAGCGAAGGGCAAGCCGCCATTTTTTACCTATAAAGTGCTACAGGTCTCAGCGGAGAGATCGCCGAAAGCCGCGTCGTCAGGGGGGACTCACGGATCTCCACGGATGCACCTTCGCCGTGGCCACCTTCGTCGCCTTGAGGGGCGCGTCGTATGGGTACGCGCAGCGATGGTCAATGCAGGCTCGTCGGCCGGGGTTGTCGCTAAAGACTATACGATCAGGTGAGCCATGTCTTGCTCGGTAGGACCGGTCGTGTAGCGGTTGGCTGGGCTCGAAGTGCTCGGTTACGGGGAGCCGATGGGCTGCTGGGGTACCGCCGTTAGGTAGTCGATTTCGGTACAATGTCGGTACGCGGACAGGTTTTTTCGGCTTTCGTTCGATTACGCTAAGTTGCTGAATCCAAAGTACTTTGTGATGTGATGTGTTACGGTCACTTTCCATTAAATATCAGTAACTTATTGATTTAATTGAAAATTTGTAATCATCAGGTGGCGGGTTCGAGTCCTGCAGCCGGCACCAAATTGAACGAAGGGCCGGGAGGTTTTCCTCCCGGCCCTTCGTCGTTTCAGCGCTCACTTTACTGGCCCATGGGTTGTCGCTTGTTCGGTGCAGCGACAGTTAGCCCGGCCAATCGCTTCGGCATTGCCCGATCTGTCCGGCAAATCTCCATAGCAAGAACATACCGTTCGTCGCGGTGATGTCGAAGGTCAACTCCGAGGAGCGCGCCAGGATGATGTGCGCGTTGTGCGCGGAAGTCATGCGGGTCGATCAGTTGGCGGACTCCGTTCCCGCACAGCTGTCGCAAGGCGATCTCGAACTCATCGACCGCGAAGCTCAGCGTATCGAAGCCGAGCGCGGTGCGTTTCGCTCCGATCAGTTTCATCGCGACGGCAACTGACTCGTGCACTACAGGACGACCGGGGCGGAAATCCGGGAGGCGACCGATGGCCGTATCGACGGGTTCGTCGATTTTGTCTGTTCGGACGGTAGCTTTGTCGGTGTCGGTGTCGGCAAGGCGCTCAAGGAACGGAATTTTGCAGTTCGCTGTTATGCCGTCGAGCCGGTTGGGGCGGCGCCGATCGCGGGGTAACCCGTCACGCGACCCGAGCATCCGATCCAGGGTAGCGCCTATTCGATCAGCGATCTTCCGTTTCTGAACGACATGCGCGCAGACGGTTTTCTGCCGGTTGCAGGGGGGGCGAACCGCTGCGGATCGCACGCGAGCTTGAGTAGAAGGAAGGGATCTTCGGCGGATTTTCGTCAGGCACGAACGTCGTGTCGGCGCTGCAGCTGCTGGCCGGCGAGATGCGTGGCAGGACGATTGCAGTGGTGGTCCGCGATTCCGGATTGAAGTATTTGTCGAAGAACCGCTGGAGCGGCTGATTGTGCGCGGAAGGGGGCGGCTTCGCGAGTGGCGATAGTCATACCCGGGCGCCACGTTTCGAAACAAAGGGCTATGCGATATTCGCTTAGTCCTTTGTTATATCCAGGGTTTATTTCCTTGCGACGTGTCTGACAACTTGCATTGAGTTTATGGGTAAAGGCTGTTCCTGATACTTGCTTTCAAGTTGTTTGCTTGATATCGGTGAGATTTTTCCAATGATCGGATGGGTAACACTCCGGCTGATCTCGACTCCGTTCCGTGGATTGATTGCCACGATGGGTATGATGTGCAGCTCGAGTGTTTTTGCTGCACGCGGGTTTCGTGACGAATAGAGTTCGGGGGAATGGGTGAATCGATTGTCTACAGGATCGTTCCTGGGTGCGCTTCTGGCGTTTGTTGTGTTGGCCGTCGTGATGGTGGTGCCGGTGCAGGCCGATACTGTGATTCAGAAAGATGCCGCTGCGTTGGATACGAGCGAAAACGCTCAGCCGTTCATCGCACAAGTTGTCGGGTTGGAGTGGCTGAATCCATTGCAGCGACGCGACTATCCGACGGAGTGGCAGATTCTCTGGACAATGGGTCTTGTTCAGCCGAACAAGAACGACGATATGGTTCGGACGATGCCGCAGAAATTTTCGAAGCTCCAGTCAATAGGGGCGCTCGTATACGGTAACCAAGGCACGGAAACGTTCAAGGGCTTCTACCACAAATACGTCAGTAAGCTTCTTGGCCTGTTCGGCGATCGCTATGTGATGAACGCCAAGTATTTCTACACGGTCAAGTCCAAAAATAAGGATGATTGGCGTGAACTGGCTGGTATCCATGTGGAGTTTGCCGTGCCGGATAGACTGGACGCTGGCGAGGCTCAGGCTTATTTGCAGGAGAGCATTACCCGGGAGTTCAACATCGGTAACAAATACTTCCAGGATCTCTGGAGCCGTGACACCCCGCCCGACGTCCACGTCAACCAAGGCGGCGCAAACGCCGGATTCACATCGCTGAACCGCGCACTGGATTACCTGCAGGCGAACCCGGACAAGAGCGCGTGGGTGATGAACTGGGACGCCCCGAGCTTCCCGCCGAAGGACGCGCAGATCAACGAGAACATGGTGGTGCTGTTCCTCGTCGGGCCGAACTTCAAGACGGAGCGCGAACCGCTGGCCTGGATCGGCCGCGCGGCGACGGGCAACGTCAAGGACTACGAGGCGAAGGCCGGCACCACGCGCACGGTGCAGGCGTGGAAGGCCACGATCGACGGCGCGGCGCGCAACGCGGGCGTGCCGGTGCCGTCGCTGAACTTCGTGGTGCATGACGCGGGCCGGGGCGGCGAGGCGGCGTCGGAGCGGATCGGCGCGTTGTCGCAGACGCTGACGGAAGTGTTGCCGGACTACAACTTCAGCAAGCAGACGTTCAATACGCCGGCGCTGCTGGGCCCGATGGGAGCGGGTACGGCGCTGACGGACGTGGTGCTGGCGATCGGCCGGGCGAATCATCTTGGCGAGAAGGTGCTGGTGGCGGGGACGACGGATGCGCAGCACCCGACAGCGGTGGTGGTGTTGCCACCGTCGAAAGTCGTGCCGATCGATGCGGACAAGGACTGGTTCCGCGCGCGTGGCGAGAACAATGCGTACCTTCCGTGGTGGGGCCGTCGTCACGACACCAGCTATGGCATGCAGGGCTACTCCTACTGACCGGATAACCGATCATGCGAGGAATCATTCGAGTGGGCGACGTCCACAGTCACGGCGGTTATGTCGAGACGGGCGCGTCGAACAGCGATGTCATGGGGCGTGCGCCCGCACGTGTCGGTGACCGCTGCACGTGCCCGTTACATGGGCCGTGCGTCGTCGTCGAGGGCGACGGGCAGTTCGATATCGAGGGGGCGCATGCGGCGTTCGAAGGTCACAAGACCTCATGTGGTGCCGTTCTGATTTCATCGTTGCCGACTTCGGCGCGCTCGTGATTCGAACGACCGGGACGGCCGAGTCGAGGTGACAGCGGGTTCGGCCCGGTTACCCGCCACGCTGTCCAGCGAAGGGCTGCGCGATGCATGGCGCAGCCCTTCGTCATTCCCGCGCGGCCCTTCAGTTGGCCGGCTGAGCGGCCGTCCCCGCACTCATCTGCACCACATGCGCGGCGCGCAGCGTATCGCCAAACATCTTTCCCATCGCCGCACCGCACTTTTTCGCGAAGCTGTCCGAATCGAGACATGTCTCCCCATCGGCGCGCGCCTTGTAGATCGGTTTGATCGTGTAGCGGGTACCGCCCGGCTTGTCGCCGGTCGCCGGGACGAGGGTTGTCGTCACATTCGATACCTCCATTTGCCACGTCGCGCTGATGGGCGTGCCGTTACGCGTGGTCCCGGACTCCGTGAACAGGCGGATCGTATGACTCGGCCTCATGGCCCGCAGTGCCGCTGGTACCGGATTCACGAACTTCATCTCGTCCAGCTCGACGATTCTCGTCGGCACACCGGCCAGTGCAGCCTGGATGCCTTCACCCAGTCCGGCGAGATACGCGTGCCCTTCGCTGCCGTACTCGGGCCTGTCGAATGCCTTGCCGTCCACGACGACCAGGATCGCGGTCGCTTCTGTCGGCGCGATGCCCGCGGTGTTTTCGCCGATGAGATCAGGCGTGGCGACGCAGCCGCTTACGAGCGTTGCAACCACGCATGTCGTCAATCCACGCAGTGTTTTCATCGTTTCAGCGCCGGCCAGTGGGGAGGGTGTCTTGTCGACTTGGGGCAATACAGCCGAGTGCAACCTGATCGCGCGATTGTGTTGGATGGTGTGCGGTTTGACAACGTGTCGTTCACGCGTTGTCGGAACGTAACCTTGTTAAGCGTGCCGCAAGCAGACGCCCCTCACATCTGCCTGAACAACCCCGCATACGCACGACTGACGGGCAGCATTTCCCGCTGCCCATGCACGCGAATCCGCAATCTCCCGAGCAAGTCGCGCTCGATGCGATCGATCGCTGCATACGCAACGATCACGCCGCGATGCACCTGCGCGAACCGCTCCGGATCGAGCCGCTGCATCAGCTCCTTCAGCGGCGTGCGAATCACGAGCCGTTCGCCGGCCGTGACGACTTCCGTGTATTTCTCCGACGCCTGGAAATACAGCACATCGTCGACCGATACGAGCCGCGTTGCATCCTTCACGCCTACCGTCAGCCAGCGGATCGGCACCGCTTCTCTTGCTTGTGCCGCCTGCGCAAGCGCATCGGCCTGCGCAGGCGCCGGCCCGCCGCGCTGAAGCTTCGCGATACACCGCAGCAGCCGCTCGTCCGTCACCGGCTTCAACAGGTAGTCGACGGCTGCGCGATCGAACGCATCGACCGCATATTCGTCGTAGGCCGTGACGAACACGACATGCACGTCCGGCGCCAGCGCGGCGAGCTTCAACCCGTCGATGCCGGGCATCCTGATGTCGAGAAACGCGATGTCCGGGCGTGGCGACGCATTCAGCGCGGCCAGCGTTTCAATGCCGTTGCGCGGCATCGCAACGATTTCCAGTTCGGGCCAGAGCTGCCCCAGCCGCTGCGCGAGCGAGGCGGACAGGTTCGGTTCGTCGTCGGCGATGAGGGCGGTCGGCATGTCAGTCGATCGGAATCAGCAGGGTAGCGGTGACGCCATGCGCGGCGGCGGCGTTCGTTTCGATGCAGACGCGGCCGCGCTCACCGTGCAGCGTCCGGATGCGCGCTGCGACGTTGGCGAGCCCGACGCCGCCATGCAGGCGCGTGTCGCTTTTGCCGAGGCCGACGCCCGTATCGATCACGTTGAGTTCGAGCCTGTCTCCACGCATCCTGCCGCGAATCACGATCACGCCGCCGTCGATGGACGGCTCGATCCCGTGCAGCAGTGCATTCTCGACGAGCGGTTGCAGCAGCAGCGGCGAGAACGGCAGCGCGTGCAGGTCCGCCGGCACGTCGATCGTATAAGAAAGCCGCTCGCCGAGCCGGATCGATGCGATCTTCAGCAGTGCTTCAACGAGTTCGAGTTCCTCGCCGAGCGTGGACGTCGCATCGCGCGTGCGCCGCAGGCTCGCGCGCAGGTAGCGGTTCAGGCTGTCGAGCATCGTCGATGCGCGGGCCGGGTCGCGCTCGATCAGGCTCTGCACGTTCGCGAGCGTATTGAACAGGAAGTGCGGCTCGATCTGCGCCTGCAGCAGTGCCAGGCGCGCGGCGGTCTCGGCCTGGCGCGCTTCGGCGGCTTCGCGGCGCTCGGTCTCGAGCGTCGCACGCATGCGCATCGATTGCAGGAACAACGATACGCACACGAACAGGATCGCCGAGATGAGCAACGACGGCCCGTAGTTGTCCCACGTTCCGAGGCGGGCGCGCCCGAACACGTGCGGCACGTTCCCGCGGACGATCGCTGCCGATATCTCGAAACCGATGAGCACGCTGGCCGGTGCAATCACGACGGTCTTCAGCGCGAGCCCGGGCTTGCGCGGCAGCAGCCGGTCGGCGGCGTGGCTGAACAGCAGCGCGCAGAAGCCGATCGTGTTGGCGACGACGAGGTAGGGCAGCAGCGGTTCGTTGAAATGGATCGCCCAGAAACCGAGACCGACGACCGAGTTGAAGCACGCGAAGGCGAGCAGCGCGAACGGGTCGCGGAGCAGCCGCGGCGGGGCGCCGGCGGGTGGCTGCGGAATCGGCGACGGGTCGGACGTGGCTCGCATGGTGTCGGGTGAAGGTGGGCGCGCGATGCGCCGATGGCCTGACCTTACTGCCGGACGGGCCGATAACGCGCGCGTTGCGACGAACGGCGCGCGGCTTCGACGAAGCGCGTCGGCTGCCGACGGTTGGCCGGTTTCCGCCACGAGTGTAGTGGAAGGCGCTGCGGAAGGACACGGAGTGTTGCCGGTTGCGCGTCGAGCACGAAGCGCCGGCCGGCGGGGGAGGGCGGACCATTCAGCTCGGACGTCGCCGGCGGCCGGATTCGGTGGCGCGTCATTCGTCCCGATTCGCCGGACGATCATCGCCGCGACGCGCAACTCGTCCGCAAATTCCGGCCGCCCGTCGCAAGTTGTGCCGTCTGCCTGAGCGGCGCAGTACGGTGTTGCCGTGTCCACTCCGACCAGGCGACTCCGACCATGTCCGCGCTCCTTCACCTGAAGCCTTACGTGTACGTAATGTTCTGCGTGCTGCTCTACATCGGCATCAAGCGCTGTTTCCCGCGCGAGGTGCCGGCGGCCCGACCGCTGATCTCGCCGGTGGCGTTCGGGATGCTCGGCATCGTCAGCCTGAACGGGCTCTTTCCGCATGCCGGCATCGACGCGAACGCGATTGCGCTGGCGGCCGTCCTGGGCGGCGCGTCGCTGGGCTGGCTGCACGCGAGCCGGTGGCGGCTCGAGTACCGTCCGGCGTCGTCGGGCCTGCGCGTGCGCCTGCCTGGCGACGCCAGCCTGCTCGTCACGCTGATGCTGACGTTCGTCGCCGAAACTGGCATCCATTACGCGGTCGCCGTGCACGCGCCGTGGGCGGCGACGAGCGGCTTCGTGATGCTGTCGTTCGCGGTATGGGGCGTGCTCGTCGGGATGACGCTCGGGCGCGCGGTGAACGTGGTCGCGCGCTGCATGCGCCATGCGAGCGGATCGGCAAGCGGCGGGTTCCCGTATTCGGCCGACCCGCGATGAAGGGCGCGAAACAACCGGCGAGCAGGCAACCGCCGGCCATGCATGCGATGCGATCCGTCTTCGTCAATGGGATCGGCATCGAATCGAAGCGCCATGTAACGCACGCTGTCTTGCGCCCCGCTTTCCTGTCATGGTCGCGTCATGGTGCGCCCATAACGTTGCACGTTCCCGTCGCGGCGGCATCGCCGGAGCCGGGACGTGCGCAACCCGCTCGCGACGACGTGCCCGCGTCGCAGGCAGGCCTGCCGGGATCTCGCTCCCGGCGGCGCGGCAGTCATGCCACGCGCCATTACATTCGAAGATACGATCGACGCCGGTTCGAACCGGATCGCGGACGATCAGGAGACAGGGACCATGCTGAGCCCGCATGAATTCTCGATGCTGTTGCGCGTTGCACGTGCGCCGGACAGCGTCGATCCGTCGAATCCGGCCTTCGCCGTGCTGGTCGAGAAGCGGCTGGTCGACGATACGCAGATGCGCATGAACGCCGTGGCCGCGCGCCCGGCGCTGACACCGGTCGGCCAGATGCTGCTGGCGCGCTTCGACGAAGCGGCTTGAGAAAAAGCGTCACGCGTTCGTCGACACGAAGCGCGTGACGCGTCGAGGCTGTGCCGTTTATTGCGCGACCGGCACGGTCACATCGCTGCCGAACCAGTGCATCGAGATCTTCTTCAGCGTGCCGTCCTTGTGCAGCGAGTCGAGCGCGTCGTTGATCGCCTTCTCGAACTTCGGGTTGCCCTTGCGAAACGGGATCGCCATTTCCTGCTTGCCGCCGTTCAGCACTGCGCCCGCGCGCAGCGGCAGGTTCGACGTCTTGATCATGTACGGCAGCATCAGGCGGTCGTCGAGCGTCGCCTCGATCCGGCCGGCGGCGAGGTCGCGCAGCTTCTCCGGCGCGCCCGGATACGTCTGCACCTCGATGCCCGGCACGGTGCGCGCCATCTGGTCGTAGTTGGTGCCGAGCGTCACGCCGAGCTTCTTGCCCTTGAAATCGTCGAGCGACTTGAAGTTGCGCGTGTCGTCCTTGCGCTGGATCAGCTGAGCGGCCGAGTACGTGTACGGCTCGCTGAAGTCGAGCGCTTCCTTGCGCTGCGGCGTGATCGTGACCTGGTTGACGATCACGTCGAACTTGCCGGCCTGAAGGCCGGCGATGATGCCGCTCCATTCGGTCGGGATGAACTGCGTCTTCACGCCGAGCTTGCCGGCGACCGCGTTCGCGACGTCGACGTCGAAACCCTCGAGCTGGCCGGACGTGCCGCGCGAGTTGAACGGCGGGTACGTGCCCTCGAGGCCGACGCGCAGCACGCCGGCTTTCTTGACCGAGTCGAGCAGGTCGTCGGCATGCGCGGCGACGGCCGTGAAGCCGAGGGCCGACGCGAGCAGCAGGCCCGACAGCAGGAACTTCGAACGTTTCATCGCAGATCTCCAGAGGTCAGTGTCGTGTGTGGTGAGCGCCGGGTATCGGTCGAACCCGGGGGCGGCCGGAATACGGGCATGTAGACACTACTCGCAACCGCGCCGCGCCGGAAGTCGAATTGGCCCTGATTGAGATCGATTTCAGCAGGGCGGGGGCGGCCGGCCGCGTGACTGGCGTGTGGGAGGTGCCGTACAAGGCGTGGGGAGTCGCGCAAGAAGCTGTTGCGCGGGTATCGCGAGTGACGTGCGAAATCACTCGAAATTCATTGCGATTTCAGGGTCAGCAAATTGATGATGAAAGTGGATTGCACGGAGTTGGACGCCTGGACGCGGATTGGCTGGCCTGCTGCAAGCCGTTCGTTGATCGTCGACCGGTTCAGCGTCCCGGGCACCAGTTGCTTGATCAGTGCCGGGTCCAAGGTTCAAGCCATCGTGCCCGGTTCAATCGTCACTTCCTCCTTGCGTTTGCGTGGCATAACAGTGGTTCCTTGGCTCTCGGTTTATGCCTCACACAAAAGATCGGATAAGCTGCGCCCCGGCAAAAAAATGGTGGCAGGTTTCGCCCCTCGCTTCATTAGCATAATCACGATCTTTTGCGGTATCGTGCGCGAGCGCTGATGTCCGATTCCGTGATGCCGACGAACTACGTACGTGCTTTGCGGCGCTCACACGAATCTACCGACGATATCGCACGTGCATGTCACGACGCCGTGCCATCCGCACCGCCAAACGTCACTCCCACCCCCTACAACCCATGCTCGCAACAACCGACCTGACGACCGTAGTCAGCCTGAAGCAGATCCTCGAAACGCCCGGCGACTTCTCTGGCTGGCTCTATCTACCGCCGAAGCCGTGGATGCTCGATACAGAGGGCGCATTCTCGGCAGACGCGCAACATGCCGAAGACGATGCATCGTCCTCGATCGCGCTGCAACCCGGCTGGAGCGTCACGCTGAATAGTGCGACGATCGAAGATATCGTGATCAACGCCCACGACCAAATCGACGAACCGAGCGTTTCGCAGTTGCTCGACGCATTCGTCTTTTACGTAGAGAACGATGAATTCATCCTGTTCTGACGACGTGGTTTGCCACACGTCATCATGAAATCCTGGCGGGACATCCTGATTGCAGCCGATCCGCTCGTTCGATTTCTCGAGGAGGATGCATTTTTGGCACCGTCTATCTCGGCAATCCCGCGGCGCATTACGTTGTCCGGGATGCGAAGGTCACAAGTCGTTTAGCGACCGATGACTCCATCGACGATTTCGGTGAATTCATGTGTCGGCATGCGGCTGACAGAGAGACGCGAGACCGGTATCGTTCGCAAGCGATTCGACAAGGCGCCATGTCGCCGGGAGGCACGATGCACGATCGGGATCTGAAGCAGTTCATCGTCGAAATTCGCGACACGGTGGGCGTGCACGCAAGCATCGGCGCACCTGCGCCCGATCATGCAATGCACACGAGCGCCTTCTCCGTGAGCGATGAAATTGCTGCATGGTTCAGCGCACTCGACGATGTCGATCTGTCGATTCCCTGGACCGCTGACGACCTCCTGTTGTACGGCAACCAGGCGAGTTTCGCGATCGGCCAGACGGGCTATCGTGTCGACGCATCTGGCCGGCGTCTGTCCGGATGGCACGACGACTGGATCGTGCTGGGTCAGATGGGCGGCGATCCCGTTATCGTAGTCCCGGAAGGCGATGTGCTGTTCGACCGCCACGGCGCGGGCTCCTGGGCACCATTGCGCGTTGCGTCATCCCTCACGCACTTCGCCCACGCGCTGTGTATCTGGTGCGAGCTGTACGTCGGAAAGTACGCACGCGACATCGTCGACGACACGTATGAAATCCGCCCGGCATTCCTTGCTGAAGTCCGGTCGCGGATAGGCGAGGCGCTGCCCGATGCGGAAGCGCTGGTGTTCCTGGAGATGGTCGGCGGGTGAGTGCGGGCGAGCAGTCTCAAGCAATGCGCAGGCCAATACGCTGGCAGCCCCGGGTGACACGAGTGATTGACTGAAACACGGTCTTACGTACGGCGAGAACGAAATGCTTGACCCCGACCAGGATGACGACCTGATCCACGTCTACGCAGGTAGCTCCGGAGATGCACCGGTTCATGAAGAACTTCCCGCGCGTCAGGTCGAGCCGGGCATCTACGAATTGCTGGCATCGCCTGGCCTGGCGCTGAATCTCGCGAAAGGCGATCTTGTCCGCATGGATGACCCCGATCGTCCTGCCACGGTACTGAAGCGCGGCGGAAACTACTGCATCCAGATCTATGGCGACGCGATTCCGGATCGCGACATCAACCGGCTTGCGGATGAGGTCGAATCCGAACTGGGCGGTACGCTCGATGGTCGTTACGGCGGCTCGCTCGCGTTATCGGTGCCGTCCGGTGCGGGAGGCGAGCGAATCCGTGCCGTCTTCGACGGCTTCACGGCAAGAACCGGCCTTGCCTGGTACTACGCGAACATCTACCGGAACTTCGAGGATCCGAACGACGAAACGCTGCTCGACTGGTGGCTCGAGTCGTGACGGTGCAAAATCGAACCCGTGTATGTCGGGGATACCGACAGGAAGATCAACCGATGCCCCCCACGCCGACCATCGGCACGACCGTGGCCGAAATCGAAGCGGCCGAAGCATTGCTCGGCCGCGCGTTGCCGCGTTCGTTCGCCGCATGGCTGCTTCTCAACAACGGCCGGTCGCTCGGCGGACTGCCCGTGTTTCCTGTCTTCGATGCGCGCAATCCGCGCAGGACGTGGAATTCGATCGTGCGGCGCTACGACGAAGGCTGGCGCGCGTGGCGAGACAATTTCGACCATACGGATGCCGATTTCTCGCACTTGTTGCCGTTTGCCGAGTTCGGGACAGGTGACTACTACTGCTTCGACTACGACCGGACAGCGGCATCGTGCGAGCCGGTCGTCGTCCTTTGGTCGCACGAGACGGGCGAGACGACGCCGGTATCCGACAGTTTCACGGCTTTTCTGTCGATGCGGGGCGCCATGGAGGGGGCGGGAAATGAACCTGACGAATGATCCGGCCGAGTGGCGTGAGCGCCAGGAGGCCGTGTGTGCGCGATACGCTCTGCGCGCTGCCGAACCCGAGCACAAGGTTGCGGTCGCGATATCGACGCTCGGGCGGATGCCTGTCTATGGCACGCGCATCGCGCTGTCGGAAGGCGATGACATCGGCTGGTTTTTCCACTGCGGCGAATATTCGGACGCGCCCGATTTCTACCAGCCGCTGCACGCCGCACATCTGCCCACCTACCTGCCGCTCGTCTTGCCCTATTTGATGCTGCCGCCCGGCGCGCGTTTCATCATCGACGACGCCGGCTACGAAGACGTCTGGATGGATTTGCCCGGCAACGAGGCGTCGCGATGAGTGCGCGGCAGACCTTTCGCAAGGCGCTGATGCTGCTCGATCATGGCATGACGGATCGAGGCGAAGCCGTGCTGCATCTTGCGCTGACCGAGGCCGAGCAGGAGGGCGATCGCATAGCACTCGCCCAGTCGCTCGTCGCGCTGGGCGATCTGATGTGCGAGACGTCACGCAGTGGATCGGCGCGTCCGTTCCTGGAGCGGGCGCTTGCGCCGGCACGAGACCTTGATGCCGGGTTGCTGGCGTGCGAGCGTGACAGGGCCGAACGATTGCTGGCGCGTATCGAATGCGAGCGCATCGGATTGCAGATTCGCGGCCCTGAAGATTTCAAGAACAGGACGTTCACGCTTGCCGACTTCATCGCGGTTGTGCGAGCGAAGGCCGAACGGCCGGCGGGCTACGATCCGGCGTGGCAATACGATGTGTACGGAAATGACGGCGATGCAGACTGGTGTCCGCGGCAGACGATCTATATCGCCGACAAGGTACAGGTCGACGACGACGATCGCGAGCGCTACCCCGAACGTGTCACTGAGCTCGGTTACGTATTCCGCTACTCGTGCGAGCACTTCCAGGACGTCGTCGATCTGGCCTGTCGTCAGAAACCGGGCGCGTCGATCGACGACCTCGTCCGCTGTCTCAACCACTTCGATCGCCACGACGACTTCCTCGATCTGGATTCGAACGGCGAGTAGCCGCGAGCACGACGAATGGGACGTCGCAACAAAAAAGGACCGCCGGGGCGGTCCTTTCTCATCGTGAAGCGAGGCCGAGAAACCTCCGCCCCTCAAGGCAGCGAAATCGTCAAATTGGCCGATTCCGGCCCGACCTTGATGACCTGCGAATAAGGCGCCAACGCCTGCAGCGTCTTGTCCTTCAGATACGTATTGAGCCCGAGATACCCGAGCAGCGCCACCAGCGCAAAAACCGCCCCGATCGCCCAAACCGGCACTTCGCGTTTGAGTCGATGCGCGATCTGATCCGGCAACGGCCAATGCGGCGCGAACGGCGCCCGCTTGCCCTTCATATGCGCGATCTCGTCCCCCAGCCGCGCGGTGAGGTAAGCCAGCTTCTCCGGCCCTTCGAGCAGATACTTGCCCTGGAACCCGAGCAGCAGGCACATATGAAACACCTCGAGCGACTGCAGCCGCGCCGCACCCTGCGCGCGACCTTCCTCGAGATACTGGAAGAACTTCTCCCCCGCGAGCTGCTCGCCGAACAGCACGAGCTGCAGCGGCCGGCGTTCCCAGTCCGTGCGGATCTTGAACTGCGACGACAGCATCATCTCGTCGATGGCCGCGCAGAACGCGAACTTCGCGCCGTACACATCCTCGGCCGCGATATTCAGCTTTTTCGCGCCGCGCTCGAAGTCCGACAGGAATTCCTGGATCCGCGTGCTGAACTCGCTCGCGCTATCCGGTTCCCTCCCGTTCTTGAGCAGGAACAGCATGAAGAACCCGTCGTACAGCAGGTCGAGCAGCGAACGGGCCTGGAACGAGGCGTCCGTCGACGCCGGGGTATGCAGGGGAGGCGGCGCGTTGTCGCCGAACAGGGAAGGCGCGTAGCTCATGATGTGACCGCGATCAGTTCGAACTTCAGGTCATTGATGCCAGTCGGCGCGTAGATCATGGCGGACTGGGCCTGCAGCATGCGCTCGTACAGCGCGCCGCGCGAATCGAGCGCGAAGTAGCAGGCGCCGGGGCGCACCGGAATCGCGGGCGGCACCTGCGGCGTGTACGACAGCCGCACGCCGGGCATGGCCGACAGCACGAGCTTGTCGACGTCGTCGGGCGCGCCGACCTTGAAGCGGGCCGGCACCGCATCGACGAGCTCGACGCTCGGCATGTCCGCGGACACCGCGAGGTAGAACTCGGTCTTGTCGTCGATCTTGCCGGAATCGAGGCGGCCGAGGTGGAACGACGGGCGCACCTCGTCGAGCGTGATCGCGAAGTAGCGCGTCGAGATCACGGTGTCGAGCAGCTCGCGCAGCATCAGGTCGAGACGCGCAAAGCTCGGGCCCGGATCGTCGTGGCGATACACCGGCAGATCCGCGAGCGTGTAGCCCTTCGAGAACGTCATCAACTGGCCCGCGAGGCGCAGCAGTTCCTGGAACAGCCGCTCGGGATGCAGCGCCGAGTGTTGGTGCAGGTGCGCGAGCGTCGCGAACGCGGCGTTCGCGGTGTGCAGCAGCCAGAACGACGCGATGTCGCCCGAGCGGAATTCGATGATGTTCTTCGACGGCTCGCGGTGAAAGCCGTACAGCGCGTTCACCTTCGCCTGCAGCGCATCGACGAGCTGGCGCAGCCGCTGGTGCAGGATCGGCGATGCGTCGATCGCGAGGCACGGCGGCACGAAGCTGTCGTCGATCTCGAAACCGGACGTCGCGGTGCGGCGCACGCGTACGAGCGGCACCGACAGCAGCTGGTCGCGCGGTTCGCTGTGCGCGATCAGCTTGACCTGCGTCTTCAGGAACGTGATGTCGGCTTCGGCTGCGTCGGTGAAGTTGTCGCCGACGCTGGTCTGCTCGCTGACGAAACGCGTCATGAAGCCGGCGGCCGGATCGTCGCTGTAGTTGGTGCCATTCTCGCGCAGCGGGTGCAGCGCGAGATAGAACACGAATTCGTTGATGCCGTCAGGCAGCGTGTCCAGCGCGATCGGCGGCGGCAGGTCGTCGGCCTGCGGTGCGGCATACAGCGCGCCGTCCGGGAACACGAGCGCGAGCTCGGCCACCCGCAGCACGTTGCTGCCGAGCGCATCACGGTCGATGCGCACCGAGCGCACGCCCCAGTTGTACGGCTGGATCGCCTGGATCGATTCGAACAGGCGCGCTTCGTGGTACGCGTCCTGTCGCTGAAAGTGTTGAGGCCGGAGGAACAGCCCTTCCCCCCACAGCACCTTGGCCGAATAACTCATGTCAAATCCGGTTAATGTCGCGTTGCGATGTAATCGATTCGTTCGTGCCCGAATTAAATCGCCAATTGTTAACTCTTGTTAATTGACATTCGTGCGTCATGTTTAACCGCAGGAGACCGAAGAAAGCAAATTCAGCGGTTGCGAAGGCGCACCCTGTTGCGGTGCGATGACGGTGCCATCGGTGACCGTCATCGCGCAATTATGCAGGCCGATGATTATGCCGGATTTCTCCGACTTCACCGGGTCGAACGTCAGTTTCCATCGTTGTAGTGCGGGATCGCGGAACAGCGCGACGATGCCGAACGCTTGCGCTTCGCGCGAAACCTTTTCGGTCGCCGTATAGCGCTGGCCCGGAATCAGCGTGATTTCACGCACGTTCAGCAAATCCGCGCCCAGCGCGGCTTTTTCCTTGGTCGGATCCGTAAATGCGTCGAACGGCGCCTGCTGGAACGACGTCGGGTCCTTCAGCGTATAGAGCCGCACGACGAGCGCGAGCGGCTTGTTGTCGGTCGCGGCATTCAGGTTCGGCGCCGCGGCGAGCGTGATGCCGAGGCTGCGCGGCGGCTTCTGCGCGTCGGGCACCTCGGGCTTGCCGATGCCGGCGGCGGACATCACGGCGCTCGCGGCCGAGCCGAGCAGCGGGGCGGCCGCGCATCCGGCCAGAAGGGCGCAGGCAACCAGCGGCAGCGCGTAGCGAATCATCAACGATCTCATCGTATTTCCGGCGTGCTGCCTTTATCCCTGTCAAATCTGCCGGGTATTTCCGCGCTCGTTGCGTATCCCCGGCATTGCACTGTTCAACTATTAAGCACGCCCGCGTCGTGGCGAGCGTCCGGAAATTTTTTCCGCCACCCCGGCGGCGCGTCGTGCAACCAGTAAAACTTGCCCATTCCGGTCGAAAGAAAAATCGCTGCGAGCCCGCGGCGAGCGGCCATTGGAGGGGGTAGCGCCCGGTTTTAAAAGGAATTACTCTTCACACGACGATTGAATTATGAAAAATTGATCGGTACTATACCCGCGCGCTTCTTGCAAAGCAAAAGAACCAGATTCTCAACGATTTAAAACTCACGCGCCGGTGGATATAACGATGAAAGACCGTCTCTTCGCAAAACTGTCTGGGGTAGTAGTGGCTTGCGGCGTGATCGCCGGTTGTGCGAGCCAGCCTCCCGCGCCGCCGACTGCAGAAGTGTTCAACAAGTCGCTGGCCGATGCGGACGCAGTTGCGAAGGCGGGGGACCAGGACAAGGCCCTCGGCCTGTATCAGCAGCTCGCGAAGTCGGATCCGACGCGCGAAGAGCCGTGGTCGCGCATCGCGCAAATCCAGTTCGCACAGAACCACTACGGTCAGGCAATCGTTGCCGCGCAGGAAGCGCTGCAGCGCGACGCGACCGACCGTCAGGCGAAGAGCGTGCTGGCCGTGGCCGGCCTGCGGATCGCGACGCAGTCGCTCGGCGAGCTGCGTCAGGATTCGTCGCTCGCGGGCGACGCGAAGTCCGATGCGCAGGCGCTCGCGAAGCAACTGCGCGACACGCTGGGCGAATCGGCGCTGTTCCCGCCGGAGACGAATCCCCGCGCCAGTGGCCGAACCAAGAAGACCCGCACGGTCGTGCACAAGAAAGTCACGACGCAGGGTGCGGAAACCACCGCTACGGTGCCGCCGACGAACACGTCGTCGGGCGGCGGAGCGCCGAAGGGCGGCGATCCGTTCGGCGCCCTGCGCAACTGACCGTAACTGACGCGATAACCACAACTAACCTGGGAGCCGTCGAGATGGCCAAGAAAGAAAGCATTCAGAAAAGCTTGCAGAAAATACGGCCGCCGCGCGTCCAATTGACCTACGAGGTCGAGAAGGGCGATGCGATCGAGGTGAAGGAACTGCCGTTCGTCGTCGGGGTCGTCGGCGATCTGGCGGGCCAGTCCGAAATCGAGCAGCCGAAGCTGCGCGACCGCAAGTTCGTCAACATCGATCGCGACAATTTCGACGACGTGATGAAGGCGATCGAGCCGCGTGCCGCGTTCCAGGTGGAAAACCGCCTGAGCGAAGGTGGCGGCAAGTTCGCGGTCGACCTGAAGTTCCGTTCGCTGTCGGATTTCAGCCCGGACGAAGTCGTCGAACAGGTCGAGCCGCTGCGCCGCCTGCTCGAGGCGCGCTCGAAGCTCGCCGACCTGCGCAACAAGCTCGCCGGCAACGACAAGCTCGAGGATCTGCTGTCCGAGGTGCTGAAGAACACGCAGCAGCTGCAGGAGCTCGCGAAGGGCACCGGCGGCGACAAAGACGGCGAATGACGACGGAGTGTTGAGATGAACCAGCAAACGGCTGCGGCCCAAGCGAGCGGCGCGGAATACGCCGCCGGGACTTCGCTGCTCGACGACATCGTCGAGAAGAGCAAGGTCGCGAAATCCGATTCCGAGCATGCGCGTGCGAAGGACCTGATCGGCGAACTCGTGCACCAGGTGCTCGACGGCACGGTGATCGTGTCGGACAACCTGTCGGCCACGATCGACGCGCGCGTCGCGGAACTCGACCGCCTGATTTCCACGCAGCTTTCCGCGGTGATGCACGCACCGGAATTCCAGCGCCTCGAAAGCACGTGGCGCGGGATGGACTATCTGGTCAAGGAAAGCAACACCGGCCAGACGATCAAGATCAAGGCGCTGCACGCACCGAAGCGCGACCTCGTGCGCGACTTCAAGGGCGCGAGCGAATTCGACCAGAGCGCGCTGTTCAAGAAGGTCTACGAAGAGGAATTCGGCACGTTCGGCGGCTCGCCGTTCGGTGCGCTGATCGGCGATTACGAGATCTCGCGCCAGCCGGAAGACATGTACTTCATCGAGCAGATGTCGCACGTCGCGGCGGCCGCGCATGCGCCGTTCATCGCGTCGGCGTCGCCCGAGCTGCTCGGCCTCGAGTCGTTCTCCGACCTCGGCAAGCCGCGTGATCTCGGCAAGGTGTTCGATACGGTCGAATATGCGAAGTGGAAGTCGTTCCGCGACGCCGAAGATTCCCGCTACGTCGGCCTGACGCTGCCGCGCTTCCTCGGTCGCCTGCCGTTCAATCCGAAGGACGGCCAGACTGCGGAGAACTTCAACTTCGTCGAAGACGTCGACGGCACCGACCACGACAAGTACCTGTGGTGCAACGCCGCGTGGGCGTTCGCTGCGCGCCTGACGGCCGCATTCGACGACTTCGGCTGGTGCGCGGCGATTCGCGGCGTCGAAGGCGGCGGCCTCGTCGAGGACCTGCCGACCCACACGTTCAAGACCGACGACGGTGAAGTCGCGCTGAAGTGCCCGACCGAAATCGCGATCACCGATCGCCGCGAGAAGGAACTGAGCGACCTCGGCTTCATTCCGCTCGTTCATTGCAAGAACTCGGATTACGCTGCGTTTTTCGCCGCGCAATCGGTGCAGAAACCGAAAAAATACAGCACCGACAGCGCGAATGCGAACGCCGTCCTGTCCGCCCAGCTTCAGTACATCTTCTCGGTGTCGCGCGTCGCGCACTACCTGAAGGCGATGATGCGGGACAAGATCGGCAGCTTCGCATCGGCGCAGAACGTGGAGACTTTCCTCAACCGGTGGATTTCGCAGTACGTCCTGCTCGACGACAATGCGTCGCAGGAACAGAAGGCGCAATTCCCGCTGCGCGAGGCATCCATACAAGTGTCGGAGATTCCGGGCAAGCCGGGCTCGTATCGTTCGGTCGCGTTCCTGCGCCCGCACTTTCAGCTCGACGAACTCTCGATTTCTCTGCGACTTGTCGCTGATCTGCCCAAACCGGCAAATTCATAAGCGAGTAAATCGCCCGGGCGGGCCGCCTGGGTAGGACGTTAAAACCACCTCTTTGGGGAGTCGAAGGGCCATGTTACATATGCACTTGCAGTTTGGTAGTCCCGCGGTGAAGGGCGAGTCCGCGGACAAGGACCACCAGGGCTGGATCGAACTGAAATCGTGGGATCACTCGATCGTTCAGCCGCGTTCGGCAACCGCATCGACCGCTGGCGGTCACACGATGACGCGTTGCGAGCACGGCGACATGATTTTCACGAAGGAAATCGATTCGTCGAGCCCGCTGCTGTACCAACACGCTTCGGGCGGTACCACGTTCGACGAGGTGACGGTTCATTTCTCGCGCGCTGACGGTGAAGGCAAGCGCGTGCAGTATCTGGAAGTCAAGCTCAAGTACGTGATCATCTCGAGCATCGCCCCGAGCGTTCGCGAGGAAGGTCTGCCGCTCGAGACGTTCTCGCTGAAATACGCAGCCGTGCAGTGGAAGCAAACCCAGCAGAAGATCGGCGGCAACCAGGGCGGCAACACGCAAGGCGCCTGGAGTCTGACGAAGAACGACAAGACCTACGCGGTCTAAGGTCGGTCGCGGCAACGGGGCGCTCGGCGTCCCGTTGCCGTTTTCGCTGTGAATCAGGGCCTGTTTCCGCTAATAACGGGCTTGCGCTGGCCCCCAGAAGGGCCGAGCGCAAGGATTGCGACGAAGCGAATACTCGACGTATTCGCGAGGAGCGTGACGCGGCGATCGGCCCTTCTGGGGGCCAGCCCCACGAATGATTTTTTCAAACAGGGGAACGTGCGTTGCCGGCCGTATTGCGGCGTCGTTCGTCGCTTGTTTGGCTCGGCCAAACGGCGCTCCTCACTCCTTGCACTACGACCGGCAACACACGTTCGCAAGCCCGTTATTAGCGGAAACAGGCCCTTATGAAACGATTCGAACCCAGTTTTCTCGACAAGCTTTTCGACGACGAACCGCACCTGCCGGCCTCGGCAGCGATGCGGCAATTGTCGCTGGACGAGCTCAAGAACACGGTCGCCCGCGACGTCGAGGCGATCCTCAACACCCGTATCGCCCACACCGAGAACGAGCTGGCCACGCTGCCGGAGTGCCAGAAGTCGGTGCTGACCTACGGGCTGAACGATTTCGCAGGGCTGAGCCTGGCGAGTCATTACGACCGCGCGTTCATCTGCAAGTCGATCCAGCAGGCCATCGCGCGCCACGAGCCGCGCCTGCAGCAGGTGCAGGTGACGTTCGAGCTGAACGAGCAGGCCACCAACGCGCTCTATTTCGCGATCCAGGCGCTGCTCGTCGTGCACCCGGCCGAGGAGCCGGTGAGTTTCGACGCGATGCTGCAGCCGTCGACGCTGCAGTATTCGGTCACGCGCGCACGCGCCGCAAGAATGCAGTAAATCAAGCCGCCGAGCGGGCCGGACCGCCCGGTGATGGTTCAGGGTCCGGCAGGAAATATTGAGGTTCGGGGTCGTCGATGGAAGAATTGCTGCCGTATTACGAGCGCGAATTATCGTTTTTGCGGCGCTATTCGCGAGATTTCGCCGAACGCTATCCGAAGATCGCGGCGCGGCTCGCGCTGTCCGGCGAGCATTGCGAGGATCCGCACGTCGAGCGGATGATCGAGTCGTTCGCGCTGCTCGGCGCGCGCATCAACAAGAAGCTCGACGACGATTACCCCGAATTCACCGAAGCGCTGCTGGAAGTGCTCTATCCGCACTACCTGCGGCCGTTCCCGTCGTGCTCGATCGCGCAGTTCACGCCGGCCTCGCCCGGCCAGCAGACCGAGCCGGTCGTGATCGATCGCGGTACCGAGCTGAAGAGCCGCCCGATCCGCGGCGTGCAGTGCCGGTTCCGCACCGCCTATGACGTGACGCTCGCGCCGATCCGCATCTCGGAAGCGCGCTACACGCCGGTCGCGCTCGCGCCGAGCGCGACGGTGCTGCCGTCGAACGCGACGGGCGTGATCTCGATCACGTTCGAGTCGCTCGCCGCGCAGCTCGATCTCGGTGCGCTGAAGCTGCCGACGCTGCGCGCGCACCTGCACGGCGAGCAGTCGTTCGTCGCCGCGCTGACCGACTGCCTGTTCGTCAACGTGCTCGGCGCGTATGTCGAGCCCGAACGCAACGGCCGCTGGACCGCGTTACGCAAGCTGCCGATCGCGCACGCCGGCTTCGACGAGGACGACGCGCTGATCGACTACCCGGCGAAATCGCATCCCGCGTATCGCCTGCTCACCGAATACTTCGCGTTCCCCGACAAGTTCGATTTCGTCGACTTCGACATCGCGGCGATCGCGCGCGCGACGGGACGCTGCCAGCGGGCGACACTGCATCTCGTGCTGCAGGACGTGCGCAGCGATTCGCACGTCGCGCGGCTGCTCGAGCTGCTGACGGCGAGCCACTTCCGGCTGTTCTGCACGCCGATCGTCAACCTGTTCCGCCAGCACGGCGAGCCGATCCGCATCACGCACCGCGCGGTGTCCTACCCGGTGATCGCCGAGGCGCGGCGCGCGTTCGCATACGAGGTGTACTCGATCGATTCGGTGAAGCTCGTCAGGCAGCAGGCGCACGAGGAATCGGTGATCGAATTCCGGCCGTTCTACTCGCTGCATCACGGCGAATCGGCGCGGATCGGCCATTACTGGTTCGCGCGCCGCAACGACTGGGTCGCGCAGAAGAGCCCCGGTTACGAAACCGAAATCTCGATCGTCGACATCGATTTCGAGCCGACGTCGCCGCAGACCGACACGCTGAGCCTCGATCTCACCTGCACGAACCGCGACCTGCCGGCCATGCTCGCGTTCGGGCTCGAAGGCGGCGACCTGTTCCAGGAAGGCGGCGCGCAGACGAGCGGCATCTCGATGCTGCGCCGCCCGACGCAGAGCGTACGCTTCGAGCGCGGCCGCGCCGCGCACTGGCGGCTCGTGTCGCACCTCGCGCTCAATCACGTGTCGCTGGTCGCGCACGGCCTCGCGCCGCTGAAGGAAATGCTGACACTGTACGACCTGCGGCGCACCGCCGTGTCGATGCGCCAGATCGACGGCCTCGCCGGCGTCGAGCAGCGCGGCGCCGTGCAGTGGCTGCCCGGCAAGCCGTTCGCGACCTTCGTGCGCGGCATCGAGATCCGCCTGACGATCGACGAGGAGCACTTCGTCGGCGCGAGCCTGGCCTCGTTCGTGCGCGTGCTCGACAGCTTCTTCGGGCTGTACGTCCACCTCAACAGTTTCGTTCAACTAGTCGTCGTGTCGAAGCGCACCGGCGAGGAGATCATCCGATGCAAGCCCCGGACCGGCGAATCGATCCTGGCGTAGTCGACGCACTGCTCGACGAACCGCACCGCTTCGAGTTCTTCCAGGCCGTGCGCGTGCTCGAAGGGCTGTTCGCGCGGCAGGCGTCGGATGCGCCCGGCGCGTGGCGGCAGGGCGACGTGGTCGCGCAGCGCATCGAATTCCGCAACACGCTGTCGCTCGGCTTTCCGCCGAGCGAGATCGAAGGTGCGCGCTCGTTCGACGGCGACGGCACGCAACTGAAGACGGACGAGCAGCGCGGCGCCGCGCTCGCGGCCGGCGAACTCGGCCACGTCGAGCTGACGCCCGCGTTCTTCGGGCTGCTTGGCGGGCAGGGCGCGCTGCCGCTGCATTACACCGAGCAGATCATCGCGCGCGAGCACCTGAAGCGCGACCACGCGGCGCGCGCATTCTTCGACGTGTTCTCGAACCGCGCGACCGCGCTGTTCTATGCCGCGTGGAAGAAATACCGGCTGCCGTTCCATTACGAGCTCGATCGCGACGAACGCTATCTGCCGCTGCTGCTCGCGATCGCGGGCGTGCCGAGCGACGAAGTGCGCGACAGCCTCGCGGCCGGCGTGGGCGGTGTGCTCGACGAGGCCGTTGCCGGTTATGCGCTGGCCGCGCGGCACCGGCCGATGTCGGCCGCATACCTGCAGCGCACGCTGTCCGACTATTTCCGCGTGCCGGTGAAGATCGACCAGTTCGTCGGCAAGTGGTACGACGTGCCGCCCGACCAGCTGAGCGTGCTCGGCGAGGTCAACGCGGTGCTCGGCGCGACGGCGCTGGTCGGCGAGCGCGTGTGGCAGCGCGACATGCGCGCGCGGATCGTCGTCGGCCCGCTGTCCAAGCGCGACTACGAAGCATTCCTGCCCGGCGGCGCGCAGGCCATCGCACTGGAGCGGATGCTGACGCTGCTCGCCGGCGTCACGCTCGAATACGAGGTGAAGCTCGTGCTCAAGCGCACCGAGGTCGGCGCGAGCGTGCTCGGCGCCGGCTCGCGGCTCGGCTGGGACGCGTTCCTGTGCACGCGGGACGCGCTCGAGGACCGTTCCGACGCGCGCTACGAACTGCACGTGATTCACTGATTCCGAACGACAACAACACACAATCGAACCTGAGATCGACGCCATGAGCACGCCTCTGAAGACCCTGATCACGAAACTGAACCCGCTGTGCCGCCACGCGACCGAGCGGGCGGCGAGCGCGTGCCTGGCGCGCGGCCACTACGAAGTCGATCTGGAGCACCTGTTCCTCGCGTTGCTCGAGGAGCCGGCGGGTGACCTGCCGCTCGCGCTGCGCGCGAGCCGTGTCGATCCGCATGCGCTGCGCGCCGATCTGGAGCGCGAGCTGACGCGCCTGAAGACCGGCAACACGCGCACGCCGGTGTTCTCCGTGCACCTGATCGCGCTGTTCGAGCAGGCGTGGCTGATCGCGTCGCTCGATTCGCAGCTCGGCCGCATCCGTTCCGGGCACCTGCTGCTCGCGCTGCTGACCGCGCCGGATCTCGCGCAATTCGCGCAGCGGATGTCGTCGCAGTTCGCGGAAGTGAACGTGACGGACCTGAAGCACAAGTTCGACGAAATCATGGCCGGATCGAGCGAGGCCGAACCGCGCCAGGCCGATACGGAAGACGGCGGCCTCGCGCCGGCAGCCGACGGCGCGGCGCCCGCGGCGGGCCCGTCGAAGACGCCCGCGCTCGACACGTACACGACCAACCTCACGCAGCGCGCACGCGACGGCAAGATCGACCCGGTGATCGGCCGCGAAGCCGAGATCCGCCAGGCGATCGACATCCTGATGCGTCGCCGCCAGAACAACCCGATCATGACCGGCGAGGCCGGCGTCGGCAAAACGGCGGTCGTCGAGGGCCTCGCGCTGCGCATCGCGGCCGACGACGTGCCGCCGCCGTTGCGCGGCGTCGCGCTGCACGTGCTCGACATGGGGCTGCTGCAGGCCGGCGCGAGCGTGAAGGGCGAGTTCGAGAATCGCCTGAAGAGCGTGATCGACGAGGTGAAGAAGAGCGCGCACCCGATCATCCTGTTCATCGACGAGGCGCACACGATCATCGGCGCGGGCGGCCAGGCCGGCCAGAACGACGCGGCGAACCTGCTGAAGCCGGCGCTCGCGCGCGGCGAACTGCGCACGATCGCCGCGACGACGTGGAGCGAATACAAGAAGTACTTCGAGAAGGACGCGGCGCTTGCGCGGCGCTTCCAGGTCGTGAAGGTCGAGGAGCCGAGCGAGCCGCTCGCGGCCGCGATGCTGCGCGGAATGTCCGGCCTGATGGAAAAGCATTTCAACGTGCGGATCCTCGACGATGCGATCACCGAGGCCGTGCGTCTGTCGCACCGCTACATCAGTGGCCGTCAGCTGCCGGACAAGGCGATCAGCGTGCTCGACACCGCATGCGCGAAGGTCGCGCTTGCGCACAGCGCGACGCCGGCGGCGATCGACGACACGAAGAAGCGTATCGAGCGGATCGACGCGGAAATCGCGTCGCTGGAGCGCGAGGCGGCCGGCGGCGCGGCGCACGACGAGCGGCTCGGCGAGCTGCGCGGCGCGCGCGACACGGCGCTCGAACAACTGGCGAAGGACGAAGCGCGGTATGAAGCCGAGCGCGCGATCGTCGCCGAGATTACCGAGCTGCGCGACACGCTCGACAAGGCGCGCGGCCCGTCGGAAGACGGCCAGCCGGTCGACGTGCAGGCGACCCGCGACAAGCTCGCCGAGCGCGTCGCGGCGCTGCACGGGCTGCAGGGCGGCGAGCCGATGGTGCCGCTGCAGGTCGACGGCCACGTCGTCGCCGAGATCGTCGCCGCGTGGACGGGCATTCCGCTCGGCCGGATGGTGAAGGACGAGATCGACACTGTGCTGAACCTGCAGCCGCTGCTCACCGCGCGCGTGATCGGCCAGGACCATGCGCTCGACGCGATCGCGCAGCGCGTGCGCACCGCGACCGCGAACCTCGAGGATCCGAACAAGCCGCGCGGCGTGTTCATGTTCGTCGGGCCGTCGGGTGTCGGCAAGACCGAGACGGCGCTTGCGCTGGCCGACATCCTGTACGGCGGCGAGCGCAAGATGGTCACGATCAACATGAGCGAGTACCAGGAAGCGCACAGCGTGTCGGGCCTGAAGGGCTCGCCGCCGGGCTACGTCGGCTACGGTGAAGGCGGCGTGCTGACCGAGGCGGTGCGCCGCAACCCGTATTCGGTCGTGCTGCTCGACGAGGTCGAGAAGGCGCACCCCGACGTGCTCGAGATGTTCTTCCAGGTGTTCGACAAGGGCGCGATGGACGATGCGGAAGGGCGCGAGATCGACTTCCGCAACACGCTGATCATCCTGACGTCGAACGTCGGTTCCGCCGCGGTGATGCAGGCGTGCCTGAACAAGCCGGCCGAGGAACTGCCCGATCCGGATGCCCTTGCCGAGACGCTGCGTCCGCAGCTGTACAAGACGTTCAAGCCCGCGTTCCTCGGGCGGATGAAGGTCGTGCCGTACTACCCGATTTCCGACGACGTGCTGGCCGAGATCATCGAGCTGAAGCTCGAGCGGATCCGCCGCCGGATCGAGGCGAACCACAAGGCGGCGTTCGAATGGGACGAGTCGCTCGTCGACGCGGTGCTCGCGCGCTGCACCGAAGTCGATTCGGGCGCCCGCAACGTCGACCATATCCTGAACGGCACGCTGCTGCCGGAGATCGCGGGCCACGTGCTCGGCCGGATCGCCGACGGCGCGGCCATCGCGCGCATCGCGGTGCGCGCGGACGAGGCCGGCGAATTCACGTACACCGTCGAATGAGCGCGGCCGCGCATCACCCAGCATTGATGAACTGAAACCATGCCGATCAATCTCCCCGAGCTGCTGACGCCGATCAGCGATGCGTCGCCCAGCGGCGACGACCTGCTGTTTTCGAACGAATTCGACGCGATCCAGGACGCGCGGCGCTACGACGATCCGACGCTCGACCAGGGCGAATGGGTGACCGAGATCAAGGAGGCCGACTGGGGCTTCGTCGTCGATCACGCGGGCGAGCTGCTGCGCACGCGCACGAAGGACCTGCGGCTCGCCGTATGGCTGACCGAGGCGCTCGCGCTCGAGGACGGCATCACCGGCCTCACCGAAGGCTATGCGCTGCTCGAGGGCCTGTGCCGCGACTTCTGGGACACCGTGCACCCGCTGCCCGAAGACGACGACATCGAGCACCGGCTCGGCAACGTCGCGTGGCTGTCCGGCCGCACGGCGGAGCTGCTGCGCGCGGTGCCATTGACGGACGGCGCGTCGAACGCGTTCAGCACGCTCGACTGGGAAGTGGCGCAGCACGTCGCGCAGGCCATCAAGCGCGACCCCGAACACGCGGACGACATCGCACGCGGCAAGCCGTCGATCGAGCAGATCGATTCGTCGCGGCGCGTGACGTCGATCGCGTTCTACACGGCGCTGCTCGCGAACCTGAAGGCGTTCGAATTCGCGCTCGATGCGTTCGAGGAGCGGCTCGTCGAGCGCGCGGGCGATTCGGCGCCGAGCTTCCGGCAGGCGCGCGACGCGTTCGAGACCGTGTACCGGCTCGCCGAGCGCTTTGCGCGCGAGCAGGGTTATACGGGCAGCGCGCCGCACACGCAGTCGGCACCGCAGGCGCAACCCGAGCGCATCGAGCCGGTGTTCGGCAACCCGATTCAGACCGAGGAGACTCACGTGCAGCCGCAGCCCGTTCCGCGCGCCCCGGTGACGCAGATGATCGCCGGCATCCAGAACCGTGCGCAGGCCGTCGACCAGTTGCGCGCGGTCGCCCGCTATTTCCGGCAGACCGAGCCGCACAGCCCGGTCGCGTATCTCGCCGACAAGGCGGCCGAATGGGCCGACATGCCGCTGCACAAGTGGCTCGAGAGCGTCGTGAAGGACGACGGCTCGCTGTCGCATATTCGCGAACTGCTGGGCGTGAGGCCGGACGAGCAGTCGTAAACGCGAAACGGGCGGCGCATCGCTGCCGCCGCCCGTCGCCTGCCGGGCCGCTCCGTACGAAGCGGCCCGTGACATCCCTCTACGCTTACTGCCCCACCCGGAACTCGATCCGTCGATTCCGCGCCCGCCCGTCTGCCGTGTCGTTCGGCGCGATCGGCTGATCCGGCCCGACGCCCGTCGTCGTCATCTGCTGCGGCGGGATGCTCTTCGTGATCAGGTAACCCTTCACCGCATCCGCGCGCGCCTGGCTGAGCGCGATGTTCGACGTGCGGTTCCCCGAGTTGTCGGTGTGGCCGATGATGTCGACCGTGCGGTTCTGCATCTTCGCGAGCGCGGCCGCCATCTGGTCGAGGATCAGCTTGCCCTGCGGCGTGAGCGTTGCGCTGCCCGTTTCGAACTCGATCGTCCGGTTCGCGAGCGTCTGGTCGAGCACGCCCTGTTCGGACGCCGATACGCGCAGCCCGTTCCTGATCGTATACGTCGGGTTCAGCGTGTTCGCCATGTCGCTCGCGAGCTGCTGGCGCTGCGCTTCGTTGTGCACCTCGCCCTTCATCTCGATCTGCGTGCCGTTGATCTTCAACTGCCCCTTGCTGATCTGCTTGAGCTGCGCGCCGAGCAGCTTCTGCACGTTCGCGCTCCAGTTCGGCGGCGTCGCGACGTCGCCGACCTCGATCTGGTCGACGACGTTCGTCGCGCCGTAGGTGTCGCGCAGCTTCTGCAGCACGGCGGCCTTGGTCGCCTCGTCGGGCACCTTGCCGCCGACGACCACCTGGCCGGGCGTCGCGGCCGCGGGCGGCGGCGTGATGGTGCTCGCGGTGCCGGCCGTGCCGTGCACGACGGCGCCTGACGCCGTCCCCGGTGCGGCACCGGTGTTC
The DNA here is from genome assembly GCF_052045915.1 of Burkholderia sp. 22088. Taxonomy (NCBI): domain Bacteria; kingdom Pseudomonadati; phylum Pseudomonadota; class Betaproteobacteria; order Burkholderiales; family Burkholderiaceae; genus Burkholderia; species Burkholderia sp. 22088. Next base: position 124,215 of record NZ_JBQEPY010000021.1, read on the forward strand.
GCGGGCAGCGCGGTCGTCGCGACCGTGCCGTTGCCGACCGGCGTGACCGTCGCGCCCGTGTTCTGCGCGAAGGCCGTGCCGCTGCCGATGAACAGGCCCGAGGCGAGGAGGGCGGCGAGGACGTGATTCATGCGATGCATCCCGTCAGCCTCCGATGAACGCTTCGCGGAACGCGTCGATGGCGACGCGCAGCGAGAGTTGCGGTTGGTCGAGGTAGCTGACGAGCTTGCTGATCTGGTGATCGTTTTGCGCATGGGCGTCGATCCACTCGGGATCGTCGATGTCGATGTTGTGGGCGGCGTAGGTCTGCGGGTCGACGACGCTCAGCAGCGTCTTGGCCGACGCGCCGTTGAAGCCGATGATGAGCCGTTCGCGCTCGGCGATCGTGCCGATGAAGATCGCGAGCTCGAAGTCGGCCTGCGCGACGAACGGCGCGATCAGTTCGAGCCAGAACGCGGCGACGAGGCTGCGGTAGAACGGATCGACCGGCAGCGGCAGCGTGAGGCCGCGCTCGATGTGCGACGAGCCGCTCTGCATCACCGGCCGCAGCAGCGAGCCGAGCGCGAGCATCGCGCCGCGCAGCCGCACGGGATGACCGCTGTCGAGCAGCATCTCCTGGAGGCCGTACAGCGACTGGTGTTCGACGAAATCGTTGAAGGTGCCGTCATGCGACGTGCCGGGGCCGCCGACGTCGATCGGCACCTGCGTGTCGCCGAGCGCCTGCAGCGCGCCGGGCGGCTCGTCCTTGCCGAGCAGCGGCGGGATCTGCGTGGCGACGCGCGACCACAGCCGCGCGAACGCCAGCGGGCTGCGCGCGAGGAACGCGAGCGGCCGGTCGACCTCGAGCGCCGTTGCGCCGAGGAACGGGAAGCGGCGCATCGACACGTCGTGGCTCGCGACCATGTGGCCCGCGATCGCGAGCTTGCTGCGCGAGCCGAGGAACGCGAAATGCATCGGCTTCGCATCCTCGTAGACGAGCTTCCAGCGCGGATCTTCCGCGAGCAGTTCGAGCGCCTGCGCGATCCAGCGGTCGAGCGTCTGCAGCAACTGCGGATTGTGCGGGCTCTTCACGAAGTCGCCGCGCGACGGAATCTTGCCGAAGTAGGCGATTTGCGCCTGTACGGTTTGCGTCATTGCGCCCCCTGTGCATTCGTTGCGTTGGCGGCCGCGACGGCCGGCGCTGCGCCCGGCGTGCCCGTGCCGGACTGGGTCGCGTTCTGCGCGGCGCCCGCGCTCGCGTCGGCGACCGACGACGGCAGCTGCAGGCCGCGCAGGCTCTGCTGCTGCGGCTGGTCGCTGCCCCCGCCGCCGGACGGTTGCGACGTGCTGATGATGCGCATCGTCACCGACACGTTCACGTTGCCCTGCGCCCACGTCAGGTCGAAGGTGCCGTCCGGACGGCGCTTGCGTTGCGCCGAGTTGATCAGCTTCTCGAGGCCGTAGCGGCCCGGCTCGTTGACGAGCTGCACCGTGCGGCCGTCGAAGGTCGTCGCGGACAGCGTCGCGCCCGGCGAGCCCTGCGGGTTCGGCCACACGAAGTTGGTCCACTGCGGCGGCGTGTTGCGGTAGCGCAGTTGCTGGCCGTCGATCGCGATCGTGTATTCCGTCGTGCCCGTGCTCGGCTGCGGCAGGATCTGGAACACGGTCTGCGGCTCGGACGACGCGGCCGCGCCGCTTGCCGCACCGCCCGCGAGCGGCGCGACCCAGCGCGCGAAGCCGTTCGTGAAGTCCGGCGTGAGGCCGATGCCCATGTCGCCCCACGTGCGGGCGGCGAGGGTGTCGCCGCGGCGCACCGCGAGCGGCCCGAGCGTCGTGCCGACGAACTTCGCGATCGAGCCGTCCGGACCGAACACCTGCGCGATTTCACCGGCGCCGGCCTCGACCTTCGCGCTCGCCGCGAACGGGTACTTCGTCGCGAGCGAGTTCTGGAACGGCTGGTAGACCTGCGCGTTCCACACCTTGTTGACTTCGGCGCTGGCCGGCTGGATCACGACCGCGAACGCCTGCATCAGCGGCCGCACGAGCAGCGGACGCAGCGACTTGCGTTGCGAATCGGTGAGGCCGGTCAGCATCTGTTCGTCGACGAGCTTCAGCGAATCGGCGAGTTCCGAACCGTTGCCGTCGAGCGTCTGCTGCATCAGCTGGCGCGCGCCCGGGCCCGGGTCGCCCTGGTTCTTGATCACGTTGAAGCGCGTGCGGACCTTCGACAGCGACTCCATGTAGCCCTTGAGCATCGACGTGCCGTCATGCACCGCGACGATCCGCGCGAGCCCGATGAATTCCTGGCCGATCGGACCCATCGGCACCTCGGCCGGATTGCCGTTGATGTCGATGTTGGCGGCCGCCACCTGGCCGGCCGGCGAGCGCGAGAACAGTTGCTTGACCCAGTTCACGACACCCGTCTGCGCCTTCTTGATCGTCACGTTCGCGAGCGACGGGTTGTCCCACGACGTCTGGTCGTACGCGGTCTCGAGGATCTTGCGGATCGGCGAATCCTGCGGGTCGCCGAGGCGGTTCATCCCGTCGACGGCCTGGCCGAAGCTGCTGAAGCCCTGCACGGCGATGCCCTGCATGAACTTCTGCCAGTGCTGCGCATACTCGGTCTTGTACATGCCGACGAGCGTCTTCTGGATCTGCTCGGGGCTGCCCTCGAGCGTCAGGTCGTCCTGCGTCGACGTGTTCAGCACCCAGTCCTTCGCCTGCAGTTCCTTGGTCGCCGCGTCGCGGATCGCCGGCTGCACGTAGTCGAACCACGCTTCGCGCGTGAACGTGCCCGGAATCGCGTAGCTGCCTGCCACGAGCCCCTGGTTGCCGTCGCCGACGATGCGGGCGATGGTCATCGGCGCGAAGCGGGTCGACGCGCGCGCCTTGATTTCCTCGTACACGCGCTGGCGGGCCGGCATGCCGCGCACGACGCGGCGCAGGTTCTCGCGGGTCTGGTCGACGAGCGCGAGGTTCGCGTCGATCATCGGCCAGTCGTCGTCGTTCACGCGCGACAGGTAGAACGAGATCATGCGCTCGGCGCTCTTGATCATCTCGTCGCGCGGCATGTTGCCGCGATTCGTCTCGAGCCAGCCGCGCCAGAAGCGGGCGAGCTGGTCGGTCAGGTGTGCCTGTTCGACGTGACGCTTGTCGGACAGCATCAGGTACGTCTTGAGCGCGTTGTACGCGTCCTGCACGTTGGTCGGCGACGCGTCGCTGTAGAGGCCGCCCTGCGGAGCGGCCGGCTGTTGCGCGGCGGCCGGCGCGGTGCCGGACGCGGCCAGTGCGGCACCGGCCTGCGGCGCGGCGCCTGCCGCGTTCGTCGAGACCGGAATCGCGCCACCCTGCACGGCGCCCGATTCGGGCGGGCGCGTCATCGGCACGAGCTGCTCGGGGTGCGCGTTCACGTCCTTCATGAACGACGCGAGATTCTGCGACACGGGGGCCAGCAGGATCTGGCGCACGCCGTTGTAATACTCGGTCAGCAGGTGCTGCTCGAGACGGTCGCCCTGGTACAGGCCGAGCGACACCGAGACCGGCTTGTCGCGGCGGAACTGCTCGAGCTGCTCGATCCGGTCTTCGAGGATGTCCATCGCCTGCAGGCGCGACTGCAGGTCGTTGCGGCCCTGCTGCAGGCGCGTGACGTTGTCGAGGTCGGCCTGCACGTTCGCGACGAGCTGCTGGTTGCCGATCGTCGACCAGGTCCAGCCGCCCAGCGCGAGCGCGAGCGCCGCGACGAAGCCGAAGAAGGTCGCGTAGCGCAACCGGGTCTTGGTCGGGCTCGCGAACTGCCGCACCGTCTGGCGGTCCGCGAAGATCACCTTCGAGAACAGGTCGCGCAGGAAGAAGCCGTTCTTCGAGAATGCGCTGTGCGGCTTCGGCAGCGCGCTGCCGTCGAGGCCGAAGCGCTGCGCGATGCGCTGCGCGGCCGCGCTGTTGGTTTCGCCTTCCTGCAAGGCGCTGGTGAAGTAGAAGCCGCGGAAGATCGGCTTGTACTGGAACGGGTTGTTCTCGAACAGCGTCGCGAGGAACGCGCGCAGCGACGGCTTGATCGTCGAGAATTCGAGCGGGAAGCTCAACTGGCCCGGCGACAGCTGGTTGCCGCGCGACAGCGACAGCTGCGCGACGCTGATTTCCTTCAGCCCTTCGTACAGTTCCTCGAAGTGCGTGTCGAACTGCGCGACCACGTCGCGCTTGTCGTCGGGTTCGTAGGGCAGGGTGGCGCCCCACACGCGGTCGTACTCGTGCTTGTCGCTGCTGCTGAAGAATTCGGTGAAGCCGGTGATCAGGTCGGCCTTCGTGAACATCACGTAGACCGGCGCGAACACCTCGAGCTTCTCCGTCAGCTCCTGAACGCGCTGGCGGAGGTTTTTCGCGAGGTTGATCGCGAATTCGGGGCGGTTGCCGGTGAGTTCGGCGATGCTCGCGGTGACGATGATGCCGTTGATCGGCGCCTTCGGGCGGTAGCGCTTGAGCAGGCCGAGGAAGCCGAGCCATTCGCTGCGATCTTCCTCGTGCACCGAATAACGGCCGGCCGTGTCGAGCAGGATCCCTTCGGTCGTGAAGAACCAGTCGCAGTTACGCGTGCCGCCGATGCCGTGGATCACGGCGCTGTTCTTGTCCGCGAACGGGAACTGCAGGCCGGAATTGAGCACGGCGCTGCTCTTGCCCGCGGCCGGGTTGCCGATGACGATGTACCACGGCAGTTCGTACAGCGCGGAGCCGCCCGATACCTGGCCGATCTTCGACGTCTTGATCGTCTTCACGGCGTCCGACAGGCGCGTGCGCAGCACGTCGAGGTCGGCCGTCTTCGCGTCGGGGGCGAGCGCGGCGGCGGCGGGCGCGGCGATCTTGCCGGTTTCCGCCTGCTCCTCCAGCACCTGGCCGAGCTGCTGGTTCGCGCGCTTCACGCGCCAGCGGCGCCACAGCGCGACGACGAGCCACAGCGCGAGGATCGCCGCGAACGCGATCGCCGCCCACAGGAGCGGCAGCTGGAGCATGTCGGCGACGATGAAGAGGATGGCCGCTAGCGCGACGATCCCGACGATCGAGAGCGTACGCGGATGAGTCAGCACGTTGAGGATGCGTTGCATAGGACGTTCAGGTTCCGGTGCGATTCGGTGAGGCGACGCAGGCGCGTCGAGCGGCAAGGGTGGCGCCGCGATGTGTCGCCATGCTGTCAAACGGGATGAAGGGGGCTGGCATCAATGCGCCCGCGGCATCGGAGAAGGCGCGCGCATTAACGAAAGGACGCTGTGAGATTTAAAACGGAAGCGGCGGCCGGAAAAAATCGCGCACCGGAATGCATGATTTTTTGCGCCGCCCATATCGTTTCCTGCCGGGATATTAAAAAGCCCCATGCCGCCCTCATTATTTCCTGTCCGGCAGCCCTGGCTAGCTGCCGCGTCCCAGTTTAAAACCGGGTTTATGGTATTCCACGTGCCCGAGATCCATCATTTTCCAGCGGCCCCCCCAGGTCAGGCCAACCTGTTCGGCGACCTGGCCGTACAACTGGTAGCCGCGCATCGCCCACGGATCTTTCTCGGAAATGACCAGCTTGCCGTCGCGCAGGAATGCGTTGTCGGCCGCCAGCCCGAATTGGTGATAACTCTGGAAGGCCGCCGCGTTGGTCACGTTGCCGCCCATTGCCGCCAGCCGGTTCTGCCGTTCCGGGCTCCGGTAACCTTCCAGCAACGCCATTTCATATCCATATTGTTCGTGCATGATCTTGTAGACCAGCAGCAAACGCGTACGGAAATCCGGATCCAGCAGGTTCCAGTCGCGGCTCGCATCCTTCAGCGCCGGACGTACCTGTTCGACTTCCTTGGTGGCGAAGACTTCCGGCGGCAGCGGCGGGGGCGGTACGAGCTGTTCGCCCTGCAGCAGGGCGGCGATCTTCTCGTCGGGCACGCGCGCCGTGTCGTCGTACTGGAACAATTGCCGGCCGCGTAACGCAATGGCGACCAATGGCGGCGTCGCAAGAATACCTGCCGATACCATAATCATCAAGCGCCGCCGAACCAGTAAATTTTGCACATCGTTTAAAGCGCCTCGCGTAACGCTTGCCGATTTAACAATCTGACTTCGCGTACGCGCGGCGCGATCGTTCGCACGGCGTGTTAGACGGCCGTGAAACTGGGCGACGGATTCGAAAACGGTCGCGCGGATACCCGGTAAAAGCAACAGTGCCGCAACTGCTACGGCAAGGGCGAAATAGGCGACGAGTGCGACGGCAATCAACGAAATCCCCGGAAATTGGAATTGATTGTGTTTTGCAATGCTTGCTCTTAGAATCAGGCTGCTTCGAGAGGCCGGGCTATATTATCGCGGTGAATTAAACCAGGATTCAATGAGACGCTGAATGAGTGCGCCGGAAAATTCAAATTCGAAAACTCCGCCCAGCCTGCTGTCCGATACCAAACCGGCAGGCGACGGAGCTCAGCAGTCGCGCATTCTCGCGAATCTGGAAGGACGTGTCACGCCGCCGGCCGAACCGCCGCGCCGTTCGCTGAAGGCGCCGATCGCGGCCGTCGTTGCACTGGTGGTTGCCGTCGGTGGCTGGGGCGCATGGCGCATGCAGCATTCGGGCGAGCAGGCCGCCGCCGTCACGGCCGAGGCCGCACCCGCGGCCGCCGCGCCGGCGAAGGCCGCAGCGGCCAGCGACGCTGCCGTGCAGGTCGCGCAAAATGCGGCATCCGCCGCGCAGCCGGCCACGATCGTCAACGACGACGCAGCTTCCCGAACCGTTGCTTCCGCATCGTCCGCGTCCGCCGCGGACAACAGCCGCCTGTCGCGCGCGCTCGCCAACGGCGCCGACGATGCATCGGGCACGGCCGGCGCGGCCGCCGCTGCTGCTGCTGCGACCAAGACCGCGAAGGCCGACGCAGCGAAGAACGCGAAGGTCGCGGCGCACGGCAAGACCGACACGAAGGCCGATGCCAAGGTTGACGCAAAGGCCGAGGCCCGCAAGCATCGCAAGGAACAGCAGGCCGAGCTCGCGCAGGCGAAGAAGCGTCGCGACGCGACGCCGACCCGCAGTGCGAAGGCGGCCGGGAAGGACGATCCGGATGCGGATCTGCTCGCGGCGCTCGTCGCGCGCACGAAGCCCGCCGACAAGAAACTCGCCGCGCAGAAGGCGCAGGCCGTGCCGACCAAGACGGCCGCGACGGCCGGCTCGCTGGCATCGCGCGTGAAGGAATGCTCGGAGCGCGGTTTCTTCGAGGATCAACTGTGCCGCTGGCGCGTCTGCGAAGGTCACTGGGGCAAGGATCCCGCGTGCCCGAGCGCCGCGCAGTCGGAGACGCGGCAGTAACGCGTCTCGCGTTTGCCGGCCTGCTGCACCTGCGCCGCCCGTTGGGCGGCGCGTTGCTTTTGGGGCGCGGAATCGGCCGGTATGATGCGGCGTGACGCTGTCACCGGCGCGTCACGCCCGTCGGGCATACGTTTCCTTTCCTTTTCCGGCGCGGGCTCGCGACCCGCGATGCGCGGCGCGCGGCGCGCCGCACGACCTTCGACACGATGGACCTGATCGTACAGACTTACGGCGCCGATACGTCCGGCATGGTGTGCGGATTCCGCTTCGATCCGGGCGGATCCGGCGCGACGCTCGATGCCGACACGGCCGCCGCGTGGCTGCGCTCGTGCCGCGAGCACGATGGCGCGTCGGACGATTTCGTCTGGCTGCACTTCAATCTCGCGCACGGCGCGAGCGAGCGCTGGATGCGCACGCATCTCGGTCTGCCCGACAGCTTCTTCGAATTCCTTCACGAAGGGTCGCGCTCGACGCGCATCGAGCAGGAAGACGGCGCACTGCGCGCGATCGTCAACGACGTGATGTTCAACCTCGAACTGACGCCGTCGGAGATCGCGACGCTGTTCGTCCACGTCGAGCGGCGCATCATGGTCACCGCGCGGCTCAAGCCGCTGCGTTCGGTCGATACGCTGCGCGCGTGCGTGCGCGACGGCGAGCAGTTCCGGTCGCCGGCGGAACTGCTCGTGCACCTGCTGCGCGACCAGGCCGACCTGCTGATCCAGATCATGCGGCGCACGAGTGTCGACGTCGATCGCATCGAGGACCGCTTCCTGTCGCAGCGGCTCACGTCGAGCCGCATCGAGCTCGGCGCGATGCGCCGCACGCTGACGCGCCTGCAGCGCATGCTCGCGCCCGAGCCCGGGTCGATCTTCCGGCTGCTCGCGAAACCGCCCGCGTGGCTGCACGTGGAAGACGTGCAGGAGCTGCGCGAGTCGACCGAAGAGTTTTCGCTGGTGCTCGCCGACCTGGCCGGGCTCAACGAGCGGATCAAGCTGCTTCAGGAAGAGATCGGCTCGCGTCTCGACGAGCAGAACAACCGGACGCTGTTCACGCTGACGCTCGTGACCGTGATCGCGCTGCCGATCAACATCGTTGCCGGCTTCTTCGGGATGAATGTCGGCGGCGTGCCGTTCTCGGAGAACAAGCACGGCTTCTGGCTGATGGTGCTGCTCGTGGCGGGCTTCACGGCACTCGCCGCGTGGTGGGCATTCCGCCGGCGCGACGACCGCTAGCGGCATCGACCCGTCAGCGCAACAGCGCGATCGCGCGTTCGCCGATCACCATTCCAAGCAGCCCGACGAGCGCGACGAGCGGCGGGGCCGGCGAGCGCACGTGCAGCAGCGCATACAACACGCCGACGCCGAGGCCCACCGCGAGCGAAGTCACGTAATCCGTCATGGCGGTCTCCCGTGTGATCCGGCGTCAGGGTTTGAGGATGACGCGCTCGCGCGCGCCGGCCAGCACCGCGCGATACGCCTCGTGCGCGCGCTCGAGCGGATAGACGTAGTCGTCGCCGATCGGGAACGGGCGCAGGGTGCCGTTGCCGAAGCCGGGCGCGAGCGTGTCGAGGATCTGCGCGACCGCGGCGCCGCCGAGCTGCAGCGAATCGACGCCCACGAACGTGTGCTGGCCGCGATAGAACGCGAAGATGTCGAACGGCACGCTGCGCTCGATCGTCGAGATGAAGATCTGCCGTGCACCGATCGCCATCGACGCGTTCGCCGCTTCGAAGTACGGGCTGCCGACCGTGTTGTAGACGATGTCCGCGCCGCGGCCGCCGGTCGCCGCGCGCACCGCGTCGGCCACCGGTTCTTTCGACGCGTCGATCATGTGCACGTCGCCCGATGCATGGCCGCGATAGCCGCCGGCGCTGCGCTCGACGCCGATCACGGTCGCGCCGTGCGCGGTCGCGAGCTGGATCGCGGCCTGGCCGACCTTGCCGTTCGCGCCGAACACGAGCACGACGTCGCCGGCCGTCGGCATGCCGGCGCGGCGCAAGCCCTCGTAGGCGGTGACGAACGGCACGCCGACGCCGGCCGCTTCGTCGAGCGTCAGCACGGCGGGCTTGCGGCGCACCAATGCCGCGTCGAGCACGAGCCATTGCGCATGCGAGCCGTCGCGGCCGACGCCGAGATCGCCGCCCGAGCCCCACACCGGCGCGCCGATCCAGCCTTCCGGGCCGCTGCGCACGATGCCGGCCCAGTCGCGCCCGGGCGTGCGCGGCCACACCGCGTGCGGCATGCGGCCGAGCGCGGCCTTCACGTCGCTCGGGTTCACGCCGGCCGCGTGCACCTCGATCAGCATCTGGCCGTCGGCCGGTACGGGCGTGTCGATTTCCCTGACCCGCGCGTCGAGCGACTCGATGTCGGCGGCGGGGGCGTCGAAGCGGATGCTGCGCATGGTGATCTCCGTGGCGGTTGGCTGCCGCGCGGCCCGGTGGGGCGGGGCGTGCAGCGAGTGAAATGGATGAACGCAGTCTAGTCGGCCCGGTTTGACGCGGAAACCCGCAAAAGCGGATGATTGTTTTGCGATGAACGCATAGCCAAATCCGAAGGCACCGAATGGACGATTTCCTTTCCCCGCACCTGGCGCTGTTCGTCGACGTGGTCGACCAGCAGAGCTTCTCGGCGGCCGCCCGCCGGCTGGGCGTCGCCGCGTCGTCGGTCACGCGGCGCATCGACCGGCTCGAGACACAGCTCGGCATCCGCCTCCTGCATCGCACCACGCATGCGCTGCGGCCCACCGAGGCCGGGCAGTTGCTGTACGGGCGCGCGACGCGGATGCTGGCCGAGCTGCGCGGCCTGCAGGAAGACCTGCACAGCCAGCACGACGAGCCGAGCGGGCTGCTGCGCGTCGACTGTCCGGCGCCGTTCGGCCGGCGGCATCTGGTGGCCGCGCTGGCCGCGTTCATGCAGCGTCATCCGGCGCTGCAGGTCGACCTCGTGCTGACCGACAGCATGGTCGATCTGCAGGGCGCGCGGCTCGGCTCCGATGTCGATCTCGCGGTGCGCATCGGCCCGCTCGAGGACACGCGCCTCGTCGCAACCGTGCTGGCGCCGCAGCGGCGCGTGCTGTGCGCGAGCGCGGCGTATCTGGCGCGGCGCGGCGAGCCGGATACGCCCGACGCGCTCGCCGGGCACGACTGCCTCGCCTGGCACGGGGTGCCGCCGCCGGGCGCGTGGCGCTTCGGCGAGCGCCGTCACGCGCCGGCGCAGCCGCGGTTTCGCAGCAATCATTCGGAAGCGTTGCTCGAAGCCGCGATCGACGGGCTCGGTCTCGCGCACCTGCCGACCTGGCTCGCGGGGGACGCGTTGCGCGATGGCCGCTTGCGCGCGGTGCTACCGCAGTTCGCGGCGGCGCCCGAGCCGGCGACGATCCACGTGTTGCGCCAGCCGGCGCGCGGCACCGCACGCGCGTCGCGGCTCGTCGCGTTCCTCGCGACGTGGTTCGCGCAGCCGGCGTGGGATGCCGCGTGGGCGTGACGACGACGGCGGGCGACGGCCGGCGACGTGTCGCCGGGCCCGACGCACGCCGGGCATGAAAAAGGGCCTCGCACGCGAGGCCCGTCAAAGGTCGGAGAAACCGGTACGCCGGCCGGCCGCCGCAGGCTGCGCGGCACCGGCCGGGCGCGCACCGTTACTGCGTGACTACCTTGCGCGGCTTGAAGAGGCCCTGGTATTGCAGTGCCGGGCGTTCCTTCGTCACCGGTTCGATGCCGCCGAAGGTCGGCGTCTGGCGCAGCTTCATCGCAGCAGGCGATGCGACCGAGCCGATCGACGTCGAGCGCGATGCCGGGGCGAGGTTGTTCGCGACGAGCAGCGCGGCTTCGCTCTTCAGGTTCGCGAGCAGCACCGGATCGGTCGAGCCGTTGACCTGCGTGAGCAGCCCGCTCCAGGCCGCGTCGCTGTAGTTCACGACGTAGTAGTCGAGCCCGCTCGGGTCGGCCACCACGCCCGTGCAGCCGTCGATCCGCGTTTGCGTCTGCGTATCCTTCAGCGCGAGCGTCGTGCGTTTCGCGAGACCCTGGCCGTACGCGAGCGTGATCGGCACCGTCCACTGCAGGCCCGGATACGCGTTCTTGTTCGGGAACGGCTGCTGTTTCAGCGTGACGACCGTCTGGTTCTTCGTCAGGTCGCATTGCGTGTCGAGCGAGATCAGCGGCACGCCGGTCTGGCGGACGTAGCTGTCGCCGATCGCGCCGATCGCCTGGCCGCTTTCCTTCGACAGCGCATCCCACAGGCGCTTCGGTGTGCCGTTGCCGAACGAGTAGTCGACGAGGTACTGCTGCAAACCCTTGCGCAGCGTCTGTTCGCCGAGATAGTTCTCGAGCGTCTTCAGCACGTGGCCGCCCTTGTCGTACGTGAACGCGCTGGCGCTCAGCACGAAGTCGTTCGATGCCCAGCCGTTGAAGTTCGGCGCGACCGGGAAGGCGTTCGGGCCGATGTCACGATTGATCACGCGGTACTTGTTCTTCACCTGGTCGAGCCAGCTGAACTCGTCGGGGAAGAACTGGATCGTCGTCTTCGTCTCGAAGAACGTCGCGAACGACTCGTTGAGCCACACGTTGTCCCACCAGTCGGTCGTGACGAGATCGCCGAACCACTGGTGCGCGACTTCGTGCGTCAGCACCTCGTTGCCGTAGTGCGACATCGGCTGGCCCGGCTGCGGCAGGATGTCGTCGGCGAACTCGAGGATCGACCCCCAGTTCTCCATCCCGCCGAAGTTCAGGTCCTTCTGCTCCTTGAACGCATCGTTCGCGGCCACCGTGTCGAACTTCGTGAGCGGCAGCGCAATGCCCGTGTAGCGGTAGTAGAAGTCGAGCGCCTGCTTGGTGCGGTCCATCGCCGGCTTCGCCCAGTCGCTCATGCCCGGCGGCGTGAACACGCGCAGGTGCAGGCCGCCCTTGCCGCCCGGCAGCGGGCTCGTGAAGTCGTCTTCATAGGTGTCGAACAGGCCGCCGCCGAAGAACAGCAGGTACGACGGCATCGGCGGGGTCTTCTCGAACTGCACGAGCTTGTAGCCGCCGCCGACGTTGGTCGACGGCTTCTCGGCCGCGTTCGACACGACGCGCCAGTTCGACGGCACTTCGGCCGTCACTTCATAGGTCGGGCGGAACGCCGGCTCGTCCCAGCCGGGGAACCACTGGCGCGACAGGTTGGTTTCGCCCTGCGTGAGGATCGCGCCGCTCGTCTTGCCGTCGGTGCCCTTCAGGTCGACGCGGAACACGCCTTCCGCGGCCGAGCAGCCCGGATACGGATCGTCGCCGCAGCTGCCGCCCGTCTTCGTGCCCGGATCGTCATACGACTTGAAGTTGATGATGCCCGACCATTCCATGTGCAGCGAATAGTTGCCCGGCGAGATCGTGCCGCTCACGGGGCGCAGCTGGTAGAAGTCGCCCTTGTCCTGCGGCGTCGCGATCAGCTGGATGTTGCCCGGCTGCAGCGTGATGCGGCCGTTCGTGAACTTGATCCGGTGGCCGGCGATCACGATGTTGTTGACCGGCTTCAGCACCTTGATCTCGACGTCGGCGCGGCCGTCGAACGCGTTCAGCGCGTCGTTCGGGCGGAACCACAGCCGGTAGTTCACGGGCACCACGGTGTCCGGCAACTCGACAGGCGACACGCTCTTGTCGACGTTGGATGCGCTCGGCGGCGCGTTGACGGTGGGCGACGAGCCCGAGTGCGGCGCGCCGGCGGAGCTGAGCGCGGAAGCGGAGCCTGCACCGCCGTCGTCACCGCCGCACCCGGCGAGTGCGAGCGCGGCGACGAGCGGCAGATAACGCATCTTGCGAATATCGATCGACATGACTGAAACCTCGATTGTTGAAAGAATCGTTCAGTGCTGCGAAAACGCCGGCAAAAACAATCCCCTCGCCGTTAATCAACAGCGATGAAAATGCCAATGACGGATTATTCGAAAAGACGGCGGCCGACTACGTGAAGGTAATCATGGTTTACTGCCCCCTCTGGATTTCCGGATGTCGGTTAACTTGCCGGTTCAAAATGGCCGGGCGCGTGTTGTACTGAGTTGATTTCGCGCGCACGACACGGAGCCGCGCGCCCTGCGCGGGCGCGCGATTCCCTTGAACCGACGACCTACGGGGCTGGCCGGGCCGGGCCGCAGGATGGCAGGAAGGCGTGTCGCCGTTCCGTAAAATCGCCGTCATGCGGCTTCAAGCTTTGTCGGCTTGCTCGAAGGATGCGTAAATATACTTGATGGTTTTAGGTAAAGGAAACGAAAAATTTAGAAATTGCATCTATTGAATTTGCCGCGCTTCATTGAATGCTGGAAAGCATTAATGCGCTTTCCGTTTGGCTGGTATTTTCGTAGTTTTAATCTATTAACGATCCGGTGCGGCCGCGAAAACTACGAAACCCGGTGTGCGGGGCGCGCTCGGTACAATGCAGCGACGATCCGCTCACCGATTGCCGCGAGGAGGCCCCCATGCCACGAACCCTGTTCCGAATCGCGCCGCTGCGCGCCGTGCTGCTGCTGTTCGCCGCCGTGCTCCTGCTCGGCGGCTGCGCGGGGCTCACGCGCGATTCCGTGCGCGTGTCGGTCGCCGGGCTCGACCCGCTCGTCGGGCAGGGCCTCGAGATGCGTTTCAACCTGAAGCTGCGCGTGCAGAACCCGAACGACACGCCGATCGAATACGACGGCATCTCGGTGGCGCTCGACCTGAACGGCACGCCGTTCGCGAGCGGCGTGAGCGACCGCTCGGGCGTCGTGCCGCGCTTCGGCGAGGCCGTGCTCGACGTGCCGGTTTCCGTGTCGGCGTTCGCCGCCGCGCGGCAGGCGTGGAACCTGCCCGGCGCGGCTGCCAGCGGCGAGTTGCCGTATGCGCTGCGCGGCCGGCTCGCGGGCGGCGTGCTCGGCACTGTGCGCTTCAGCGATGCGGGCACGCTGCGCATGCCCGCGATGCCGGGGTGGGGCGGGTAGACGATGCCGGCGCGATGCGGGATGCCGGATGCCGGGCTGGACGAAGCGCCGCGATCGCGGCGCCGTCTGACGATTCCTGACGATCGAGCTTCACGTGCCTTACGTCTTGCGCGTCAATCGCGTTTAGACTGCCTCAGTCCGGAGGGCCGGGCGACTTTTTCGAGAGGGCACCATGGCAGCGAAATTCGTCATCAAGAAAGCGAGCGACGGGCAGTTCCTGTTCCACCTGAAGGCCGCCAACGGCGAGATCATTCTGCGCAGCGAGCTGTACAAGACCAAGGCGTCGGCGGAAAACGGCGTCGCGTCGGTGCGCAAGAACGCGCCGGACGACGCGCGCTACGAGCGCAAGACCGCGAGCAACGGCCAGTTCATGTTCAACCTGAAGGCCGGCAATCACGAGATCATCGGCACGAGCGAGCTGTACAAGGCCGAAGCGAGCCGCGAGAACGGCATCGCGTCGGTGAAGCAGAACGCGCCGGACGCCGCGCTCGACGACCAGAGCTGACCGGCCAGTCAGCGCCAACACGCCGCGAGCATCGCGCGGGTGGCGGTCGGGGCGGTCGCCCGCGCTTTGCCGCGCGGGCAAAGCGCGGTATGGTGTGGTCCGCGCGGCGCGCGTCTGTCGCGCCGCCTGTCTGAAGCCAACCGTAGCCGAGCTCGCGTGACCGATTTCCCCGTTTTCCACTGGACCGACGCCGACGGCGCCGAACATGCCGTGCGCTGGCGCTCCGAAGCCGGCGTGCAGCCGCCGAAGCGCGCGGTGCCCGCCGACGACCGTCTCACCGCCGACGCGGCCTACCGTCTGGCCTGCGAGGGCACCGCGCTCGTCTGGCAGGGCGACTTCCAGAATGCGCGCCAGCTCGTGCAGGCGATGGCGCGCCGTGTCGAACGCAAGCCGAAGAAGGCGAAGGCCGCGGTGGGCGTCGACGCATTCAACCTGCATCGTCTCGCGCAGTCGCAGCGCGCCCGCACGCTCGGGATGCTGCTGATCCCGCTCGATGCCGACTACACGATCCCGCTGCGCCGCGCGCCCGACGTGCGCGCCGCGTGCGAGGAAGCGTACGGCCCGGGCGGCGCACCGTCGGTCGTGTCGCTGCGCGAGCTGCTGGGCCTCGTCGGCGCGCATGAATGGCGCAAGAAGGGTGTGCCGATCCCGGCGCTGGGCGGCGCGCCGATCCATCCGCACTACGGCGTGTTCTCGCCGGTGCGCGGCGAATACGTCGAACTCGTCGCGCGCGCGCCGCTGCCGGCGACGTCGCTCGCGTTCGACATCGGCACGGGCACCGGCGTGCTCGCGGCCGTGCTGGCGTCGCGCGGCGTCGAGCGCATCGTCGCGACCGATCAGGATCCGCGGGCGCTCGCCTGTGCGCGCGAGAACGTCGAGCGGCTGGGCCACGCGGGCCGCGTCGAGGTCGTCGAGGCGGATCTGTTTCCGGCCGGCCGTGCGCCGCTCGTCGTCTGCAACCCGCCGTGGGTGCCGGCCCGTCCGAGCGCACCGATCGAATACGCGGTCTACGATCCCGACAGCCGCATGCTGCGCGGTTTCCTCGCGGGGCTCGCCGACCATCTCGAACCGGGCGGCGAAGGCTGGCTGATCCTGTCCGATTTCGCCGAGCATCTCGGCCTGCGGCCGCGCGACACCCTGCTGCAGTGGATCGACGAAGCCGGCCTCGTCGTGCTCGGCCGCGAAGACATCCGCCCCGCACACCCGAAGTCCGCCGACGCCGACGATCCGCTGCACGCGGCACGCCGCGCCGAGGTCACGTCGCTCTGGCGGCTCGGCGCACGAGCCTGACCGCGCATTTTCGGTAAACTATCGCCATTCCTCACGAATTCCCGCCGCCGGGCCGTGGTCTGCCGACCGTGGCCCGGCGCCGCTTCACGATGTCGAACAAGACCCACGAAATCCGCCCGGAGCAGTCCGTCGAGCTGCTGAAGGAACTGCACATCCTCACCCGCGACGGGAAGCTGAACCAGGACAGCCGCCGCAAGCTGAAACAGGTCTATCACCTGTTCCAGTTCATCGAGCCGCTGCTTGCCGGTGTGCAGGCCGACCGCGGCAGCGTGACGCTCGTCGATCACGGCGCCGGCAAGTCGTATCTCGGCTTCATCCTGTACGACCTGTTCTTCAAGCAGCAGCCGGGGCACGGCACGGCGGCATTTGCGTCGCACGTGTACGGGATCGAGACCCGCGAGGAACTGGTCACGCGTTCGGCCGAGCTCGCCGCGCGGCTCGGGTTCGGCGGCATGTCGTTCCTGAACCTGTCGGTTGCCGATTCGATCACGTCGCCGAAGCTGCCCGAAACGGTCGACGTCGTCACCGCGCTGCATGCGTGCGACACGGCGACCGACGACGCGATCCGCTTCGCGCTCGCGAAGCGCGCGCAGCACATCGTGCTCGTGCCGTGCTGCCAGGCGGAAGTCGCGGGCGTGCTGCGCAAGAACAAGGGCAAATCGCTCGCGAACGCGCTGACGGAAGTGTGGCGGCATCCGCTGCATACGCGCGAATTCGGCAGCCAGATCACCAACGTGCTGCGCTGCCTGCAGCTCGAAGCGCACGGCTACCAGGTCAGCGTGACCGAGCTGGTCGGCTGGGAGCATTCGATGAAGAACGAGCTGATCATCGCGCAGTACAAGAACCTGCCGCGTCGGCGGCCCGGCGAGCGGCTGAACGAGATCCTGGGGATGTTCGGGCTTGCCGAGCTGAACGCACGTTTCTTCGTGCCGGAAGCCGCGGCGGCGGGCGGCGAGGTCGCGGAGCCGGCCGAAGGCTGACGCGCGGGCGGGCGGTGCGCCACGCGGCGCACGTTGCACGCCGCACGTTGCACGCCGCGTCAGACGTCGTCGCCCGGCCGGCGCATCCATTCGCGCCAGCCGTCGTGGCCGAGGCGGCGCAGTGTTTCCTGATTCCTTTCGTAGATCGCGGACGCGTCCGGGAACGCGTCGACCGCGCGCGCGATGCTGTCCTCGCGCAGCAGGTGCAGGATCGGATACGGCGCGCGGTTCGTGTAGTTCTCGATGTCGTGGGGCTCGCTGCCTTCGAACCGGTAGTGCGGGTGGAAGCTCGCGATCTGCAGCACGCCGTCGAGCCGCAGTTGCCGCACCAGGCGGTCGGCAAAGAACAGCGCATCGTTGTAGTCGACGAAATCGGCGAACGCATGCGGGAAGATCAAGAGCGTCGTGTCGACCTGCTGCGGGTCGGCCGCGTCGAGCGCGCGCAGTTCCGTTTCGAGTTCGGCGAGCGCGTCTTCGAGCGTCGTGGCTTCGCTGATCGCGTAGCGCACCTGTTCCTTCACGTAGACGCTTTTCGCGAACGGGCACAGATTGAGCCCGATCACCGCGCGCGCGAGCCAGTGCCGCGTGGCGGCGAGGATGTCGTCGTGCGATTCGGGGCGGGTGTCGGTCATCGTGAAACCAGTCGGGCGGAAGGGCGGCGAGGGCCGCATTGTAGCGGGCGCGCAGGGTGCGGACGCGCGCGGCCCGTCACGCGCACGCGGCTTCGATCAATTGCGTGACGAGCGCGGGCGCGGTGCCGATCGGCGTTTCGCCGTGCCGATAGGTCTGGCTCGCCGCGTAGATACCCTCGACCACCAGCGCGAGCGCATCGGCGAGCGCCTGCGGTTGCCGCGCGCCGGCGCCTTCGCAAAGCGCGACGAGCCGCTTCATCAACTGTTCCTTGTTCTGCGCGACGCGCTCACGCGCCGGGTGCGATGCATCCGGAAACTCCGCCGCGACGTTGACGAACGGGCAGCCGCGATAGTCCTTCTGCGTCGCGCGCTCGGCCAGGTCGACGAAATACTGGATCAGTTGCGCCTTCGGCTGGCCCGGATGCTTCGCGGTGCTTGTGTCGAGACGCTCGAAGAAACACGCATCCATCCGCTCCAGATACGCGAGGATCAGGTCGTCCTTCGACGAGAACTGCCGATACAGGCTCATCTTGTTGACGCCCGCGCGTTCCACGACCGCCTCGACGCCCACCGTCCGAACGCCTTCCCTGTAAAACAGCTCCTCGGCGGCGCGCAGCAGGTGCTCCTGCGCGGTGGCGCCGTCGATCGGCCGGCGCGTACGGCGCGCCGGCGGTTTGGCGATCTCGATGCCCGACATGATGACCCTCGACTGCATATTGGATTGCTTGACATGTTACCGATTGGTCACTACGATCGCAACACACTTGTGACCGGTCGGTAACAATGCCGATCGGATCGACAGACAAATGCCAAGCGTCGGCCCGGGTCAGCCGATGCAGCGTGCGGCGGAGGTGGCCTGGCTGGGTGGGGCGGAGCGGGCGCGGAGGCGCCGGCGCCGCCAACTGGAGAACGCGAAGATGAACTGGGCGGTGACACGAATCGGCGGGCGCTTCCACTACGGATGGCTCGCGGCGGCGGTGGTATTCCTGATCCTGCTGGCGGCCGCCGGCACGCGCGCGACGCCGAGCGTGCTGATGGTGCCGCTCGAACGCGAACTCGGCTGGAGCCGCGCGGCGATTTCGCTGGCGATCTCGGTGAACATCGCGCTGTATGGCCTGACCGGCCCGTTCGCGGCCGCCGCGATGCAGCGCTTCGGGCTGCGCCCGACCATCCTCACCGCGCTCGTGACGATGAGCGCGGGCGTCGCGCTGTCGTCGATGATGACGCAGAGCTGGCAGATGGTGGTGATCTGGGGCCTGATGGTCGGCTGCTCGACGGGTGTCGTCGCGCTGACGCTGTCCGCGACCTTCGTTACGCGCTGGTTCCATGCGCGGCGCGGCCTCGTGATGGGGATCCTGACCGCGAGCACGGCCACCGGCCAGCTCGTGTTCCTGCCGATGCTCGCGGCGATCGCGCAGCGCCACGGCTGGCGGCCGGTCGTGCTGGTCGTCGCGGTGGCGGCCGCGATCGTGATTCCGCTCGTTGCGTTCCTGTTGCCCGAGCGGCCGGCCGACGTGCAGCTGCGCCCTTACGGCGAGCCGGCCGATGCGCCGCCCGCGCCCGATGCGACCAAGGAGAACCCGCTCGCGGTCGCGTTCCGTACGCTGCTGACGGCGAGCCGCTCGCGCGATTTCTGGCTGCTGTTCTTCAGCTTCTTCATTTGCGGCGCGAGCACCAACGGTTACGTCGGCACGCACCTGATCGCGATGTGCAGCGACTACGGGATGACGGAAGTGCAGGGCGCATCGCTGCTCGCTGCGATGGGCGTGTTCGACCTGTTCGGCACGACGCTGTCGGGCTGGCTGTCCGACCGCTACGACAATCGCGTGCTGCTGTTCTGGTACTACGGGCTGCGCGGGCTGTCGCTGATCTACCTGCCGCATGCGTTCGGGATCGATTTCTTCGGGCTGCCGCTGTTCGCGATGTTCTACGGGCTCGACTGGATCGCGACCGTGCCGCCGACCGTGCGGCTCGCGACCGACGTGTTCGGCAAGGCCGCGGCGCCGGTCGTGTTCGGCTGGATCGTCGCCGGCCACCAGCTCGGCGCGGCATTCGCGGCGCTCGGCGCAGGGCTGCTGCGCGCGAGCCTCGGCACCTACACGATCGCATCGATGATTTCGGGCGGGCTGTGCATCTTCGGCGCGCTGATCGTGCTGCGCATCAACCGCGGCCCGTCGCGCGCGGCTGCGCAGGCGGCCTGATCGCGGCAAGCCGGCAGTGTCCGGCCGGCCCGCGCGGCGGGCGGCCGGCCAATGCACGCACGGAGATTTGCATAGCTCGGCAGGATCGGGCGCGGATCGGCTCAAGCGGGTATGCTTGCGGTTCGCCAGGCGTTCGCGCCCCTTCATCGATGTCAGCGAGGATCCGCATGTCCGTCAAACCTGCTCCCACCACTGTTTCGATTCACGATCTGATCGCGGGCCGCTGGAGCCCGCGCGCGTATTCGGATGAACCCGTCAGCGCCGGCGATCTGCACGCGGTGCTCGAAGCTGCCCGCTGGGCACCGTCTGCGTACAACGCGCAGCCGTGGCGCTTCATCGTATTCGACCGCACGCAGGACGAAGACGCATTCAAGCGCGCGTTCGCGACGCTGGTGCCGTTCAACCAGGGCTGGAATGCGCCGGCGCCCGTGCTGATCGCCGTGACCGCGCATACGCTCACGCCGAAGGGGGAACCGGCACCGACCGCGCTGTACGACGCGGGCGCCGCCGCGATGTCGCTGGTGCTGCAGGCGCACGCGCTGGGCCTGGCCGCCCACCAGATGAGCGGCTTCGACGCGAAGGCGTTCCGCGACGCGTTTGCGATTCCGGCCGACGTCGCGATTCCGGCGATCATCTCGCTCGGCCACTACGGCAACGTCGACAAGCTCGATCCCGTGCTGCGCGATCGCGAGAAGGCGCCGCGCACGCGTCATGCGATCGGCGAGGTCGTCTATGCGGGCGCGTGGAAGAAGGGCTTCGACGCGGCGGCCTGACCTGCCTGGAGGGAACTGCGTCGCGCATCCCGTCCGCCTGTCTTCCCGGCGCGCCCGTCTGCGCGCCGTCGCCACCGGGGCCCGCTGCGCGGCACCGGTGGCCGGCCCCGGTTGTGATCCCGCGGGCTTCATGTTAAAAAGCCCGTCCTTTCCGTTTTCGCGCCGGCCCTGCTGCGGCAATTTCCCATGACTTACTGCGCGATCGATTTCGGCACGTCCAATTCCGCCGTGGCGCTGCCCGACGGCGATGGCATGCGCCTCGCGCCCGTCGAGGGCGACCACCTGACGCTGCCCACCGCGATCTTCTTCAACAACGACGAAGAGACGGTCGAATACGGCCGTGCGGCGCTGGCTTCCTACATCGACGGTTTCGACGGCCGGCTGATGCGCTCGATGAAGAGCATTCTCGGCTCGCCGCTCGCGGAAACGACGACCGATCTCGGCGACGGCAGCGCGATCGCGTACACCGACATCATCGCGCGCTTCCTGACGCACCTGAAGCACAAGGCCGAAACCCGCGCGGCTGCGCCGATCGGTCGTGCGGTGCTCGGCCGGCCCGTGTTCTTCGTCGACGACGATCCGCGCGCCGACCGCCTTGCACAGGACCAGCTCGAGGCTGCCGCGCGATCGGTCGGCTTCACGGACGTTCAATTTCAGTACGAACCGATCGCGGCCGCGTTCGACTACGAGTCGCGCCAGCAGGCGGAGCGCCTCGTGCTCGTCGCCGACATCGGCGGCGGCACGTCCGACTTCTCGCTGGTGCGCGTCGGGCCCGAGCGGATGGCGCGGCTCGAGCGCAAGGACGACGTGCTGGCCCACCACGGCGTGCACGTCGCGGGCACCGACTACGACCGGCGTGTCGAGCTGGCCGCGATCCTGCCCGCATTCGGCTACCGTTCGCTCGATCCCGAAGGGCGCGAGCTGCCGAACAAGATCTACTTCGATCTCGCGACCTGGCACCTGATCAACACGGTCTACACGCCGAAGCGGCTCGGCGAGCTGAAGCTGATGAAGCATCTGTACCGCGATGTGCAGCAGTACGACCGGCTCACGAGCGTGGTCGAGCAGCGGCTCGGGCATGCGTTGATGGCGCGCGCGGAGGAAGCGAAGATCGGCGTCGCGGCGGGCGGGGAGACGATGATCGACCTGAACGACGTGGAAGAGGATCTGCAGATCGCGTTCGATGCCGAGCGCCTCGTCGATGCGAGCCGCGACGACACCGCCCGCATCGTCGATGCCGCGCGCGAGACGGTGCGGCTGGCGGGTGTCGCGCCGCGCGACGTCGGCGCACTGTATTTCACCGGCGGCTCGACGGGGCTCGCGTTCCTGTCGGGTGCGCTCGCGGGTGCGTTCCCGGATGCGCAGCCGGTGTTCGGCGACCGCCTCGCGAGTGTCGCGACGGGGCTCGGCATTCACGCGCAGCGCTTGTTCGGCTGAATGCGGGCGGCTGAAAGGCCGTCATGCCGGGCGACCGGCGCCGAAAAACAAAAAGCCCCGCCGAAGCGGGGCTTTTTTACACGAATAATCGCGCCAAGCTTAGACCGGACGGATGTTCGCAGCTTGCAGACCCTTCGGGCCCGTCTTCACTTCGAATTCAACCTTCTGGTTTTCTTGCAGCGTCTTGAAGCCTTCGACGCGGATTTCCGAGAAGTGCGCGAACAGATCGTCGCCGCCGCCTTCCGGGGTGATGAAGCCGAAGCCCTTTGCGTCATTGAACCACTTGACGGTACCGGTTGCCATGTTACTTGTTCCTAAAAAGATAAAACGGGGCCGAAGCCCATGGTGTGCGGAAAATCAAGGAAGGGGTAATAGGACCAACCGGAGTACCGTTGATGGGCGAACTACGAAAGAACCAATTCACTCGCCACTTGAAATCCTGCGAAGTCCTTTATACGGCTTATCACCCGCGTGGTCAACCGTATTTCCATGGACTCAGGGTTATTGCGTATATCAGGTTTACAAAGCTTGCAAACGATGCGAATTTTTTGTAGGGGCCGAACGATTTTGGCGCCACGCTTGAGGTGCAACCGTTAAACTACGCGCCGCGCGGACGGGTTGCCCTGATCGGGTGACGCGTCCCCCCAAGAATGCGTGCGCGGTGCAGTCCGAGCCGATCCCGGACCGCGGGCCGACCATGCTTTTTGAGACACAGGAGAGGATGTGAAGAGTTCTATTCAACGGAACATCGGCCCGTTTGCATTGATGCTGACGGGGCTGGGTTCGATTATCGGCTCGGGCTGGCTGTTCGGCGCCTGGAAGGCCGCAAAGATCGCCGGTCCGGCAGCGATCTGCGCATGGATCATCGGCGCGGTCGTGATTCTCGCGATTGCACTGACGTACGCGGAACTGGGCGCGATGTTCCCCGAGTCGGGCGGCATGGTGCGCTACGCGCGCTACTCGCATGGCTCGCTGGTCGGCTTCATCAGCGCGTGGGCGAACTGGATCGCGATCGTATCCGTGATCCCGATCGAGGCTGAGGCGTCGATCCAGTACATGAGCACGTGGCCGTATCCGTGGGCGCATGCGCTGTTCGTAAACGGCGAGCTGACGACACCCGGCCTGCTGCTGTCGGCCGTGCTGGTCGTCATCTACTTCTTGCTGAACTACTGGGGCGTGAAGGC
Source organism: Burkholderia sp. 22088 (assembly GCF_052045915.1). Taxonomy (NCBI): domain Bacteria; kingdom Pseudomonadati; phylum Pseudomonadota; class Betaproteobacteria; order Burkholderiales; family Burkholderiaceae; genus Burkholderia; species Burkholderia sp. 22088. Next base: position 147,450 of record NZ_JBQEPY010000021.1, read on the forward strand.
GTTTGCCCGGGCGAACACCACGATCACGATCTTCAAGTTCCTGATCCCCGGCCTCACGATCCTCGGCCTGATGCTGACGAGCTACCATCCGGAAAACCTCGGCACCGCATCCAATGCAAGCTTTGCGCCGTACGGCTGGTCGGCGGTGCTGACCGCGGTCGCGACGAGCGGCATCGTGTTCGCGTTCAACGGCTTCCAGAGCCCGGTGAACCTCGCGGGCGAAGCGCGCAACCCGTCGCGCAGCGTGCCGTTCGCGGTGATCACGTCGATCCTGATCGCGCTCGTGATCTATGTACTGCTGCAGATGGCGTACATCGGCTCGGTGAATCCGGCTGACGTCGCGCAGGGCTGGTCGCACTTCAACTTCAAGTCGCCGTTCGCCGAACTGGCGATCGCGCTGAACCTGAACTGGCTCGCGATCCTGCTGTACGTCGACGCGTTCGTCAGCCCGAGCGGCACCGGCACGACGTACATGGCGACCACCACCCGCATGATCTACGCGATGGAGCGCAACAACACGATGCCGAAGATGTTCGGCAACGTGCACCCGCTCTACGGCGTGCCGCGCCAGGCGATGTGGTTCAACCTGCTGGTCTCGTTCATCTTCCTGTTCTTCTTCCGCGGCTGGAGCTCGCTCGCGGCGGTGATCTCGGTTGCGACGGTGATCTCGTACCTGACCGGCCCGATCAGCCTGATGGCGCTGCGCCGCTCGGCGACCGACATCGAGCGTCCGCTGTCGATTCCGCTGATGAAGCTGATCGCGCCGTTCGCGTTCGTCTGCGCGTCGCTGATCCTCTACTGGGCGAAGTGGCCGCTGACGGGCGAGATCATCCTGCTGATGATCGTCGCGCTGCCGGTGTACTTCTACTTCCAGGCGAAGTCGGGCTGGACCGGCTGGGGTGCCGACCTGAAGGCCGCATGGTGGCTGGTCGCGTACCTGCCGACGATGGCCGTGCTGTCGCTGATCGGCAGCAAGGAGTTCGGCGGCTACGGCGTGCTGCCGTACGGCTGGGACATGCTGATCGTCGCCGCAATCTCGCTGGTGTTCTACTTCTGGGGCGTGAATACCGGCTACCGGACCCAGTATCTCGACGAGCGTGAATCGCACGACGAGATCCTCGAGGGGGTCGGTGCCTGACGCGTGACCTGTCGCCGGATTCGGCGGCGGCAGCCAGCAGCGGAAAAAAGCCCGCCCGAGCGATGCTCGGGCGGGCTTTTTATTGGCGCTCGACGGTTGCCGCGCGACGCTCAGGCGGCCGCGCTCGCGAACACGTAGTTCGTCATCGCGAGCACGCGCTGGTACGTGCCGAGCGACTGGATGCCAAGCTGGTAGTCGTCGTCCGCCGCGCCGAGCGCCGTGAACACCGGCAGCAGATGCTCGTCGGTCGGATGCATCAGCGCGGCATGCGGCGCCTGCCGACGGTAGTCGAGCAGCGCGTCGACGTCGCGCGCGGCCAGTTTCGCCTCGAACCAGTCGGTGAATTCCGCGACGCGCGGGTCCGCATCTTCCGGTGCCGCACCGAAATCGGCGGCGCGCAGGTTGTGCGTGATCTGGCCGGAGCCGATCACCATCACGCCTTCGTCGCGCAGCGGTCGCAGCGCGCGGCCGAGCGCGAAGTGGTGCGCAGCATCCGCCCGCGGCTGGATCGACAGCTGTGCCACCGGCACGTCGGCTTCCGGGAACATCAGCAGCATCGGTACCCACGCGCCGTGGTCGAGGCCGTGCTCTGTCGTCGCGGTGGCGATGCCGGCTGCATTCAGCAGTCCGGCCGCGCGCTCGGCGACGTCGGGCGCGCCGGGCGCCGGGTAGCGGATGTCGTACAGCGCCTGCGGAAAGCCGTAGAAGTCGTGGATCGTTTCAGGATGCGCGGCGACGCTGGCGACGGGACGCTGCGTGCCCCAGTGCGCGGACAGCATCAGTACCGCGCGCGGGCGCGGCAATTCGGCGCCAAGGTGGGTGAACGCGCCGGACGGCAGCGTCGGGTCGATCGGCAGCGTCGGGGCGCCGTGGGACAGGTAGAGCGAAGGCAAGCGGTTCATGGTGGTGGCCTGCAAAGGGATTTGCCTGTGACTATAGGCGCGCACCGGGCATTGATAAATCCGTCGCGCGGAATTTGATTGAGTCGTATTGGTTGATAATCGGGCCGATTCTGCGAGTGCGAGAGCGGACGGGGGCTTGAGGTGGCCGAATCAGGCCGGAAGGCAGATGAATCGATGAAGATGCGCGAAGAACGGCGCGGAAGCGGCGAGCGGCTTACTGCGCCGGCCGGATGCCGGCCCACGGCGTCGTCATCGGTGCACTGAGCGCGAACAGGTCGAGCACGCGGGTGACGGTCTGGTCGACGAGTTCCTCGATCGTCTTCGGCATCGCGTAGAACGCGGGTAGCGGCGGGAAGACGATGCCGCCCATTTCGGTCACGGCGGTCATGTTGCGCAGATGCGCGAGGTTGAACGGCGTTTCGCGCACCATCAGCACGAGGCGGCGGCGCTCCTTCAACGTGACGTCGGCCGCGCGCGTGATCAGGTTGTCGGACAGCCCGTGCGCGACGCTCGCGAGCGTCTTCATCGAGCAGGGCGCGATCACCATCCCGTCGGTCGCGAACGACCCCGATGCGATCGTCGCGCCGACGTCGCGCACCGAGTGCACGACGTCCGCACGGCTTTCGACCTCGGCCTTCGATAGCTTCAGTTCGTGCTGGATGTTGAGCCAGCCGGCGTTCGAAATCAGCAGGTGCGTTTCGACGCCGCCGGCGGCGCGCAGCAGGTCGAGCAGCCGTACGCCGTAGATCGCGCCGGTGGCGCCGGTGATCGCGACGATCAGCCGGCGTGGCGGCGCGCTGGGAGATGCCATCGAAAAGGGGGCGGGGCGTATTACGCGGCGGCGAACAGTTGCTGCAGTTCGCCCGACTGGTACATCTCCATCATGATGTCCGAGCCGCCGATGAATTCGCCCTTCACGTAGAGCTGCGGGATGGTCGGCCAGTTCGAGAATTCCTTGATGCCCTGGCGGATCTCGTCGTCTTCGAGCACGTTGACCGTCTTGAATTGATCGACGCCGCAGGCCTTCAGCACCTGGATGGCGCGGCCCGAAAAGCCGCACATCGGGAATTGCGCGTTGCCCTTCATGAAGAGCACGACCTGGTTTTCGTCGACGATTTGCTTGATACGTTGTTGGGTGTCCATGACTGACCTTGCGTTTGCGGGGCGTTAGATCGAAATGATAGCGGATTTCAACCGGACGGGCCGGGCATCAGCCCGGCAGGCGGCCGCCTGTCGTGCGTTCGATTGCGGCCAGATCGGCGAGCGATTCGACCGCGACGAAGCCGTGCGATGCGAGTACGGCGCGCACGGCCTCGGCCTGGTCGTAACCGTGCTCGATCCAGAGCGTGCCGCCCGGTTTCAGGTAAGTGCCGGCGCCCGCGACGATCGTGCGGATCGCGCTGAGGCCGTCGGCATCGTCGGTGAGTGCGCCGCGCGGCTCGAAACGCAGGTCGCCCTGCGTGAGGTGCGGATCGTGCTGCGCGATGTACGGCGGATTGCTGACGATCGTGTCGAAGGCGAGCGCAGGATCGAGCGCCGCGTACCAGTCGCTCTGCAACCAGTGCAGCGGGCCGCCGGGGCGGTGCGCGTCCAGCAGCTTGCGTGCGTTGCGTTGCGCGACCTCGAGTGCGGCCGGCGAACGGTCGAGCGCCCACACGCGTGCATCGGGCCGCTCGGCGGCGATGGAGACGGCAATCGCGCCGCTGCCCGTGCCGAGATCGAGCACGGCCGGATGCGGCAGCCCGTCGATCGCATCGAGTGCGGCTTCGACGAGCAGTTCGGTTTCAGGGCGCGGGATCAGCACGTCGGGCGTCACGTCGAACGGCCGGCCGAAGAATTCGCGCATCCCGACGAGCTGCGCGACCGGCTCGCCGGCCATGCGGCGCGCCTCGAGCGTGCGGTAGCGTTCGACCGCGGCCGCGTCGAGCGGCGCGTCACCGCGCGTGATCAGTTGTGTGCGGGTCCAGCCAAGCGCGTGCGCGAGCAGCACGCGCGCATCGACCGCGTCGAGCGCGGACGCGCGCAGCAGTTCGTCGGCGGTCGTGTCGGGCATCGTGACCTCAGTCGGCGTCGCCGAGCGACGCGAGCAGTTCGGCCTGGTGCTCGCTGACCAGCGCGCTGATCAGTTCGTCGAGGTCGCCGTCCATGATCGCCTCGAGCCGGTACAGCGTCAGGTTGATCCGGTGGTCGGTCATCCGGCCCTGCGGGAAGTTGTACGTGCGGATCCGTTCCGAGCGGTCGCCGGAGCCGATCAGGCTCTTGCGCGTCGCGGCTTCCTTCGCGTGCTGCTCGTGATACTGCTTGTCCTTGATGCGCGCGGCGAGCACCTTCAGCGCACGATCCTTGTTCTTGTGCTGCGAACGGTCGTCCTGGCACTCGACGACGATCCCGGTCGGGATGTGCGTGACGCGCACCGCCGAGTCGGTCTTGTTGATGTGCTGGCCACCCGCGCCGGACGCACGGAACGTGTCGATCCGCAAGTCGGCCGGATTGATCTCGACCTCGCCGATTTCGTCGGCTTCCGGCATCACCGCGACCGTGCACGCGGACGTGTGGATGCGCCCTTGCGTCTCGGTTGCCGGCACGCGCTGCACGCGATGGCCGCCCGATTCGAACTTCAGGCGCGAATACGCGCCCTGGCCCGCGATCCGCACGATCACTTCCTTGTAGCCGCCGAGATCGGATGCGCTCTCCGACATCATTTCGACCTGCCAGCGCTGGCGTTCCGCGAAGCGCAGGTACATGCGCAGCAGGTCGCCGGCGAACAGCGCGGATTCGTCGCCGCCCGTGCCCGCACGGATTTCGAGGAAGATGTTGCGGTCGTCGTTCGGATCCTTCGGCAGCAGCATCTTCTGCAGCTCGGTCTCGAGGCGGGTCATGCTCTCGCGCGCGCTGCGGATTTCGTCTTCCGCGAAGTCGCGCATCGACAGATCGCCGAGCAGCTCCTGCGCGGCCGTCTCGTCGCTGCGCGACTGGCGCCACAGCGCGTACTGTTCGACCACCGGGCCAAGTTCCGCATGTTCACGCGTCAGCTTGCGGTACTGGTCGAGGTCGGCCGTGACGTTTTCGCGGCTCAGCAGGTCGTTCAGTTCGGCCAGCCGTGTGGACAGCTGGTCGAGCTTGCGTTGCATGCTCGTCTTCATGGTGTGGAGCGGCGCTCCCGGGCAAGGGGTATTCGGAAAGGATAGGCCGGCGCGCGGCCGGCGGCAGGGCGATCGGCCGGCGCTAGTGGCCGGACTGGTCGTTCGAGCGCGGCGCGTGCTGGTAGAAGCCGCGCATCAGGTCGATCAGCGAATCGCGATCGGCGCCGTTCACGCGATTGAGCGCGCTCGTCGGGCCGTGGATCAGCTTGTTGGTCAGCGCCTGCGACAGCGCTTCGAGCACGGCGGCCGGATCGTCGCCGCGCGCGAGCAGCTTCTGCGCCTTGTCGACTTCGGCCCGGCGCAAGGCGTCGGCCTGCGTATGCATGTGACGGATCACCGGCACGACGCTGCGCGTGTCGAGCCACTGCATGAAATTCTGCACGCGCGTTTCGATGATCGCTTCGGCCTGCGCGACCGCAGCCTGGCGCGATGCGTTGCCTTCGCGCACGATCGCGCCGAGATCGTCGACGGTGTAGAGGAACACGTCCTTCAGCTTGCCGACTTCGGGCTCGATGTCGCGCGGCACCGCGAGGTCGACCATGAAGATCGGCCGGTGGCGGCGTGCCTTCACCGCGCGCTCGACTGCGCCGAGGCCGATGATCGGCAGCGTCGACGCCGTGCACGACACGATGATGTCGAATTCGTGCATGCGGGTCGGCAGATCCGAGAGCGGCATCGCGCGGCCGCTGAAGCGTTCGGCAAGGCGCTGGCCGCGTTCGGCCGTGCGGTTCGCGACGACGAGTTCGCGCGGGCCTTGCGCGGCGAAGTGCGTCGCGCACAGCTCGATCATCTCGCCGGCGCCGATGAACAGCACGCGCTGATCGGACACTTTTTCGAAGATCCGCTGCGCGAGGCGCACCGCGGCGGCCGCCATCGACACCGACTGCGTGCCGATTTCGGTCGTGCCGCGCACTTCCTTCGCCACCGCGAACGTGCGCTGGAACAGCTGGTTCAGGTAGGTGCCGAGCGCGCCGGCTTCCGTCGCGGTGCGGACGGCATCCTTCATCTGGCCCAGAATCTGGGTTTCGCCCAGCACCATCGAATCGAGGCCGGATGCGACGCGGAACGCGTGCCGGACTGCTTCCGACTGCGGCAGCGCATAGACGTGCGGTGCGAGCTCGTCGACCGGAATCCGGTGATACTCCGACAGCCAGCGGACCGCGCCTTCGCGTGCGGCGCGATCATCGGTCGCGCAATACAGTTCGGTGCGGTTGCAGGTGGAGAGGATCGCCGCTTCGGGCGTATTGGGCGCCTGGGGGCCGAGAAACACGTTCTTGAACGTGACGAGAGCCGGCTTGATCTGCTCGAGCGGAAACGCCACGCGTTCGCGCAGGGCGACAGGCGCAGTGTGGTGATTGATTCCGATCGTGAGGAGTTGCATATCGAGGGCTATCGTTTAGCCCCATATTATAGCGTTTCAGCGATTTCCTCACTCGCGGCATACCGGGCATCGGCGTGGCGGGGCCGGGAATTTGGGGGCTCGATCGGCACGCGGTCGAGCTGATAGCCATAGCCGTAGAGCGGCAGCAGCCGGTAGCCGCGCTCCGGAAGCAGGTGCAGCTTGCTGCGCAGCCGGGACGCGTGGGTATCGAGCGTGCGCGACTTCATGTCGCGGCGGCGTGCCCACACCGTTTCGAGGATATGGGCGCGCGACACGGGCCGCGACAGGTTCGCGAACAGCAACTGCGCAAAACGGAACTCCTTCGGCGTGAGTGAAACGATTGCGTTGTCGAAGCGAACGAGGCAGTGCGTGGCGTCGAAGGCGTATTCGCCATACATTTCGCGTGAGCGGGCCGGCGGCCGGCGCACGCCGGCGCGCCGGCTCACCGCGTTGACGCGCGCGAGCAGCTCGGGCCCGCTCACCGGGCGCACGAGGCAATCGTCGGCGCCCGCGTGCAGGCACGATACGATTTGGCTTTCGCGCGGCATTTGCATCACGGCGATCGCCGGCAGTCCGGGCAGGACAGTCTGCGCACGCGGAATGACTTCCTCGGCCGGCTGGTCGCCGGCCCAGTGGCCGGTGATCAGCATGTCGCAGGTATTGGCGGCGAGCCACTCGAAGAATGCCGTACTGGACGGAAACGCGTGGCACACATGACCGCCCGCAAAGAGCAGGCGGTTCAGGAGCGCGGCATGGCGCGCGTCCGGATCGATCAGAGCGATTCGCATGAGAATTTCTTCAATACGGCAGCCGGTGCGCGCTTGCCATAACGTCGAGTCGGCCCCTACACTCGAATGTTCGCGGCACCCGGCTGGTCTCGGGTTCGATGGATGAATCGATGCTAGCCGCTGGCAACGTTCACGCCTATGGGACGAATCCGAATTTATGGAAGGCGTCGAATGAACTGGTTTGGAATCCTTGTCCTGGGAGCGGCCGTCGGGCTGTTCGGCCGATGGCTGCATCCGATGCGGCGCACGGGCCGGCCGGCGTGGTGGATCGCGGTGCTCGCCGGTATCGTCGGCGCGGCTGCGGCCCGCATGGCCGGCAATCTCTCTGGACTGTTTTACGATGGCGAGACGCTCGAATGGCCGGTCTGCACCGGCGTCGCGTTCCTCGCAGTAGCCGTGACGGTTGCGCTGTCGGCCCGTCGCTGAATGCTCTCAGGTGAAATCATGAATGCCCGTCTTCCCGAAGTCTCGCCGGTGCCGGCCCGTCTCGCGCTGCTGCGTGGCGCGATGGCCCGCGAGAACCTGGCCGCCTATCTCGTGCCGTCCGCCGATCCCCACCTGTCCGAATATCTGCCGGAGCGCTGGCAGGCCCGCCGCTGGCTGTCCGGCTTCACGGGCTCGGTCGGCACGCTGGTCGTGACCGCGGATTTCGCGGGGCTGTGGGTCGACAGCCGCTACTGGGTGCAGGCCGACGCCGAACTGGCCGGCACGGGGGTGCAACTGATGAAGATGACGGGCGGGCAGCAGAGCGCGCCGCACGTCGACTGGCTCGCGCAGAACGTGGCGGCGGGGGCGACGGTCGGCGTCGACGGCGCGGTGCTCGGCGTCGCGGCCGCACGCGGGCTGACGGCCGCGCTGAACGCGCGCGGCATCGCGCTGCGCACCGACCTCGACCTGCTCGACGCGATCTGGCCCGAGCGGCCGGGGCTGCCCGGCGACGCGGTGTTCGAGCACGCGGCGCCGCAGGCCGACACGACGCGCGCGAGCAAGCTGGCCGAAGTGCGCCGCGCGATGCGTGCGCAAGGCGCGCAGTGGCATTTCGTCTCGACGCTCGACGACCTCGCATGGCTGTTCAACCTGCGCGGCGCCGACGTCAACTTCAATCCCGTATTCGTTGCGCACGCAATGATCGGCGCCGATCGCGCGACGCTGTTCGTCGCCGACGGCAAGGTGTCGCCGGCACTGGCCGCGTCGCTCGCGCAGGACGGCGTCGACGTCCGCGCCTACGACGCCGCGCGCGCCGCGCTCGCGGCACTGCCCGACGGCGCGACGCTGCTGATCGACCCGCGCCGCGTGACGTTCGGCACGCTCGAGGCCGTGCCGGCCGGCGTGAAGCTCGTCGAGGCCGTGAATCCGTCGACGTTCGCGAAGTCGCGCAAGACATCCACCGAGATCGAGCACGTGCGCGTGACGATGGAGCACGACGGCGCCGCGCTCGCGGAATTCTTCTCCTGGTTCGAACAGGCCGTGAACCGCGAGACGATCACCGAACTGACGATCGACGAGAAGCTCACTGCCGCGCGCGCGCGGCGCCCCGGCTACGTGTCGCCGAGCTTCGCGACGATCGCGGGCTTCAACGCGAACGGCGCGATGCCGCATTACCGCGCGACGCCGGAGTCGCACGCGACGATCGCCGGCGACGGGCTGCTGCTGATCGATTCGGGCGGCCAGTACGTGACGGGTACGACCGACATCACGCGCGTCGTGCCGGTCGGCACCGTCAGCGACCTGCAGCGGCGCGATTTCACGATCGTGCTGAAATCGATGATGGCGCTGTCGCGTGCCCGATTCCCGCGCGGCATCCGCTCGCCGATGCTCGACGCGATCGCGCGCGCGCCGATGTGGGCGGCCGGGCTCGACTATGGGCACGGCACGGGGCACGGCGTCGGCTACTTCCTGAACGTGCACGAAGGCCCGCAGGTGATCTCGCACTACGCGCCGGCCGAGCCGTACACGGCGATGGAAGAGGGCATGATCACGTCGATCGAGCCGGGCGTGTACCGTCCCGGCCAGTGGGGCATCCGGATCGAGAATCTGGTCGTGAACCGCGCGGCCGGGCAGACCGAGTTCGGCGATTTCCTCGCGTTCGAGACGCTGACGCTGTGCCCGATCGACACGCGCTGCGTGCTGATCGAGATGCTGCATGAAGAAGAACGCGCGTGGCTGAACGCGTATCACGCAACGGTGCGCGAGCGCGTCGGCCGCCATCTGAGCGGCGATGCCAAGGCGTGGCTCGACGCGCGCACGCAGCCGATCTGACGCAACGCAGGAAAGCGGCCGGGTGCCGGCCGAACAACAACAGCGAGGGCGACGATGGCGGACACGGCAGTGATCGTGGTCGACATGCAGCGCGGGCTGGTGGAGCGGGCAACGCCCGCGTACCGGCTCGATGACGTGGTGTCGGGCATCAACCGGTTGACGGCGGCGGCGCGTGCGGCGAACGCGCCCGTGTGCTTCGTGCAGCACGACGGCGACGCGGACGACGACGTCGTGCCCGGCACGCCGGGCTGGGAACTGCACGCGGGGCTGGTCGTCGGGAACGGTGACTGGCGGGTGCGCAAGCAGATGAGCGATTCGTTTCACGATACGCCGCTCGCGGCGCAACTCGAGCGCCGCGGCATCCGTTCGGTGCTGATCTGCGGTTATGCGACCGAGTTCTGCGTCGATTCGGCCGCGCGCCGCGCCGCGCTGCTCGGCTACCGGACGACCGTCGTGTCCGACCTGCACACCACGAACGAGCGCACGCACCTGTCGGCCGCGCAGATCGTCGCGCATCATCACTTCGTATGGGAAAACAATTCGCTGTCGGGCAACCCGGTGATGCCGCGCCCGCTCGCGGACGTCCTTGCGACGGAGTTCGCATGACGATCAAGGCCGTGGTGTTCGATTTCGGCGGCGTGCTGATCGACTGGAGCCCCGAGTACCTTTACGGGGAACTGATTCCCGACGACACCGAGCGTCGCTGGTTCTTCACGCATGTCTGCACGATGGACTGGGTGGTCCGCCAGGACGGCGGGCAGACGATCGAAGAGGGGACGGCCGAGCTTGTCGCGAAGTTTCCGGCGCACGAGGGGCTGATCCGCGCGTTCTATGCGCGCTGGCACGAGATGATCGGCGGCGTGCTCGACGAAGGCGCCGCGCTCGTCGACCGGCTCGACGCGCAGGGGATGCCGCTGTTCGGGCTGACGAACTGGTCGGCGCAGACGTTTCCGTATGCGTGGGACAACTTCCCGGTGCTGCGGCGTTTCACGGATATCGTCGTGTCGGGCCGTGTGAAGCTCGTGAAACCCGATCCGGCGATCTACCGCGAGATGCATGCGCGGATCGAGCCGCACTTGCCGGGCATCGCGCCGCACGAACTCGTGTTCATCGACGACAACGCGAAGAACGCCGCGGCCGCGACGGCGCTCGGCTGGCACGGCATTCATCACACGAGTGCGGCCACGACCGAGGCACGGCTGCGCGAACTGGGCGCGCTGGCGTAAGCGGCAAGCCGGCAGCCAGCCGTCGGATAAAAAAACGGGCCAGCGGCCCGTTTTTTGTTGTCCCGCTTCCGGAGCGACCAGCCTCGGTGCCCGTTCCTGCGTTACCGCAGTGCCGGGCGCCCGGGCCGCGCCGCTCAGCGGCTGATCGGCTTGTAGCGCAGACGCTTCGGCTTCGCGGCTTCCTCGCCGAGGCGCGCACGCTTGTCGGCTTCGTATTCCTGGTAGTTGCCGTCGAAGAACGTGACCTGCGAATTGCCTTCGAATGCGAGGATGTGCGTTGCGATCCGGTCGAGGAACCAGCGATCGTGCGAGATCACCATCACCGAGCCCGCGAATTCGAGCAGCGCGTCTTCCAGCGCGCGCAGCGTTTCGACGTCGAGGTCGTTCGACGGTTCGTCCAGCAGCAGCACGTTGCCGCCCGAGATCAGCGTCTTCGCGAGGTGCAGGCGGCCGCGTTCGCCGCCGGACAAGTTGCCGACGATCTTCTGCTGGTCGCCGCCCTTGAAGTTGAAGCGGCCGATGTACGCGCGCGACGGCGTTTCGTACTTGCCCACCGTCAGCACGTCGGCGCCGCCCGAGATTTCCTCGAACACCGTCTTCGTGCCGTCGAGCGCGTCGCGGCTCTGGTCGACGTACGCGAGCTTCACGGTCGGCCCCATCACGACTTCGCCCGAATCCGGCTGCTCCTTGCCCGTCAGCATCCGGAACAGCGTCGACTTGCCGGCGCCGTTCGGGCCGATGATGCCGACGATCGCGCCGGCCGGGATCTTCAGGTTCAGGTTGTCGATCAGCAGACGGTCGCCGAACGCCTTGCTGACGTTCTTGAACTCGATCACTTCATTGCCGAGGCGATCGCCGACCGGGATGAAGATTTCCTGCGTCTCGTTGCGCTTCTGGTATTCCTGGCTGTTCAGCTCCTCGAAGCGCGCGATACGTGCCTTCGACTTCGCCTGCCGGCCCTTCGGGTTCTGGCGCACCCACTCCAGTTCCTTCTTGATTGCCTTCTGGCGCGCCGATTCCGACGCTTCTTCCTGCTTCAGGCGCTCTTCCTTCTGGTCGAGCCAGCTGCTGTAGTTGCCCTTCCACGGAATGCCGTGGCCGCGGTCGAGTTCGAGAATCCACTCGGCCGCGTTGTCGAGGAAGTAGCGATCGTGGGTGACCGCGACGACGGTGCCCGGGAAGCGCACCAGGAACTGCTCGAGCCAGTCGACCGATTCCGCGTCGAGGTGGTTGGTCGGTTCGTCGAGCAGCAGCATGTCGGGTTTTTCGAGCAGCAGCTTGCACAGCGCGACGCGGCGCTTCTCACCGCCCGAAAGATGCTCGATCTTTGCATCCCATGACGGCAGGCGCAGTGCGTCGGCGGCCACTTCGAGCTGCTGCTCGGGGCTGCCGCCGTCGCTCGACGCGAGGATCGCTTCGTACTTCGCCTGCTCGGCCGCGAGCGCGTCGAAGTCGGCGTCCGGCTCCGCGTACGCCGCGTAGATTTCCTCGAGCTTCTTGTTGGCCTGGAACAGGTCGCCGAGGCCTTCCTCGACGGCTTCGCGCACCGTCTTCGTCGGGTCGAGCTGCGGCTCCTGCGGCAGATAGCCGATGTTCAGGTTCGGCATCGGCGTCGCTTCGCCTTCGATGTCCTTGTCGACGCCCGCCATGATGCGGATCAGCGTCGACTTGCCCGAGCCGTTCAGGCCGAGCACGCCGATCTTCGCGCCGGGAAAGAACGACAGCGAGATGTCCTTCAGGATCTGGCGCTTGGGCGGCACGATCTTGCCGACCCGGTTCATCGTGAAAACGTATTGGGCCATTTGGGTGTGAAAGTCAGAAATGGTTGAGACTGCCGCGCAGCGCGCGGGCGTGGCGGCGTCGGGTGATTCGGTACGGAGCGTGCCGCGCACGGCGCGGCGGCGTCGCCGCGTGTCGGCGGCGCGAGCGGCTATTGTACTTCGCCGCCGGCTGCCGCTGGCGCGACACCTGGCCTTTTGGCCGGGGCCGCGCTCACAGCCACGCGGCGACGCCGCCGTGCCCCGAGCACGTGCCGCGCCGATGGCGGCTGAAGCTGTAGGTGCCGTCGCGGCAGCGCGCGCTCGCGCCTTCGGGCACGCGGCCCGATTTCGAATGCGCGGGTGCGTGCACGGTTTCGCCGTCGCGGTTGCGATACGTGTCGTGACGGTCGAGATCGGCTTCGTTGCCGTAGCCGGGCGGTGCGCGGTACGCGTGTGCGGGTTGGGGCAACGCGGCGCAGGCGACGAAGAAGACGGCGGACAGTGCCGCGATGCGTGTCGCGCGGCAGAACAGGGCGGGCATGGTCTCTCCCGGTCGGTTTGTTGTTATCGATGTCGGGCGGATGGCCCGCGCCGCATGTTAGCGGATCGGCGCCCGACCGGTGCCGGCGCGGCGGCGTGACGCTACGCCGCGCCCGACATCGAGGCCGCGCCGTCGGCCTGCGCGGCCTCGAGGATCCACCGGCGAAAAGCGGCGACCTTCGGCCGCTCGGCGTGATGCGGCGGATAGACGAGGTAGTACGCGAAATCGTCGAGCCACGCGACGTCGGCAAGCTGCACGAGCCGGCCGCTTGCCAGCTCGCCGCGCACCATCGCGGCCGGCAGCAGCCCGGCGCCCTGACCGGCGACGATCGCTTGCAGCAACAGGCCCGAGTCGTCGAACGCGGGGCCGCGCGGCGGCCCGATATCGTCGATCCGCTGCGCGCCGAACCAGATGTGCCAGCCCTTGCGCTCGGCGTCATGCAGCTGCGGCCAGCCGACCAGATCGGCGGGCGTCGCCGGCATGCCGAGCCGCGCGACAAGGTCGGGCGACGCGAGCGCGACGATCTCCACCGTCAGCAGGCGTTCGCTGCACAGGCCGATGTAGCGCCCGAGGCCATGACGGATTGCAACGTCGACGCCGTCGCGCGAAAAATCCGCGAGTGCGTGGCTCGTGACGACCTGCAGGTCGACGTCAGGGCACGCGTGCCGGAATTGCGCGAGGCGCGGGACGAGCCACGCGGATGCGAAGAACGGGGTGACGCTCACCGTCAGCACGCCGCTGTCGGCGGCGCCCGACACGCGCTGCGACGCGTCGGCGATCTGCCGGAACGCGTTGCGCACCGGCGGCAGGTAGTCGCGACCGGCGGCCGTCAGCAGGATGCCGCGGTTGACGCGCTCGAACAGCTGCACGCCGAGGTGCGTCTCGAGCGTGCGGATCATCTGGCTCACCGCGCCGGGCGTGACCGACAGCTCCTCGGCCGCCGATTTCACCGACAGGTGGCGGGCGGCTGCTTCGAATGCACGCAGCGCGTTGAGCGGCGGCAGGCGGGAACGATTCATTGAGTTTTTCTAAAGCGAATGGCCGATGAAATATCGTTTGAGGCGGCGCGTGTGCGCGAGTACCGTTGTCGCATCCCATTGCGTGCTTGGGGGCTGCATTGCAGCGACCAATGCGATCAACATAGTTCAACTATATCCACGAGGCAAACCGGACGCCGTGACGTGTCCGGCTGGACCTGAGAGGAGCATCGTCATGAACCGCCCGGGCGCATCGCGCCATTTCTTTTATGGCTGGTACGTGGTCGCGGCCGCGTTCGCCGTCACGTTCGTCGGGTTCGGCAGCGCCTATACGTTCAGTGCGTTCGTCGAGTCGCTGCAGCGGGACTTCGCCGCGTCGCGCGGCCAGATCTCGCTCGTGTTCTCGCTCGCCGGCTTCCTGTATTTCGGTTTCGGCATCGTCAGCGGGCCGCTGGCCGACCGCTTCGGCTCGCGGCGGCTCGCCGTCGCCGGGATGCTGCTGACGGGCGCCGGGCTCGCGGCTGCCGGCGCCGCGCACACGCTGCTGCAGGTCTATGTCGCGTATGGGCTTGGCGTCGGTTTCGGCGTCGGCTGCGCATACGTACCGGCGGTCGGCGCCGTGCAGCGCTGGTTCGTGCGCCGGCGCGGCTTCGCATCGGGGCTCGCGGTCGCGGGGATCGGTGTCGGCACGCTGGTGATGCCGCCGCTCGCGTCCACGCTGATCGCGCAGGTCGGCTGGCGCGGCGCGTATTTCACGCTGGCCGTGATCGCGGTCGTGATCGGCGCGGGGATGTCGCTGCTGATCGAGAACGACCCGCGCGGACGGGGGCTGCTGCCGGACGGGGAGGCTGCGCATGAGCCCGGCAGTGGGGCACAAGTCGCCGGGCGCGGTGCGGGGGCCTCGGTGTCCGTCGCCGCGGGGCGTCAGCCGGTCGCCGCTTCGGCGCCTGCCGGCGCGACGGTGCGCGAAGCCGTCATGTCGCGGCCGTTCGCGAGCCTGTACGCCGCATGCCTCGCCTGCTCGTTCGGCGTGTTCGTCCCGTTCGTTCACCTCGTGCCGTACGCGCTCGATCATGGTGTCGCGCCGTCGACGGCCGTGCTGCTGCTCGGCGCGATCGGCGTCGGCAGCACGGCCGGCCGCTTCTTCCTCGGCGGCCTCGCCGACCGCTTCGGCCGCCGTGCGTCGCTGCTCGCGATGTTCGCGGGCATGGCCGTCGCGCTCGTCGCGTGGGCCGGTGCCGGCACCGTTGCGACGCTTGCTGCGTTCGCGCTCGTGTTCGGCGTGTTCTACGGCGGCTGGGTCGCCGTGCTGCCGGCGGTCGTGATGGACTACTTCGGCGGGCGCAACGTGAGCGGGATCATCGGCGTGCTTTATACGAGCGTCGCATTCGGCACGCTGATCGGGCCGGCCGCGGCCGGTTTCATCTACGACGCGGGCGGCGGCTATCTCGTGCCGATCCTGGCCAGCGCCGCCGCGAATGCGATCGCCTTCGCGATCGTCGCGACGACGGGGCGTGCGCCGGTGGCCGCACGTGCGGCGCGCGGATAGGCGCACGTCCCACGGCGTGCCTTCGCGAATTCCGGTACGGTAGGGTGGCCGGATCGTGAACCGAGGAAGTGCAGCCGGGAGGCCTCATGACATTCGACGAAGTCCGCCAGATCGCGCTGGCATGGCGCGGCGTCGAGGAAGGTACGTCGTACGGCACGCCTGCGCTCAAGGTGAGGGGCAAGATGCTCGCGCGGCTGCGCGAGGACGGCGACACGCTCGTCGTGAAAGGTGTCGGCCCCGACGAGCGCGCGTGGCTGATCGAATCGGAACCGGACGTGTATTACGTGACGGATCACTACATCGGCTGGCCGATCGTGCTGGTGCGGCTGTCGGCGGCCCGTCCGGACGCCGTGAAAAAACTGCTTCTGCGAGAATGGCAGGCCGTCGTCCCCGCCAAATGGCGCGACGAGAGGGTGCACGGCGCGAACTGACACGCCGGTTGCGGCCTGTTGCCCGGCGTCGCCGGGCGCTTTCGGCGCGGCTCGCGCGCCGGCCCGAACGGGTACAAGCGTTGCATCGATCGATGTCGATGCAACGAGTGGTTCCATCGAAATTCTTCAATTGGTTCTTAGTGAAGAACCGTTTGGTGCTTACACTCCTTCGCTTCGAAGGCAGCTGACGAAAGCCGACGGAAACGGCGCACGCGATGCGTCGGCGTACCGCGCGCCGCATCGCACCCGCAGCTTCGCAGACTGCGCGGCGCGCCGATCCGAACGGTCCCATCCGGCCGCATGCCCGCGTGCGATGCACGCGCGCTCGCAGCCGGATTCAAGAACGACAACTCCCCCTGCTGCCTTCACGCGACACCCGGCCATACCGGAACCGTTTTTTGGAGAGAGACAGATGAGTGGAAGCAACACAGGCCTCGGTACGGGCCTGAAGCAGCGGCACGTGACGATGATGTCGATTGCCGGCGTGATCGGCGCGGGCCTGTTCGTCGGCTCTGGCCACGCGATCGCGGAAGCCGGCCCGGCGTCGATCCTCGCGTATGCGATTGCGGGCGTGCTGGTGGTGCTGGTGATGCGCATGCTCGGCGAGATGGCCGTCGCGCATCCGGACAGCGGTTCGTTCTCCACCTATGCCGATCGCGCGATCGGCCACTGGGCCGGTTTCTCGATCGGCTGGCTGTACTGGTGGTTCTGGGTGCTCGTGATCCCGATCGAGGCGACCGCCGCCGCGACCATCCTCAATGCATGGTTCCCCGGCGTTGCAACCTGGGTCTTCGCGCTCGGCATCACGCTGGTGCTGACGGTGACCAACCTCTTCTCGGTCAAGAACTACGGCGAATTCGAATTCTGGTTCGCGCTGATCAAGGTCGTCGCGATCGTCGTGTTCCTGTGCATCGGCGGCGCGGCGATCGTCGGCATCATTCCCGCCCCTGCGGTGTCGGGCGTATCGAACCTGTTCGTCCATGGCGGCTTCATGCCGCACGGTGCCGGTGCGGTGCTCGCGGCGATGCTGACGACGATGTTCTCGTTCCTCGGCACGGAGATCGTGACGATCGCGGCCGCCGAATCGGACAACCCGCAACGCCAGATCGTGCGCGCAACCAACTCGGTGATCTGGCGCATCACGCTGTTCTATCTCGGCTCGATCCTGATCGTCGCGGCCATCGTGCCGTGGAACGATCCGCTGCTGCCGAAGCACGGTTCGTATCAGCGCGCGATGGAGCTGATCGGCATCCCGAACGCGAAGGCGATCATCGACGTGATCGTGCTCGTGTCGGTCGCGAGCTGCCTGAATTCGGCGCTGTACACCGCGTCGCGGATGCTGTTCTCGCTGTCGAAGCGCAAGGACGCGCCCGCGTTTCTGCACCGCACGGATTCGACCGGCACGCCGCGCGCGGCCGTGCTCGCATCGACCGCATTCGGCTTCCTGACCGTGATCGCGAACTACCTGATGCCGGAACAGGTGTTCGGCTTCCTGCTGGCGACGTCGGGCGCGATTGCGCTGCTCGTGTATCTCGTGATCGCGATCTCGCAGCTGCGGATGCGCAAGACGCTCGAAGCGACCGGCGCCGACCTGACGCTGCGGATGTGGCTGTTCCCGTGGCTCACGTGGCTGGTGATCCTGTTCATCTGCGGCACGCTGACCGTGATGCTCGTGAGTGAGGATCACCGTATGGAAGTGGGCGCGACGGCCGTGCTGGCGCTGATCGTGCTGCTGGCATCGTGGCTGAACAAGCGCGGCCGCGATGCGCAGGCGAGTGCGGGGCGGCGGGTGTCGGCGATGTGATGCCGCGACGAAGCGGCGGCGGACGCACGGTGTTCGCCGCCGGCTGGCGGAACGTCCCGCAATGAAAAATGGCCCGACGGCGCTTGCCGTCGGGCCATTCGTTTTTCGTGCCGGGCACGCGTTGCGCGATGCCGTGTGATTCACACGGCATCGGCCGATGCAAGGGTCAGACGTTGAACAGGAAGTTCATCACGTCGCCGTCGTGCACGACATATTCCTTCCCTTCGGCGCGCATCTTGCCGGCTTCCTTCGCGCCTTGCTCGCCCTTGTACGTGATGAAGTCGTCGAACGCGATCGTCTGCGCGCGGATGAAGCCGCGCTCGAAGTCGGTGTGGATCACGCCGGCCGCCTGCGGCGCCGTGTCGCCGATATGGATCGTCCACGCGCGCACTTCCTTCACGCCCGCGGTGAAGTAGGTCTGCAGGCCGAGCAGCTTGAAGCCCGCGCGGATCACGCGGTCGAGGCCCGGCTCTTCCATGCCCATGTCGGCGAGGAATGCTTCCTTGTCGGCATCGTCGAGATCGGCGATTTCCGCCTCGATCGCCGCGCACACGGCGACCACCGGCGCATTTTCGCTTTCCGCGTACTTGCGCACGGCATCCAGGTGCGGGTTGTTCTCGAAACCGTCGTCCTTCACGTTGGCCACGTACATGGCCGGCTTCGCGGTGATCAGGCAGAACGGCTTGAGCAGCGCCTCTTCGTCGTCCGACAGCGCGAGACCGCGCACGGCCTTGCCCTGGTCGAGCTGCGCGCGCACCTTCTCGAGCACCGCGACGAGCTTCGCCGCTTCCTTGTCGTTGCCCGACTTCGCGGCCTTCGAATAGCGCGTGAGCGCCTTCTCGACGGTGCCGAGGTCGGCGAGCGCGAGTTCGGTATTGATCACTTCGATGTCGTCGATCGGGCTGACCTTGCCGGCGACGTGAATGACGTTCTCGTCCTCGAAGCAGCGCACGACGTGCGTGATTGCATCGGTTTCGCGAATGTTGGCGAGGAACTGGTTGCCGAGGCCTTCACCCTTGCTCGCGCCCGCGACGAGGCCCGCGATGTCGACGAACTCGACGACGGCCGGCACGACACGCTCCGGCTTGACGATCTCGGAGAGCGCCTTCAGGCGCGTATCGGGCACTTCGACGATGCCGACGTTCGGCTCGATCGTGCAGAACGGGTAGTTCTCGGCGGCGATGCCGGCCTTGGTCAGCGCATTGAACAGGGTGGACTTGCCGACGTTGGGCAAGCCGACGATGCCGCATTTGAGACTCATGGAATCCTTCGGACGGGTAAGGCGGCGCGGCCGGACAGGGCACGGCGGCGCGGGAAAAAAGGGCGGCCGGCGCTTGGGGCGCGGCGGGCCGACGGTCAAAGACGCTATTGTACCGTGCCGACGCCCCGGATTCCGGGGTTGCGCCGAACGGCCGATGCGGCAGGCCGCCGCGCTGCATCGGCCGCCTGCGATTCTGCTGATTTCCCGCAAAGTCCGGCCGCGTAAGGGTTTGGCCCCGCGGCTATAATGCCCGCCATGACTGCCCACCACTCCTTCGACGTCGCCGTGGTCGGCGGCGGGCTCGTCGGCAAGACTGCCGCGCTCGCGCTGACCCAGTCCGGCTACAAGACTGCCTTGCTCGCCCAGCCGGCCGCGCCGCGCCCCGCCGATCTCGTATTCGACACGCGCGTCTACGCGCTGTCTTCCAGTTCGCAGGCGTTGCTCGAGCGGCTGCGGGTCTGGCAGGCGCTCGACCATGGCCGCCTCGCACCGGTCTACGACATGCGCGTGTACGGCGATGCGCACGCGGAACTGCATTTCTCCGCGTACCAGGCATCCGTGCCGCAGCTCGCGTGGATCGCCGAATCGTCGCTGGTCGAGGCGTCGCTCGACGCCGCGCTGCGGTTCCAGCCGAACCTCACGTGGTTCGAGGCGCGCGCGCAGGGCTTCGACGTACACGACGACGCAGCCGTGCTCACGCTGTCGTCGGGGCAGGTGCTGGAAGCGGATCTCGTCGTCGGCGCGGACGGCGCGCATTCGTGGGTGCGCTCGCAAATGGGGGCCAAAGTCGAGCGGCGCGACTACCGGCAAACCGGTGTCGTCGCGAACTTCAAGGCGTCGCTGCCGCATCGCGAGACGGCCTACCAGTGGTTCCACGAAGGCGAGATCGTCGCGCTGCTGCCGCTGCCGGACGGCCATGTGTCGCTCGTCTGGTCCGCGCACACCGCGCATGCGGACGAATTGCTCGCACTCGATCCGGCGCAGCTCGCGGCCGAGGTCGAGCGCGTGTCTCATGGCCAGGTCGGCACGCTCGACTGCGTGACGCCGGCCGCCGGCTTCCCGCTGGCGCTGCAGACGGTCGACAAGCTGATCGCGCCGCGCGTCGCGCTCGTCGGCGATGCCGCGCACCTGATCCACCCGCTCGCGGGACAGGGGATGAACCTCGGCCTGCGCGATGTGGCGGCGCTTGCCGACGCGATCGCCGGCAAGGAAAGTTTCCGCAACCTCGGCGATACGGTGCTGCTGCGCCGCTACGAGCGTTCGCGCCGCGAGGACATCCGCGCGCTGATGGTCGCAACCGACGGCCTGCAGCGGCTGTTCGCGGTGCCGGGCTCGCTCGCGAAGGCCGTGCGCAATGCGGGCATGGCCTTCGTCGGTGCGCAGCCGCTCGTGAAGCGCTGGCTCGTGTCGGCTGCGCTCGGCTGATCGAACCTTCGGCCGCTTCGCCGGTCGGACACGGTTCCGTTACGGCGTACACTGTGCCGTGAACACCGATTGAGCTGAAGGAAGATTTCGATGAAAAAAACGATCCGCATCGCGTCGCTGGCGCTGGCCGTCACGATGGCGACGCTTGGCTGCACCGCGCAGGCCGACCAGACCACCGACAAGCTGAAAGCCACGCTGCAGGCCCGCCTCGGCAACGATGCGCCGATCAAGAGCGTGTCGAAATCGCCGGTCGCGGGCCTGTACGAAGTGAACCTCGGCTCACAGATCATCTATAGCGATGCGGCGGGCGACTACGTGCTGCTCGGCGATCTCGTCGACACCAAGACGCACAAGAACCTGACCGACGCCCGCCTGTCCGAAATCAACAAGATCGACTTCGCGAGCCTGCCGTTCGCGAATGCGATCAAGGTCGTCAAGGGCAACGGCGCCCGCAAGATCGCGGTGTTCTCCGATCCGAACTGCCCGTACTGCAAGAAGCTCGAGACGACGCTGCAGTCGGTCGACAACGTGACCGTCTACACGTTCCTGTACCCGGTGCTGTCGCCGGATTCGACCGCGAAGTCGAAGGCGATCTGGTGTGCGACCGATCGCGCGAAAACGTGGGAGAGCTGGATGCTCGACCATCGCGCACCGACCGGCGCCGGTACCTGCGATACCGCCGCACTCGACAAGAACCTCGCGCTCGGCCGCGGGATGAACGTCACGGGCACGCCGACGATCTTCCTGCCGGACGGCCGCCGCCTGCCGGGCGCCGTATCGGCCGACCAGCTCAACCAGGCGCTCGCGTCGAGCAAGTAACCGACCACCCGCCGGGCCGCATGGCCCGGCCAGCGAGGGGCGCCCGCGTGACCTGCCGGCGCCTCTCTTCGTTTCCGCCGCCGTATTCGACCGTCCGATTCCCACGATGACCCAGCCGATCCGCTATTCGATTGTCCCGAAAGATCTTGCCGCGCACCTGTTCGAAGTGTCGGTGACGGTCACCGATCCCGACCCCGAAGGCCAGCGCTTTTCGCTGCCGGTGTGGATTCCGGGCAGCTACCTCGTGCGCGAGTTCGCGCGCAACATCGTGACGCTCGGCGCATTCAACGACGCGGGCCGCAAGGTGCGGATCGCAAAGACCGACAAGCACACGTGGCAGGCCGCGCCCGTGAACGGCACGCTGACGCTGCGTTACGACGTGTACGCGTGGGACCTGTCGGTGCGCTCCGCGTATCTCGACGAATCGGGCGGCTTCTTCAATGCGACGGCCGTGTTCCTGAGCGTCGCCGGCCGCGAGGACGCGCCGTGTGAAGTCGACATCGGGAAGCCGGCCGGCGCGGCGTTCCGCACGTGGCGCGTCGGCACTGCGTTGCCCGAGGCGCGCGGCACGAAGCGCTACGGGTTCGGCGCGTACCGCGCAGCGAACTACGACGAGCTTTCCGACCATCCGGTGACGATCGGCGAATTCGCGCTGGCGACGTTCGACGCGCACGGCGTGCCGCACGACATCGTGATCGCGGGGCGTGTGACGCAGCTCGACATGGAGCGCCTGCGCACCGACCTGAAGCGCGTGTGCGAAGCACAGATCGCGCTGTTCGAGCCGAAATCGAAGAAGGCGCCGATGGACCGCTACGTGTTCATGACGCTTGCGGTCAGCGACGGTTACGGCGGTCTCGAGCATCGCGCGTCGACCGCGCTGATCTGCAACCGCACCGACCTGCCGGCGAAGGGGCGACCCGAAACGACGGAAGGCTATCGCACGTACCTCGGTCTCTGCAGTCACGAGTACTTCCATACCTGGAACGTGAAGCGCATCAAGCCGGCGGCGTTCGTGCCGTACGACCTGACGCGCGAGAATTACACGTCGCTGCTGTGGCTGTTCGAAGGCTTCACGTCGTATTACGACGACCTGATGCTGGTGCGCAGCGGGCTGATGTCGCAGGACGAATATTTCGCGGCGCTCGGCCGCACGGTCGGCGGCGTGCTGCGCGGCACGGGCCGGCTCAAGCAAAGCGTCGCGGAAAGCTCGTTCGACGCGTGGATCAAGTACTACCGCCAGGACGAGAACGCGACCAACGCGATCGTCAGCTATTACACGAAGGGTTCGCTGGTCGCGCTCGCGTTCGATCTCGCGATCCGCGCGCAGACGCGCAACCGGAAGTCGCTCGACGACGTGATGCGCCTGCTGTGGCAGCGTTACGGCCGCGATTTCTACCGCGGCAAGCAGGCGGGCGTCGAGGAAAACGAAGTCGAGACGCTGATCGAGGAAGCGACGGGCGTCGCGCTCGGCCGCCTGTTCACCGATGCCGTGCACGGCACGCGCGACCTGCCGCTCGCCGAACTGCTCGCACCGTTCGGCGTGACGCTCACGCCGGATGTCGCGAACGGCGCTGCCGCGAAGCCGACGATCGGCGCACGCCTGCGCGGCGGTGCGGACTGCACGTTCGCGGCGGTCTACGAAGGCGGTGCCGCGCATCGCGCGGGGCTGTCGGCCGGCGACACGCTGATCGCGGTCGACGGGCTGCGCGTCACGGGCACCAACCTCGACGCGCTGCTTGCGCGCTACCGGCCGGGCGACAAGGTCGAGGTTCACGCATTCCGGCGCGACGAGCTGCGCACCGCGAAACTGAAGCTCGACGGCCCCGAAGTCACGCGCTACCGGCTGACGGCGGCCGCGAAGCCGGCGGCGGTATCGAAGGCCCGGGAAGCCTGGCTGAAGGGCTGATCGTACGAAGGCGGGTATCGGGGCGCGATCGAGGATTGTTCTGTTGTTGCAACAATCCGTCGCCCTGAACCCGCTTTTTCGCGGTCATGCGGCCACGCACAATGGCGTCACTCGCGCTACCGAAGCGCAACCCTACTGGAGCCTGACATGACGACCATTCTGCAAATCAATTCCGCGGCGCGTTCGCAAGGTGCGCAATCCACGCTGCTGGCCAACGAACTGACGGCAAAGCTGCAACAATCGAACCCCGGCGCGAAGGTCGTGGTTCGTGACCTGCTGGCCGATGCGCTGCCGCACCTCGACGAATCGGTGCTCGGCGCGTTCTTCACGCCGGCCGACAAGCGCACCGCGGAACAGAATGCGATCGTCGCGAAGAGCGATGCACTGATCGCCGAACTGCAAGCCGCCGACATCGTCGTGATCGGCGCACCGATGTACAACTTCGGCGTGTCGTCGCAACTGAAGGCGTATTTCGACTGGATCGCCCGTGCAGGCGTCACGTTCCGCTACACCGAGAACGGTCCGGAAGGCCTGATCAAGGGCAAGAAGGTTCACGTGGTGACGGCCCGCGGCGGCAAGTACCTGGGTACGCCGAACGACAGCCAGACGCCGTACCTGCGCTCGTTCCTCGGCTTCATCGGCCTGACAGACGTGAACTTCATTCACGCTGAAGGCCTGAACCTCGGGCCGGACGCGCAAAGCGCCGCGCTCGCCAGCGCACGCGAAGCGATCGCCGCCGCGTAAGGAAGGCCGACGCGTAAGGAAGGCCGACGCGGGTGCGACGCACCTGCTGCATCGCCCGATAAAAAAACGCCGCGTTCCCGAAAGGGACGCGGCGTTTTTGCATGCTTGCCGGCACGAAGGAACCGGCAGCGCGTTACGCGAGCGTTTCGGCGACTTCCGGCAGGCGCCAGTCGATCGGCTCGCGGCCGGCATCGACCAGATAGTCGTTCGCGAGCGCGAAATGGCGGCAACCGAGGAAACCGCGGTGCGCGGACAGCGGCGACGGATGCGGTGCCTCGAGCACGCAATGCGCGCTTGCGTCGAACAGTGCGCGCTTCGCCTGCGCGTGTGCGCCCCACAGCATGAACACGAGCCCGCGATGGCGGCCGGCGAGTTCGCGGATCAGCGTGTCCGTGCACTGCTCCCAGCCGCGCTTCGCATGGCTCGCGGCCGCGCCGCGCTCGACCGTCAGCACCGTGTTGAGCAGCAGCACGCCCTGGCGCGCCCAAGTGTCGAGGCAGCCGTGGCGTGGTGTGTCATGACCGAAGTTCGCGGCGATTTCCTTGAAGATGTTGCGCAGCGACGGCGGCGTGCGCACGGCGGGCGGCACCGAGAATGCGAGCCCGTGCGCCTGCGGCGTGCCGCGATCGTCGCCGTGATACGGATCCTGGCCGAGGATCACGACTTTCACGTCGTCCGGGCTCGTCAGGCGCAGCGCGCGGAACACGTCGGTCGGGTAGACCGTCTTGCCGGCCGCACGCTCGTCGTCGACGAAGCGGCACAGCGGCGCATACGCGTCGCTGTCGGTAAAGGGTTTCAGCACGTCGCGCCAGACGGCAGGCAGCGCGTCGAATTGCGCGGCGAGGTGCGGAACGTTGGCGGCGGCAGGCTGCGGTGCCGCTGGTGCCGCAGCCGATGCGGCGGCTTTCTTGGCGGGCTTGCGCCCGGCCGCGGGTGGCTCGGAAGGCGGGGACGGAAGATCGGCCGGTGCCGTTTCCGGCACGGGATCGTCGAACAGCGACGCCTGTTGCGGCGCGCGGGAAGTCTTGCGGGTTGCCATGCGTGATGCGTGTTATTGCGCGCGCAGCCGGTAGCCGCGCTGCGCCTTGCTGATGTTTTCGGGAGCGAGGCCCGGCAGCGCCTGCTGCAGTTCGGCGGCGAGCGTTGCGAGCGCCGCTTCCGGGCCGTCGATCAGTTCGAGTTCGATTTCGCTGATCGGTTCGCGGCGCGTTTCGTGTTCCGCCTGGACGACGATCTCGCCGATGTCCACCGCGGCTTCGACGGTTGCGCCGCCGATTGCGATGCGCCACAGCGTACGCGAAAAATCCGTGCGGAACAGCGCACGCAGCGCGCCGGCCGCGTCATTCAGCGCGGCGGCGGCCTCCGGCACGTCGCAGGCCGCGACGAGCGCATCGATCTCGAGCGCGTCGCCGGCGACCGGCAGCTCCCATTCGTGGCGGCGGTGCAGGCCGCCTTCCGCGCTGCCGACCGTCTTGAACGTCTGCAGCCAGCCCTGCGGCGCGCGGCGCACGCGCACCGCGCTCTTCGAGCGGGCCAGCGCGAGATCGGGCGTGTCGTAGTAGACGTTCGCGAGCGTGATGTCGTGGCCGGGTTCGCCGGTCAGCGTCTCGAAGAAGCGTCGCGCGGCCTCGGCCTGGCCGGCAGGCAGCGCGAGCTTGATTTCCTTTTCGATCGCCATCAGAAGAACATCCGTGCGAGTTCCTCGCCCGGCTGGTCGGCACGCATGAACGCTTCTCCGACGAGGAACGTGTTCACGTTCGCCGCGCGCATCGTGTCGACATCGGTGCGCGACAGGATCCCCGACTCGGTCACGACGATGCGGTCCGCCGGAATCATGTCGAGCATGTCGAGCGTGGTCTGGATCGACGTCTCGAACGTGCGCAGGTTGCGGTTGTTGATGCCGAGCAGCGGCGTCTTGAGCGTAAGCGCCTGTTCCATCTCGTTGCGGTCGTGCACTTCGACCAGCACCGCGAGGCCGAGCGAGTGAGCATACGCTTCGAGATCCTGCATCAGCGGCGTGTCGAGCGCGGCGGCGATCAGCAGGATCGCGTCCGCGCCCATCGCGCGCGCTTCCACGATTTGGTACGCGTCGACGATGAAGTCCTTGCGCAGCACCGGCAGCGTGCAGGCCGCGCGCGCTTCCTCGAGATAGCGGACGCTGCCCTGGAAGAACTGCTCGTCGGTCAGCACCGACAGGCACGCGGCGCCGTGCTCCGCATACGAACGGGCGATGTCGGCCGGCACGAAATGCTCGCGCAGCACGCCCTTCGACGGGCTGGCCTTCTTGATTTCGGAAATCACGGCCGCGTGGCCGGCTGCGTGTTTCGCGCGCAGTGCGCCGACGAAGTCACGCAGGTCGCGCGCGGAGGCTTCCAGTTTCAGTGCCTCGAGCGGCGCGCTGCGCATGGCCGCCGCGACTTCTTCGCGCTTGACGGCGATGATTCGGTCGAGAATGTCGCTCATGTGGATTCCTGCTTGATTCGTAAGGGGAGTCAGCGCTTGAACTGCTGCGTGAAGCGCACGAGTTCGTCGACCTTCGCGCGGGCCTTGCCGCTCGCGATCGCTTCGCGGGCGAGCTGGATGCCGTCCGCGATCGATTCGGCGACGTTCGCCGCATAGAGTGCGGTGCCCGCGTTCAGCGTGACGATCTCGCGCGCGACGCCCGGCTGGTTGTCCAGCGCGCCGAGCAGCATCGTGCGCGATTCGTCGGCATTTTCCACCTTCAGCGTGCGGTTCGACACCATCTGCAGGCCGAAATCTTCCGGATGGATCTCGTATTCGTGCACCTTGCCGTCGCGCAATTCGCCGACGAGCGTCGCGGCGCCG
Source organism: Burkholderia sp. 22088 (assembly GCF_052045915.1). NCBI lineage: Bacteria > Pseudomonadati > Pseudomonadota > Betaproteobacteria > Burkholderiales > Burkholderiaceae > Burkholderia > Burkholderia sp. 22088. The sequence goes on from NZ_JBQEPY010000021.1 coordinate 174,330, forward strand.
AGCGAAACCTCGTCCATCCCGTCCTTGCCGTACACCACGAGCACGTGCTGTGCGCCGAGACGCTGCATCACGCGCACCTGGATGCCGACGAGGTCGGGGTGGAACACGCCCATCAGCTGGTTCGGTGCGCCGGCCGGATTGGTCAGCGGGCCGAGGATGTTGAAGATCGTGCGCACGCCGAGTTCGCGGCGCACGGCTGCGATGTTCTTCATCGCCGGGTGATGGTTCGGCGCGAACATGAAGCCCATGCCGGTTTCGGCGATCGACGCGGCGACCTGCTCCGACTGCAGGTCGATGTTCACGCCGAGCGCCTCGAGCACGTCGGCGCTGCCGGACTTGCTCGATACGCCGCGGTTGCCGTGCTTCGCGACCTTCGCGCCGGCCGCGGCCGTGACGAACATCGACGCGGTCGAGATGTTGAACGTGTGCGAGCCGTCGCCGCCGGTGCCGACGATGTCGACGAAGTTCGAGTTGTCCTGCACCTCGACGTGGTTCGCGAATTCGCGCATTACGGTCGCGGCCGCGGCGATCTCGCCGATCGTCTCCTTCTTTACGCGCAGCCCGGTGATGATCGCGGCCGCCATCACGGGCGACATGTCGCCGCGCATGATGAGCCGCATCAGGTGCAGCATCTCGTCGTGGAAGATCTCGCGGTGTTCGATCGTGCGCTGCAGCGCTTCCTGCGGGGTAATCGTCATCGTGTGGCTCCCGTCAGGCGGCTTGCGCGGCTGCGGCGCGTGCCTGTTTCAGGAAATTCTCGAGCAGTGCATGGCCATGCTCGGACAGTATCGATTCCGGGTGGAACTGTACGCCTTCGATCGGCAGCGTCTTGTGGCGCACACCCATGATCTCGCCGTCGTCGGTCCACGCGGACACCTCGAGGCAGTCGGGCAGCGATTCGCGCTCGATCGCGAGCGAGTGGTAGCGCGTGACGTCGAAATGCTTCGGCAGGTCGGCGAACACGCCGCGGCAGTCGGTTTCGATCTTGCTCACCTTGCCGTGCATGATGGTCTTCGCGCGCACGACGCGGCCGCCGAATGCCTCGCCGATCGCCTGATGGCCGAGGCAGACGCCGAGGATCGGCTTCTTGCCCGAAAATTCACGCAGCACGTCGAGCGTGATGCCCGCGTGTTGCGGGTTGCTCGGGCCGGGCGACAGGCAGATCGCGTCGGGATTCAGGCGCGCGATCTCGTCGAGCGTGATTTCGTCGTTGCGGTAGGTGCGTACGTCCTCGCCGAGTTCGCCGAAGTACTGGACCAGGTTGTAGGTAAACGAGTCGTAGTTGTCGATCATGAGCAGCATGGTCAGTCTCCGGTCAGAAGTCGCTATCGAGGCCGTCCTGGACCTGTTCGGCCGCACGCAGCACCGCGCGCGCCTTGTTCTCGGTCTCTTGCCATTCGGATTCGGGCACCGAATCCGCGACGACGCCGGCCGCCGCTTGCACATACAGGTTGCCGTTGTGGATCAGGCCCGTCCGGATCGCGATCGCGAGATCCATCTCGCCCGAGAACGACAGGTAGCCGACGGCGCCGCCGTACAACCCGCGCTTGACCGGCTCGAGCTCGTCGATCAGTTCCATCGCGCGCACCTTCGGCGCGCCGGACAACGTGCCGGCCGGGAACGTCGCGCGCAGCACGTCGTAGTTCGTCATCCCGGGTTTCAGCTTGCCTTCGACCGAGCTGACGATGTGCTGCACGTGCGAGTACTTCTCGATGACCATCTTGTCGGTCACCTGCACCGAGCCGATCTCCGCGATGCGGCCGACGTCGTTGCGCGCGAGGTCGATCAGCATCACGTGCTCGGCGATCTCCTTCGGATCGTTGAGCAGTTCGGTCGCGAGTTCGGCATCGCGCTCGGGCGTGTTGCCGCGCGGGCGCGTGCCGGCGAGCGGACGGATCGTGACGATCTGGTCTTCGCCGCGCTTCTCCTGGCGCACGAGGATTTCCGGCGACGCGCCGACCACGTGGAAATCGCCGAAGTTGTAGTAGTACATGTACGGCGACGGGTTCAGCGAACGCAGCGCACGATACAGCGACAGCGGATTGTCGCGGTACGGCTTCGTCAGCCGCTGGCCGACCTGGATCTGCATCAGCTCGCCGGCCGCGATGTATTCCTTCGCCTGACGCACGGCGGCCAGATAGTCGTCCTTCTTGAACTCGCGGAAGGTTTCGGTGCGCACGCTCGCCGACGTGACGGGCGGCTGCACGGTCGTGCGCAGGCGCTGTTTCAGTTCGCGCAGGCGCTGTTTCGCCTTCGTGTAGGCTTCGGCCTGGCTCGGGTCCGCGTAGATGATCAGGTACAGCTTGCCGGCGAGGTTGTCGATGACCGCGACTTCCTCGGTCAGCAGCAACTGGATGTCGGGCAGGCCGAGATCGTCGCGCGGCGCGGTGTTCGCGAGCTTCTTCTCGATGTAGCGCACCGCGTCGTAGCCGAAGTAGCCGGCGAGACCGCCGCAGAAGCGCGGCAGGCCCGGGCGCTGCGCCACCTTGAAGCGCGCCTGGAACGATTCGATGAACTGGAACGGGTCACCTTCATGCGTCTCGACGACCTGGCCGTCGCGCACGACTTCCGACACGCCGTTACGGGTGCGGACGAGCGTGCGGGCCGGCAGGCCGATGAACGAGTAGCGGCCGAAGCGTTCGCCGCCGACCACCGATTCGAGCAGGAACGAGTTGGCGCCCGCGCGTTCGGGCTGGGCCAGCTTCAGGTAGAGGGACAGCGGCGTTTCGAGATCGGCGAGGGCTTCCGCGATCAGCGGGATGCGGTTGTAGCCTTCGTTCGCGAGCGATTGGAATTCGAGTTCGGTCATGTTCCGGTCCTGTTCGGGACGAGCGGCGCGTGCGCCAGGGATCATTTGACGCTGCGCGGGTTGCCGTCGGCGAAAGGGCGGTCGATCGAGAAGTGCCTGTTGCCGGCCGGCACTCCGGGCGTGAACGTCGCGAGCCTGCGGCCGATCCTGAACGCAAGCGTTCGGACGCGGTGGAACTCGAGGTGGTGCGACGGTCGGCGCGCGGATGCGCAACGAGATAAAAAACGGCGCTGAAGACGTGCTTCAGCGTACCTCATCGAAGAGGTTAGCGCGACCAGCGACGCCAGGGCCAGGCTCCCCGGTCGATGCTGCTCAGACTCCGTTTTTTATTCAGAAACATGCAGATGGAAGAAATAATCAGATGGTTGGCCGGCCGGTGTTGTGCGCGGTAATTGCGCGAGCTGCGACCAGCAACGAATCGACTATACCATCCGAATTTATCGTTTGTATAGCTTTGCCGTGGTTGTAGCCGTACGGCACAGTCAGCGTCGCCATCCCGGCCGCGCGGCCGGCCAGCGCATCGTTTTCCGAGTCGCCGATCGCGACTGCCGCATCCGGAGCGACGCCGAGCGCGCTGCAGGCCGTCAGCATCGGCAGCGGATCGGGCTTCTTGCGCGCGACGCTGTCGCCGCCGAGCACGACGCCGAAGCAATCGGCCAGCCCGTATTGCTCGAGCAGTTCGATGGCGAAGCGATGCGGCTTGTTCGTCACGCACGCGAGCCGGATGCCGGCCGCACGCAATGCGTCGAGGCCGGCGGCTACGTCCGGATAGAGGCGCGTGTGGCGGCCGTTGATCTTCGCGTATTCGGTCTGGTAGATCGCCAGTGCGTCGTCGAAGCGCGCGTGCGCTTCGTCGGCCGGGAAGCGCGGTTTCAGCACGCTCTGGATCAGGTGTTCGGAGCCCTTGCCGACGTAGCCGATCACCTCGTCACGCGACGTGGCCGGCGCGCCGAGCTGCGCGAGCATCCCGTTCAGGCCGGCCGTGAAATCGTCGGCCGTGTCGACCATCGTGCCGTCGAGATCGATCAGCGCCGCGTCGATGCGCGGCGCGGCGAAGCGGATCGGGGCGGCTTCGGTTGCAGCCCCGGCCGGCGCATGGCCGGCGAGCGACGAATCGGCCACGGCGTCAGCTCCGCTCGACGGTAGCGAGCGCGGCGCGCATCTCGTCGATCACCTTGCGGTAGTCGGGCTTGCCGAAGATCGCCGAACCCGCGACGAAGGTGTCGGCCCCGGCCGCCGCGATTTCCGCGATGTTGTCGGTTTTCACGCCGCCGTCGACTTCGAGCAGGATCTCGCGGCCGGTGCGCTCGGTGTACGCGTCGATGCGTGCGCGTGCCTCGCGCAGCTTGTTCAGCGTTTCCGGGATGAACGACTGGCCGCCGAAGCCCGGGTTGACCGACATCAGCAGCACGAAGTCGAGGCGATCCATCACGTGATCGAGGTAGTTCAGCGGCGTCGCCGGATTGAACACCAGACCGGCCTTGCAGCCGTGGTCACGGATCAGCGACAGCGTGCGGTCGATGTGATCGGAGCCTTCCGGGTGGAAGCTGATCAGGTTTGCACCGGCCTTCGCAAAATCGGGCACGATCCGGTCGACCGGGCGCACCATCAGATGCACGTCGATCGGCACCTGCACGTGCGGGCGGATCGCTTCGCACACGAGCGGGCCGATCGTCAGGTTCGGCACATAATGGTTGTCCATCACGTCGAAGTGGATCCAGTCGGCGCCGGCGGCGACGACGTTGCGGACTTCTTCGCCGAGCCGTGCGAAATCGGCCGACAGGATGCTGGGAGCGATACGGAATTGGGTCATGGCAGGGGAGCGGGGACGTTGCGGCGCAAAACCGACATTCTACCGTCCGGCGACCCCGTGCGCGGCGGCGGGCCGTGCGGCCCAGGCCCGATTGCGCATAGAATGCCGAACCAATGCGGCGCGCCCGCGGCCCCGTTGCCCATGCCGGCACGGACAGTCACCTTCCACCGGAAACATCATGAGTCAGTATCAGTTCACCGTTTCGGTGAAAACCAGCTACTTGCCGGAACAATCCGACCCCGATCGCCGTCAATACGCATTCGCGTACACGCTGACGATCCGCAACACGGGACAAGTCGCGGCGCAGCTGATCGCGCGTCACTGGATCATCACGGACAGCGAGAACCACGTGCAGGAGGTGAAGGGGCTCGGCGTCGTCGGGCACCAGCCGCTGCTGCAGCCGGGCGAGCACTTCGAATACACGAGCTGGGCCGTGATCGCGACGCCGGTCGGTACGATGCGGGGCGCGTACTTCTGCGTGGCGGAAGACGGCGAGCGTTTCGAGGCGCCGGTCGACGAGTTCGCACTCCACATGCCGCGCACGCTGCATTGAGCGTGCGAAGCGCGTCAGCGCGGCTGGCGGTCGTTGTTGCCGCGGGCGTGCTTCTTTCTGCCCGACGACGTCCACACGACGATGAAGATCAGCAGGGCAAGCGCTACGAAGGCTTCGAGCGCAAAGATGAGCATCGGATATTGGTCGAGAAAATCTGACATGGCGGTTTCCATCAAGAACGGACATTGTATGTGGTTTGGGCCCCGGTTGGCCGGGTGGGCGGCAGCGGTCGCGGCGGCGGCGCTGCTTGCGGCGTGCGGCAGCGCGCCGACGCGGACTTCGTCGCTGAAGCCGCCGACCGGCGCGGCGATCGTGCCGGGGCAGGTCGCCGCGAAGCGACTCACGCCGGTCGCGTGGCAGCAGGTGCCGGGTTGGCAGGACGATTCGCTGATCGGCGCGACGGCCGCGTTGCGGCAGAACTGCGCGCGGCTCGCGCGCCAGCCGGCCTGGCAGCGTGCGTGTGCGGCTGCCGACCGGCTCGACGAGCTTGACGTCAGCAGTGCGCGGGCATTCTTCGAAACGTATTTCACGCCGTTCCAGTTCGCGAACACCGACGGTACGCTCGACGGGCTGGTGACCGGCTATTACGAGCCGCTGCTGCATGGTTCGCGCGTGCGTCGTGGCCCGTATCAGTACGCGCTGTACCGCTGGCCGGCCGGTTATCGCGCGGGCGCCGCGCTGCCGGCACGCGCGCAGCTCGAACGCGCCGGCATCCTGAACGGCAACGAACTCGTGTGGGTCGACGACCCGATCGAGGCGTTCTTCCTGCAGGTGCAGGGCTCGGGGCGCGTGCTGCTCGACGACGGTTCGGTGATGCGGGTCGGCTTCGGCGGCACCAACAACCAGCCGTACCGTTCGATCGGCAAGTGGCTGCTCGATCGCGGCGAACTGACGCCCGCCCAGGCGACGATGCAGGGCATCAAGGCGTGGGCGAAGGCGAACCCGAATCGCGTCGACGCGTTGCTCGACACGAACCCGCGGTTCGTGTTCTTCCGCGACATGCCGACCAAGGAGGATGCGCCGCACGGCGGCGCGGACGGCCCGATCGGCGCGCTCGGCGTACCGCTGACGCCGGAACGCTCGATCGCGGTCGACCCGTCGTCGATCCCGCTCGGCACGCCGGTGTTCCTGCAGACCACGCGCCCGCTGACGAATACGCCGATGAACCGGCTCGTGTTCGCGCAGGATACGGGCTCCGCGATCAAGGGCGGCGTGCGGGCCGACTATTTCTGGGGGCTCGGCGACGACGCAGGCGATCAGGCCGGGCGGATGAAGCAGGTCGGCCGGATGTGGCTGCTGTTCCCGAACTCGTGACTTGAGGCGGCCCGGAATGAAACAGCCCGATCGGCGTTGGCCGATCGGGCTGTTTCATTTGCAGCCGCGGATTCACCGCACGTCGTGCACGCGCAGCGATTGCCGTCAGCCCTTGCGCTTGTCGACGACGCGTCGCGCCTTGCCGACCGAACGCTCGATCCCGTTCACGGGCAGCACGTTGATTACGGCCGTCACGCCGATCAGCGACTTGATGTCGTGTGCGAGCGCCTGTTTGGCCGCATGAATCGCCGCCGTATCGGGCGCAGTCTCCGGACAGGGCTCGACATTGAGCGTCAGCACGTCGAGCGGGCCTTCCTTCGTCAGTACGATCTGGTAGTGCGGTGCGAGCGCGCGCTGCTTGAGCAACTGCTCCTCGATTTGCGTCGGGAACACGTTGACACCGCGCACGATCATCATGTCGTCCGAACGCCCCGTGATCTTCTCCATCCGGCGCATCGTGCGGGCAGTGCCAGGCAGCAGCCGCGTGAGGTCGCGGGTCCGGTAGCGGACGATCGGCAGTGCCTCCTTCGTCAGCGACGTGAACACGAGCTCGCCGAGTTCGCCGTCCGGAAGCACTTCGCCGGTTTCAGGGTCGATGATTTCCGGATAGAAGTGGTCTTCCCAGATGGTCGGGCCGTCCTTGGTCTCGACGCATTCGGACGCGACGCCGGGGCCCATCACTTCGGAAAGTCCGTAGATGTCGACCGCGTCGATGCCCATCCGCTGCTCGATCGCGACGCGCATGTCGTTGGTCCACGGTTCCGCGCCGAAGATGCCGATGCGCAGCGAACTCTGCACCGGATCGAGACCCTGGCGCTCGATTTCGTCGGCGATCGACAGCATGTAGCTCGGCGTCACCATGATGATGTCGGGCCGGAAATCCTGGATCAGCTGCACCTGCTTTTCGGTCTGGCCGCCGCCGAACGGGATCACGGTCAGCCCCGCGCGTTCGGCGCCGTAGTGCGCACCGAGCCCGCCTGTGAACAGGCCGTAGCCGTAGCTCACGTGCACCTTGTCGCCGCGGCGCGCACCGGCGGCGCGGATCGAGCGCGCGACGAGGTTCGCCCATGTGTCGATGTCGCCGGCCGTATAGCCGACGACCGTCGGCTTGCCGGTCGTGCCCGACGACGCATGAATGCGCGAGATCTGGTCCTGCGGCACCGCGAACATCCCGAACGGGTAACTGTCGCGCAGGTCGCTCTTCGTCGTGAACGGGAAGCGCGACAGATCGGCGAGCGTCTTCAGGTCGTCCGGATGGACGCCTGCGTCGTCGAACTTGCGACGATAGACGGGAGAGTGGTCATACGCATGCCGGAGCGACCACTTGAGGCGTTCGAGCTGCAGCGCGGTCAGCTCGTCGCGTGAGGCGGTCTCGATCGGCTCGAGCGGTAGCGGGGTAGTCATGCATGTCTCCAGTGTTTGTTATGTGCGAGCCGTCGACGTCAGCGGTCTTCCGGGATGACCGTACCCTTGATCTGGGCGGATTTGCCGCGAAACATCGCGACGGTTTCCCCGGTCTGGTTCGTGACGCGGATGTCGTAGATCCCTTGGCGGCCGGCGCGTGCCTGCTCGATCGCCTCGGCCGTCAGCACGTCGTCGCCGTGCACGGGGCGCAGGAATTCGATCGAGCAGCCGGCCGCGACTGCGTTCACGTTGTACGAGTTGCATGCGAACGCGAACGTTGAATCGGCCAGCGTGAAGATGATCCCGCCATGGCAGGTTTGATGCCCGTTCAGGAATTCGGGCCGCACGCGCATTTGCAGGCGCGCGTAGCCGGCGCGTACTTCGGCGATTTCCATCCCGAACGCGCGGCTGCATGCGTCGGCGTCGTACATGGCTCGCGCGGCGGCACGGGCGAGCGAGTCGGGGTCGAGCGTGGCAGTGGCGTCCGTCATGTCAACGCCCCTCGAAGCGCGGTGCGCGCTTCTCGATGAACGCCTTCACGCCTTCCGCATAGTCGTACGACTGACCGAGCTTGCGCTGCAGGTCGCGTTCCTGGTCGAGTTGCTGGTCGAGCGTGTTCGTGACGCTGTCGCGCATCGATTGCTTGATCGATGCGATCGCGAGCGTCGGCTGCTGCGCAAGCTGGGTGGCGAGCTGGCGGACTGACGCAGCGAGGGTGTCATCGTCGACCGCGCGCCAGATCAAGCCCCATTGCTCGGCCTGTTCGGCGCCGAGCTTGTCGCCGGTCAGCGCGAGCCCCAGCGCGCGTGCCATGCCGACGCGTTGCGGCAGGAACCATGTGCCGCCCGAATCGGGTACGAGCCCGATCTTGACGAAGGCCTGGATGAAACTGCTCGAGCGGGCGGCGAACACGAGATCGCACGCGAGCGCGAGGTTCGCGCCGGCGCCGGCCGCGGTGCCGTTGACGGCGGCGATGACCGGAATCGGCAGACGCTGCAGGCGGCGGATCAGCGGATTGAAGTGCTCGTCGATCAGCGCGCCGAGGTCGGTGGACGCGCCCGGCGTGAAGTCGAGATCGGCCAGGTCCTGGCCCGCGCAGAAGCCGCGCCCCGCGCCAGTCAGGATCAGCGCGCGCGCGCCGGCCACCTCGACATCATCGAGTGCCGACTGCAGTTCGCGATGCATCGCCCGCGTAAAGCTGTTCAGCTTGTCGGGGCGGTTGAGGGTAATCGTGGCCACGTTCGAGGCGCGATCGATATCCAGCTGAATCGCCTGATAGGACATGCAGTGTCTCCTTCATGACTTCGTTATAGGCTCGCGGTGCATGGGTTACACGCGTTCGATCGCGAGCGCGATACCCTGGCCGACGCCGATGCACATCGTACAGAGCGCAAAGCGGCCGCCCGTACGCTCGAGTTGGTGGAGCGCCGTGGTCACGAGTCGCGCGCCCGATGCGCCGAGCGGATGGCCCAGTGCGATTGCGCCGCCGTTCGGGTTCACGCGCGGATCGTCGTCGGCGACGCCGAGCATGCGCAGCACCGCGAGACCTTGCGACGCAAACGCCTCGTTCAGCTCGATCACGTCGAACTGGTCGATCGTCATCCCGAGCTGGCGCAGCAGTTTCTGCGTGGCCGGTGCGGGCCCGATGCCCATCACGCGCGGCGCGACGCCGGCCGTCGCCATTCCGACGACCCGTGCGCGGCGGCGCAGGCCGTACTGGTCCGCTGCCTGTGCATTGGCGAGCAGCAGCGCGCACGCACCGTCGTTGACGCCCGATGCGTTGCCGGCCGTCACCGAACCGTCCGGGCGCACGACGCCTTTCAGCTTCGCGAGCGCTTCGAGCGACGTTTCGCGCGGATGCTCGTCGCGCGAGACGACCAGCGGATCGCCTTTCTTCTGCGGAATCGTGACCGCGACGATTTCCTCGGCGAGCGTGCCGTCCTGCTGTGCACGCGCGGCCTTCTGCTGGCTGCGCAGCGCGAACAGATCCTGGTCGGCGCGGCTGACGTTGTAGTCGACCGCGACGTTCTCGGCCGTCTCAGGCATCGAATCGACGCCATACAGCTGTTTCATCAACGGATTGACGAAGCGCCAGCCGATCGTCGTATCGTAGATTTCTGCCTGGCGCGCGAATGCGCTCGAGGCCTTGCCCATCACGAACGGCGCGCGTGTCATGCTCTCGACGCCGCCCGCGATCATCAGGCGTGCCTCCCCGGCCTTGATCGCGCGCGCAGCAGTGCCGACCGCGTCCATCCCGGAGCCGCACAGGCGGTTCAGCGTCGTGCCGGGCACGTCGGTCGGCAGCCCCGCGAGCAGCGCGGACATGCGCGCGACGTTGCGGTTGTCCTCGCCGGCCTGGTTCGCGCAGCCGTAGATCACGTCGTCGATCGCTGACCAGTCGACGTCACGGTTGCGCTCCACGAGCGCCTTGAGCGGTACCGCACCGAGGTCGTCGGCGCGGACATCTTTCAAGGCGCCGCCGTAGCGGCCGATGGGGGTGCGAATCGCGTCGCAGATATAGGCGTCTGTCATGGGCGTATCGATGAGCAACGAACCCGCCGGGTGGCGGATTCGTTCATGGTAGAGAACGTGGCGGCGTTTGCACGTCGACCATTCGGGTTATGCAGGTTGACCGGCTTCCGCGGGTGCCGCTTTCGGCGCAACATGGACGCGGCTTTGCACGACGCGGAACCGGTTGGCGACGAATGCCGGGTCCGCCAGCGCCGCGTTGGCTGCCGGGTTCGCGCCCGTGCCGTGGAAATCCGAGAACGCTGCCGACTGGTTCACGAACACGCCGCCGGTCAGGTTGATCGACAGCGCGACGCCGCCGCGCACCGCCGCATCGTGTGCAGCATCGACGATGGCTTCGTCGGTACTGTAGACGGAGAGCGTCAGCGCGCCATGTTCTGCCGCGATCTCACCGGCGAGATCGAGCGACTGCGCGGTCGAGTCGGTTGCGATCACGAACGAGATCGGGCCGAACCACTCCTGCGTGAATTTCTCGCGATCGGCCACGTCGAGTTGCAGCACGAGCGGTGTGCGCACGCGGGCATCGGGGAACGCGGGGTGCTGGAGTGTAAGGCTGTCGGCGAGCACGCGGCCGAGCTGGCGGGCGTCGTCGATGCGTGCGGTCACGCCTTCGTTCTGGATCGCGCCGATCAGTTCGACCGAGCGGGCCGGATCGCCGGTGAGTTTCTGCACTGCAACGGCGATTGCCTGTGCGACTTCATCGAAGCTGGCATGGCCGTCCGCCGTCCGGATGCCGTCGCGCGGCACGTAGATGTTCTGCGGCGCCGTGCACATCTGGCCGGAGTACAGCGCCAGCGAGAACGCGATGTTCTTGGCGGTGGCCTTCAGGTCGTCGGTCGAGTCGATCACGATCTGGTTGACGCCTGCCTTCTCCGTATAGACCTGTGCCTGGTGGGCATGGCGCTCGAGCCACGTGCCGTTTTGCGTGCTGCCGGTGAAGTCGATCAGCTTGATCTCGGGGCGCAGCGCGAGATCCTGAACGAGTGCGCCGTCGTTGGGTTCGGTCGCGAGGAGCGTGACGACGTTCGGATCGAAGCCGGCTTCGCGCAGCACGTCGCGAGCGATCCGGACCGTGATTGCGAGAGGCAGGATCGCGCCCGGATGCGGTTTGACGATCACGGTGTTGCCGGTGGCCAGATCGGCGAACAATCCCGGGTAGCCGTTCCAGGTCGGGAACGTGCAGCAGCCGAGTACGAGGCCGGTGCCGCGCGGGACGATCGTGTAGCGCTTGTGCATCGCGAGCGGCGGGTTCTTGCCTTGCGGCTTCTCCCAGTGCGCATCGGCCGGAATGCGGCGCAGTTCGTCCCACGCATAGGCAACTGCCTCGAGTGCGCGGTCCTGCGCGTGCGGGCCGCCGGCCTGGAACGCCATCATGAATGCCTGCCCCGTGGTGTGCATCACGCTGTAGGCGATCTCGAAGCTCGCACGATTCAGGCGCGCGAGGATTTCGAGGCTGACCCCGATCCAGGCGCTCGGGCCGGCTTCACGCCACGAACGCTGCGCGGCGGCAGCGGCGGCGATCAGTTCGTCTGGCGTCGACTTCGGATACCGGATGCCCAGCGCGATGCCGTACGGCGACCGTTCCGCGCCGACCGTTTCTCCGGACGCCGGCTGGTCGAGCGCGAACGTCTTGTCGAGGTATGACTTGAACGCGGCCTCGCCATCTGCGTTCGCGCTTTCCCCGTACACTTTGGGGCTCGGCATTTCGGCGAACGGGCTCCAGTACCCGCGGCTCTCGATGGCGGCGAGTGCGTGCTTCAGCGTGTCTTCGTGCTTCGTGAACAGTGCATGGGTCATGGCGGCAGCCTGATGGACGATGAGAGGGGTTGGATCGATTAATTAACCGACCGGTTGGTCGGAGAATGGTAGCATCAAACTATTCGCATGTGCGAGGCGTTTCTCATTTCATTGATCGAGGAGAAATAGATGGCTTACGAGAACATCCTGGTGGAGACCCGGGGGCGTGTCGGGCTGGTTACGCTGAACCGTCCGAAGGCGCTGAACGCGCTGAACGATGCGCTGATGGATGAACTGGGTGATGCGCTGAAGGCGTTCGATGCGGACGATGGCATCGGCGCGATCGTCGTGACCGGGAGCGAGAAGGCGTTCGCGGCTGGCGCGGACATCGGCATGATGGCGACCTATTCCTATATGGATGTCTACCGGGGCGACTACATCACACGTAACTGGGAGACGGTACGCGAAATCCGCAAGCCGATCATCGCGGCGGTGTCGGGCTTTGCGCTGGGTGGTGGCTGCGAGCTGGCCATGATGTGCGACATCATCTTCGCGGCGGACACGGCCAAGTTCGGCCAGCCGGAAATCAAGCTGGGCGTCATGCCGGGTGCGGGCGGTACGCAGCGTCTGCCGCGCGCGGTGTCGAAGGCGAAGGCGATGGATATGTGCCTGACGGCCCGCTTCATGGATGCAGCCGAAGCGGAGCGTGCGGGGCTCGTGTCGCGCGTGCTGCCGGCCGCGACGCTTCTTGACGAGGCGATTGCCGCTGCGGCGACGATCGCCGAGTTTTCGCTGCCGGCGGTCATGATGGTCAAGGAGTCGGTGAACCGTGCGTACGAGACGACGCTGGCCGAGGGCGTTCACTTCGAGCGCCGGCTGTTCCATTCGCTGTTCGCGACCGAAGATCAGAAGGAGGGGATGGCGGCATTCGTTGAAAAGCGGAAGCCGGTGTTCAAGCACCGCTGATTGCGCTGCCCGAAGTAGGTGGCCGGTGCCTGGTTGGTATCGGTTGTCGATGTAATAATCCTCGGCCTGCCGAGCCCCAGCCCCCGTGCGCGCCAGCGCACGGGGGCTTTTCAAAATATTTTCACAAAGGGCTTGCGCAGATGGGGGCGGGTGCTTAGAATCACGCCTCTTTCGCGCTAACGGAAACGCAGCGCGGGAGAGGGAAGCAAAGCTGGTGGTGTGCCGCAGTGTCGGGCGCGCGGCTGGCCTGGAAGTTGAGCCCCGCAGTCGCAACGATGTAGTGTAAAAAGTTGTTGACGAGCTGCGAAACACGGTT
>NZ_JBQEPY010000022.1:0-177656 GCF_052045915.1 Burkholderia sp. 22088
CGCTCCAGCACTGCGCGGATCACCGTCGCGCCCAGTTCGGGTGCTGCAATCTTCGCAAGCGAACCGCCGAATTTGCCGACCGCGGTCCGCGCGGCCGATACGATCACTACGTCCGTCATTTCCCTTTCCTCCAGGCCCGCACGACACGGCGCATCGCTACCGGCCCTGTTAAAAAAACTGCGGTGCATCGGACAGCGTGCGCCGCTGTCCGTCTTTCGTCAATCGCGCTGCAATACGTACCGGCCCGGCGCCGGCTCGATCACCGGGAACTGTGCGGAACCGGGCTGGGCGGGCGGCGCCACCTTGCGGCCGCCGTACTGGTCGAGCCACTCGACCCAGGTCGTCCACCAGCTTCCCGGGTGCTCGGTCGCACCGGCAAACCAGTCGTCCGCCGATTCGGGCAGGTCGCTGTCGTTGATCCAGTAACTGCGCTTCTTTTTCGCCGGCGGATTAATCACGCCCGCGATGTGCCCCGACGCGCCGAGCACGAACTTCAGCGGGCCCGACAGGATCGACGTCGATGCATAGGCCGTCTGCCACGGCACGATGTGATCCTCGCGCGAGCCGTAGATGAAGGTCGGCACGTCGATCAGCGTCAGGTCGACCGATTCGCCGCACACGGTCAACGCGCCCGGCTCGCGCAGCTTGTTCTCGAGATAGGTATTGCGCAGGTACCACGCGTACATCGGGCCCGGCAGGCTCGTCGAATCGCCGTTCCAGTACAGCAGGTCGAACGGCGCCGGCGTGCGGCCCTTCAGGTAGTTGTCGACGACGTAGTTCCACACGAGGTCGTTCGGTCGCAGGAACGAGAACGTGTTCGCGAACTCGACGCCGCGCATCAGCCCCGGCTGCGTGCCGTTCTTGCCGCCGATGGTCTGCTCGCGCATCTGCACGTGCGCCTCGTCGACGAACACGTCGAGGATGCCGGTGTCGCTGAAGTCGAGCATCGCGGTGAGCAGCGTCATCGACGCGACCGGGTGCTCGCCGCGCGCGGCGAGCACCGCGAGCGCAGTCGCGAGCATCGTGCCGCCGACGCAGAAGCCGAGCGTGTTGATCTGCTCGCGGCCGCTCACCTGCTGCACGGCGTCGATCGCCGCGAGCAGCCCTTCGTTCATGTAGTCGTCCCACGTCTTGTGCGCAACCGATGCGTCCGCGTTGCGCCACGACACGAGGAACACCTGATGGCCGTTCGACAGCGCATGCGCGACGAGCGAATTCTCGGGCTGCAGGTCGAGGATGTAGAACTTGTTGATGCACGGCGGGACGATCAGGAGCGGCCGCTCGAACACCTTGTCCGTCTTCGGCGTGTACTGGATCAGCTGGATCAGGTCGTTCTCGTAGACGACCGCACCTTCAGTACACCCGAGGTTCTTGCCGACCACGAACTGCGATTCGTCGGTCTGCGAAATCTTGCCGCGCTGCAGGTCGCCGAGCAGGTTCATCATCCCCTGCCGCAGGCTTTCGCCCTGCGTCTCGAGAATCGATTTCTGTGCGTCGGGATTGAGTGCGAGGAAGTTGCTCGGCGCGGCGGCGGCCGTCCACTGCTGGACCGTGAAACGAATGCGCTCGCGCGTCTTCGGATCGGTCTGAAGCGCGTCGGCCAGTTCCTGCAGATAGCGCGCGTTGAGCAGATACCAGGCCGCCGCGAACGCATGCGCCGGCGACGCCTTCCATGCATCGCCGCTGAAGCGGCGGTCCTTCAGTTCGGGCGACTCGAGCTTCGCGGCGGCGGCCTGCTGCATCAGCGCCATGCAATCACGCGCGTAGTCGGCCTGCAACGCCTGAAGCCGCTCGGGGGGAATCGCGGCGGCCGGCAGCTTCAGCCCGGCGAACGGCGACGCCATCGCGCCGAAATCGGGCATCGACGGCACCTGGAACGGAAACGATGTCGGAAACTGGAATGTCGCGAACGGATTCACGGTGGCCGACGCAGTCGCGGCACGTGCCGGATCCGCAAAACCGCGCCACGCGTTCAACCACGACTCGAACATCTGCTGCATCGGCTGGGCGGCCGGATCGAAACCAATGCTGCCCGTGGAAGTGCCCGCCTGAGCGGACGTCGACGATTTTTTCGATGCTGTCATTACCTGCCTTACCGGTGATTCGTGAGCGTCTGTCGTGAAATCCTGCTCGCGGGCGGCATGCCGGCTGCGAGCCGGGCCGTCATGCTCTGGAGAGGCGTCTCCAGATTCTGCCGCAGTGCGGTATTTTTATCATTATCGTTTTCCCCATGTGAAGCGCCATATCAAACCGCTGAACAATTCCGCACGGAGATAATCCTCGCGCAACAGGCGGGACAAGGGTTCCGGCGAAACATAAAACATTTTGATTGACTTGACTCCGCATTTTTCATTCAGCCGCGCATGTAACGCGGCATGGCCGCCGCAAAATCGAGATAACCCGATTTTGCAGCGCGACAAATCCGGCGCCCATACGCATCCCGTCAATCCGCCAGCCAGATCGCCGCCGCCATGCGGCCCGTCACGCGGTCGCGCCGGTACGAATAGAAGCGCGCCTGTTCGGTGACCGTGCAGGCCGTCCCGCCGCTCACGTGCGCCACGCCCGCACGCGCAAGACGCAAGCGCGCGAGCGCGTAGAGATCGGCCAGGAACTTGCCGGGCGCGCCATCGATCGCGACGAACGCAAGCCGGGTTTCATCATGCTCCGACTGCGGGGCCGTGTCGAGAAACGCGTCACGCACGTCGGCGCCGACCTCGAACGCCCGCGGGCCGATCGCCGGCCCGAGGTAAGCATGAAGCGCGTCCGTCGCACCGCCCGCGAGTGCCGCGACCCGCGCCGCCGTCTGTTCGACGATGCCGGCCGCCAGGCCGCGCCAGCCCGCATGCGCGGCGCCGACGGCGCGGCCCTGCGTGTCGCACAGCAGCACGGGCAGGCAATCCGCGACCATCACGACGCAGACGGCGCCGGCACGGTCGGTGACACTCGCGTCGGCCTGCACCGGCGCGAGCGCCGCGGGTGCCGCCGCGATCACCTCGTCCGCGCGCACGATCTGCGCGCCGTGAACCTGCTCGAGCCACGCGGCGCTCGACTGGCCAGCCAGCGCGAGCAGGCGCGCGCGATTCCCGGCGACATGAGCCGGATCGTCACCGGTGTGCAGGCCGAGATTCATCCCGCCCGGCAGAGCTTCCGCGCCCTGCCAGCGCCCATACGGGCCTTCGCTCACCCCGCCGTCGCGCGTCGTGATCAGCGCGCGCACGCGCGGCGACACCTGCCAGTCGGGCTGTACGCAGTCCTGCCACGTCAACGGCGCCAGGTTCGTCATCGGCACTCACTCCTCCTCGTCGTCCAGGTACGGCTCATCGTCGTGATACTCGCCGCCGAAATCGTCATCGTCGTAGACACCGTCATCGTCGTCGAATTCCTCGTCGCCCTGCCCGAAGCCGAGCGCCGCGACGAGGGCGTTCATGTCGTCCGGCAGCGGGCAGCGCCACTGCATCGCCTTGCCCGTGACCGGGTGCACGAGACCGAGCCGCCATGCATGCAGCGCCTGTCGCGCGAAACCGTCCGGCAACGGCGCGACCGAGCGTTTGCCGCGCGCACGCCCGTACACGGGGTCACCGAGCAGCGGGTGGCCGGCATGCGCGCAGTGCACGCGGATCTGGTGCGTGCGGCCGGTCTCGAGATCGCACTGGATCGCCGAAACCGGCTGACGTTGCCACAGGCATGTGTCAACCGTGCGGAAATGCGTGCGCGCGGGCTTGCCCGACGCGCCGGTGACGACGGCCATGCGCGTGCGTTCGCGCGGATCGCGGCCGATCGGCGCATCGATCGTGCCCTCCTCGGGCATCGTGCCCCACACGAGCGCGAAATAGCGGCGCTTCACCGTGCGGGCCTGCAACTGGCGCACGAGGTCCGTCTGCGCGGCCAGCGTACGCGCCACCACCATCAGGCCCGACGTCTCCTTGTCGAGCCGGTGGACGATCCCCGCGCGCGGCAGGCCGGCCGCCGCGTCGCCATAGCGATGCAGCAGCCCGTTGAGGATCGTGCCGCTCCAGTTGCCGGCGGCCGGATGCACGACGAGGCCGGCCGGCTTGTTGATGACGACGAGCGCGTCGTCCTCGTAGATCACGTCGAGCGGCACCGGTTCCGGCGTAAAGGCGAGCTGCTCGGGGAGCAGGTCGGGCACGAGCTCGATCTTGGCGCCGAGCGGCACCGGCTGGCGGATCTTCGCCGGCGCGCCGTCGACGAGCACGCGCTGCGCCTCGATCCAGCTCTGCAGGCGGCTGCGCGAGAATTCAGGGAACAGTTGGGCGAGCGCCTTGTCGAGGCGCTCACCCGCGAGCGACAGCGGCACTTCGACGACGCGCGGCGCGTCGTCGGCCGCCGCGGACGGCACGACGGGCGCCTGCATGGCGTCGCCGGCCAGATCGTCATCAAGGGAATCCCCCGACGCAGCGTCGGCGGGCCGATCGCTTGGGCTATAATCTTCGCGATTTGGTGTGCCCGGCTGGGCATTCTGCGAACTTGAACGGGTCATTTAGACTGGGTCACCGAGACTTGAAGCTAGGACATGCGAGCATGATGAATTCGACCAAACGCACGGCCAGAACCGTCGCCGCCCGGGCTGCGGCGGTAGCGGCCGCGGCCCTCATCGCCGGCTGCCACGGCTTGCCGCAGAAGCAGGACGAGACGGCTACCTGGTCGAACAACAAATTATACTCAGAGGCCCAGGACGCACTGTCCGGCGGCGACTGGGGCAAGTGCGCGAAATATTTCGAATCGCTGCAAGGTCGCGATCCGTTCGGCCACTTCGCACAACAGGCGCAGATCAACGTTGCGTACTGCAACTGGAAGGACAACGAAGCGGCCGCCGCCGACCAGGCCGTCGATCGCTTCATCCAGCTCCACCCGGATCATCCGGATATCCCTTACGCGTACTACCTGAAGGGGATGATCCACTTCAACGACGATCTCGGCCTGTTCGGCCGGTTCTCCGGCCAGGACATGAGCGAGCGCGATCCGCAGGCACTGCGTGAATCGTACGATGCGTTCAAGGTCGTCGTCGACCGCTTCCCGAAGAGCAAGTACGCGCCCGACGCCGCCGCGCGGATGCGCTACATCGTCAACGCGCTCGCGTCGCACGAAGTGCACGCGGCCGACTACTACTACCGGCGTGGCGCCTACGTCGCGGCCATCAACCGTGCGCAGCTCGCGATCAAGGACTACAAGGGCGCCCCGGCGATCGAGGACGCGCTGCACATCATGATCCTGTCGTACGGCAAGCTGAACCAGCCGCAACTCGCCGAGGACACGAAGCGCGTGCTCGCAGGCACGTTCCCCGACAGCCCGTACGTCACGGGCCACTCGCGCCCCGGCGCGAAGAAGTCGTGGTGGCAGTTCTGACGAAAGCACCATGCAGCGCCCGCTGCGCGAACAAAAAACCCGGCCATCGAGCCGGGTTTTTTATTGGCGCCGCGCTCAGGCAGCGTCGGTGCCAGCGCGCGGCGGGCGCCGCGCGCGTCGTCACGTGCGCTTTGCGGAACGGTGCTCGTCGAAGAAGTCCTGGACAACCGCGATCTCGCGAGTCCGCTTGAACGGCGGCAGGCTCTGCCAGATCCGGCGCCCGTAGGGCTTGTCGACGAGCCGCGTGTCGCAGATCATCAGCACGCCGCGATCCGTCTCCGCGCGAATCAGCCGGCCCGCGCCCTGCTTCAGCGTGATCACGGCCTGCGGCAACTGGTGCACGGCGAACGGGCTCAGCCCCTTCTTCGTCAGCGCATCGAGGCGCGCGGCGAGCACCGGATCGTCCGGCGGCGCGAACGGCAGCTTGTCGATCACGACGAGCGACAGCGCATCGCCGCGCACGTCGACGCCTTCCCAGAAACTCTGGCTGCCGACCAGGATCGCATTGCCGTATGCACGGAAACGATCGAGCAGTTCGGTACGGCTCGCATCGCCCTGCACGAGCAGCGGCGTGTTCCAGCCGCGCGATTCGATCACGTCGCGCAGCTTCGACGCGATCCGGTCGACCGCGCGCAGCGTCGTGCATAGCATGAACACGCCGCCACCGGACGCCTCGATCGCCGGCAGCGCGGCGTCGAAGACGGCATCGGTAAACGCCGGCGAAGACGGTTGCGGCAGGTTGCGCGGCACGTACAGCAGCCCTTGCGACTGGTAGTCGAACGGGCTCGCGAGCGTCATCGAGCGGCGCGAGCTGAGGCCCATCTGTGCCGCGTAGTGCGTGAAATCGCCGCGCACCGACAGCGTGGCCGACGTGAACACCCATGCACGCGGCACACCCGCGCGCTGCTTGGCAAAGATCGGCGCGACCGACAGCGGCGTTTCGTGCAGCTGGACCGTATGCGCGAACACTTCGACCCAGCGCACCTTCTCGTTCGGATCGCCGTCGGATGCCGCCTTGTCGCCGGCCGCCGCCGCATCAGCCTTCGCGGCCGCCTCCGTCGCGCCGGGCGCGACCCAGCCGGCCAGCAGGTCCTGCAGTTCGCGTGCGCGCCGCAGGCACGCGCCGAGCGATTCCGCCCGTTCGGCCTGGCTGGCAAGCGCCGACGCAAGCGCGTCGAGCGCGGCCTCGAGCGCGTCGAGCGCGCCGAACATCGGGTGATCGTCGCCGAGCTGGGCGAGCGACATCCGGACGATCTGGTCGTTCGCGAACGCCAGACGCAAGTCGCGTGCCGCGCGCTCGAGATCGCCGCCGAGCTTCACCCATTCGACCGCGTCGCGTGCATGGCTCAGGCCCTCAGCTACCGTGTCGCGTGCGAGTTCGAGAATCTGCGTCGTCGACAGCGTCTCGCCGAAGAACAGCGTCGCCGTTTCCGGCAACTGGTGCGCTTCGTCGAAGATGACCGTGTTCGCGTTCGGCAGCAGCTCGGCCATCCCCGTGTCGCGCAGCATGATGTCCGCGAAGAACAGGTGGTGGTTGACGACGACGACGTCGGCCTGCTGCGCCTCGCGCCGCGCCTGCATCACGAAGCATTCCTTGTAGTGCGGGCATTCCTGGCCAAGGCAGTTGTCGCGCGTCGACGTGACCATCGACCAGACGGGCGCCGTTTCCGGCACGCTCGCGAGCTCGGCCTTGTCGCCGCTCTTCGTGATCTTCGCGAAACGGACGATTTCCTGCAGGTAGGCCGTATCCTGCCGCGACGGCAGCCGGCCGTTGTCGGCCGTGCGTTGCAGGTAGTAGTGGCACAGGTAGTTTGCGCGCCCCTTGAGCATCGCGACCGACACCGGCACCGCCAGCGCGTTGCGCACGGTCGGGATGTCACGCTGGAACAGCTGATCCTGCAGATGTTTCGTGCCGGTCGACACGATCACCTTGCCGCCCCACAGCATCGCGGGCACGAGGTACGCATAGGTCTTGCCCGTCCCGGTGCCGGCCTCGACGATCAGCGTGTTGTCCCCGGCATCGCTGTCGGGCTCGGCTGCGGCGGCGTCCGCGCCCGTCTCGGCCGCCTTGTCGCCGTCGCCGAGGCGACGCGCCGGCCGCTTGCGGGTTTCGAAGATCTCGGGCTCGGGCATCCGGCGAGCAGACGCTTCCATCGCGGACGCGACGGCGCGCGCCATCTCGATCTGCGATGTACGCGGCCGATAGCCGTCGAGCGCGCGCGCCAGCAATCCGCCCTCGCCGAAGATCGTGTCGAGTTCGTCGACGCGCTTGCGGCTCAGTTCAAAGGTGCCTTCGGGCGCACGAGCGCGCCCGGCGGACGACACGTCGCGCCGGGCATCGGGGGTGGCTTCAAGCGGTGAATTCAAGGCAAGCGTTCCTGTGTCCAGCGCCCGGGCGGCGCCGGCGCTTGCCAGGCCGCGCTCAGGCGCGCTTATCCGGTTCCAGCTGCGATTGCAGCAAAATGATTTTGTCCTTGGCCGCCAGCTTTTCCTTCTTCAGCCGGTGCAGCGTGATGTCGTCGATGTCGGAGTGCCCTTCCTTCAGCTCGATCTCCCGAGCGAGCTGCTGGTGCTGCTCCTGCAATGCAGCCAAACGGTTGTGCAATTCCTGCTGCTGTTCCGTGTGACGGTTTTGCATGTTTGCCTCCTCATCGAAGCAGCGCGCCGGCTGGCGTGCCAGCGCGCACGAGACTGATTCCGGATC
This sequence comes from Burkholderia sp. 22088, assembly GCF_052045915.1. Lineage (NCBI taxonomy): Bacteria > Pseudomonadati > Pseudomonadota > Betaproteobacteria > Burkholderiales > Burkholderiaceae > Burkholderia > Burkholderia sp. 22088. The sequence goes on from NZ_JBQEPY010000022.1 coordinate 8,069, forward strand.
AATCCAACACGTTACTGCCCCTGCTGTTGCTTCTGCTGCGCCTTTTCGGTCGCTTCCTTCTGACGCCGCTCGACGTCGGCCTTGTGCTCCGCGGCTTCCTTCTGCTTCTGCTCGTAGCGTGCGGCGTTGTCCGCCCGCTCCTGCGCCTTCTGCGCGGCCTGCTGGTGCGCCTGGTCGAGCTTGCGCTGGAAGTCGCCCTGCTTCTGGTCGTACGCCTGCTTGTTCGCCGCGCGCTGCGGCCCTTCCGCGCCACGCTGCGCCTGCTTCAGCGCATTCTGCTCCTGCTTGTCGCGGAACGCAGCGGCGTTTGCCGCGTCGTTCGCCGCGCGCTGCGGCGCTTCCGCCGCGTCCTGCGCCTGCTTCAGCGCCTGCTGCTGGTCGCGCTGCTGCGCGCGCACCGCCCGCTGCTCGTCGTTGAGCGCGAGCTGCTCCTGGCGGATGCTCGCCCGCTCGTCGCGCATCTGGTCACGCGCCTTGCCGAGACAGTGATTGACGAAGAACTTGCTGTAGCAATCGTGCTCGGCCACCGCATAACGATAATCGTTTTCCGCGGAGCGTTGATTGAGCACTTTTTGACGGGCGTCGAAATCCGGTGCGGCCGTGGCCGTCACGGGTGCGGCCGCGGTGGCGGCCGGCGCGGTGGCGCCCGAAGCTTGCGCGAACGCGCTGGAAGGCCCGGCAGACAAAGCCGCGGCGAGCGCTGCGCCGAGCGCGACGAGAGAAATTCGGGAAGTTGGCAACGTCGTAGGAAAGCTGCGGGACATGTGTCAAATTCTATCACCCCCGGCTGGACGCTCCGCCATTTATGGCAAAATGCCCCGCTTCACTCACCCGCGGCATCTGGCCCGTCGGGCCCGCCACGCAGCCCGCCGCTTCGGGCCTGCCGGCCCGCGCCGCGATTTCAGCAGGCAGATCATCCACGACATGACGGAAACCGTAGCACTCAAGATCGTACAGCGCATCGCCACCGAACTGTCCGTCCAGCCGCGCCAGGTCGCGGCGGCCGTGCAACTCCTCGACGAAGGCTCGACCGTTCCGTTCATTGCCCGGTACCGCAAGGAAGTGACCGGCAACCTGGACGACACGCAGTTGCGCCAGCTCGAGGAACGCCTCCTGTATCTGCGCGAGCTCGAGGACCGCCGCGCGGCGATCCTGTCGAGCATCGACGAACAGGGCAAGCTGACCGACGAGCTGCGCGCCGCGATCGACGCGGCCGACAGCAAGCAGGTGCTCGAAGACCTTTATCTGCCGTACAAGCCGAAGCGCCGCACGCGTGCGCAGATCGCCCGCGAGGCCGGCCTCGAGCCGCTCGCGCAGGCCCTGCTCGCGAACCCGCTGCTCGACCCGCAGGCCGAGGCGGCCGCCTACGTCGACGCCGACAAGGGCGTTGCCGACGTGAAGGCCGCGCTCGACGGCGCGCGCGACATCCTGTCCGAACAGTTCGGCGAAACGGCCGAACTGCTCGGCAAGCTGCGCGACTACCTGCACAGCCAGGGCGTCGTGTCGTCGGCCGTCGTCGAGGGCAAGGAAAACGAGGAAGGCGAGAAATTCCGCGACTATTACGACTACGCGGAAACGATCAGGACCGTGCCGTCGCACCGCGCCCTCGCACTGTTCCGCGGCCGCAACGCGGGCGTGCTGACGATCAAGCTCGGCCTCGGCGAAGAGCTCGACGCCCAGGTGCCGCATCCCGGCGAGGCGATGATCGCGCGCCATTTCGGCATCGCGAACCAGAACCGCCCGGCCGACAAATGGCTGTCCGACGTATGCCGCTGGTGCTGGCGAGTGAAGGTGCAGCCGCACATCGAGAACGAACTCCTCACGCAGCTGCGCGAAACGGCCGAAACCGAAGCAATCCGCGTGTTCGCGCGCAACCTGAACGACCTGCTGCTGGCCGCGCCGGCCGGCCCGAAGGCCGTGATCGGTCTCGACCCCGGCCTGCGCACGGGCGTGAAGGTCGCGGTCGTCGACCGCACCGGCAAGGTGCTCGCGACCGATACGATCTACCCGCACGAGCCGCGCCGCGACTGGGACGGCTCGATCGCGAAACTCGCGCGCCTCGCCGCGCAGACGCAGGCCGAGCTGATCAGCATCGGCAACGGCACCGCATCGCGCGAAACCGACAAGCTCGCGAGCGAGCTGATCGCGAAACACCCGGAGCTGCGCCTGCAGAAAATCGTCGTGTCGGAAGCCGGCGCGTCGGTCTACTCGGCGTCCGAACTCGCGGCGAAGGAATTCCCCGACATGGACGTGTCGCTGCGCGGCGCCGTGTCGATCGCGCGCCGCCTGCAGGATCCGCTCGCCGAACTCGTGAAGATCGAGCCGAAGGCGATCGGTGTCGGCCAGTACCAGCACGACGTGAACCAGCGCGAACTCGCCCGCTCGCTCGACGCAGTCGTCGAGGATTGCGTGAACGCGGTCGGCGTCGACGCGAACACCGCGTCGGCCGCGCTGCTGGCGCGCGTGTCGGGCCTGAACGCGACGCTCGCGCGCAACATCGTCGACTACCGCGACGCAAACGGCCCGTTCCCGTCGCGCGAGCACCTGCGCAAGGTCCCGCGCCTCGGCGACAAGACCTTCGAACAGGCCGCCGGCTTCCTGCGCATCAACGGCGGCGAGAATCCGCTCGACCGCTCGTCGGTGCACCCGGAAGCGTATCCGGTCGTCGAGCGGATGCTCGCGAAGATCAGCAAGCGCATCGACGACGTGCTCGGCAACCGCGAAGCGCTGTCGGGCCTGTCCCCGACGGAATTTGTTGACGAGCGTTTCGGCCTGCCGACCGTGCGCGACATCCTGTCCGAACTGGAGAAACCGGGCCGCGATCCGCGTCCGGAGTTCAAGACCGCGACGTTCCGCGAAGGCGTCGAGAAGGTGTCGGATCTCGTGCCGGGCATGACGCTCGAAGGCGTCGTGACGAACGTCGCCGCGTTCGGCGCGTTCGTGGATATCGGCGTTCACCAGGACGGGCTCGTCCACGTGTCCGCGATGTCGACGAAGTTCATCAAGGACCCGCACGAAGTCGTGAAGGCCGGCCAGGTCGTCAAGGTGAAGGTGCTCGACGTCGACGTGAAACGCCAGCGGATTGCGCTGACGATGCGCCTCGACGACGAGGCAGGAGCGCCCGGCACGCCGTCGCGCGGCGGCCAGGATCGCGGCAACGCGGGGCGCGGCGCCGCCCGCCCGCAGCGTTCGCGCGAGCCGGAACCGGCCGGCGCAATGGCCGCGGCGTTCGCGAAGCTGAAGCGCTGAGCACGCGAAAAGCGTCGCCGCACAAAAAAACCCGCCTCCCGGCGGGTTTTTTTTATTGAATCGTCGTCCGCATTTTCGATATCCGGGATGAAAATCGAATATGCGCGTTTCCATCGTCATTCCCCTGCGTTTAATCGGCAAATTAAACAATCCGCGTTGCGACATGCGTTTTCTTGACGCTTCACAAGTGACACATAAAATAAGTTTTCGAACGGCCGTATTTTGATGCTTCTGTATTGGGCAGCGATCTTGCCGTTCAGCGGCCGCGTTCTCCGCGGCGCTCGCATGCACGGTGAATATCCTGCCTCCCGTGTTTCGGTCTCGCCTTTTTTGCAGTCGATTCGCGACGCATTGCATCCGGTATTCGCCTGACCGGCGAACCGGGACGGATTCGCGAAAAATGGATCGGGGAACCATGACAGACGACCATCTGAAAACCGAACTGGCCGCATTGCACATGCCCGTTTTCGACGTGCCGTGGGCCGGCGCCTGTTCACCGCACGTCGAGCGAATCGAATCGCGCATGCTCGAGTGGGCCGACGCATACGGCCTGTTCATCAGCGACGCCTACCGGGAACGCGTCGTACGCACCCGATACGGCTGGCTCGCCGCGCGCTGTTACCCGAACGCCGATCCTTCCCTGCTGCAGGCGCTCGCCGATTATTTCGTGTGGTTCTTTCTCGTCGACGACCTGTTCGTCGATCGCGTCGAGCCGGTCGGCCCCGATACGTTGCGCAATCTGACCGCGATGATCGATGTGCTCGACTACGAATGTACCGGCCCCCAGCCCATATATGGCGAGCGAGCATGGCTCGATGTGTGCCAGCGCCTGCGCGCCCGCCTGTCGGCCGAACATTTCGCGCGCTTCGCACAAGGCATGCGCCTGTGGGCCACCACGGCCGGACTGCAGATTATCGGCCACCTGAGGGCCGAGCCGATTGCAGTGCAGCAATACGAAACGATCCGGCGTCACACGAGCGGGATGAATCCTTGCCTCGCGCTGGCGGACGCGGCCAATGCCGGTGCCGTCCCGCCCGATACGTTTCATCGGCCGGAAATCCAGACGCTGTTCCGGCACGCGAACCATATCGTCTGCTGGAGCAACGACATCCAGAGCGTCGGCGTCGAGGCCGGCCAGCCCGGGCAGTTCCGGAACATGGTGATGATCCACGCTTCCCGCGGCCATACGCTGCAGGCCAGCGTCGACTACACGGCCGAGCGTGTGCGCGCCGAGATCAACGCATTCGTCCTGTGCGCCGATGCACTCGCCCAGCATGCCGACACGCGCGTGCGCGGCCTTGTCGACGGCTGCCGATACTGGATTCGCGGTTATCTGGATTGGGTCGCGCGGGATACGCAGCGCTATACGGCTGCGGCCGCGGCCGGCGATGCGGACGATCGCGGCCTGATTGCCTGGTCGGCGGACTCGGCGGCGCGCGGCTGAACGACCCGCGCGCCGCCCCCGGTCAGATCTCGATCTTCGTCCCGAGCTCGACCACGCGGTTCGCCGGGATCGAGAAGAAGTCGGTCGGCTTCGCGGCATTCTGGTGCATCCACGCGAACACGCGCTCGCGCCAGATCGACATCCCGGGCAGATGCGTCGGCACGACCGTTTCGCGCGCGAGGAAGAACGACGTGTCCATCAGCTCGAACGTCATGTCGTGCGTGCGCCCGAATTCCTCGAGCACGGCCTTCACGTCCGGCGTCTCGTTGAAGCCGTACTCGGCCTTGACGATATACAGCCCGCCGCCCGCATCACGCGCGGTCTGGCGCTTGTCGTCGCGCACGTAGGGAAAATCGCGCGTCACGAACGTGAGGAAAATGGTCCGCTCATGCAGCACCTTGTTGTGCTTCAGGTTGTGCAGCAGGCTGACGGGCACGAGCTTGTCGTTGCCGGTCAGGTAGATCGCGGTGCCCGACACACGATGCGGCGGATGCGCGAGCAGGCCCTGCAGGAACGGCTCGAGCGGAATACCGTCGGCGGCCGTGCGCTCCTTGACGATGTGACGCCCCTTGTACCAGGTCATCAGCAGGAAGAACAGCAGCGCGCCGATGCCGAGCGGCAGCCAGCCGCCCTGCGCAACCTTCAGCAGGTTCGCGCCGAAAAAGCCGAGGTCGACCGCGAGGAACACGGCGATGATCGCGCCGACCAGCAGCCGGTTCCAGTTCCACACCTTCACCATCACGACCGCGGCGAGCACGGTCGTGATCACCATCGTCGCCGTCACCGCGATGCCGTACGCGGCCGCGAGGTTGTCGGAGCTCTTGAAGCCGATGACGATGCAGAGGATCACGAACAGCAGCAGCCAGTTCACGACCGGCACGTAGATCTGGCCGATCGCGAGATCGGAGGTATGCAGCACTTTCATGCGCGGCACGTAGCCGAGCTGGATGGCCTGCGACGTCAGCGAATACGCGCCCGAGATCACCGCCTGCGACGCGATCACGGTCGCGACCGTCGACAGCACGACGAGCGGCAGCAGCCCCCATTCGGGTGCCAGCAGGAAGAACGGGTTCTCGATCGCCTTCGGGTTCTGGATCAGCAGCGCGCCCTGGCCGAAGTAGTTCAGCACGAGCGACGGCATCACGAGCCCGTACGCGGCGATGCGGATCGGCTTCGCGCCGAAGTGGCCCATGTCCGCGTAAAGCGCTTCCGCACCGGTCAGCACCAGCACGACCGAGCCGAGCACGACATAGGCCTGCAGCACATGCTCCGACATGAACGACGCGGCGTAATACGGGTTGATTGCAGCGATGATGCCCGGCACGCGCACGATGTGGTACACGCCGAGCGCCGCGATCACGACGAACCAAAGCACCATGATCGGGCCGAACAGCTTGCCGACCAGCGCGGTGCCGTGGCGCTGGATCCAGAACAGCGCGATCAGGATCACGATCGTGATCGGCATCACGAGATGGGACAGGTGCGGCGTCGCGATCTCGAGACCTTCGACCGCCGACATCACCGAGATCGCCGGCGTGATCACCGCGTCCCCGTAGAACATGCATGCGCCGAATATCCCGAGCGCCATCAGCGCGCCCGCGACGCGGGTCTTCGAGTCGAGCGGCCGCAACGACAGCGCCATCAGCGCGAGCACGCCGCCTTCGCCGTTGTTGTCCGCCCGCATCACGAACAGCAGGTACTTGATGCCGACCACCAGGATGATTGCCCAGAACAGCAGCGAGATCACACCGAGAATCGATCCTTCGGTGAGCGGGATACCGTGTGCGGGGCTGAACGCCTCCTTGAGCGAATACAGCGGGCTGGTGCCGATGTCGCCGAACACGACGCCGATGGCTGCTATCGCTAGCGCCCGCATCGAGTGTTGCTGCGTCGAATGCGGCGCGTGTGCTGCGTCGGTCGCGTGGATCGTGTCGTTCATATGAAGCGTAATAATCGGGTCCGGGTCGGACAAAACGAGCGCTATTCTACTCGCGCCCCCTTGAAACGCCGCCCTGCTCTGTTGCCTTGGAACCACGTGAGCCACGCCATGCATGCAATCCGGCGCAAGCTGTGGCAGGGCTGCCAATCATAGCCGGGGCAGCGCCGTCTGCCTACCGGATCCGCGGCCCGCGCGCCGCCGGCGTGCATGGCGCCCCAATGAAAAACGGCGCCGCAAGCGGCGCCGTACAAGGCTTTCCTTCGATTGGCCGGCCGTTTACGCGCCCGAACCGTCGCGCTGTGCGCGACCGCGCTTGATCCACGCCTCGAGGTTGTGCGGGCGAACCGTATCCCACTCCTCGAACGGCTGATGAATCCACGGATTCGTCGGCAGATACTGCGTGTGATAGTCGGGCTTGACCTTCGAGCAACCCTTGTACCAGAGCACGGCAGAACGCACGGCCGTCACGGACGGGTAGCGCTCCTTCAGGTGCTCCTGCACGCGCGCAAGCGTGACGCCCGAATCCACGAGATCGTCGACCAGCAGCACGTTGCCCGCCAGATTGCCGCGCGTCATCGTGATGTACTGCGCGATGTCGAGCTCGCCCTGCTCCGTGCCGGCCGCTTCCCGGTACGAACTCGTCGCGAGGATTGCGAGCGGCACGTCGTAGATGCGCGACAGTTGATCGCCGACGCGCAGGCCGCCGCGCGCGAGGCACAGGATCTGGTCGAACTTCCAGCCCGATGCATGTACCTGGAGCGCGAGCAGCTCGATGAGACGGTGATACTCGTCCCAGCCTACCCACAGGTTCTTGTCGTCGTTGCGCGGATCGGTCATCAAGTCTGCCGCCGTCATCGTGATTTGCTGCGTCATCTGGGGTTACACCTTGAACGGATGGCGGAGCAGGATCGTTTCGTCGCGGTCCGGGCCCGTCGATACCATGTCGACCGGCACACCGGCCACTTCCTGGACGCGGGTCAGGTAAGCCTGGGCGTTCGCCGGCAGCGCTTCCCACGTCTTGATGCCGACCGTGCTTTCCTTCCAGCCGGCAAACGTTTCGTATACGGGCTCGCAACGGGCCACGTCGGCGGCACCGCGCGGCAGGATGTCCGCATCCTTGCCGTCGATCTTGTAGCCGACGCACAGCTTGACTTCGTCGAGGCCGTCGAGCACGTCGAGCTTCGTCATGCACAGGCCCGACACGCCGTTGATCTGGATCGAGCGGCGCAGCGCGGCCGCGTCGAGCCAGCCCGTGCGGCGCGGACGGCCGGTGACCGAACCGAATTCCTTGCCGACGTTCGCGAGCGTGACGCCAACCTGGTCCTGACGCTGCGGGTTGTCCGCATCGTACAGTTCGCTCGGGAACGGGCCCGAGCCGACGCGCGTGCAATATGCCTTCGTGATGCCGAGGATGTAGTTGAGCTTCTGCGGGCCCACGCCCGCGCCGGCCGACGCCGCACCTGCGACGCAGTTGCTCGACGTGACGAACGGATAGGTGCCGTGATCGATGTCGAGCAGCGTGCCTTGTGCGCCTTCGAACAGCAGGTTCTGGCCCGCATTGTTCGCGTCGTACAGGCGGCGCGACACGTCGGCCACCATCGGCTTCAGGCGGTCGGCATAACCGAGCATCGTGTCGAGCGTCGCCTGGAAATCGACGGCCGCGCCGCCCAGGTACTGGGTCAGCACGAAGTTGTGGAAATCGAGATTTTCGCGCAGGCGGTCGGCGAAGGTCTTCGCGTCGAACAGGTCCTGCACGCGCAGCGCGCGGCGGCCGACCTTGTCTTCGTACGCGGGGCCGATGCCGCGGCCCGTCGTGCCGATCTTGCCCGCGCCCTTGCGCGCTTCGCGCGCCTGGTCGATTGCGATGTGGTACGGCAGGATCAGCGTCGTCGCTTCGGAAATGAACAGGCGGTCGCGCACGTTCACGCCGGCCTCTTCCAGCTCGCCGATTTCCTTGAACAGTGCTTCGGGGGACAGGACGACGCCGTTGCCGATGTAGCAGGCGACGCCTTCACGCATGATGCCCGACGGAATGAGGCGCAAGATCGTTTTCTTGCCGCCGATGATGAGGGTGTGGCCGGCGTTGTGACCGCCCTGGAAACGCACGACGCCCTGAGCGTGGTCCGTCAGCCAGTCGACGATCTTGCCCTTGCCTTCATCACCCCATTGCGTTCCCACGACGACGACATTGCGCCCGGGAGTCACGTTCACTGCGCTGGCAGACATGTTGATTCGTTAGCTGGTTAAAAACGTATTCTACCTATGTTCGCGGGCGATTCCGAATTTTTCCGTTTCGCTTCAACGATATGCACGCCGAAGCACGTCCCGCGAACGCCTCTTTATCGGGGTTCGACCACCCATGCGCCGTCGCGCTCGACGAGCGACCGGTCGCAGGCGAACTCGTCGAGCACGTGATCGTGGCCCGGCAGCGCCTGGATCACGACCTCGCCCGCATCGCGCAGCGCCGAAACGGCCGCGCTCAGCGCGTCGTCCTGCGCCCACGGCGCGAGAATCGCGGTACCGCGAGCCTCGACCGGCGAAATCCGGGCGAGCTCGCGCAGGTCGAGCGAGAAGCCGGTGGCCGGACGCGCACGACCATACGCCTGGCCGACGTGGTCATAGCGGCCGCCGCGTGCGATCGCGTTCGGCACGCCGTCGATGTAGGCGCTAAACATCGCGCCGCTGTGATACGCGTAGCCGCGCAGATCGCCCAGATCGATCGCCACTTCGGCACCCTTCGCCTGCGCCGCGAGTTGCGCCAGATCGTCGAGCGCCCGCGTGATTTCGGGCAGCACCGGCAACCGCGTCCGCGCCTCGGCGAGCACGCTCGCGTCGCCATAGAGGTGCGGCAGCGCGCGCAGCGCGGCGCGCGTATCGGCGCCGAGATCGTCGGTCAGTTCGTTCAGCAGCGGCACGTCCTTGCCCGACAGCGCGTCGTACAGCGACTCGCCACGCTCCGCGGCCTGTGCGTCGCGCGCCAGCAGCGCCGCGAGCACGCCCGCGTGGCCGAGGTCGAGACGAATGCGCGACAGGCCTGCGAGATGCAGCGCATCGAGCATGAGTTGCTGGATCTCGAGGTCGGCTTCCAGCCCGGCATGCCCGTAAATTTCGGCGCCGATCTGGATCTGCTCGCGCGTCGCGTGCAGGCCGCGCGGACGCGTATGCATCACGTGGCCCGCATAGCAAAGGCGCGTCACGCCCTGGCGGTTCAACAGGTGCGCGTCGATCCGCGCGACCTGCGGCGTGATGTCCGCGCGCAGGCCGAGCGTACGGCCCGACAGCTGGTCGACCAGCTTGAAGGTGCGCAGGCGCAGGTCGGCGCCGCCGCTCGTCAGCAGCGACTCGAGATACTCGAGCAGCGGCGGCATCACCATTTCGTAGCCATACGAACGGAAGCGGTCGAGCAGCCTGCGGCGCAGCTCCTCGATCTTGCGCGCTTCCGACGGCAGCACGTCGGCGATATTCTCGGGAAGTAACCAGGTCGACATCGGTACGGTCCTACGACGGGAAACAGCGCGCGACCAAGCGCGCCGCGATGTGAATCGGAAATTCTAAATTCAGGCGGGACGGACGGCGGATGCGCCGCCCGGATCAGGTGGCGAGCAGCAGGAGTATGAGCCCGAGCACCATCACGATCAGCCCGCCGATCCGGATATGATGCGGCGGCCGCTCAGCTATTCTACGAAACGTGTCGCGCCAGGCGACGGGAAACACGAAGGGGAACGCCCCCTCGATGATCAGCATCAGCGCTACTGCGAGCAACAACGAGCCAGCCAGGTCCATGCGAGCGACGGCGCCGCTCGACGCGGCGCCCCAAGGTCAGTGTTTGCGGGGAGCAGCCGCCGCCGGTGCGGCACCGCCCGTCGGGCTGCGCATGAAGCGGAAGAACTCGCTGTCGGGATCGACGACGATGATGTCGTTGCGCTTGAACGTGTTCCGGTAAGCCTGCAGGCTCGCGTAGAACTGATAGAACTGCGGATCGCGGCCGAACGCATCTGCGGCGATCGTCGCAGCCTTCGCGTCGCCCTCGCCCTTGATCGTCTGCGCGGACTTGTACGCGTTCGCGAGCACGGCCTGCTGTTCGCGTTCGGCGTCGGCCTTGATCTGCTCGACGTCGGCCGCGCCTTGCGCTCGCACCTGCGCGGCCTGATCGCGCAGTGCGCCGATCATCCGCTGATAGACGGCGTCGGTTTGCGCGGCGGGCAAGTCGACGCGCGTCAGCTGGACGTCGACCACGTCGACGCCGAAACCGGACGCCTTTGCCTTCACTTCGTCGCGAGCCGCATCGGCGATCGCACGCTGGCCGCCGAGCGCATCGTCGAGCGCACGCTTGCCGAACGCGTCGCCGAGTGCGCCCTTCAGTGCGCCGGCCAGACGTTCGCTGGCTGCCGCCGGGTCGCCCCCCGTCGCCGTGAAATACTTCATCGGATCGCCGATCCGGTACTTCACCGCATAGGCAACGAGCAGATCGTGCTTGTCTTCCGTCGCCAGTTGCAGCGGATCCGACGACTCGAGCGATTGCAGCCGCGTGTCGATCAGCGTCGCCGTCTGCAGCGGCGGCGGCAATTTGAAATGGATGCCGGGCCCCGCCAGTTCGGGCTGGGCGCCGTCGCGCCCCGACAGCACGGCCGCATGGCGCGGATCGACGGTAAGGACTGTCGAGGATGCCGCGAAGGCAACGATCACGATTGCGACGACGAGCGCAATGATTCGGTTCATGTTCTGCGCTCCCCGTTACTTCAGATCGTCTTCGCGCGACCGGCTGCGAAACGCCTCGCGCGATCGCAGCACGTCGTTACCCGACGCTGCCGCGGCCGACGCCGCACTCGCGGGCGCCGCTGCCGCCGGCGCGACGGCCGCCGGAGCCGACGCCGCATCGGGTGCGGATGCCCCCGTGGACGCCGCGGCGTTTTGTCGCCCCTGCTCGACGAGCTTGTCGAGCGGCAGGTACACGACGCTGTTGCCGCCCTTGTTGCCGACGAACACCTTCGTCGAGTTCGAATAGATTTCCTGCATCGTCTCGAGATACATCCGCTCACGGATCACCGCAGGCGCCTTCGAGTACTGCGCATAGACCTGCTTGAAGCGGTCGGCATCGCCTTCGGCTTCCGTGACCACGCGATCGGCATACGCCTTTGCTTCGTCGACGAGCTTCGCGGCATCGCCCTGCGCCTTCGGCAGCAGGTCGTTTGCATACGCCTGCGCGGCGCGCTTCGCGGCCTCGCGCTCGTCGCGCGCCTTGGCGACTTCGCCGTACGCGACCTGCGTCTGCTCGGGCGCCGCAACGCTCTGCATCGTGACGGCCGTCACCTCGAGTCCCGACTGGTAGCGATCGAGATCGCGCTGGATCGTGGTGGAAAGCTGCTCGCGCAGCGCGTCGCGGTCCTGGTTCAGCACATCGGCCGCGCTGCGCGTACCGACGATCGCACGCACCGCGGCCTGCGCGGCCTGCGACACGCTGCGCTCCGGATCGACGCTGCGGAACAGGTAATCGGTCGCGGAACGGATCCGGTACTGGACGATGAAGCGCACGTCGACGATATCGGCATCGCGCGTCAGCATCGCGGCTTCCTTCACGTTCGCGAGGCGCACGACGTTGTTGCGGCCGATCTCGATCGAGCGGACCTGCGACGTGTCGACGATCTCGTGCGACGCGAACGGATACGGCGCGCGCCAGTGCACGCCCTGACCGACCGTACCCGACAGTTTGCCGAGCTGCAGCACGACGCCTGTCTGGCCTTCCTGCACGACGAACAGCCCGCTGCCCGCGTAGACCGCGACCAGCACGCCGATCACGATGCCTACGCCGACTCGCGCGGCCCGCCCGTTGTCAGGACGAAAACCGTTGCCGCCCTTGCCGCCGAAAAGGCCGTTCAGGCGCCGGTTGAAGTTGCGCCACATCTCGTCGAGATCGGGCGGACCATCGCCGTCGCCGCCTTGCGGACGCTTCGATTCGTTCGCACGGGGACGGGATCCGTCTTTGCCATTGCCTTCGCCGCGTCCCCAGCGGGGATCGTTGATCGACAGCAAGGCGCGCATCCGCCGCCAGGTACTCCGCTCGTTGTATTCGTTCACCAGAGTTTGTTCACCAGATTAGACGCCGGCGAACCGGCCGGGACCGGTTAGCGCCCGTGTTCGGAAATCGTGTGGTCTTCGTGTGGTTCAGCGGGGGCGCCGTCGAGCGCGCCGTCGGGTAACGTCGCGCCGGAAAGGTGTTCCGCGGAGGCGATTTCGGCGATGGCGGCACGCAACGCGTCAAGACCCTGACCGGTGCGCGCGCTCAAAAAGACGCGCGAAATATTACCATACTCGTCCCGCTCGACCGCGTCGCCGCGGGCCGCCAGCTCAGGCACGGCGTCGATCTTGTTGAACACCAGTACCTGCCGGATCGTGTCCGCGCCGATCTCGTGCAGCACGCCGTTGACCTGCTCGATCTGTTCGAGCCTGACCGCGCTCGATGCATCGACCACGTGCAGCAGCAGATCCGCGTGAATCGTTTCCTCGAGGGTCGCGCGGAATGCGGCGACCAGTTGGTGAGGCAACTCGCGGATGAACCCGACCGTATCCGACACGACGATCTGGCCGACCTCGTCGCCGAGATACACGCGCCGCGACGTGGTGTCGAGCGTGGCGAACAGCTGGTCGGCCGCATAGGCCTGCGCTTTCGTCAGCGCATTGAACAGCGTCGACTTGCCCGCGTTCGTATAGCCGACCAGCGACACCGACATCGTGCCGCTGCGCGCGCGTTGCCGGCGTTGCGTGCTGTGTTGCCGGCGCAGCCGGTCCAGCCGCGACTTCAGCATCTTGATGCGCTCGCCGATCAGCCGGCGGTCGGTTTCGAGCTGGGTTTCGCCAGGGCCGCGCAGGCCGATACCACCCTTCTGCCGTTCGAGGTGGGTCCACGCGCGAATGAGTCGCGTCGACAGGTACTGGAGCTGCGCGAGCTCGACCTGCAGCTTGCCTTCGTGGCTACGGGCGCGCTGCGCGAAGATGTCGAGGATGAGGCTGGTGCGATCGACCACACGCCTGTTAAGTGCCTGCTCCAGATTACGTTGCTGGGCCGGCGCCAATGCGTGATTGAAGATGACGATTTCGACGTTGTGCGCGTCGCAGGCGAGCCGGAGTTCTTCGGCTTTGCCGCTGCCGATGAACATCTTGGCATCGGGACTGGAGCGACGACCCGTGAGGGTGACGGCGGGACGGGCCCCCGCACTGGAGGCGAGAAGACTGAGTTCTTCGAGACTGGCTTCGAAATCGGTCTTGCCGAAATCGATGCCGACGAGCGCTGCGTTGATCAAATTTTCAGGTGTCAAGATAAGGCGGCTGGCATCGGTCGCTCGCGGCGACCGGATGCCGGCCGCTGCGATAGGTTAGGACGAGGCTTCCGCGTCCGGGTGGAAATTCACCGGGCGCGCCGGCACGACCGTCGAGATGGCGTGCTTGTACACCATCTGGGTCACCGTATTACGGAGCAACACGACGTACTGGTCGAACGATTCAATGTTCCCTTGAAGCTTGATGCCATTGACGAGGTAGATCGAAACGGGAACGTGCTCTTTGCGCAGTGCGTTCAAAAACGGGTCTTGTAACAATTGCCCTTTGTTGCTCATGGCGTACTCCATCTTTTTTTGCAGGTTGATCTGGATTGGCGGCGAAGAAAAAGAGATCCGGCGCCAATCGCTACACTATAGCCGATTTTGCCTGGCCCACCCGGGGCATAGGCCGTGCGGCCTACCCCTTGTGTAACGCGTGTAACAGGCGTGCTTCAGCTCTTGTCCGCGTACGGATTGTTCGACGAACGGAACTCTATGCGCAATGGAGTCCCTGTCAGTGAGAAAGTTTCGCGGAACCGGTTTTCCAGGTAACGCTTGTACGTTTCCGTCACGGCGTCGAGCGCGTTGCCGTGGATGACGATGATCGGCGGATTCTGGCCGCCCTGGTGCGCGTAGCGCAGCTTCGGACGCACCGGGCCGCGACGGCGCGGCTGCTGGAACTCGACTGCCTCGATCAGCGCGCGCGTGAGCTTCGGCGTCGGCAGCTTCGCCATTGCCGCCGCGTACGCGTCGTCGACCGAGCGCATCAGCGTGCCGATGCCGGTCTTCTTCGTGGCAGAAATGAAGTGCGATTTCGCGAAGTCGAGGAATTTCAGCTTGCGGGTCAAATCCGCTTTCGCCCGATCGCGCGCATGCTCGTCGAGCCCGTCCCACTTGTTGACGCCGATCACGAGCGCGCGACCCTGTTCGACGACGAAGCCGGCGATGTGCGCGTCCTGGTCGGAAATGTCCTGCTGTGCATCCAGCAGAAGAATGACGACGTTCGCGTCGGAGATCGATTGCAGGGTCTTCACGACCGAGAACTTTTCGATCGCCTCGAACACCTTGCCGCGGCGTCGCAGGCCGGCCGTGTCGATCAGCGTGTATTTCTTGCCGTTACGCTCGAAGTCGACGTAGATCGAATCGCGCGTCGTGCCCGGCATGTCGAACGCGATCACGCGATCCTCGCCGATCAGCGCGTTGACGAGCGTCGACTTGCCGACGTTCGGGCGGCCGACGATCGCGATCTTGATGCCGCGCGACGGATCGTTGTCGTCCTCTTCCGCCGGCCGGTCCGCGTACGCGACCTCCAGCGCCTCGTTGATCATGTCGGTCACGCCGTCGCCGTGCGCGGCCGAGATCGCGCGCGGATCGCCGAGCCCGAGCTCGTAGAAGTCGGTCGCGACCGCCGTGTACTTCATCCCCTCGGCCTTGTTGACGACCAGGAAGATCGGCCGGCCGGTCTTGCGCAGGTAGTCGGCGATCGACTTGTCCTGCGGCGCAAGCCCGTTGCGGCCGTCGACGATGAACACGACGACGTCGGCTTCCTCGACGGCCTGCCGCGTCTGGCGCGCCATCTCGTGCAGGATGCCGTCCTTCGCGACGGGCTCGAAGCCGCCCGTATCGACGACCAGGTACGGCCGCTCGCCGACGCGCCCTTCGCCGTAATGGCGATCGCGCGTCAGGCCGGGCAAGTCGGCGACCAGCGCATCACGCGAACGCGTGAGCCGGTTGAACAGCGTGGATTTCCCCACATTGGGGCGCCCAACGAGGGCAATGACCGGTTTCATCTGTGTTTTCTACGGTGAAGCGCAGCAGCGGGAGGCCCGCTGCTGCGGGCGGCTGCGCTGAATGAAAATATCACGAATTCGCGCCGCGCCGGATGCGCGCGCCTGGCGCGCGATGCGCGCCGTCGTCTTTCGTCTCGAACTGCCTTTCAAATACCGAGCGGCCGGGAGCACCGGCCGCCTTCAAGTCGCGCGACCACGGCGCGCGGGACAAGCCCGTCGCGCCGCGGTCGCGCATGTTTCCTGCGCGTCAGCGCGGACGGAATCCGTACAGGCCGCCGTCCTTCGTCTGCACGACGAGCGTATTGCCCGCGAGGACCGGCGCCGCCGTGATCGCGCTGCCGTCGGTCTTCATCCGCGCGATGAAGCTGCCGTCTTCGCGCGACAGGAAGTGCACGAAGCCCTTGTAATCGCCCATCACGACCGCGTGCCCGAGCAGGTACGGCACACCGACGTCGCGGCTCTTCAGTTTGTCGTTGCGCCAGAGCTGGTTGCCCGAAGCGGCATCGTACGCGGTCACGACCGACCAGTCGTCGCCGCCGGCAACGACCGAGTCGTCCTGCGCGAGGCCGCTGCGGCTCGAGAACGGCTTTTCCCACAGCGGGCGCCCCGAGTTCGCATCGAAGCAGCCGAGCTGACCCTGGAACGTCACCGCGCAGGCTTCCGCGCCCACGAGCGTCGGCGGGCCGCTGACGTCGTTGATGCGCTCGACCTCGGTCACGCCCTTCGGGAACGACACCGGCGTCTGCCAGAACGGCTCGCCCGTCTGCAGATTGATTGCGACCAGCCCGCCGCCGGGGAAACCCGCCAGCACCGCCGCGTCACCGGCGAACGTCATGCCGGCCGACACACGCAGGTTCAGCGGCACCGCGCGGTTGCGGTAGTTCCACTTCTGCTCGCCCGTCTGCGCGTTGAACGCAACCACCTGGCCGTCGATCGTGCGGACGATCACCAGGCCGTTGCCGACGAGCGGCGGCGAGAAGATCTCGCCCTGCACGCTGGTCTTCCACAGTTGCTTGCCGTCCGGGCCCAGCACGAACACGCCGCCCTTCAGCGCGCCGACCGCGGTCAGATTGCCGTCACTGCCGACACCGGCCGACAGGTCGGAGCCGACCTTCGCGCGCCAGACCGTCTGGCCCGTCTTCGCGTCGATCTTCTCGACCGAACCGTTTTCGCCCGCCGCATAGACGGCGTCGCCCACGGCCACCGGCGAGAACAGGTAACGCCCGCCCTTGCCGACGCTCGCCTTCCAGACCTGTTGCACGTCCATCACGGGCTTGAACTCGGTGAGCGGCGTCGGCACGCGGCGCGCGTCCTTCGACGACGAGCAGGCCGCCAATGCGAGGACAGCCGCCGCGCAGGCAACGGGCACAGCGTAACGTTTCAGCAAATTCATCGGTTAGCGAAGCAGAGTTAAGAGGTTGAGGGGACCGGGGTTCAGCCGCCGAGCGCGTCCAGCTTGAACTGCACGAGCTGGCGGGCAGACTGGTCGTCCTTCGACAGGCCGTCGAGCGCGAGCTTGTATGCGGCGCGCGCGTCGTCGGTCTTGCCTTGCGCGGCAAGCAGATCGCCGCGGCGATCGGCCACGAGGCCCTTGAATGCATCGACCGGCGTACCCGACAGCAGCGCGAGGCCCGCGTCGTACGCCTTTTCGTCGAGCAGCAGCGACGCGAGGCGCAGCTTCGCGATCTGCTTGTACTCGTCATCCTTGGCGTGATCGACGGCCCATTGCAGCTGCGCCTTCGCACCTGCCGTGTCACCGGCCGCGTACAGCGTCTTCGCGGCGGAAAGTGCCGTCATCTGTGCATACGGCGTGCTGCCGAACTTGTCTTCCATGTCGGCGGCCGCGCGGGCCATCGTCGCCTTGTCGTTCGCGGCGGCAGCCTTCTGGACCTGTTCGTACAGCCCGGACGCCTCGGCAGCCTGACGGCGCTGCCAGTAGTTCCAGCCATTGAAACCGGCCGCGACGACGAGCGCCGCGAGCACGATCCACGTGGTGAGGTTGCCCCAGCGGGCCCACCACGCCTTCAGACTTTCAATCGATTCTTGTTCGTCGTGATAACTCATCGGCGAGCGATTCCTTCCTGTTCAGGCCTTTCTTGTCGAGCGGATGCCAGCGCGATCAGTCGTCGCCGTCTTCGGCGGATGCAACCATCGCATTGATTAGGAATTCGGTCAAGCCTTCGACCGGTACGGTCTGCTGAACGTTCTTTTCCCCGTCTCCGCCCGCACCGCGCAGCGCCTTCACGCCCACCGTACCGTTCGCGACCTCCTCTTCGCCGAAGATCACCGCGAACGCGGCGCCACTGGCGTCGGCCCGTTTCATTTGCGACTTGAAGCTCGCCGGCGCGCCGTCCGCGCTGCAGTGGAAGATCACGTCGAGGCCCGTATCGCGCAGGCGCTCGGCCGCGATGAACGCCTGTTCGCGCGCGGTCTCGCCCTGGTGCACGACGTACACGTCGACGCCTTCCTGCTCGGGCGCGAGATCTTCTTCCTTCAGCAGTTCGAGGATCCGCTCGATGCCCATCGCCCAGCCGCACGCCGCGGTCGGCTTGCCGCCGAGCTGCTCGATCAGCGGATCGTAGCGGCCGCCGGCCGCGACCGTGCCCTGCGCGCCGAGCTTGTCGGTCACCCACTCGAACACGGTCAGGTTGTAATAGTCGAGACCACGCACGAGACGCGGGTTGATCTTGAACGGGATGTTGTTCGCGAGCAGCAGGCGCTGCAGCCCTTCGAAGTGTGCGCGCGATTCTTCGCCGAGGAAGTCGATCAGCTTCGGCGCGTTCTGCGCGATTTCCTGCAGCGCGGGATTCTTCGTGTCGAGCACGCGCAGCGGGTTCGTATACAGACGGCGCTTCGCATCCTCGTCGAGCACGTCGGCGAACTGCTCGAGGTACTTGATCAGTTCGACGCGGTGCGCGGCACGCTCTTCGGCGAGGCCGAGCGAGTTGATCTCGAGCTTGATGCCGGTCAGGCCGAGGTCATCCCACAGGCGCTGGCACATCATGATGATCTCGGCATCCGCATCGGGGCCCGCGAAGCCGAGCGCCTCGACGCCGACCTGGTGGAACTGGCGATAGCGGCCGCGCTGCGGACGCTCGTGACGGAACATCGGGCCGATGTACCACAGGCGCTTCGGGCCGTCGTACAGCATGTTGTGCTCGATCGACGCGCGCACCACGGCCGCGGTATTTTCCGGGCGCATCGTCAGGTTCTCGCCGTTCAGCGCGTCGGTGAAGCTGTACATCTCCTTCTCGACGATGTCCGTGACCTCGCCGATACCGCGCGTGAAGAGCTGCGTGTGCTCGACGATCGGCGTGCGGATGTTCTGGTAGCCGTATGCGCGCAGCAGCGATTTCACGGTGGCTTCGAAGAACTCCCAAAGTCCGGCATCCTGCGGGAGGATGTCGTTCATGCCCTTGACGCCGGTGAGCTTCTCGATCTTGCGTTTTTGTTCAGTCATCGTGTGTGTGGACGAATTAGTTCAGGGCCTCGGTACGGCCGTAATTGCGTGCGACGTAGTCGCTGACGATCTGCTGGAATTCCTCGGCGATCCGCTCGCCGCGCAGCGTCTTGACCTTCTCGCCGTCGATGAAGACGGGCGCGGCCGGGTTCTCGCCCGAACCCGGCAGGCTGATGCCGATGTTTGCGTGCTTCGATTCGCCCGGGCCGTTGACGATGCAACCCATCACCGCGACATTCATCTTCTCGACGCCCGGATACTCCTTGCGCCAGACCGGCATCTGTTCGCGCAGGTAGGTCTGGATCTGCATCGCGAGCTCCTGGAACAGCGTGCTCGTCGTACGACCGCAGCCCGGGCACGCGATCACCATCGGTGCGAACGAGCGCAGGCCCATCGTCTGGAGGATTTCCTGGCCGACGATCACCTCGCCCGTGCGCGATGCGCCCGGTTCCGGCGTCAGCGAGATGCGGATCGTGTCGCCGATCCCTTCCTGCAGCAGCACGCCGAGTGCAGCCGTCGAAGCCACGATGCCCTTCGAGCCCATGCCGGCCTCGGTCAGCCCGAGGTGCAGCGCGAAGCCGCAGCGGCGGCCGAGTTCGCGGTACACGGCAATCAGGTCCTGCACGCCGCTGACCTTGCACGACAGCACGATACGGTCGCGGCCGAGGCCCAGTTCGACCGCGCGCTCGGCCGAGCCGATCGCCGACTGGATCAGCGCCTCGTACATCACGCTCTGCGCATCCCACGGCTGCGAACGCGCACCGTTCTCGTCCATCATGCGCGCGAGCAGATCCTGGTCGAGACTGCCCCAGTTCACGCCGATCCGTACCGGCTTGTCGTACTTGGCCGCGGCCTCGATCATCTGCGCGAACTGCGTATCGCGCTTCGCGCCCTGGCCGACGTTGCCCGGGTTGATCCGGTACTTCGACAGCGACTCGGCGCAGCCCGGGTAGTCACGCAGCAGCAGGTGGCCGTTGTAGTGGAAATCGCCGACAAGCGGCACGGTCACGCCCATGCGGTCGAGCTGCTCGCGGATCGCCGGCACGGCGGCCGCGGCCTCGGGCGTGTTGACCGTGATGCGCACCAGTTCAGAGCCTGCGTTCGCGAGTTCCTTGATCTGGATTGCCGTGCCGATCGCGTCGGCCGTGTCGGTATTCGTCATCGACTGCACGCGCACCGGCGCGTCGCCGCCGATCGTCACGAGCTGCCCGCCCCAGCGGACATCCACCGCATGCGATACGCGGCGCGGCTGATGCCCGCCGAACACCGGCTCGGTTGAACAAATCTGACTGCTGCGTGGGGATTGAGCTTCGGATTGCATCGATAGATCCATTTACGCGGAATGCGCCGCGACGCGGCGCATGAATTGAAAAAGCGCCGTGCCCTCACGGCCTGCCGATATCGACGACAGGCCTTCGCCACGGCGCTTGACGTCAGGGCAACGTGAACCGCGCCACGTTACCCCGCGCTGCCGAATATTTTGCCGGATCGACGAGTTTTCCGTCGAACGCAACGGTGTCGAGGCCCGCCTTGTTGCCGATCGTGACCTTGAACGGGCCGTCGCCCGCGACCTGCTTCGCCTCGCCGCCGCGTACCAGCCCGGAGAACAGCTCCTTGCCGCTCTTGTCGCGCACGCTGAACCAGCTGTCCTGCTTGACCTTCAGTTCGACCATCGACTGGCCGGCCGCGACTGCGACGCTCGCCGGCTGAGCCGGCGCGGCAGCGCTTGCCGCCGTCGTCGCCACGACAGGCTGCGATGCGGCGGCCGTCACGGCCGGCGCCACCGGCGCGGGCGCCGGAGCTGCCGACGCAATAACCGGTGCCGGCGCAGCAGATGCAGCAGCCGGGGCCGGAACCTCATTCGCGACCACGGCAGCCGCCCCGCTCGAGGCCGCTTCTTCGACGGTTGACGAGGATGCCGCCGCCGGCACGCTCGCGGCCGACGCATGCTCCGCGTCGCCGCTCTTGAAACGCGCGAGCAGGCTCGACGAATCGCCGCCAGTGTGCCACATCAGTACGGCGACCACCGCGACGACGACGATCGCCGTGCCCCACAGCCACGGATGATGCCGCGACGATCCGCCCAGCGGAATCGATACGCGGCCGCGCGGCAGATCCGTCCCCGACGACGCGGGCATCGACAGGTCGACTTCCGGCACACCGCGCTCACGGCGCAACGCCTGCGCGAACGGTTCCGGATCGACGCCGAGCATCTTCGCGTAGCTGCGTACGACGCCGAGTGCAAACGTCACGCCGGGCAAATGACTGATGTCACCCGCCTCGAGCGCCCGGAGCTTCTGCGGTGCGACCTTGAGTCGCGCCGACACGTCGTCGACGGTCCACCCTCTTGCCTCCCGAAGCTGCGCCAGTCGGCTGCCGACCGCCGCAAGCGATTCCAACCCTGCCGGTGCCGGCTTCGCGCCATTCGTCTCTGCGCCGTTAGACGGCTGCGGCTCACTCATCCTTGTCCTCGCGTCGATTCTTCTTCACTGGCGGCCGCCACCGGTTCCCGCCGGCCGGCACCCGCAACTGTCCATACCATGCGCGACGCCGTGGCGCCGCGACCGATCGCTATTCGCGTGTTGTACCACCCCAAAGGCGCTGGCATCCCCGGCCAGGCGCCCCTGTCAAATCGCCCGAACCTCGATGATTTTCCCTGCTGCGCCCGTTCGTTCCGCGAGGCGCGTGCGATCCTTCACTGCGCCGGCCAGCTGGCCGCACGCGGCATCGATGTCATCGCCGCGCGTCTTGCGCACGGTCGTGACGACACCCGCGTCGATGAGGACCTGTGCAAAGCGCTTGATCTGCTCCGGTTTCGAGCGGATGAGGCCCGATTCCGGAAACGGATTGAACGGGATCAGATTGAACTTGCACGGCACGTCGCGCGTGACGGCCAGCAGTTCGCGTGCATGCGCTTCGGTGTCGTTGACGCCGTCCAGCATGCAGTATTCGAAAGTAATGAAGTCGCGCGGCGCGACTTTCAGGTAGCGCTGGCAAGCCGCCATCAGCTCGCGCAGCGGATACTTCTTGTTGAGCGGCACCAGCTCGTCGCGCAGCGCATCGTTGGGCGCGTGCAGCGAAACGGCCAGCGCGACCGGCAACTCGGCGCCAAGGCGGTCCATCATCGGCACCACGCCGGACGTGGACAGCGTGACGCGGCGGCGCGACAGGCCGTACGCGTTGTCGTCGAGCATCAGCCGCATGGCCGGCACGACCGCGCTGTAATTCAGCAGCGGTTCGCCCATGCCCATCATCACCACGTTGGTGACGACCCGCTCGGCCTTGCCGTTCGGGCCGGGTGCGCGACCCAGCGACGCTCGCAATGCAAATTCGGCCATCCGTAGCTGGCCAATGATTTCGGCTGTCGACAGGTTGCGGGAAAAGCCCTGCTTGCCCGTCGAACAGAAGCGGCAGTTCACCGCACACCCGGCCTGCGACGACACGCACAGCGTGCCGCGCGTCTCTTCCGGGATGAACACGGTTTCGACCGCATTGCCGTTTCCGACGTCGATCAGCCACTTGCGCGTGCCGTCGGTGGAAACGTGATCGCTGGCGATCTCGGGCATGACGATCGACGCGCGGCCCTTGAGTTTCTCTCTCAAGGACTTCGCAAGATCGGTCATGCCGTCGAAATCGCCAGCGTTGTACTGGTGGATCCAGCGCTGCAACTGCTTGGCGCGGAACGGCTTCTCACCGAGGCTGCCGCAGTACGCGACAAGACCCTCGGCATCGAAGTCGAGAAGATTGACGGAAGTTTCGCTCGTCATGATGTGCTGCCTTGCCGCGTGCGCTGAATCCTGCCTACTTGCTGCCAGCCAGGGCTTAGCGCGAGTAAACGTTCATTTCCGGGAAGAAGAACGCGACTTCGACCGCTGCCGTTTCCGCAGCGTCCGAGCCGTGCACGGCGTTCGCGTCGATGCTGTCTGCGAAGTCGGCGCGGATCGTGCCCTTTTCCGCCTTCTTCGGATCCGTTGCGCCCATCAGGTCGCGGTTCTTCAGGATCGCGCCTTCACCTTCCAGAACCTGGATCATCACCGGGCCCGAGATCATGAAATCGACGAGGTCCTTGAAGAACGGACGCGCTGCGTGAACCGCGTAGAACTTCTCTGCGTCAGCACGCGACAGATGTGCCATGCGCGATGCGACGATCTTCAGGCCGGCGCCTTCGAAACGGCTGTAGATCTGGCCGATCACGTTCTTTGCCACCGCATCCGGCTTGATGATCGACAGGGTGCGCTCGATTGCCATAAAAACTCCAAGAAATTAAGAAGTTACAGGTTCAAATGAATCCGCTATTGTAGCACGATCCCGTGTATCATTGCGATTGAACCCTTACACGCATGAAAGGTTCAGAATCCATATGTTTTGTGCCGCCCGGCCATTGAAACCTCCCGGCACGGAACGTATCTTAGCCATAGCTGCTCCGGTTTGCTGCGCCGCACACCGCGCGCGCCGAACCGGCCCCGGACGCCCACGCGTTCAATGTTAGGAGAAACCATGAACGACTATCCGTACAATTTCGGCCGCGGCGGTTCCGTCAGCACCGCCGAGGTTCGCAACCGCGTGCTGCGGAACACGTACTGGCTGCTCGCGCTGTCGATGGTGCCGACCGTGCTGGGCGCCTGGGTCGGCGTCGCGACGGGCTTCTCGCTGTTCGCGGCCACGAGCCCGATGATGAGCCTGCTCGCGTTCTTCGCGATCGCGTTTGGCTTCATGTTCGCGATCGAGCGGACGAAAAACAGCGCGGCCGGCGTGTTCGTGCTGCTCGGCTTCACGTTCTTCATGGGCCTGATGCTGTCGCGGCTGCTGAGCTTCATCCTCGGCTTCTCGAACGGCCCGTCGCTGATCATGCTTGCGTTCGGCGGCACCGGCATCATCTTTGCTGCGATGGCGACGATCGCCACCGTCAGCAAGCGTGATTTCTCGGGGCTCGGCAAGTGGCTGTTCATGGGCGTGATCGTCATCCTGCTTGCATCGGTCGCGAACATCTTCCTGCAACTCCCGGCGCTGATGCTCACCGTGTCGGTACTCGCGATCGCGATCTTCTCCGCCTACATGCTGTTCGACGTCCAGCGCGTCGTGAACGGCGGCGAGACGAATTACATCTCGGCGACGCTCGCGATCTACCTCGACCTGTACAACGTGTTCACGAACCTGCTCGCGCTGCTCGGCATCTTCGGCGGCAACCGCAACTGACGTTCGCCACGCATCATGAAAAAACCGGCCCGCGGGCCGGTTTTTTTACGTCCGCCGCCCGGAACTCAGTCGCGCTCGAACAGTGCGATCGATTCGACGTGCGACGTATTCGGGAACATGTTCACGACACCGGCGCCCTTCAGGCGGTAGCCGGCCTCGTGCACGAGCAGGCCCGCGTCGCGCGCCAGCGTCGACGGGTTGCACGACACATAGACGATGCGCTTCGGCAGCGGGCCTTCACCGCTCTGCGCGATCTCGGCCAGCGCCTTCGATACCGCGAGCGCGCCTTCGCGCGGCGGGTCGATCAGGAACTTGTCGAATGCGCCGAGCGCACGGATGTCGTCACCCGTCACTTCGAACAGGTTCCGGCACGCGAACGTCGTGTGACCGTCGACACCGTTTTCGCGCGCATTCGCCAGTGCGCGCGTCGTCAGCGTGTCGCTGCCCTCGATGCCCATCACCTCGCGCGACAGCCGCGCGAGCGGCAGCGTGAAGTTGCCGATCCCGCAGAACAGGTCGAGCACGCGATCGTCGCGCGACGGCGCGAGCAGGCGCAACGCGCGGCCCACCAGTACGCGGTTGATCTGATGATTGACCTGCGTGAAGTCGGTCGGCTTGAACGGCATGCGGATACCGAATTCCGGCAACGTGTAATCGAGCGACACGTCGAGCGGATAGAACGGCGTCACCGTATCGGGGCCCTTCGGCTGCAGCCAGAACTGCACCTTGTGCTCGTCCGCGAACGCGCGCAGCAGCGCTTCGTCGTCCGTGTTGATCGGTTCCAGCACACGCAGCACGAGCGCCGTGACTTCCGAGCCGACCGCGAGCTCGATTTGCGGCATCCGATCGCGAATCGACAGCCCCTCGACGAGCCGGCGCAGCGGCACCAGCATCGCCGACACGTGCGGCGGCAGCACTTCGCAGCTCGTCATGTCGGCCACGTAGCTGCTCTTCTTCTCGTGGAATCCGACCAGCACGCCGCCCTTCTTCGCAACGTTGCGCACGGTCAGGCGTGCGCGGTAGCGATAGCCCCACGACGGGCCGTGGATCGGCGCGAACATCGTTTCCGCGCGCAGCTTCGCCAGGTGCCACAGGTTGTCTTCGAGCACGCGCTGCTTGACCGCCACCTGTGCGCGCATGTCGAGATGCTGCATCGAGCAGCCACCGCAGGTGCCGAAGAACGCGCATTTCGGCTTCGTACGCATCACGCTCGGGCGCAGAATGTCGACAACCGTCGCCTGCTCGTAGCTCGGCTTGCGGCGGAAGCTCGAATAGGTCACGCGCTCACCCGGCAGCGCGCCCTCGACGAAGATGACCTTGCCCGGCTCGCCGTCCTCGGTAATCGTGCGGCCGACACCGCGCGCTTCCATGTCGAGCGATTCGATCTCGAGAACCGGGGCGATTCCGGGCGCGACGGGCGCATTTCTTGATTTGCGCGCAGAAGTGGGGACGGCTTCGGACACCAGCTTTTCCTGACAAACGTTGAAGAAGGCGAGATTGTAGACGACGAAGGCCCGCATCGCCCGCTTTGCATGAGGCAGGCGTCCATACTTGAGCATAGACCGCACGGCATTGCGCCGGAATGCCCAGGCACGCAACACGCCCGGGCGGGCGCTGCGAAGCCGAGCGGGTGCCCCCGGGCCTGGAATCCGCCCGGCAGGAGTTTCGACCATGCGACTGATCGACTGGAACATCCAATGGGGTCGGGACGCGGACGGCGTCGTCGATCTTTCGCGCACCGTCGCCGCGATCCGCGGGCTCGGCAACTTCGACGTGCTGTGCCTGCAGGAGGTCACGCGCGGCTTCGGCGCATTGCCCGGCCGGCCCGGCGCCGACCAGTTCGCCGAACTCGCGGCGCTGCTGCCCGGCCATACGATCGTCGAAGCGATCGGTGCCGACCTGCCGCCGATCGAAGCCGGCGCACCGCGTCGCCAGTTCGGCAATGCGATCGCGACCCGGCTGCCGGTCGGGCGCGTGCTCCGCCAGTTGCTGCCGTGGCCGGCCGACGCCGGTGCGCCGTCGATGCCGCGCATCGCGCTCGACGTCGAGCTGCAGGCGCCCTTCGGGCCGCTGCGCGTGGTCACCACGCATCTGGAATACTATTCGGCGCGCCAGCGGCTCGCTCAGGTCGACGCACTGCGCGACCGGCACCGCGAGGCCTGCGCACACGCGGCACGACCAGCGCCCGCCGAAACCGCCGCAGGCCCGTTCAGCACGACCGGCCAGCCGTGCGATGCGATCGTCTGCGGCGATTTCAACAGCGCGTTCGGCAGCGATGCCTATTGTCGATTCCTGGCGCCGATCGCAGACGCGCCCCGCTTCGTCGATGCATGGGTTGCCCGGCACCCCGGCCGCACGCCGCCACCGACGGCGGGCGTCTACGATACGGTGCAATGGTCGGAGGGGCCGCTCGCGTGCGATTTCGTATTCGTGACCGATACGCTGCTGCCGCACGTGATGCGCTGCGAAATCGACGGCGACGTCCGCGCATCGGATCACCAGCCGGTGCTGCTCGAACTCGATTGATCGTGCCGGCCTCGGCGCACCCCGCCTGCGCTACGCGGTGAAGCCGGCGAGGTATTCGGCCCAGTGCGACGCCGGCTCCTGCGCAAGCGAGTTCTTCACGAGCAGGATCTCGTCCGCATATTCGCTCGGCGTCAGGCCGCCGCGCATCAACTGGAACCGGCAATACAGCAGGTAGGTATTGACGACGTCGGTTTCGCAATAGTTGCGGATTTCCTCGATCCGCCCGTCCAGGAACGCCGGCCACACCTGGCTGCCGTCCATCCCGAGCTTGCCCGGAAAGCCGCACATCTTCGCGAGTGCGTCGAGCGGCGCGTTCGCGCGCGCCTGATACATCGCGAGCACATCCATCAGGTCGGTATGCCGCGAGTGATAGCGCGAGATGTAGTTGTTCCACTTGAATTCGCGGTCGTCCTCGCCGAGATCCCAGTAGCGGGTCGCGGGAATGCCGTGCACGAGCGCGCGGTAATGGAGCACCGGCAGATCGAAGCCACCGCCGTTCCACGACACGAGCTGCGGCGTGTATTTCTCGATCACGCGGTAGAACGACTGGATCAGCGTGGCTTCGTTGTCCTGCGGCGTGCCGAGCGAGCGTACGCGAAACCCGTTGTTGTCACGGAACACACACGAGATCGCCGCGATGCGCTGCAGGTGGTGCGGCAGGAAATCGCCACCGGTCTTCTCGCGGCGCGCGGCGAACGCATGTTCGGCCACCGCGGCATCGTCGAGCGTCGCGGGCAGGTCTTCCAGACGGCGAATGCCGTCGACATCGGGAATCGTCTCGATGTCAAAAACAAGAATCGGAGTCATCAGTTACAGAACGGCGTCCTTGCGCACGCCGTTGGAGGCGAAAAACCGCTTGAGGCGCACCAGCGCTTCCTGCTGGATCTGGCGCACGCGCTCGCGCGTGAGCCCCATCTCGTCGGCCAGCTCCTCGAGCGTCGCCGGTTCGATGTGATTCAGGCCGAAGCGGCGCTCGATCACGTGGCGGTGCTTGTCGGACAGCCGCGACAGCCACGCGCGAGTGAGCGTCTCGAGTTCGCGGTGCTGCACTTCGGCGTCGGGCGACTGGCTCTGGTCGTCGGGCAACAGGTCGAGCAGGCTGCTCGCGGGATCGAGGTCGAGCGGCGCGTCGAGCGACGCCGTGTGCTCGTTGAGCGCGAGGATGTCGGTGACTTCCTCGGCGGTCTTGCCGGTGAGATAGGCGATGTCGTCGATGCTGGCTTCGCGGCGCTCGGCCGCTTCGCCCGTCGACATCGAATTCTTTTCGAGGTGGCGCTTCGCGCGCAGCACCTGGTTCAGTTCGCGGATCACGTGCACGGGCAGGCGGACCGTGCGGGCCTGGTTCATGATCGCCCGCTCGATGCTCTGGCGGATCCACCATGTCGCGTAGGTCGAAAAACGGAAGCCGCGCGTCGGGTCGAATTTTTCGATCGCATGCATCAGGCCGAGGTTGCCTTCCTCGATCAGGTCGAGCAGTGGCACGCCACGGTTCAGGTATCCCTTCGCGATGCTGACGACGAGGCGCAGGTTGCGCTCGATCATCACCTGCCGCGCCTCGAATTCACCGGCCTTGGCCAGACGCGAATAGCGCTGCTCCTCCTCGACGGTGAGCAGCGGCTTCACGCTGATGCGGTTCAGGTAATGCTGGATCGTG
The DNA here is from genome assembly GCF_052045915.1 of Burkholderia sp. 22088. NCBI lineage: Bacteria > Pseudomonadati > Pseudomonadota > Betaproteobacteria > Burkholderiales > Burkholderiaceae > Burkholderia > Burkholderia sp. 22088. Next base: position 36,640 of record NZ_JBQEPY010000022.1, read on the forward strand.
TCGGCCGTCAGTTCGGCCTGCAGCAGCGTGCGGAAATCGTCGACGTCGGGCGACGCCTCGGCCCGGCCTTCGCGCTCGTCGTCGCCACCGTCCGCCTCGGCGTCGCGCGCCTCGAGATCGCGTTCGTTATCCGCGTTGTCGTCTTCGTCGTCCGTCGAAGCACCTGCTCGCCCCACCGATGCTTGCGTGGCACGACTGATCTTCTCAGACTCGGCTTGCGGCTCGTGGCGCTTCGATTTCGGCATGGTCGTCTCGGTTATTGAGGCGGCAAATACTTCAGCGGATCGACAGGCTTACCCTGCCGGCGAACCTCGAAATGCAGCATCACGCGGTCGGAGTCGCTGTTACCCATCTCGGCGATCTTCTGCCCCTTCGTCACCGCGTCCCCCTCTTTTACCATCAAAGCGCGATTGTGTGCATACGCCGTGAGGTAAGTTGCATCGTGTTTGATGATAATGAGGTTGCCGTAGCCACGCAGGCCATTGCCGGAATAGACGACGCGGCCATCGGCTGCCGCTTTCACGGCCTCGCCGGCCGTACCGCCGATATTGACGCCCTTGTTCTTCGCGTCGTCGAACCCGTTCAGCACGGGGCCGCGCGCCGGCCACGCAAACGTCACGGGGCCGCTCGGTGCAGCTGCCGTGTCGCTCGATGCGGCTGCCGCGGCGGGCGGCGGCGCGACCGACGACGTACCGGCGGCCGGCGTTGCCGGGCCGCTGCTGAGCGGCGCGGTAGCGACGGCGGCGCCCCCGATCGGCGCGGCGACCTGGGTGCCCGCGACAGCGGCACCGGCCTGCGGCGACACGCGCAGCAACTGGTCGACTTCGATCTGATTCGGGTTCGCCAGGTTGTTCCACGCGGCGATGTCGCGATAGTTCTGCCCGTTTTCGAGTGCGATCCGGTACAGCGTGTCGCCCGGCTTTACCCGGTAGTAACCCGGCGGCGCCGGCGGAAGCGGTACCGCGGGCTGCGCGGCGGCAGTCGTGCCGAGCGAACCGGAGCGATCGACGACGGGCGCGTTGTCGAGCCGCGTCGCACAGGCGGCCAGTAGCGTGGAGAACGCAGCTACGCAGATCGCGCGCTGGGCGAGCGTGAGCGGTTCCCTGGAACGGTTGTTTTGCATCGCGCGCAACATACTCATCGGTTTCAAATTACTCCGGATTTTAAAGGGACAAAGAAAACGCGATCAAGCCGTGACTCCCGCCATTGCGCGTGCGCGACGCGCTCGACGAGCGTGAGCACCTGGTGCTGCCCGCTCTGCGCGCCGACCGGCGCGACGAGGCGCCCGCCGATCGCGAGCTGCTCGAGCAGCGCCTGCGGCACGTCGAGCCCCGCCGCCGCGATCACGATCGCGTCGAACGGGGCCGCGGACGGCAGGCCGACACGCCCGTCGCCGTAGTGCAGACGGATGTTCGGCACGCGCAGCGGCCGCAGGTTCAGCTTCGCGCGCTCGTAGAGCGGCTTGATGCGTTCAATCGAATACACGTCGCGTGCCACGTGGCTCAGCACGGCGGCCTGATAGCCGCAGCCCGTGCCGATCTCGAGCACGCGCTCGAGCGTGCGGCCGGCCATCGCGAGCTCGATCATGCGCGCGACAACCGACGGCTTTGAAATGGTCTGCTGGTGGCCGATCGGCAGCGCGGAATCCTCGTAGGCCTGCGTCGCCAGCCCCGGATCCACGAACAGGTGGCGCGGCACCGCGGCCATCGCCTCCAGCACGCGCGCGTCGGTCACGCCGTTCGCGCGCAGCCGTTCGACCATCCGTTCGCGCACGCGTTCCGACGTGAGCGCGAACGCGCCGGCCGGCGCGACGCTCGGCGCGGCCGGCTTCGGCATCGCGGGCTTCAGCGCGGTCGGCTTCGGTGCAGTCGCGGGCTTCGCGGCGGGGGAACCGGGCATGGCCGTGCGCGCGGCGGCGGGTTTCACCGCAACCGGTTTCAGCACGGCCGCAGGCTTGTCGGCGGCCTTCGATGCCGCGACCGCCGCATGGCGTTCGCCGGCCCGACCTTCCGACTTGCGTGGCGCTCGCTTGAGATCTTCGAGCGCGAGCGGGAACCGCTTCGCGCGCTCGCCGCTCATGAAGCCCGCCCTCCGGCGCGCGCCCATTCACGCGTCGCGGGCAGCATCTGCGTATGAGTGAGGTCCAGCTGCAGCGGCGTGATCGAGACGAAACCGTTTGCCACCGCGTGAAAATCGGTGCCTTCGCTGGCGTCCAGCGCTTCGCCCGCCGCGCCGATCCAGTAGATCGGTTCGCCGCGCGGGTCGGTCTGGCGAATCACCGGCTGCGACGGATGACGTTTGCCGAGACGCGTGACTTTCCAGCCTTTCAGTTCGTCGTAAGACAGGTTCGGAATATTGACGTTCAACAGCGGCTGCCCCGGCAGCGGATGCGCGAGGGAGTGCTCGACGATCTCCGCGGCGACGCGCGCGGCGTCCGCGAGATGGGCCCAGCCCTTGTCGACCAGCGAGAACGCAATGGCCGGCACGCCGAACATGATGCCTTCGGTGGCGGCCGCAACTGTCCCCGAATAGAGCGTGTCTTCGCCCATGTTCTGGCCGTTGTTGATCCCGGAAACGACGAGGTCCGGCCTGGCGTCGGCCATCCCTGTCAACGCGACGTGCACCGAATCGGTCGGCGTGCCGTTCACGTAGAAGAAACCCGTACTCGCTGCGCGCTGCACCGACAGCGGCCGCGACAACGTGAGGGAATTCGACGCGCCGCTGCAGTTCTGCTCGGGCGCGATCACCGTGAGTTCGGCAAGCGGCCGCAGCGCGTCGCTGAGCGCGGCGAGACCGGGGGCGAGATAGCCGTCGTCGTTGCTGAGTAGGATTCGCATCCGGCGATTGTAACCGAGGAAAGATGGCGCGAGAGCGACAGTCCGGCGACTGCGGAAGGACGGTTGCGGGCGACCGTACACGCTGCACCGCCGCGTTGCGCGGCGGCGTTCTGCGGGTTCAGGAAAACGCCTCGCCGCCCCGGGTTTTCCAGCACCAACGGCGCTCGCTTGCGGAATGTGCCCTTCGGGGAGCCCGGCGCGAGGCGACAGGCCCAGGGGCGTTCAGATCGTACCCGCGTCGCGCAGTGCGGCAATCGCCTGCGCATCGTAGCCGAGGCCGCGCAGCACCTCGTCGGTATGCTCGCCGAGTTCAGGCCCGAGCCAGCGCGTTTCGCCCGGCGTGTCCGACAGCTTCGGCGTGATGTTCGGCAACGGAATGTCGGTGCCGTCGGCCAGCTTGAAGCGCTGGATCATCTGCCGCGCGACGAACTGCGGATCGGTGAACATGTCAGCGGCGCTGTAGATGCGCCCGGCAGGCACATCGGCCGCGTTGAGCACGACGAGCGCTTCATCGATCGTGCGCGGCGCGAGCCATGCGGCAATCGCGTCGTCGATCTCCTGCGTGCGCGGCACGCGCCCGTCGTTTTGCGCGAGTGCGGGATCGTCGGCGAGGTCGTCGCGCTCGATCGCCTTCATCAGTCGCTTGAAGATCGGGTCGCTGTTGCCGCCGATCACGATACTGCCGTCGCGGCATGCATACGTGTTCGACGGCACGATACCCGGCAGCGACGCGCCGGTGCGCTCGCGCACCATCCCGTACACGCCGTATTCGGGCACCACGCTTTCCATCATGTTGAAGACGGCTTCATACAGTGCAACGTCGACCACCTGCCCCGCGCCGCCGTTGACCTTGCGGTGATGCAATGCCATCAGCGCGCCGATCACGCCATGCAGCGCGGCGATCGAATCGCCGATGGAGATGCCGATGCGCGGCGGCGGCAGGTCGGGATATCCGGTGATGTGGCGCAGCCCGCCCATCGATTCGGCAATCGCGCCGAAACCGGGCCGGTCGCGGTACGGGCCCGTCTGCCCGTAGCCGGACAGGCGCACCATCACGAGGCCCGGGTTCTCGGCCGACAGCACGTCGTAGCCGAGCCCGAGCTTTTCCAGCAGGCCCGGGCGGAAATTCTCGATCACGATGTCGGCCTCGCGCGCGAGTTGCCGCGCGATCGCCTTGCCGGCGTCGGCCTTCAGGTTGAGCGTGACCGATTTCTTGTTGCGCGCCTGCACGGACCACCACAGCGACGTGCCGCCCTGCTCCGGATGGAGCTTGCGCCACTTGCGCAGCGGGTCGCCGCCGTTCGGATCCTCGATCTTGATCACTTCCGCGCCGAATTCGGCGAACAGCCGCGACGCGAACGGCCCCGCGATCAATGTTCCGAATTCGAGCACTTTGACGCCCGCGAGCGGGCCCTGGCTGGTGCTCATGTGTCTCCCTGGCATGAGGAACGGCGCCGCCGACCGGCGGCGCCCGGCTTACATCGTGCGGCGGTCGAGCATCGCGCGGGCGATGGTGCCCGCGTCGACATATTCGAGCTCGCCGCCCACCGGCACGCCACGCGCGAGGCGCGTGACCGCGAGCCCGCGCGCCTTCAGCGTCTGGCCGAGGTAGTGCGCGGTGGCCTCGCCCTCGTTCGTGAAGTTGGTCGCGAGCACGACCTCCTTGACGACCCCGTCGGACGCGCGCCGCACGAGGCGGTCGAAATGGATTTCCTTCGGGCCGATCCCGTCGAGCGGGCTCAACCGGCCCATCAGCACGAAATACAGCCCGCGGTAAGTCATCGTCTGCTCGAGCATGATCTGGTCGGCGGGCGTCTCGACGACGCACAGCAGCGTCGGATCACGCTCTTCGTCGCTGCAGACCTCGCAGATCTGCGCTTCGGTGAACGTATTGCACTTCTCGCAATGCTGCAGGTGCTCGGTCGCGAACAGCAGCGACCGGCCGAGCCGCTCCGCGCCCTCCCGATCGTGCTGCATCAGGTGGACCGCCATACGCTGGGCGGATTTCGGCCCGACACCGGGCAGCACGCGCAACGCTTCGACGAGAGCGGACAGGGCGGACGGCTGTTTCATACGGCGGCAAAAAGTGGCACGGACGCCGCGCTCAGAACGGCAGCTTGAAGCCCGGGGGCAGCGGCAGGCCGGACGTCATGCCGCTCATCTTTTCCTGCGACGTCGCTTCGGCCTTGCGCACGGCGTCGTTGAACGCAGCCGCGACGAGATCCTCGAGCATGTCCTTGTCGTCCGCGAGCAGGCTCGGGTCGATCGACACGCGACGCACTTCGTTGCGGCACGTCATCGTCACCTTGACGAGGCCGGCGCCCGACTGTCCTTCGACTTCGATCAGCGCAAGCTGCTCCTGCATCTTCTTCATGTTTTCCTGCATTTGCTGCGCTTGCTTCATCAGTCCGGCGAGGTTGCCTTTCAACATGGGAATACTCCTTCTTGATCGTGTGAAAACCGGCACGCGGCGCGTGCCGGCCAATGTGTGGGCGTGATTGTGCCTGTCGCGGGGCGCTCAGTTCAATGCAGCGTCGGCGGCGGGCCGTCCGGCGCCGCGTCGGCGAGCGGGCGCACCGAACCCTCGACGATGCGCGCACCGAAGTCGCGCACGAGCTGCTGGACGAACGGATCGCCGTGAATCTCCTGCTCGGCCTCACGCTGGCGCGCCGCGCGCGCAGCCGCATCGAGTGCCGCCGCCGTACGCCGGGCGGGCCCGACTTCGACGGCCACCTCGACCGGTTTGCCGAGCGCATCGGCCAGCGCGGCCTTCAGCTTCGCCACCTGCGCAGCGTCCGCATATTGCGGCACCGGCACTGAAAGTTTCAACGTAGTCGCATCGACGGCCGTCAGTTCGCTGTTGAACGCGAGCTGGTACGCGACGCCCTTGAGCGGCAGCCGCGCAGCCAGCGCCGGCCATTCGCCGTCGAAGCCGACCGGATCGAGCGCGATCGCGGGCGGCAGCGGACGCGTGTCGACCGGAGCGGACGGGCGGGCTTCCGCCGGCTTCGGCGTCACGCGCACATCATCGGGGCCGCTGTCGAATACCGGCACGAAGCCGTCGTCGGGCGAGCCGCCAAACATCTCGTCGGCACTGAGCGGCACGTATTCGTCCGGCGGGATGTCCTCCCACGGCGGCGGGGCCTGACGTGCATCGGCTGCCTGCGGCGCACGGGCCGCCGCGCGCGGCGTCGGCACCTGTACGGCGGCGGGACGCGGCGCGACGGGCTTCTCGGCGGCCGGCTGGGCGGCCGGTTTCGCGGCGGCGCCTGCGCGACCGCGGTCGGACGACACGCGCATCCCCGCATTGCGCAGCACGTCAAGCGCGGCGGCGGCTCCCCCGGAACGCGCTGCCGGACGGGCGGCGGGCTCGGGCGGCGCAGCGCGCGGCACCGGTTCGGCCGGCGCAGCCGGCGCGTCGCTTCGCTGCACAACCGCAGCCGGCGGCTCGGGTTCATTGCGGGCGGGTGTCGGCCTCTCGCTGGCCGGCTCCGCTTGCGGCACTGCCGCCACGCGCGGCTGCGGCGTTTCGACGACCGGCTCATCAACCGGGGCCGGCGCGGATGCCGGGACGGCAGCCGGCTTCTCAGCCGGCTGGTCTGCTTCGCCGCCAGCCGGTGCCGGCGCCGCACGCACAACCGGCGCCGCTGGCGCGGCCGTTGCCGTAGCCTGCGGCCGCGCTGCCTCGACAGGTGCGGCGGATACCGGCTTCGCCACGGCAGCCGACGCCGCCGCCACGCGCGGCCCCGGCACCGCACGCGGCACGGACGGCTGTCCGCCCGGCGCGCTGCCGGTTGCCACAGCCGGCTCGAACGCGAGCATCCGCAGCAGCGTCATCGTGAAACCGGCGTATTCGTCCGGCGCCAGGCCAAGTTCCGCGCGGCCGACCGTCGCGATCTGATAGAACAGCTGGACCTGCTCGGGGCTCAGCGTCTCCGCGAAGCGGCGCAGGTCGCCCGCTTCGGGCCATTCGTCAAGCACCGAGCCCGGCGCGAACTGCGCCCACGCGATCCGGTGCAGCAGGCTCGCGAGATCCTGAAGCGCAGTCGAGAACGACAGGCTGCGCAGCGACATCTCGTCGGCAATCGCAAGGATTTCGGGGCCGCTGCCCGCGGCAAGCGCGTCGAGCAGACGCACCATGTAAGTCTGGTCGAGCGCGCCGAGCATGCCCGACACGGCCGACTCGGTCACCTCGTTTGCCGAATAGGCGATCGCCTGGTCGGTGAGGGACAGCGCGTCACGCATGCTGCCCTGCGCGGCACGCGCGAGCAGGCGCAGCGCCTGCGGCTCGAACGTGATGTGCTCTTCGCCGAGAATCCGTTCGAGATGCGACACGATATGCCCGGCCGGCATCTGCTTCAGGTTGAACTGCAGACAGCGCGACAGCACGGTGACGGGAATTTTCTGCGGATCGGTCGTCGCAAGAATGAACTTGACGTGCGGCGGCGGCTCTTCGAGCGTCTTCAGCATCGCGTTGAACGCGTGATTCGTCAGCATGTGCACTTCGTCGATCATGTAGACCTTGAAGCGCGCATCGACGGGCGCGTACACGGCGCGCTCGAGCAGCGCGGCCATTTCATCGACACCGCGGTTGCTCGCGGCATCCATCTCGACGTAATCGACGAAACGCCCTTCGTCGATCTCGCGACAGGCGCGACACACGCCGCACGGCTGCGACGTGACGCCGGTTTCACAGTTGAGTGCCTTGGCGAAGATCCGCGACAGCGTCGTCTTGCCGACACCGCGGGTTCCGGTAAACAGATAGGCGTGATGGAGACGCCCGCCGTCGAGCGCGTGCGTGAGCGCCCTGACGACGTGCTCCTGGCCGACGAGCGAAGCGAAATCCTTCGGACGCCACTTGCGTGCGAGAACTTGATAGGTCATCGGGAAATTGTATCAGTAACGCTGCGTCGCGCCGACACGCGAAACGGTGCGAAAGACAGGCAACGCGCAGGTAAAACGGAGTGTGGTGCAGAAATAAAAAACGCCCGGCGAACGGGGCGAGAAGGAAGGTGACGAGCCCGACCCTCGGCACTGGCGGAAAACGATTGTGGCTGCTTCGTTCCCGACCTGACCAGGTTCACCGCCCCACCATGCGAGGAGGCCCGTCACGGCATATTCTATCACCGCTTCCGGATGAATGCGACCGTTTGTTCGCACCAATGCGAATATGACCGGACAAACCGGCGCGCATCGGGTCGCACGACGCTCGCCCGCACCGAATTGCCTGCGTCCCCTTGTAATTTACGGGCCGGCCTCCACCTGCAGGGCACAACGGTCGAACGGCGCGTCGTACCCCTACTCGCGTAGCGGCTACTATCGCCGCCCGCAGCAGATAGCAATTTAGGCTAATATGACGCCCGAACGACCCGCGAGCCGCGGCATGCAGCGCTTACACCCCTCCTGTCCGGAGAGCGGAGTGACCTGCCGCAGCGGCCGGCAGCCAACGGCGGCCGGTACGCCGCAACGCGCAAGCAGGCAGTCCCCGAACCGTAAGAGGTATTGACCCAATGAGCGAACAGATCAAACACATCAGCGACGCATCGTTCGAACAGGACGTCGTCAAGTCCGACAAGCCCGTGCTCGTCGATTTCTGGGCCGAATGGTGCGGCCCGTGCAAGATGATCGCCCCGATCCTCGACGAAGTCGCGAAGGACTACGGCGACAAGCTGCAGATCGCGAAGATCAACGTCGACGACAACCAGGCAACGCCCGCCAAGTTCGGCGTGCGCGGCATCCCGACGCTGATCCTGTTCAAGAATGGCGCGGCCGCCGCGCAGAAGGTCGGCGCGCTGTCGAAGTCGCAGCTCACCGCATTCCTGGACAGCCACCTGTAATACCGGCAGTTCCGCGGACGTGTTGTCAACCGGCAACACGTCCGCCGTCAAGCCGCCGTTCGCTCGCTCAAGCGCGAATCGGCCTATGCTAGAATCAAAAAACGTCTACAAGACGCATTTAAGTCTCTGAGCGCTTCCGCTCGCCCTCCTCCCTTTATTTCTTTCGTCGTCTCCTCCCTGGCGGGTTCTCCGTATGCATTTATCCGAGCTCAAGTCTCTGCACGTGTCCGAACTGATCGAAATGGCCAATGGCCTCGAGATCGAAAACGCGAACCGCCTGCGCAAGCAGGAGTTGATGTTTGCCATTCTTAAAAAGCGCGCCAAGACGGGAGAGACGATCTTCGGTGACGGTACGCTCGAAGTGCTGCCGGACGGTTTCGGCTTCCTGCGCTCGCCGGAAATGTCGTACCTCGCGAGCACCGACGACATCTACATCAGCCCGTCGCAGATCCGCCGCTTCAACCTGCACACCGGCGACACCATCGAAGGTGAAGTCCGCACGCCGAAGGACGGCGAACGCTACTTCGCGCTGGTGAAGGTCGACAAAGTCAACGGGCAGCCGCCCGAGGCCTCGAAACACAAGATCATGTTCGAGAACCTCACGCCGCTGCACCCGAACAAGCCGCTCTCGCTCGAACGCGAAATGCGCGGCGAAGAGAACGTCACGGGCCGCATCATCGACATGATCGCGCCGATCGGCAAGGGCCAGCGCGGCCTGCTCGTCGCATCGCCGAAGTCGGGCAAGACCGTGATGCTCCAGCACATCGCGCACGCGATCAAGCAGAACCACCCGGACGTGATCCTGTTCGTGCTGCTGATCGACGAGCGCCCTGAAGAAGTGACCGAAATGCAGCGCTCGGTCGCGGGCGAAGTGATCGCCTCGACGTTCGACGAACCGGCCACGCGCCACGTTCAGGTCGCCGAAATGGTGATCGAGAAGGCCAAGCGCCTCGTCGAAATGAAGCACGACGTCGTGATCCTGCTCGACTCGATCACGCGTCTCGCACGTGCATACAACACCGTGATCCCGGCGTCGGGCAAGGTGCTGACGGGCGGCGTCGACGCGAACGCACTGCAGCGCCCGAAGCGCTTCTTCGGCGCGGCACGCAACATCGAGGAAGGCGGCTCGCTGACGATCATCGGCACCGCACTGATCGAAACCGGCAGCCGCATGGACGACGTGATCTACGAAGAGTTCAAGGGCACCGGCAACATGGAAGTGCACCTCGAGCGCCGCCTCGCGGAAAAGCGCGTCTATCCGTCGATCAACCTGAACAAGTCGGGCACGCGCCGCGAAGAAATGCTGATCAAGCCCGAGATCCTCCAGAAGATCTGGGTGCTGCGCAAGTTCATCCACGACATGGACGAAGTCGAGGCAATGGAATTCCTGCTCGACAAGATCCGCCAGACGAAGAGCAACTCCGAGTTCTTCGACCTGATGCGCCGCGGCGGCTAAGCGCCCCCCGCCCCGCACCGAACGGCCGCCCGCGCATCCTGCCCGGCGGCCGTTTTTCGGTGCCAACCTGAACGTGAACGTACAGGTTGATCTATAATCGCGCCATCGCCCGGATCGAATTCCCTCCACGCCCCATGCCGAACGACACCTCCAACCCGTTGCTGACCGTGAGCGATGCCGCGTCGCGACTCGGCGTCACGCCGCGCACGCTGAAGTATTACGAGGAGCGCGGGCTCGTCACGCCGTCGCGCAGCGAGGGCCGCTACCGCCTCTACGACGAAGCCGACCTCGAGCGCTTCGCGCGCATCCTGCGGCTGCGCGCGCTCGGCTTCTCGCTGCACGGCATCACCGAAATGCTGAAGCGCCCGCTCGAAGAAACGGCCGACGGCCGGCGCCGCTACTCGGAAGCGTCGCTGCGCGACATCCGTACCGGCCTCGCCGAGCAGATCGATACGCTCGACCGGCGGATCGCGGCCGTCCAGCGCGAACTGAAGGAAGCCGTCGCGCTGCGCAAGGAACTGCAGCACGACATCGACTACGTCGAGCGGCGTCTTGCCGGCGAAAACGCCGACGCGCTTATCGCGCAGCGGCAGGCCGAAAGCGGCACGCGGCGCGCGCGCAAGGCTCGCGAATGAACGCGATGCCCGGTCGCCCGCCGCTATGGAGCCGCGCGAACCTGCGCGCGGACCTGTTCCCGTGGGCGCTCGCGCTCGTCACCGGCATCGACTATTTCGACAACGCGGCCTTCTCGTTCTTCGCGAGCTACATCGCGGGCGGCATCAACGCTTCGCCCGACGAACTCGTGTGGTCGTCGAGCGCTTACGCGGTCACGGCCGTGCTCGGCATCCTGCAGCAGCAATGGTGGGTCGACCGGCTCGGCCATCGCCGCTACGTCGCCGGCTGCATGCTGATGTTCTCGTTCGGCGCGATCGCGGCCGCGCTCGCCGACACGTCGCTCGAACTCGCGTTCGCGCGCGGTTTCCAGGGATATTTCATCGGCCCGATGATGGGCGCGTGCCGGATCCTGATCCAGATCAGTTTCAAGCCGCAGGAAAGGCCGCCCGCGACGCGCGCGTTCCTCATCATGATCCTGCTCGGCAGCGCGCTCGCGCCGATCGTGGGCGGCCTGCTCGTCGCGCATTCGACATGGCGCGCACTGTTTGCATGCACGGCGCCGGCCGGCATCGCGTTCGCGATCCTCGCGCTGCTCACGCTGCCCGACTCGGGCCGGACGCCCGACGACGAACGCGGCTCCGGACACTTCTGGCCGTATGTCGTGTTCGCACTCGCACAAGGTGCGCTGCAGATCGTGCTGCAGCAGGTGCATTACCAGCTCTACAGCGGCTCGCCGATGCTGATCCTGCTGACGATCGCGGGGATCGGCGCGCTCGCGTGGTTCGCGTATCACCAGTGGAACCATCCGACGCCGCTCGTGCGCCTTCACGCGTTCCGCGAACGGACGTTCCAGGTCGGGCTGCTGCTCTACATGTTCTATTACTACGAGTCGACAGGCTTCAGTTACCTGACCTCGCGGCTTCTCGAAGGCGGACTCGGCTATCCGGTCGAGAACGCCGGGCGGCTCGTCGGCACGATGTCGTTGATTTCGGCCACCGCGCTGTTCGCCTACCTGCGTTACGCGAAATTCGTCACGCACAAGAAGTGGTTCGTCGTGCCGGGGTTCGCGATCGCCATCACGGCCGCGCTGTGGATGACGCGAATGACGCCGCAGGTCGGCGAAGCCGCGCTGATCGTCCCGCTGCTGCTGCGCGGGCTGCTCCTGCTCTTCATCGTGCTGCCGGTGGCCAACCTGACGTTCCGGATCTTCGCGATCGACGAATACACGCACGGCTACCGGCTGAAGAACATCGTGCGGCAACTGACGATCTCGTTTGCGACGTCGTCGGTGATCATCGTCGAGCAGCACCGCGTGGCCGTGCATCAGACGCGACTCGTCGAGCGTGCGAACGTGTTCGATCCGCTGTTCCAGCAGGCCGTCGATGCGCTGACGCGCAGCTATGCGGCCGCCGGCCACGCGCTGAACGACGCGCACGGGCTCGCGATCGCGTCGATCGCGCGCATGGTCGCGCAACAGGCGTCGTTTCTCGCGTCGCTCGACGGCTTTTACTTCCTGGCCGGCGTGGCGCTCGTCGGCGGCCTCTTCGCGGCATGGCAAAAAGAGATCGATTGAGTTAAAAGACAGGCTTTGGATTTCCGCGAGCCGCCTTCATGCTCTCGAAACTGACCCGCTGGTTCGACGACCGCCGCCGCGACCGCGCGCTGCGCAGCCATCCGATCCCCGACGCGCTATGGCACGACACCGTCGAGCGCCTGCCGTTCCTCGCGGCGCTGTCGCCCGACGCGCTCGGCCGGCTGCGCGAACTGACGAGCCTGTTCGTCGCGAAGAAATCGTTCTCGACCGCGCACGGGCTCGAGCTGACCGACGCGATGATCGTCGCGATCGCCGCGCAGGCCTGCCTGCCCGTGCTGAATCTCGACCTGTCGCTGTACGACGGCTGGGTCGGCGTCGTCGTGTATCCTGGCGAATTCGTGATCCGCAAGACGGTGCAGGACGAGGACGGCGTCGTCCACGAAGTGGAGCAGGACGCGAGCGGCGAGGCCTGGGAAGGCGGCCCCGTGATCCTGTCGTGGGAGGATGCGCAGATGACGGACGGCCGCGACGCGTACAACGTCGTGATCCACGAGTTCGCGCACAAGATCGACATGGTCAACGGCGCAGCCGACGGCTATCCGCCCCTTTTTCGCCGCTGGCACGCGCCGTACCTCGATGCGCAGGCCTGGGCCGACGTGTTCGAGCACGCGTACGACCAGTTCTGCGCGCGCGTCGACGCGGTGCCGGACCGCGCGTGGGCACGCTTCGAGCGGGAATCGCTGATCGATCCGTATGCGGCCGACCACCCGTCCGAATTCTTCGCGGTGTGCAGCGAAGCGCTGTTCGTAAGGCCGAAAGCGTTCGAGTCCGAATTTCCGGAGCTGTACCGGCTGCTCGCGCGCTACTACCGGCAGGATCCGGCCGGCACCGGCGCGCTCGATGCACCGTGAAAATAATTCGTCAACCATCTGATTTTCTGGCATAATCGCCGTTTTTCGACCTTAGGCAAGTGGCTCGCGCCGGGCTTGACGTCGGCTGGATCGCGCAACTTTGTGCGGCACGGCACGGCAAGCGGCGGGTTGGCTACCGCTCTCACCAAGGAAAATCATGAAACCTGGCATTCACCCGGATTACCGCGAAGTCGTCTTCCAAGACATGTCGAACGGCTTCAAGTTCATCACGCGCTCGACGATCCAGACGCGTGAAAACATCGAACTCGACGGCAAGACCTACCCGCTCGCCAAGATCGAAGTGTCGTCGGAATCGCACTCGTTCTACACGGGTCAGCAAAAGATCATGGACACGGCCGGCCGTGTCGAGAAGTTCAAGAACAAGTTCGGCGTTCGCGCCAGCGGCAAGGCGAAGTAAGCTTTGCACCGCATCCGGTGGTTGCAACGCACCGGTATCGCACAAAAGGGCAGCCCAGGCTGCCCTTTTTTGTCTCTGCTCGCCGGGAAAGCGCCGGCCGGCGTCCGGGCATCGGCCTGACGCGCAACTGCCGGCGCGTCTACAATGCCGGATGCTCGAAACCGGCTCGACCGCGCGCACCCGCGCCGGCCGCCCGCCCATAACAAATCGCTCATCTGCATGAAGCCTGTCGTCCGTCTCACCGCCTCCGCCACGCGTGCGCTGCCGCGCTGGCTGCTGCTTACCCTCTGCTTCGTCTACGCAGCGTTCGGCCTGTTCGGCCGCGACCCGTGGAAGAACGAGGACGCGGCGGGCTTCGGCGTGATGTGGACGATGGCCAAGGGCGGCTGGCACGATTGGCTGCTGCCGAACCTCGTCGGCAAGTTCATCACGACCGACGGGCCGCTCGGCTACTGGCTCGGCGCGCTGTCGATCCGCGGCCTCGGCCCGTGGGTCGATGCGAGCAACGCGTCGCGCGTCGATACCGGCGTGCTGTTCTGCGTCGCGTGCGCGTTCGTCTGGTACGCAGCCTATCTGCTCGGTCGGCGTGCCGAGGTCCAGCCGTTCAAATACGCATTCGGCGGCGAACCCGAGCCGCGCGACTACGGCCGCACGCTCGCCGACGGCGCGCTGCTGGTGCTCGTCGCCTGCTTCGGCCTCGCGGAGCGCGGACACGAAACGACGCCGCAGCTGGCGCAGTTCGCGTGGATCGCCATGCTCGTCTACGGGATCGTTCGCGGCATCGACAAACCGATGCAGGGCGCACTGTGGTGGGGGCTCGCGATCGGCCTCGTCGCCCTATCCGGCAACCCGGTGCTCGTCGTCGCCCTGCTCGCCGGCACGGCCGTGCTGTGGCTCGTCACGCCCGAGATGCGCAACCTGCGCCTGCCGCTGGTCGGCGTACCGCTCGCGGCCGCGATCTTCGCGCTGTGGCCGCTCGCCGCGTTCGTCGCGGCGCCCGACGACGCCGCATGGTTCTTCAACCAGTGGATTCACGGCAGCCTGATGCGCTTTTCCGGCCCGCCGACCGCCGTGCTCGGCTATGCGGCAAAGAACCTGCCGCTGTTCACGTGGCCCGCGTGGCCGCTCGCGATCTGGGCATGGTGGAGCTGGGCCGGCATGCGCCGCCGCGCGCACGTCGCGATTCCGCTGTCGGTCGCCGTGCCGCTCGTCGCGCTCGTGATCCTGCAGAGCCAGCAGTCGAACCGCATGTACATGCTGCTGATGCCGCCGCTCGCGGTGCTCGCGACGTTCGCGCTGCCGACCCTCAAGCGCGGCGCGATCAACGCGATCGACTGGTTCGCGGTGCTGAGCTTCACGATCATCGGCACCTTCGTGTGGCTCGTGTGGCTTGCCTCGCTCACGGGCTTCCCGCATCCGCTCGCCCGCAACCTCGCGCGCCTCGTGCCCGGCTACGAGCCGCACTTCAAGATCCTGTCGTTCGTCTGCGCGGTGATCGCCACGGTGTGCTGGTGCTTCCTCGTGCGCTGGCGCATCTCGCGGCAGCCGAAGGTTCTGTGGCGCAGCGTCGTGCTGTCGGGTGCGGGTACCACGCTGATGTGGGTGCTGCTGATGACGCTGTGGCTGCCGATCGTCAATTACGGCCGGACCTATCGCGACGTCGCGCAGCAGATCTCCGTGCACCTGCCGTCCGACTACGAGTGCATCGCGCCCGTGCGGCTCGGTGACGCGCAGATCGCGACCTTCGCGTATTTCGGCAACATGCGCTTCGATTTCTCCGGCGACTGCGACGTGATCCTGCGCCAGGACCGCGCGGACTTCGGCGAGCCGAGCTCGATGTCGCAATACGTGTGGCGCCTCGTGTGGGAAGGCCGCCGCGTCGCCGACCGCGACGAGCGCTTCCGCCTGTACGAGCGCATCGAACGGCCGAAGACGCCCGTCAAGCGGCGTCCGCCGCGCCGTCAGCCGGCCGACTGACGATGTTCGGCGACATCCGCCGAATCGTCGGTCTCGCATGGCCGGTGCTCGTCGGCCAGCTCGCGATCATCGCGTTCGGCGTGATCGACACCGCGATGGTCGGCCGCTACTCGGCCGTCGATCTGGCCGCGCTCGGGCTCGGCTCGTCGATCTACGTGTCGATCTACATCGGCCTGACGGGCATCCTGTCCGCGCTGCAGCCGATCACCGGCCAACTGTACGGTGCGCGACGCTATGCCGAAATCGGCGAGGAAGTGCGCCAGGCGCTGTGGCTCGCGCTGCTGCTCGCGGTGCCCGGCTTTCTCCTGCTGCATTTTCCCGAACCGCTGCTGCGCGTCGCGCACGCACCCGCCGCGCTGCACGAACGCACCGTCGACTACCTGCGCATCCTGTCGTACGGGCTGCCAGCCAGCCTCGTCTTCCGCATCTACAACGCGCTGACCAACGCGGCCGGCAAGCCGCGCCTCGCGATGATCCTGCAGATCGGCGCGCTGGTGCTCAAGTTTCCGCTCAACGTGTGGTTCATCTTCGGCGGGTTCGGCGTACCGGCACTCGGCGGCCCCGGCTGCGGGCTCGCGAGCACGCTGATCAACTGGGCGCTCGCGCTGATCGGCTATACGCTGCTCGCGAAGCTCGATGTGTTCGCGCCGCTCGCGATCTTCTCGCGCTTCTGCTGGCCGGTCTGGGAACGCCAGAAGGCGATCCTGAAACTCGGCGTGCCGATGGGCCTGTCGTACCTGATCGAGGTCACGTCGTACACGTGCATGGCGCTGTTCATCGCGCAATTCGGCACGACGACGCTCGCCGGCCACCAGATCGCCGGCAACATCGGCGCGGTGCTGTACATGACGCCGCTGTCGATCGGCGTGGCGGCATCGACGCTGGTCGCGCGCGCGCTCGGCGCCGGACGGCCCGAAGAAGCCCGGCTGCTCGGCCGCCACAGCGTGATCTTCGCGTGCGGCATTGCCGCGACATACGGCCTGCTCGTGTTCGTGCTGCGACCGCTGATCATCGGCGGCTATACGCCGAACCCGGCCGTCGCCGCGGCCGCGATGCCGCTCGTCGCGATCGTCGCGTGCTACCACGTCTTCGATGCGCTGCAGGTCACGTCGGCGTTCGTGCTGCGGGCCTACAAGGTCGCGGTCGTGCCGACCGTGATCTATGCGGTCGCGCTGTGGGGCGTCGGGCTCAGCGGCGGCTACGTGCTCGGCTTCGACGTGGGCGGCATCGCGCCCGCGTGGCTGACCGGCGCGCGCGGCTTCTGGTTCGCGAACACGGTCAGCCTGATGCTCGCGGGCGCCGGGCTTGTGCTGTACCTGCGCCGGGTGAGTCGCGCGCACACTCCGGCGTCGGCCTGACGCGCCGCCCGCTACCTGTCCTCCAGCACGTCGGCCGCATGGTACGACGACCGCACGAGCGGGCCGGCGACGACTTCCCTGAAACCGAGCGCCAGCGCGTCGTCGCGCCACGCGGCGAATGCCTCCGGGCTCACGTAGCGTCGCACCGGCAGGTGGTGCGCCGACGGCGCCAGATACTGGCCGAGCGTCAGCACGTCGACTTCGTGCGCGCGCAGGTCGCGCAGCGTGTCGCGCACCTCGTCGTCGCGCTCGCCGAGCCCAAGCATCAGTCCCGACTTCGTCACGAGCGTCGGCCGCGCGGCCTTCGCCTGCGCGAGCAATTCGAGCGAACCGCGATAGTCGGCGCCCGGTCGCGCCGCGCGATACAGCGACGGCACCGTCTCGATGTTGTGGTTGAACACGTCGGGCCAGGCCGTCGACAGCGCATCGAGCGCACGGGCCACGCGGCCGCGGAAGTCCGGCGTCAGCACTTCGACGCCGATGCCCGGCACGCTCGCACGTACCGCCGCGATGCACGCGGCGAAATGCGCGGCGCCGCCGTCGCGCAAGTCGTCGCGGTCGACCGACGTGATCACGACGTAGCGCAGGCCGAGCGCCGCGGCCGTGTCGGCCAGCCGCGCCGGCTCGTCGGGATCGAGCGGCTCGGGACGACCGTGCGCGACGTCGCAGAACGGGCAGCGCCGCGTGCACAGGCCGCCCATGATCATGAAGGTCGCGGTGCGCTGCGCGAAGCACTCGCCGATGTTCGGGCACATCGCCTCCTCGCACACGGAATGCAGCCGATGGTCGCGCAGCACGGCAGCCATGTCGGCCACCGCCGCGCTCATCATCGGCCGCGCGCGCAGCCACGGCGGCTTCGGCAGCGCCGCGCCTGCCGCGGGCTCGACGCGCACCGGAATGCGCGCGAGCTTGTCGCGGCTTCTCGCGCCCGGCTGGCCGAGCGCCGTGAGGCTGGGTCGTTCGAGCGCGGCGGCCATCGTCAGTCTCCGAGGAACGCGACGATCAGGCGGTTCACGTCGGCGGCCGCCTCCATCTGCACCATGTGCCCGCGGCCGGCGATCACTTCGGCACGCACGCCGTCGGGTAAAGCCTGCGCGTGATGCGCCGGGATCACCTGGTCGCGCTCGCCCCAGATCACGAGCGTGCGCGGCGCCAGCGTCGCGAGCCGGTCGCGGAACACACGCCGCTGTGCGGCGCCGTCGAACGCCGCGTTCGCGATCTGCTCGAGCGCGGCCTGCACGCCTTCGAGCCGCTTGTACTTGACGAGATCCTCGACGAGCTGCCGCGTGACCAGCGCGTTGTCCGCGAACAGCGCACCGAGGTGCGGCTTCAGCGTGTTGCGGCTGTTGCCGGCGACGAAGCCGTCGATGTAAGCGCGGTTGATGTCGGTGCCGAGCCCCGCGCTCGCGATCAGCGTCAGCGACGCGACGCGTTGCGGCGCGCGTTCCGCGGCCGCCATCGCAACCGCGCCGCCCATCGAATGGCCGATCAGGTGCGCCTGGTCGATGCCCTTCGCATCGAGCAGCGCGAGCACCGCGTCGGCGAGTTCGTCGAGGCTGCCCGTCTCGACCGCCTTGCCCGATTCGCCATGGCCGGGCAGGTCCAGTGCCCACACGGGCCGGTGCGCGGCGAGATCCGCGTGATTGAACAGCCAGTTGTTCAGGTCGCCGCCGAAGCCGTGAATCAGCACGGCGGGTGTGCCCGTGCCTTCGCCGAGCTTCAGGAAGCGCACCGTCCGGCCGCCGATCTGCGCCTTCTCGGGTTGCGGGCCGGCCGCTTCGTCGGAGGCCTCGCTCGGCACGAAGTCGCGCTGGAAATCGGCGATCGCCGCGTCGATGTCCGCATCGCTCGCATCGGCCGCCGCGACGACGCCGAGCAGCGCGCCGACCGGCAGCGTCTCGCCTTCCTGCGCGACCTGCCGGCGCAGCGTGCCGTCGAACGCGCATTCGACGCCCGACGAGATCTTGTCGGTCTCGACGTCGAGCACTTCGTCGCCCTTCGTCACGCGTTCGCCGATCGTCTTCAACCAGCCGTTGACCTGCCCCTGCTCCATCGACAGCCCCCACTTGGGCATCGTGATCATGTGAATCGACATCGTGTCAGCTCCTCGTCTTCAGGACCGCCTGCGCAATCGCATCGGCGGACGGGATATACAGGTCTTCCAGCACGCTCGCGAACGGCGCGGGCGTGTGCGGCGCGGTCACGAGCTCGATCGGTGCCTTCAGCGCATGGAACGCGCGCTGCGCGACGAGCGCGGCAATGTCGGTCGCGATCGAGCAGCGCGGGTTCGCTTCGTCGACGACCACGACGCGCCCGGTGCGCTCCGCGCTTTCGAGGATCGTTTCCTCGTCGAGCGGCGACGTCGTGCGCAGATCGATCACGTCGACCTGGATGCCGTCCTTCGCGAGCTTCGCGGCCGCGTCCATCGCGAGATACACCATCCGGCCGTACGTGACGATCGTCGCGTCGTCGCCGTCGCGCATCACGTTTGCCTCGCCGAACGGAATGGCATAGGACTCCTCCGGCACGTCGCCTTCGCGGGTATAGAGCAGCTTGTGTTCGAGGAAGATCACGGGATCGTTGTCGCGGATCGCCTGGATCAGCAGCCCCTTCGCGTCGTACGGCGTCGACGGACACACGACCTTCAGCCCCGGGATGTGCGTGAACAGCGACGTGAGCATCTGCGAGTGCTGCGCGGCCGCGCGCAGCCCGGCGCCGTACATCGCGCGGATCACGACCGGCGTCACGGCCTTGCCGCCGAACATGTAGCGGAACTTGGCGGCCTGGTTGAAGATCTGGTCGAAGCACACGCCCATGAAATCGATGAACATCAGCTCCGCGACCGGCCGCATCCCGCATGCGGCCGCACCGACCGCCGCGCCGATGTAGCCGCCCTCCGACAGCGGCGTGTCGAGCACGCGGCCCGGAAATTTGTGGAACAGCCCCTTCGTCACGCCGAGCACGCCGCCCCACGCGTCGTCCTCGCCCGGCGCGCCCGCGCCGCCTGCATTGTCCTCGCCCATCACGATCACGCTGTCGTCGCGCGCCATTTCCTGCGCGAGTGCCTCGTTGATCGCCTGCGAATAAGTGATCTTCCTTGCCATGTCTGTCTCCTGGAATGTTCGGTTCGCCGTGTCGGCCGCGGTGTCAGGCCGCGCTCACGGGTACGACACGTAGACGTCGGTCAGCAGGTCGGCCGCGTCGGGCAGCGGCGCGGCCTTGGCCTGCGCGACCGCGTCGTCGATCAGCGCCTTCACCTGGGCATCGACCGCGCGCAGATCGGCGGTCGTCAACGCTTCGGCCCGCACGACGCGCGTCTCGAAATGCTTCAGGCAGTCCTTCTCGTCGCGCAGCTTCTGCACCTCGCCGGGTGCGCGATAGGTCTGCGCATCGCCTTCGAAGTGGCCGAAATAACGCGTGAACTTCACCTCGACGAGCGTCGGGCCGCCGCCGTTTCGCGCGCGCTCGACGGCTTCGCCGAGCGCTTCGTGCACCGCGAAGAAGTCGAAGCCGTCGACGATCACGCCCGGCATCCCGAACCCGTTCGCGCGATCGGCGATGTTGTCGGTCGCGACCGACCAGCTCGACGACGTCGCTTCCGCGTAGCCGTTGTTTTCGGCGACGAAGATCGCGGGCAGCCGCCACACCGACGCGAGGTTCATCGATTCGAAGATCACGCCCTGGTTCGACGCGCCGTCGCCGAAGAAGCACACGCCGACGCCGCCCGTCTTCTTGTGCTTCGCCGCGAGCGCGGCGCCGCACACGAGCGGGCCGCCCGCGCCGACGATCCCGTTGGCGCCGAGCATCCCCATCGACAGGTCGGCGATGTGCATCGAGCCGCCCTTGCCATGGCAGACGCCGGTTTTCTTGCCGTAGATCTCGGCCATCATCCCGTGCACGTCGACGCCCTTTGCGATGCAATGGCCGTGGCCGCGGTGCGTGGTCGCGACGTAATCGTCGAGGCCGAGGTGCAGTATCGTGCCGACCGCGGACGCCTCCTCGCCCGCGTACAGGTGAACGAAGCCGGGGATCTCGCCGGTCGCGAATTCGACGTGCAGGCGCTCCTCGAATTCGCGGATCGTGCGCATCAGCCGGTAGGCGTCCAGCAGCTTGTCCCTGCTGAGCTGTGTCGAAACGGTCATGTGTGTCTCCTGGGTAGGTCTGACTGCGAATGCCGCCGCGGCGATGCCGTGGCGACGGATTGCACGGCCTGCGGCCGTCAGTGGAACGTGAAGCCGCCGTCGACGTTCACGGCCTGGCCCGTCACGTTGTCCATCGTCGCGAAGAACAGCGCGAGCCGGCCCATGTCCTCCGGCGTCTGCGCGCGGCCCTGCGGGATCAGCGTCAACTGGTGCCGCTGCCACGATTCCTCGACCGTTTCGCCGTCGGCCTTCCATTCGTCGGACAGCCGGTCCCACATATAGGTACGGACGATGCCGGGGCAGATCGCGTTGACGGTCACGCCGTCGCGCGCAAGCTCCTTCGCGAGCGCGTTCGTGAAGCCGACGACCGCGAATTTCGATGCGCTGTAATGCGCGAGATTCGGAAAGCCTTCCTTGCCGGCGATCGACGCGACGTTGATGATCCGGCCGCGGCCCTGCGCCTTCAGGTGCGCGAGCGCCGCGCGGCAGCCGAGGAAGGTGCCCTTCGCGTTCACGTCCATCACGACATCCCAGTCGCGCTCGGTCAGTTCGGCGACCGGATGAATGCTGATCACGCCCGCGCAATTCACGAGGATGTCGAGCCGGCCGAGTTCGGCGAGCGCCTGCGCGACCATCGCGTCGACCTGCGCGGCCTGCGTGACGTCGACCTTCGCGACCGCCGCCCGCCGACCGAGCGCGCGTACCTCGCGCGCGGTGGCGTCGAGCGCGTCGTCGAGCAGGTCGGCCAGCAGGACGTCGGCGCCCGCGCCGGCAAGCGTCAGCGCAATGCCGCGGCCGATGCCGCGCGCGCCGCCCGTGACGATGGCGACCTGTCCTTCGAGTGAAGCCGTCATGGCAATGTCTCCTTGAGGATCGTTATGGAAGTCGAAACGTCATGCGAAACAGCAGCGGCTCAGTCGTGCCACGCGCCGGCATCGCGCAGCAGTTGCCGCGACGACGCGTAACGCAGCGTGCGGCCGACATCGACCGTCAGCGGCCCGCGCCAGTCGAGCGAGATCTCGTAGCGATCGCCGCGCGCGACCTCGATCTCGCGTTCACCGTCGAACGCGAGCGTGCCGCGCTCGAACGGAATCGTCTGCCACGCGCCCGGCTCGAGCCGTTCGCAACTGCGCATCACGACGCGATCGACGCGGCCCGGCGCAATCGGCGCGACGAGCGGCGTGCCGGCCGCCTTGCCTTCGGCCGCGAAGCGCATCGCGAGCCCGTGCGGCGCGCTGCGTTCGAGCGGCGCCCACGCGCCGCCGAGCGCGGACAGGCCGATCCCGTCCGGTTCCGCGAACGTCAGGTAGAGCGAATCGATGTCGTCGGACCCCGAGATCGCGCGGGCGCCGATGAAGCGCTGGCGCGCGGCACACACGTCGACGAGCGCGATCTCCTCGCGCCCCGGCTGCGCACCCGCCACGCAGCGCACGACGAGCCGCTTGTTGCGCGTGAACGCGACTTCGGCCGGCACCGCGCCGGTCGCGGCGAGTCCTGCCGCGACGCCCGCGACGGTTGCCTCGCGATGTTCGGGAAACGCGTTGTTGGTGCCGGTGGACAGCGCGACGAGCGGTGTCGCGCCACAGTGCGCGGCCACGGCGCGATGCGTGCCGTCGCCGCCGAGCACGACGATCAGCGCGACTTCCATGCGGTGCAGGTACGCGGCACCGGCCTGTGTGTCGGCGACGGTATCGGTGATCGGCAGGTCGACGAATTCGACCTCGGGCCAGCGCTCGTGCGGCGCGACCGCGCGATGCGTGTCGATCGCGCGCAGCAGCAGCGTCGCGATGCCCGTACGGTCGCGCAGCGTCAGCACGCGCTCGACGCCCATCGCGCCGAGGCCGGCCAGCAGGCGCACGATCATGTTCGCCTTCTCCGCCGTCGGAAACACGGAGGCATGCGTCGTGAGGCGGCGGATGTCGCGCCCCGATGCGGGGTTCGCGATCACGCCGACGGTAACGGGCGTCGTCACGGGTTCGTCTCCATCCAGTTGGCCGGCCCCGGCGCAATGCTGTACGCCGCGGCCCTGCCTGTCTCGTCCGCTGCCATCGCCGGGCGGCGGATCTTCATCGTCGACGCGACCGCGCCGACCTGCCCGTGATCTCTGCAAGCGGCGTGCCATCGAGCGTGCGATGTCCGTGAAACCCGTGTGCACGCTGGCGCGGCGGGCATGTCGACGCCGCCGGTTCGCTGCCGGAGCCACGGCGCGCGCGGCAATTCCGCCCGTTCGTCTCACCCCGTCGATGCAACGAAACGGCCGCCGCGACGCCGGTGCAAACGCGCCGTTGCGCCCGCAAACCCCGCGCTGTCGCGGCGCCGCGCGGGCCGCGTCATGCCGGACGATCCGCGCATGCCGCACATGCGCGCGTCTCAGCGACACGAGACAGTGCGCGATACCGGTGAGACGAACGTCTCATGCCCGCCGCGTGCTGCGATGCAATGTGATCCGTCGAACGGGATGTGCTACAAGAACATCGCATTCCCCGCCGTACGGAACCGGAGCCGACCATGCCCTACGCCGTCCCCCAGGCCCAGCACGCCGACCGTGTGCTCGGCGCGCTCGCCGGACGCCTGCCCGCGCCGGCCGAATCCACGCGCCTTGTGTCATCGTGGCAACGGTCGCTCGAGCGCTACCGTCTCGACCCCGCTTCGTCGATCGGCCCGCGCGTGCTGACCGCGGCGGAGCTGCGCGAAGTGCGCGACAAGGAAGAGGCCTTCCTGCGCGCGTCGGGCCAGTGCCTGACGAGGCTGCACGACATGATCCGCGTCGCCGACTACTGCGTGATGCTGACCGACGCGCACGGCGTGACGATCGACTACCGGATCGACCGCGAGCGCCGCAACGACTTCCGCCACGCGGGGCTGCACATCGGCTCGTGCTGGTCGGAAAGCGAGGAAGGCACCTGCGGTGTCGCGAACGTGCTGACCGATCTCGCGCCGATCACCGTGCACAAGACCGATCACTTTCGCGCGGCCTTCACGACGCTCACCTGCAGCGCGGCGCCGATCTTCTCGCCGGGCGGCGAGCTGATCGGCGTGCTCGACGCGTCGGCCGTTCAATCGCCCGACGGCCGCGACAGCCAGCGTCTCGTCTATCAGCTCGTACGGCAGAGCGCGGCGCTGATCGAGGACGGCTACTTCGTGCACAGCACCGCGCAGCACTGGATCCTGTTCGGGCATCCGAATCGTCATTACGTCGAAGCGCAACCCGAGTGGCTGATCGCGTTCGACGAATGCGGCAATATCGTCGCCGCGAACCGGCAGGCGCGCGACGCACTGCCGGCGCTGCGCGAACCGCGCCATATCGACGAGATCTTCGATGCGACCGAGATGCCGCTGCGCGATGCCGCGCGGCTCGATGCGATCGTCGCGCTGCGGTTGCGCGCGACCGGCGCGCCGCTCTATGCGCGGCTGCGCGCGCCGCTACGGCGCACCGGCCGCGAGCCCGGCACGGCCTCGCGCCGCCCGGGCACCACGCAACGCCACGTCGGCGCGCTGACGCCGTTCCTGCACAGCAGCGACGCGCATATCGCACAACAGGCCGAACTCGCGTTGCGGGTCGCAAGCAAGCGGCTGCCGATTCTCGTGCTCGGCGAGACCGGTGCGGGCAAGGAAGTGTTCGCGCGCGCGATCCACGACGCCGGCGCGCGGCGTGCGCGGCCGTTCGTCGCCGTCAACTGCGGCGCACTGCCGGAAGCACTGATCGAGAGTGAATTGTTCGGCTATGCGGCCGGTGCGTTTACCGGCGCACGCAAGCACGGCGCGCGCGGCAAGATCGCACTCGCCGACGGCGGCACGCTGTTCCTCGACGAAATCGGCGACATGCCGCTCGCGCTGCAGACCCGCCTGTTGCGCGTGCTCGCCGATGGCGAGGTCGTACCGCTCGGCAGCGATACGCCCGTGCGCGTCGATCTCGACGTGATCTGCGCGACGCACCGCGATCTCGCGCGCATGGTGGCCGACGGCACGTTCCGCGAGGATCTGTACTACCGGCTGAGCGGCGCGACGTTCGAACTGCCGCCGCTGCGCGAGCGCGCGGACGTGCGCGACGTGATCGCCACCGTGTTCGCCGAGGAGGCGCAGGCAACCGGCCACGTGCTGACACTCGACGCAACGCTCGCCGAACAGCTGGCCGCGTATCCGTGGCCCGGCAACGTCCGGCAGCTGCGCAACGTGCTGCGCTATGCGTGCGCGGTGTGCGACGCCGCGCGCGTGACGCGACAGGATCTGCCGGCCGATATCGCCGCGCAGCTCGGCGGCGCGTCGACCGGCACCCTGCCTGACGACGAGCGCGGCCGCATCGTCGCCGCGCTCACCGCGCACCGCTGGCGGCCCGACGCCGCCGCGCAGGCGCTCGGCATCTCGCGCGCGACGTTGTACCGGCGCATCGCGAAGCACCGGATCGTCGCGCCGCACCGCGCGTGACGTGCGGGTGCCGGCGCGTGCCCCGTCACGCGAGCTGCCCGACCGCGTCGTTCGCGTCGCTTGTCTCTCCGACCGCTTCGTCGAGCCGCGCGAACACCTCGCGCGCCGCGAACAGCGCGTTGAGCGCGGCCGGGAAACCCGCGTACACGGACATCTGCATGAACACCTCGACGATCTCGTCGCGCGTGCAGCCCACGTTCAGCGCGGCCTCGATATGCACCTTCAGCTGCGGCTGCGCGTTGCCGAGCGCGGCCAGCGCCGAGATCGTCGCAATCTCGCGCGCCTTCAGGTCGAGTTGCGGCCGGCTGTAGATGTCGCCGAAGCCGAACTCGACCAGCAGCCGTGCGAAGTCCGGGGCGATCGGCGCGAGCGCCGCGATCACGCGTTCGCCCGCCTCCCCGTCGATTTCCTTCAGTTTGTTCCAGCCGCGCGTGTAGCGGTCTTCAACGAGTCGTTCCATGGTGTCCGTCCTGTTCCGATGGGGAGTGAGAGGGTTTTGCCCGTCGTGCCGCATCGCGCTCCTGTGCCTCGTAGTACGCGATCTTGTCGCTGATCACGTCGAGGCTCGCCTGCAGCTCCGCGAGATGCGCGCGCACCGCGTCGCGATGCGTGACCAGCAGGCGGCGCCGCTCACCGAAGGTCGGCTCGCCCTGCGCGCGCAGCGCCGCGAATTCCTGCATCTGTGCGATCGGCATGCCGGTCGCCTTCAGGCGCATCACGAAGGCCAGCCAGTCAAGGTCGGCCGGCGCATAGAGCCGGTGCCCGGCCGCCGTGCGCGAAATCGCACGCAGCAGGCCGGCCTGCTCGTAGTACCGCAGCGTATGCGTCGACAAGCCGGTCAGCTCGGCGACTTGCCCGATCGTCAACGGACCGGTGGCGGAAGGTTTGGATACGGTTTTCGACATGGCAGGAACAAGGTTAGGAGTTAGAGTCAACTCTAAGTCAAGCGCTTTCGAACGGCCAGCGCGACGACGACCCACGACACCCCGCGACACCGTAAAGAATGGTCAAAACCGCTGCCCGGCGCGGGTTTCGGTCTTTACAGCGCCGCAAGCCTTCAGCAAGATTCGGTCAGCCTGTCTTAAAAAGGGCACGCATTTGTCCTATGCTTAACGGCGACGCCCGGCCAAGTCTCGCCCGCCGTCCGTTGCAACAGCCATTCATCCGTCAGAATCAGAACCAGGGAGCCTTTGCCATGCTGAAAAAGCTGCTGATGCTGTTCGTCGCGCTGTCGCTGTCACTCGCCGCAGGCCTTGCCGCGGCCGTCGAAGTCAACACGGCCGACCAGGCCGCGCTCGAATCCGTGAAGGGTCTCGGGCCCGTGAAGTCGAAGGCGATCATCGACGAACGCACCAAGAACGGCCCGTTCAAGGACGCGGACGATCTCGCGAACCGCGTAAAGGGCCTCGGCACGAAGTCGGTCGGCCATCTCGAGGAAAACGGCCTGACGATCGGCGGCTCGTCGACGCCGCCGAAGGGCGTGAAGCTGTCGAAGCCGGCCGCGACGACACCGGCGACCCCGTCGGCAACGACGTCGGCAGGCACCGCGTCGACGTCCACGACCGCGACGGCCGGTACGACGGCCACTGCGCCGGCACCGGCGGCAAGCGCGCCGGACACGGCGGCGAAACCGGCCAAGGCCAAGCGCGCATCGAAGAAGGAAAAGGCCGCCGCGGCCGCAGCGGCATCCGCCGACGCGGGTGCGAGCGCACCGGCCGCGGCGTCGTCGGCCAAGGCGACGAAGGGTTCGAAGAAGAAAAGCAAGAAGGACAAGGCAGCCTCCGCCGCCGCGGCGTCGGGCGCCTGATGTGCGCCGCGCGCGCGACGGCGTGCGCGCGGCATTCGTTCAACGGGCGTCGTCGTCACGACGCCCTTTTCAGTAAAGGTGAAGCACCATGGGTCTCCTCGACATCGTTGGCGGTCTGCTCGGCGGCCAGGCCGGCGGCAACTCGCAAAGCGCGCTGATCACGACCGCGCTCGAATTCATCAACAACCAGCCGGGCGGCCTGAACGGCCTGATCGAGAAGTTCAAGGCGGGCGGCGCCGGCGACATCATCGGCTCGTGGGTCGGCAACGGCGAAAACCAGCCGATCTCTGCAGACACGCTGCAGAACGTGCTCGGCTCCGACGTCGTCGGCTCGCTCGCGAGCAAGGTCGGCATCGATCCGTCGCAGGCTTCGTCGATCCTCGCGCAGGTGCTGCCGCACGTCGTCAACGGCGCGACGCCGAACGGCGAAGTGCCGGCAGGCGGCCAGATCGATACGTCGAACGTGCTCGGCGCGCTCACGCAACTCGCCGGCATGTTCGGCGGCAACAAGCAGGGCTGAGCCCGCACCACGCCGGCTGACAGCCCCGGCGGCGGTTTCGGCCGCCCCATAAGCAAACACCCCGCCGAGGCGGGGTGTTTGTTTTTGCGCGCCCGGCGCGAACCGGGCGGGCAGCCGATGGCAGGCGATCAGTGAACGACGCGGTCGAACACGAACTTGCCGTCGTTGACGTCGACCGGAATCACGTCCTTCGGACCGAAACGGCCCGCGAGGATGAGCTTCGCGACCGGGTTCTCGATCTCCTGCTGGATCGCGCGCTTCAGCGGCCGCGCACCGAACAGCGGATCGTAACCGACCTTGCCGATCTGTTCGAGCGCCGCCGGCGACACGTCGAGCGCCATGTCGAGCTTCGCGAGCCGGTCGTGCAGGCGGGCGAGCTGGATCTTCGCGATCGACTCGATGTTGCTGCGGTCGAGCGCATGGAACACGACGACGTCGTCGATCCGGTTCAGGAACTCGGGGCGGAAATGCTGCTTCACCTCGAGCCACACCGCGTCCTTGATCTCTTCCTGCGGCGCGCCCGTCATCGCCTGGATCACCTGCGAGCCGAGGTTCGACGTCATCACGATCACCGTGTTCTTGAAGTCCACCGTGCGCCCCTGCCCGTCCGTCATGCGACCGTCGTCGAGCACCTGCAGCAGCACGTTGAACACGTCCGGATGCGCCTTCTCGATCTCGTCGAGCAGGATCACGCTGTACGGCTTGCGGCGCACGGCTTCCGTCAGGTAACCGCCTTCCTCGTAACCGACATAGCCCGGCGGCGCGCCGATCAGCCGCGCGACGCTGTGCTTCTCCATGAACTCGCTCATGTCGATGCGGATCAGGTGCTCTTCCGAATCGAACAGGAACGACGCCAGCGCCTTGCACAGTTCGGTCTTGCCGACACCCGTCGGACCGAGGAACAGGAACGAGCCGTACGGACGGTTCGGATCGGCGAGACCCGCGCGCGAACGGCGGATCGCGTCGGCCACCGCGCCGATCGCCTCATGCTGGCCGACCACGCGCTCGTGCAGCTTTTCCTCGATGTGCAGCAGCTTCTCGCGTTCGCCCTGCATCATCCGCGACACCGGAATCCCGGTCGAACGCGACACGACTTCCGCGATTTCCTCGGCACCGACCTGCGTGCGCAGCAGGCGCGGCCGCGTCGGGTTGTGCTGCTCCTGCTCTTCGGCCTGCGTAACCTGCTTCAGCTGCGCCTCGAGCTGCGGCAGCTTGCCGTACTGCAGTTCGGCGACCTTCTCCAGCTTGCCGTCGCGCTGCAGCCGCGCGATGTCCGCACGCACCTTCTCGATCTCTTCCTTCAACTGCGCGCTGCCCTGCACCGCGGCCTTCTCGGCGGTCCAGATCTCCTCGAGGTCCGCATATTCGCGGCCGAGGCGCTCGATCTCTTCCTCGATCAGTTGCAGGCGCTTCTGCGACGCTTCGTCCTGCTCCTTCTTCACGGCTTCGCGCTCGATCTTCAGCTGGATCAGCCGGCGGTCGAGCTTGTCCATCTCTTCGGGCTTCGAATCGATTTCCATCTTGATCTTCGAAGCGGCTTCGTCGATCAGGTCGATTGCCTTGTCGGGCAGGAAACGATCGGTGATGTAGCGGTGCGACAGTTCGGCCGCGGCGACGATCGCCGGATCGGTGATGTCGACGCCGTGGTGCAGTTCGTACTTCTCCTGCAGCCCGCGCAGGATCGCGATCGTCGCCTCGACGCTCGGCTCGTCGACGAGCACCTTCTGGAAGCGGCGCTCGAGCGCGGCATCCTTCTCGATGTACTTGCGGTATTCGTCGAGCGTGGTCGCGCCGATGCAGTGCAGCTCGCCGCGCGACAGCGCCGGCTTCAGCATGTTGCCCGCATCCATCGCGCCTTCGGCCTTGCCCGCGCCGACCATCGTGTGGATTTCGTCGATGAAGACGATCGTCTGGCCTTCGTCCTTCGCGATGTCGTTGAGCACCGCCTTCAGGCGCTCCTCGAATTCACCGCGATACTTCGCGCCGGCGAGCAGCGCGGCCATGTCGAGCGACAGCACGCGCTTGCCCTTCAGCGTCTCCGGCACTTCGCCGTTGACGATCCGCTGCGCGAGCCCTTCGACGATCGCCGTCTTGCCGACGCCCGGCTCGCCGATCAGCACCGGGTTGTTCTTGGTGCGGCGCTGCAGGATCTGGATCGAACGGCGGATTTCGTCGTCGCGGCCGATCACCGGATCGAGCTTGCCCGCACGGGCGCGCTCGGTCAGGTCGACCGTGTACTTCTTCAGCGCCTCGCGCTGGCTTTCCGCATCCTGGCTGTGCACCTGCGAGCCGCCGCGCACCGCGGCGATCGCGGCTTCGAGCGACTTGCGCGTGAGGCCGTGCTGGCGCGCGAGCTTGCCGGCTTCGCCCTTGTCGTCGGACACGGCGAGCAGGAACATCTCGCTCGCGATGAACGTGTCGTTGAGCTTCTGCGCTTCCTTGTCGGCCTGGTTCAGCAGCCCGGCCAGTTCGCGGCCGATCTGGATGTCGCCGCCCGTACCCGTCACTTGCGGCAGGCGCGAGATTGCTTCGTTCAGCGCGCCTTGCAGCGCCTGGATGTGAACACCCGCGCGCGACATCAGCGAGCGGGCGGAACCGTCCTGCTGCGCGACCAGCGCGGCCAGCACGTGAACGGGTTCGATGTATTGATTGTCGCGGCCAGCCGCAAGGCTTTGCGCGTCAGCGAGTGCTTCCTGGAACTTGGTGGTGAGCTTGTCGATTCTCATTTTGTCGAGACCTCCAATTTTCGATTAACACCAAGATAAGGATGGTTATGCGGCTTTCAAGCGAAATTTGGGTTGATTCAGCGCAAAAATCGATGGATATCCTCGAAGCGGCCCCGGGACGGGCCGCTGCCGGGCCGCGGAGCGCGGCGCTCGCGTATCAGCCGGCCGTCGACGGCGGCTCGACGGACACGGGCGCGTCTTCCGGCAACGGCGCGGCGGGATGCACGCGCACGACCGGGCGAATGCCGAGCAGCGCCATGAGCGGCGCAGCGGGTTCGACCAGTTCACCGAGCGTGTGGCGGTCGAGTTCGGCGAAGAACGCATCGCGCGCGGCCGCCAGCACGCCCTTCAGGCGACACTGCGGCTCGATCACGCAGCCGCGCGACTCACCTTCGGCCGCAAAGCAGCCGACCAGCGCGAAATCGCTCTCGGTTGCGCGCACGACCTCACCGACGGTCAGTTGCAGCGATTCGGGGAACAGCCTCAGCCCGCCATTGCGGCCGCGAACGGTGTCGACCCACCCCAGCTCGCCGAGCTGCTGCACGACTTTCATCAGATGGTTCTTCGAGATGCCGTAGGCGTCCGAGATCTCCTGGATCGTCGCGAGTCCCTCGCCGCGCACGGCAAGGTAAAGCATCACGCGCAGCGAATAGTCGGTGTAGTCGGTGAGTCTCATGGGTGAATACGGAAGAGATCGATCGTGTCCCAATTACGTGAGCCGGGCCGATCGGGATGCGCACGGGGCCGGTCGACAGCCCTGTTCCGCGGCCCCGGGTTGCCGGGAGGGCGCGCGCACAATAAGATGCGTGACATCTACACGTTTTTCAGGGGTCGTTGGTCGCTATTTTGCGTCAAAATCCGGCCGGCGTCCTGCACGATGCCCGCGCCGCCGCCCCGTCGTTGTCTGTCTCTCCCGGCCCCCTTTTTGCCATGACCGTCCTGCCCGCCTCGCCCGATACCGCACCGGCCCGCCCTCACGACGCCGAGCCGACCGAAGAGAACATCCGCGATCTCGTCTACGCGTTCTACGACCGCGTGCGCATCGATCCGCTGCTCGGGCCCGTGTTCGACGCAAAGCTGGCCGGCCGCTGGGACGACCACCTGCCGAAGATGGTCACGTTCTGGTCGAGCCTCGTGCTCGGCACCAAGGGCTATCGCGGCAACGTGCAGCAGGCGCACCAGCCGCTCGACGGGATCGAGCCGGCCCATTTCAGCCGCTGGCTGTCGCTGTTCCTGAAGACCGTCGAGGCGCGCTACGCACCGCCCGCGGCGATCCGCTTCATGGAACCGGCCCTGCGGATCGCACAGAGCCTGCAGTTGAGCCGCTTCGGCTGGGATTACCGGATTCCGCCCGAGCAGCAGGCGCTGCTCGACGCGATCGCACCGCGCCGCCGCGGCGGGGACGACGGGGGCGACGATCCGCACGCGCTGCCGTCGCGTGCCCGCGGCGAGCCGTTTCCGGCGAAGATCATCGGGCGCAGCACCGATCCGGACGCGTAACGGGTTGCCATCACGGGTTGCCATCACGGGTTGCCGTCACGCGCGGCGCTTGCGCGCATGCAGCACCTTGCCGCACGAGGCCGACGCCGCGCTCAGCGCCGCGTATTGCCCGATTCGATCCCCCAGCGCGCGAGCGCGGCATCGTCGGCGCTGCGTGCGTCGACCCAGCGCTCGCCGTCCGGCGTGGTTTCCTTCTTCCAGAACGGCGCTTCGGTCTTCAGGTAGTCCATCACGAACTCGCACGACGCGAACGCGTCGCCGCGGTGCGACGCAACCGTGGCGACCATCACGATCTGGTCGAGCGGCAGGAGCCTGCCAACGCGATGCACGATCGCGACGTCGATGCCCGGCCAGCGCCGGCCGGCCTCGGCCGCAATCTTCTCGAGCGCCTTCTCGGTCATCCCCGGATAGTGCTCGAGTTCCATCGCGGCAACCGCATCACCTTCGTTCAGATCGCGCACCGTGCCGACGAAACACGCGACCGCGCCGATCTTCGGGTTGCGCGCACGCAATGCCGCGACCTCGGCGTTCAGGTCGAAGTCGTCGGTCTGGATTCGTACCGTTGCCATCGCCGGTGCCTCAACCGCCCGTCACCGGCGGAAAGAACGCCACTTCGCAGCCCTCGGTGAGCCGCGTATCGGGATCGGTCATCTCGTGATTGCACGCCATGCGCAGCGCGCGCCCTTCCGCGAGCGTCTCGGCCCATGCCCCGCCGCGCACGCGCAGCCATGCGCGCACGTCGCC
Organism: Burkholderia sp. 22088; assembly: GCF_052045915.1. Classification (NCBI taxonomy): domain Bacteria; kingdom Pseudomonadati; phylum Pseudomonadota; class Betaproteobacteria; order Burkholderiales; family Burkholderiaceae; genus Burkholderia; species Burkholderia sp. 22088. The sequence continues at coordinate 69,447 of NZ_JBQEPY010000022.1, forward strand.
CACGGTCGTGACGCTGTCCGGCACGTCGGCCTGCTCGTCGGCAACACCCAGTGCCTCGCGTACGCTTGCAAAAAATTTCAGCTGAATCTTCATGGTTCGGGAAGCCGTCGCGTTACGACAGCAGTTCGGAAAACGGAATGAAACGCACGGTCTCGCCGGCGCTGATCGCGTGCTGCGGCGGATTGTCGATCAGGCCGTCGCCCCACACCGTCGACGTCAGCACCGCCGAACTCTGGTTCGGGAACAGGTCGAGGCCGCCGGCCGCGTTCACGCGGGCACGCAGGAATTCGTTGCGGCGGTCGCCCTTGCCTTGCGAGAAGTCGGCGCGCAGCGACAGCGCGCGCGGCGCGACGTCGCGCACGCCGGACAGGCGCAGCAGGAACGGCCGCACGAACAGCAGGAACGTGACGAAACTCGATACCGGGTTGCCGGGCAGCCCGATGAAGTGCGCATCGGGGCGATCGTCGCCACGGCGCACCGCACCGTAGGCAAGCGGCTTGCCGGGCTTCATCGCGATCTGCCACAGCGCGAGCCGCCCTTCGGCCTCGACGGCCGGCTTCACGTGATCCTCGTCGCCGACCGACACGCCGCCGCTCGTCAGGATCACGTCGTGATCGCGCGCGGCCGCGCGCAGCGTGTCGCGCGTCGCGGCGAGCGAATCGGGCACGATCCCGTAGTCGGTCACGTGGCAGCCGAGCCGCTCCAGCAGCCCGCGCAGCGTGAAGCGGTTCGAGTTGTAGATCGCGCCGGGCTTCAGCGGCTCGCCCGGCATCGTCAGTTCGTCGCCGGTGAAGAACACCGCGACGCGAATCCGCCGCGCGACCGGCAACTGCGCGCAGCCGACCGATGCGGCAAGACCGAGCGCCTGCGGCGTGAGCCGCGTGCCGGCCGGCAGGATCACCGAGCCCTGCCGGATATCCGCGCCCTGCGCGGTGATCCATTCACCGGCCTTCGGCGTGTGCAGGATCTCGACCGCGTCGCCGTCGGCCGACGCCTGCTCCTGCATCACGACAGCGTCGGCGCCGGGCGGCACCGTCGCGCCGGTGAAGATCCGCGCGGCCGTGCCGGCTGCGAGTGGCGCGGCCGGATGGCCGGCCGGAATGCGCTGCGACACCGGCAAACGCCGCTCGCCATGCAGCAGGTCGGCGACGCGCACCGCATAGCCGTCCATCGCGCTCGTATGCATCGGCGGCACGTCGAGCGGCGAGCTCACGTCGGCCGCCAGCACGCGGCCGAGCGCATCGAGCGTGGCGACGGTTTCGACGCCGGGCAACGGCTTCGCGGCATCGAGCAGCGCGGCGAGCGCCTCGGCGGTCGACAGCATCGGCGCGCGCGGCGCCGCGGGATTGGGGTTCGACATCGATGGAATCGGGGATCGTTGGATGCAATACTCCATTGTAGCGACGCCGTCGCGCGGGCGCGCGATATGGCAGACATGCGGAAACTGTGATTCGCGCGAGCGCGCGGGTCTGGCACTTGTTTCGCGCGCGATGCCGGTTTGACGGCAGCCGCGCGGCAGGTTGCCGAACGCCTGCGCGGCGCGGCACCGCCAAACGAAACGGCCGGAACCCCGATCCGTTCGACGAATCGGCATTCCGGCCGTCCTGCACAGCCGGGCTCTCGGCCCGGCCATGCGTCATGCGCCCGTATGGGCGGCGATGAAGTCCTTCACCTGCTGCGCGTCGGCCTTCACGACCTCGAAACGCTGCGGCAGCGCCTCGAGCCCGTCGAATGCGGCCGGACGCTCGGCTTCGCGATCGAGTGCCTCGCGAATCGTCTCGCCGAACTTGATCGGCTGTGCGGTCTCGAGCACGACCATCGGCACGCCCGCGTCGAGATGCTCGCGCGCGACCTTCACGCCGTCGGCCGTGTGCGTATCGATCATCGTGTCGTAACGCGAGAACACGTCGCGGATCGTCGCGATGCGGTCCGCGTGGCTGCTGCGGCCCGACACGAAACCGAACTCGGCGACCCGTGCGAAATCGCCGCTCGCCGCGAGATCGAAGCCGCCTTTCTCCTCGACGTCGCGGAACAGCTGCATCACGCGCGCCGGATCGCGGCCGAGTAGGTCGAACACGAAGCGCTCGAAGTTCGATGCCTTCGAGATGTCCATGCTCGGGCTGCTCGTGTGATAGGTGTTCTCGGCGCTGCGCACGCGATATGCGCCCGTGCGGAAGAACTCGTCGAGCACGTCGTTCTCGTTGGTCGCGACCACGAGCTTCGCGATCGGCAGGCCCATCATCCGCGCGATGTGGCCCGCGCAGACGTTGCCGAAGTTGCCCGACGGCACCGTGAACGACACGCGCTCGTCGTTGGACTGCGTTGCCGCGAAGTAGCCCTTGAAGTAGTACACGACCTGCGCGACGACGCGCGCCCAGTTGATCGAGTTGACCGTGCCGATCTTCTGCTGCGCCTTGAACGCGTGATCGTTCGACACCGCCTTCACGATGTCCTGGCAGTCGTCGAACACGCCTTCGACCGCGAGGTTGAAGATGTTCGGATCCTGCAGGCTGAACATCTGGGCCGTCTGGAACGCGCTCATCTTCTTGTGCGGCGACAGCATGAACACGCGCACGCCGGCCTTGCCGCGCATCGCGTATTCGGCCGCGCTGCCCGTGTCGCCGGACGTCGCGCCGAGAATGTTCAGCGTCTGCCCGTGCTTCGCGAGCGTGTACTCGAACAGGCTGCCGAGCAGCTGCATCGCCATGTCCTTGAACGCGAGCGTCGGGCCGTTCGACAGTTCGAGCAGCGACAGCGCCGCGCCGTTCTCGGTGCCGAGCGTCTTCAGCGGCGTGATGTCGGACGCGTTCTCGCCATGGCGCGTGTTGCGGTACACGTCGGCCGTGTACGTGCGGTGCGTGATCGCGCGCAGGTCGTCGGCCGGCACGTCGTCGCAGAACTTCGACAGGATCTCGAACGCGAGATCCGCATACGACAGCGTGCGCCAGCGCGCGAACTCGTCGGCCGACACCTTCGGATATTCGGACGGCAGGTACAGCCCGCCGTCCTTCGCGAGGCCGCCGAGCAGGATGTCGGAGAACGTGTGGCGCTCGCCGATGCCGGCGCCGCGCGTGGAGATGTAGTTCATGTCGCCTTCCGTCCTCAGTTCAGCGCTTCCATGCGCAGCTTCGTTACCTTCGAGACCACCGTCGAGAGGCTCTCGATCTGCGCGATCGCCGCGTTGACGTTCTTCTCGACCGTCTCGTGCGTGATCAGGATGATGTCGGTCTCGCCGTTCGCGCCGTCGATCTGCTCCGATTCCTTCTGCAGCAGCGCGTCGATCGAGATGCCCGATGCGGCGAGGATGCGCGTGATGTCGGCCAGCACGCCCGTCTGGTCGGCGACGCGCAGGCGCAGGTAGTAGCCGCTCGTCACTTCCTCGATCGGCAGGATCGGCGTGTTCGACAGGCTGTCCGGCTGGAACGCGAGATGCGGCACGCGATGCTCGGGGTCCGCCGTGTGCAGGCGCGTGACGTCAACGAGATCCGCGACCACGGCCGACGCGGTCGGCTCCGCGCCCGCGCCCTTGCCGTAATACAGCGTCGTGCCGACCGCGTCGCCGTGCACGACGACCGCGTTCATCGCGCCCTCGACGTTCGCGAGCAGGCGCTTTTCCGGGATCAGCGTCGGGTGCACGCGCAGCTCGATGCCGTTTACGGCGCGGCGCGCGATGCCGAGCAGCTTGATCCGGTAGCCGAGTTCTTCCGCGTAGCGGATGTCGGTCGCGTCGAGCTTGCTGATGCCCTCGACGTATGCGCGGTCGAACTGCACCGGCACGCCGAACGCGATCGCGCTCATGATGGTCGCCTTGTGCGCGGCGTCGACGCCTTCGATGTCGAAGGTCGGATCGGCTTCCGCGTAGCCGAGCTCCTGCGCGGCCTTCAGCGCGGTGGCGAAGTCGAGCCCGCGATCGCGCATTTCCGACAGGATGTAGTTGGTCGTGCCGTTGATGATGCCCGCGATGTACTGGATGCGGTTCGCGGTCAGGCCTTCGCGCAGCGCCTTGATGATCGGGATGCCGCCGGCGACGGCCGCCTCGAACGCGACCATCACGCCCTTCGCGCGCGCGGCCTCGAAGATCTCGGTGCCGTGCACCGCGAGCAGCGCCTTGTTGGCCGTCACGACATGCTTGCCGTTCGCGATCGCGCGCAGCACGAGGTCGCGCGCGATGCCCGTGCCGCCGATCATCTCGGCGACGATCGCGATCGACGGATCATCGACGACCGCGTTGAAATCGTCGGTGATCTGCGCAGCGCCGGCATCGCCGCCGAGCGCAGCCAGCGCCTTGGCCGGGTTGCGCACCGCAATGCGCGTCACCTCGATGCCGCGCCCCGCGCGTCGCTTGATTTCTTCCTGGTTGCGGCCCAGCACCGTGAAGGTGCCGCTGCCCACCGTGCCGAAGCCCAACAGGCCAACTTTGATCGGTTCCATGCTGCGTGTGATCGATGAGTAAGAAGTAGTGAGTGCCGTGTGGTCCTGCCGCTCAGGCCGAATGGCGCTTGCGGTAGCCGTCGAGGAAGCGTGCGATCCGGTTGATCGAATCGGTCAGGTCGTCGAGGTTCGGCAGGAAGACCACGCGGAAGTGGTCCGGCGTCGTCCAGTTGAAGCCCGTGCCCTGCACGAGCAGTACGCGCTCCTCGAGCAACAGGTCGAGAATGAACTGCTGGTCGTTCTGGATCGGATAAAGCTTCGGGTCGAGGCGCGGGAACATGTACAGCGCGGCCTGCGGCTTCACGCAGGTCACGCCCGGAATCGACGTGAGCATGTCGTACGCGAGTTCGCGCTGTTTGTACAGGCGCCCGCTCGGCATGATCAGCTCGTTGATGCTCTGGTAGCCGCCGAGCGCCGTCTGGATCGCGAACTGCCCGGGCACGTTCGCGCACAGGCGCATCGACGACAGGATGCCGAGCCCCTCGAGGTAATCCTTCGCGCGCCGGCGGTTGTCGCCGCCGAGGCCCGACACGGCCATCCAGCCCGCGCGGTAGCCGCACGAGCGATAGCTCTTCGACAGGCTGTTGAACGTGACGGTGATCACGTCCTCCGACAGCGAACCCAGCGCCGTATGCTCGAGGCCGTCGTAGACGATCTTGTCGTACACCTCGTCGGCGAACACGATCAGCCCGTGCTGGCGTGCGATCTCGAGCAGTTCGAGCAGCAATTCGTCCGAATAAAGCGCGCCCGTCGGGTTGTTCGGGTTGATCACGACGATCGCCTTCGTGTTCGGCGTGATCTTGCGGCGGATGTCGTCGAGATCGGGCATCCACGCGTTCTGCTCGTCGCAGATGTAATGCACCGGCGTGCCGCCCGACAGGCTGACCGCCGCCGTCCACAGCGGGTAGTCGGGCGCGGGCAGCAGCACCTCGTCGCCGTCGTTCAGGAGCGCCTGGGTCGCCATCACGATCAGCTCGGACGCGCCGTTGCCGATGTAGATGTCGTCAAGGCCGACGCCCACGACGCCCTTTTCCTGCGTGTAGTGCATCACGGCCTTGCGCGCCGAGAACACGCCCTTCGAATCCGAATAGCCGGACGACGTCGGCAGGTTGCGGATCATGTCCTGGATGATCTCGTCCGGCGCATCGAAACCGAACGGCGCGAGGTTGCCGATGTTCAGCTTGATGATGCGGTGGCCTTCTTCCTCGAGGCGCTTCGCGTGCTCGAGCACCGGGCCACGGATGTCGTAGCAGACGTTGAGCAGCTTGTTCGACTTCTGAATCGGTTTCACGACGACACGGTTCCTGGGTTGGCCTTGCGGCCGGGGGGACGGGATCAAAACTGGAAAGCGGCCGGTCTGTGCGCGCTGTCTAGACTGGGGAAAAGCGGGCGGTCGGGCGCGGCTTGTGGCGACGCGCGACGCAAGTGGCGCCCGGGGGCGACCAAAAAGTTATAATTTAGCGGATTTTGGCCGACTTTCGCAATGCACCATAGCCGCGCCGGGCCCACGCCGTCAGGCGTCCCGCGTGCCCGGGCAAGCGAAACCGGCCATCCGGGCCCCTGTGGCCCTGCGACACATTCCCCTACGGAACCGCGGAATACCGATTTGAAACTGCACCAGGACACGAGCGGCGCGCTCAACACCGTCACCGGCTACGGCCCCGATTATGTCGACGTCAATCTCGAACGCCATGAAACGAGCGTCATCGTGCTGCCCGGCGCGCCGGTCCAGATGTGGCCGGTGTCGTCGTTCGACGCGCTCGCGCCCGAGCATTTCGCGATGCTGCTCGACCCGACACCCGAACTCGTCATCTTCGGCAGCGGCGCACGGCTGCGCTTCCCGCACCCGCGGCTCGTCGCGGCGCTCACGGCCAAGCGGATCGGCGTCGAGACGATGGATTTCCAGGCTGCCTGCCGCACCTACAACATCCTGATGGCCGAAGGCCGCAAAGTCGCCGCCGCGCTCTTAATTGAACGTTAATCCCCGATGCGGTAAAACTCGGGCCGGCGCAGCGGGTCGATCCCCGGATCGGCCCGGCCAGGCCGCCCGCCCCCGGCGCAACCCGCCGGCGGCCCGTCACAACAACCAACAGGCTGAAAATCCATGAACGATACGCCGTCGAGGCTACCGCTCAACCGCATCACGCTCGCCCTCCTCGTCGTCGCGCTCGCGATCGTCTGGTTCGCGCCGCTCGGGCTGCGCCACCTGATCCCGAGCGACGAAGGCCGCTACGCGGAAATGGCGCGCGAGATGTTCGTCACCGGCGACTGGATCACGCCGCGCTACAACGGCTACAAGTACTTCGAGAAGCCGCCGCTGCAGACCTGGATGAACGCGCTCACGTTCGCGTGGTTCGGCATCGGCGAATGGCAGGCGCGCCTCTACACGGCCCTCGCGAGCTTCGCCGGCGTGCTGCTGGTCGGCTTCACGGGCGCGCGCCTGTTCAACCCGCTGTCCGGCTTCCTCGCCGCCGTCGTGCTCGCCGCGTCGCCGTACTGGAACCTGATGGGCCACTTCAACGCGCTCGACATGGGCCTTGCGTTCTGGATGGCGCTGTCGCTCTGCTCGCTGCTGCTCGCGCAACGGCCCGGGCTGCGCCCGGCCGCGGCGCGCGGCTGGATGTGGGCGTGCTGGGCCGCGATGGCGTTCGCGGTGCTGTCGAAGGGCCTCGTCGGCCTGATCCTGCCCGGCGCCGTACTCGTGCTCTATACGTTGATCGCGCGCGACTGGGCGCTCTGGAAGCGCCTGTACCTGGTGAGCGGCCTCGTGATCTTCTTCGCGATCGTCACGCCGTGGTTCGTGCTCGTCCAGCAGCGCAACCCCGAGTTCTTCAACTTCTTCTTCATCGTCCAGCAGTTCCGCCGGTACCTGACCCCGGAACAGAACCGTCCGGGCCCGCTCTACTACTTCGTGCCCGTGCTGCTGGTCGGCTTCCTGCCGTGGCTGTCGGTTGCGTGGCAGAGCATCCGCCATGCGCTGCGGATGCCGCGCCAGCCGAACGGCTTCTCGCCGATGCTCGTGCTGCTGATCTGGAGCGCATTCATCTTCCTGTTCTTCAGCGCATCGCATTCGAAGCTGATCTCGTACGTGCTGCCGGTCGCGCCGGCGCTCGCGCTGATCATCGGCGCGTACCTGCCGCTGATGACCGCCGACCGCTTCCGCCGCCACCTGCTCGGCTACCTCGTGTTCTTCGTCGCCGCGGCGTTCGGGATCATCTTCCTCGCGTACCAGGGCGATGCCCGCACGCCGAACGCGCTGTACCGCGCGTTCCAGATGTGGCTGTACGCGGGCCTCGCGGTCGCGGCCGCGCTGACGCTCGCGGCCGCCTGGCTGAACCGCCGCGCGGGCGTCGCCGCCGCGCTTGCCGCGTTCGGCGCCGCGTGGCTCGCCTTCGGCACGATCGGCGGCACCGGGCACGACGAGTTCGGCCGCTACAGCTCGGGCGCGCTGCTCGCGCCGACGGTGCGCGCCGAGCTGGCGAAACTGCCGCCCGACACGCCGTTCTACTCGATCGAGATGCTCGATCACACGTTCCCGTTCTATATGGGCCACACGACGATCATGGTCCAGCGCCAGGACGAGCTCGGGTTCGGCATCTCGATGGAGCCGAACAAGTGGATTCCGACCGTCGACGAATGGATCACGCGCTGGAAGCAGGAAACCCATGCGCTCGCGATCATGCCACCCGGCCAGTACGACGCCCTGGTCACGCAAGGCGTGCCGATGCGCGTGATTGCGCGCGACAACCGTCGCGTGATCGTCGAGAAACCGCAATCGTAAGGACGCCCATCGCATGAATCCCGTTTCGCTCGTCTGCATCGTCACCGGCGTGATGCTCAACGCCGTTGCGCAACTGCTGCTGAAGGCCGGCGTCAACGCCGTCGGGCACTTCGAATTCAGCCGTGCGAACATCATCCCGGTCGGGCTGAAGATCGCCACCCAGCTGCCGATCATCGGCGGCCTCGGCTGCTACGTGCTGAGCGTCGTGGTCTGGATCCTCGGGCTGTCGCGGGTCGACGTGTCGATCGCGTACCCGATGCTGTCGCTCGGCTACGTCGTCAACGCGTTCGCGGCCTGGTACCTGTTCGGCGAGGTGCTGTCGATCCAGCGGCTCGTCGGCATCGGCATCATCCTGATCGGCGTGCTGGTGCTCGCGCGAAGCTGAGCATGCCCCGCCGCGTTAAGCGTCCGCCTACAAAAAATCACGGTGCGTTTCCGCCAACCGGTGTTTAATGCCGGTTTCGGCCGGGATCGCCCGACCCTTTTATTACACGCCATTACAGGCCAAAGCGTACATGAGCCAGACTACCGCTCCGTTTCTGCCGTTCACCCGCCCCGAGATCGATGAGGAAACCATCCAGGGCGTCGTCGAAGTGCTGCGTTCGGGCTGGATCACCACGGGCCCGCAAAGCCAGAAATTCGAAGCGGCGCTGTCCGAATACTGCGGCGGCCGTCCGGTCCGCGCGTTCAACTCGGGCACCTGCACGCTCGAGATCGGCCTGCGCATCGCGGGCGTCGGCCCCGGCGACGAGGTGATCACGACGCCGGCGTCGTGGGTCTCGACCAGCAACGTGATCCTCGAGACCGGCGCGACGCCCGTGTTCGCCGACATCGATCCCGTCACGCGCAACATCGACCTCGACAAGCTCGAGCAGGCGATCACGCCGCGCACGAAGGCGATCATCCCGGTGTTCCTGTCCGGCCTGCCGGTCGACATGGACCGCCTGTACGCGATCGCGCGCGCGCACAAGCTGCGCGTGATCGAGGACGCCGCGCAGGCGTTCGGTTCGACGTGGAACGGCAAGCGCATCGGCGCGATCGGCGACATCGTGTCGTTCAGCTTCCACGCGAACAAGAACCTCACGACGATCGAAGGCGGCGCGCTCGTGCTGAACAACGAGGAAGAAGCGACGCTCGCGCAGAAGTACCGGCTGCAGGGCATCACGCGCACGGGCTTCGACGGAATGGACTGCGACGTGCTCGGCGGCAAGTACAACCTGACCGACGTCGCCGCGCGCGTCGGCCTGGGCCAGTTGCCGCACCTCGAACGCTTCACCGCGCAGCGCCGCGCGCTCGCACGCGCGTATTTCGCCGCATTCGACGGCAGCGCGGCCGTGAAGCTCGGTGTCGGCCTGCCGGTCGCCGAATTCGAGAACGGCAACTGGCACATGTTCCTGATCACGCTGCCGCTCGAGCGGCTGACGATCACCCGCGCCGAGTTCATGGCGCAGATGAAGGAACGCGGCATCGGCACGGGCATCCACTACCCGGCGATCCATCTTTTCACGCTGTACCGTGCGCGCGGCTTCAAGGAGGGCATGTTCCCCCACGCCGAACGGTACGGCGCGTCGACCGTCACGCTGCCGCTCTTCACGCAGATGACGGAAGGCGATGTGCGTCGCGTGGTCGACGCCATCAACCAGATTTGCGAACAATACGGAAATTAAGCGTACATGAGTCACCTTGAAGCACGCGCCGGGCATCCGGGCGCCGGGCACCTGGACGCAGGCCGTCCCGAAGTATCGGTCATCATCCCCGTGTACAACGAGGAAGACGGCCTCGCCGCGCTGTTCGCGCGGCTGTATCCGGCGCTCGACGCACTCGACACGTCATACGAAGTGATCCTGATCAACGACGGCAGCCGCGACCGCTCGGCCGCGATGCTCGCCGATCAGTTCCACGTGCGTCCCGACACGACGCGCATCGTGCTGCTCAACGGCAACTACGGCCAGCACATGGCGATCCTCGCCGGCTTCGCGCAATCGCGCGGCGAGATCGTCATCACGCTCGACGCCGACCTGCAGAACCCGCCCGAGGAAATCGGCAAGCTGATCGCGAAGATGCGCGAGGGCTACGACTACGTCGGCTCGATCCGCAAGCAGCGCCAGGACAGCCTGTGGCGGCGCAAGGCGTCGCAGATGATGAACCGGCTGCGCGAGCGCATCACGCGCATCAAGATGACCGACCAGGGCTGCATGCTGCGCGCGTACAGCCGCCGCATCATCGATACGATCAACGTGTGCGGCGAAGTCAACACGTTCATCCCCGCCCTTGCCTATACGTTCGCGCAGAAGCCGACCGAAATCGAGGTCGCGCACGAGGAGCGCTTTGCCGGCGAATCGAAGTACTCGCTGTACAGCCTGATCCGGCTGAACTTCGACCTCGTGACGGGCTTCTCGGTCGTGCCGCTGCAGTGGCTGTCGTTCATCGGCGTGATCCTGTCGCTCGGTTCCGCCGCGCTGTTCGTGCTGCTGCTCGTGCGACGCTTCATCGTCGGCGCGGAAGTGCAAGGCGTGTTCACGCTGTTCGCGATCACGTTCTTCCTGCTCGGCGTGATCATCTTCGCGCTCGGCCTGCTCGGCGAGTACGTGGGCCGCATCTACCAGCAGGTGCGCGCGCGGCCGCGCTACCTGATCCAGGCCGTGCTCGAGCAGCACGACGGCGTGCCGCCGGTGCCGGCCGGCGCGAACCGCACGGGAGCCGAGCAATGAAACCGCGCGCAGTCGTCTTCGCGTATCACAACGTCGGCGTGCGCTGCCTGCAGGTGCTGCTCGCGCGCGGCGTCGACGTCGCACTCGTCGTCACGCACGAGGACAACCCGAACGAGAACATCTGGTTCGGCAGCGTCGCATCGGTCGCCGCCGAGCACGGGATCCCGGTCGTCACGCCGGCCGATCCCGCCGATCCGGCGCTGCGCCGCGCGGTGTCCGACGCGCAGCCCGATTTCATCTTCTCGTTCTACTACCGTCATATGCTGCCGGTGGACCTGCTCGCGATCGCACCGCGCGGCGCGTACAACATGCACGGCTCGCTGCTGCCGAAATACCGGGGTCGGGTACCGACCAACTGGGCCGTGCTGAACGGCGAGACCGAAACCGGCGCGACGCTGCACGAGATGGCCGCGAAGCCCGACGCGGGCGCGATCATCGCCCAGACCGCGGTGCCGATCCTGCCGGACGACACGGCCACGCAGGTGTTCGACAAGGTCACGGTGGCCGCCGAGCAGACGCTCTGGCGCGTACTGCCCGCGCTGCTCGCGGGCGAGGCGCCGCACCTGCCGAACGATCTCGCGACCGGCAGCTACTACGGCGGGCGCAAGCCCGAAGACGGCCGCGTCGACTGGTCGAAGCCGGCCGCGCAGGTCTACAACCTGGTGCGCGCGGTCGCGCCCCCGTATCCGGGCGCGTTCACGGACGTCGACGGCTCGCGTTTCGTGATCGCGCGCGCGCGCCTCGCGGCGCCCGGCAGCGCGGCAGCGGCCGCCGCGGCAGATTTGCCGCCCGGCCTGCACGTAAGCGATAATGCGCTATTCGGCGTCTGCGGCGACAGCCGCGCTCTATCCATTCTCGAGCTGTGGCAGCAGCGCGACGGCAGCGAAACCGTCGTGACGCCCGCGGAATTCGCGCAGTTCATTCATTCTTCCCGTCATTCATGAAAGCAAAAAAAGTCCTGATCCTGGGTGTGAACGGCTTCATCGGCCATCACCTGTCGAAGCGCATTCTTGAAACCACCGATTGGGAAGTGTTCGGCATGGACATGCAGACCGATCGGCTTGGCGACCTCGTCAACCACGAGCGGATGCATTTCTTCGAAGGCGACATCACGATCAACAAGGAGTGGGTCGAGTATCACGTGAAGAAGTGCGACGTGATCCTGCCGCTCGTCGCGATCGCAACGCCCGCCACTTATGTCCAGCAGCCGCTGCGCGTGTTCGAACTCGACTTCGAGGCGAACCTGCCGATCGTGCGTTCGGCCGTCAAGTACGGCAAGCACCTCGTGTTCCCGTCGACCTCCGAGGTCTACGGCATGTGCTCGGACGAGCAGTTCGACCCGGATGCATCGGCCCTCACCTACGGCCCGATCAACAAGCCGCGCTGGATCTACGCGTGCTCGAAGCAGCTGATGGACCGCGTGATCTGGGGCTACGGGATGGAAGGCCTGAACTTCACACTGTTCCGCCCGTTCAACTGGATCGGCCCGGGCCTCGACTCGATCTACACGCCGAAGGAAGGCAGCTCGCGCGTCGTCACGCAGTTCCTCGGCCACATCGTGCGCGGCGAGAACATCAGCCTCGTCGACGGCGGCTCGCAGAAGCGCGCGTTCACCGACATCGGCGACGGCATCAGCGCGCTGATGAAGATCATCGAGAACAAGGACGGCGTCGCGTCGGGCAAGATCTACAACATCGGGAATCCGAAGAACAACTTCTCGGTTCGCGAACTCGCGCACAAGATGCTCGAACTGGCGGCGGAATTCCCCGAATACGCCGATTCGGCCAAGCAGGTGAAGCTCGTCGAGACGACGTCCGGCGCGTACTACGGCAACGGCTACCAGGACGTGCAGAACCGCGTACCGAAGATCGACAACACGATGCAGGAGCTCGGCTGGGCACCGCAGGCGACGTTCGACGACGCGCTGCGCAACATCTTCGAAGCGTATCGCGGCCACGTCGCCGACGCGCGCGCGCTCGTCGAGCAGCAAGGCTGAGCGGGACGTTCGCTTGGCTCGCATCGTCCTCAAGATCGACGTCGACACGCTGCGCGGCACGCGCGAAGGCGTGCCGAACCTCGCGCGCATCTTCGACCGCTTCAGTGCGCGCGCGACCTTCCTCTTCAGCCTCGGGCCCGATCACACGGGCTGGGCGCTGCGGCGCGTGTTCCGCCCCGGCTTCCTGAAGAAGGTGTCGCGCACGTCGGTGGTCGAACACTACGGCGTGAAGCAGCTGATGTACGGCGTGCTGCTGCCGGGCCCCGACATCGGCCGCCGCGCGATCGCCGACATGCGCGCGATTCACGAGGCCGGCTTCGAATGCGGGATCCACACGTGGGATCACGTGTACTGGCAGGACAACGTCCGCGCGCGCGATCGCGACTGGACCGCGCGTGAAATGCAGAAGAGTCACGCGCGCTTCATCGAGATCTTCGGCGCGCCGCCCGTCACGCACGGCGCGGCCGGCTGGCAGATGAACGATTCCGCGTTCGAGCAGATCGATGCATGGGGGATGCGCTACGCATCCGACGGCCGCGGCCATTCGCCGTACCTGCCCGTCGTCAACGGCCGCACGCTGTCGCACGTGCAGATGCCGACCACGCTGCCGACGCTCGACGAAGTGCTCGGCATCGACGGCGTCGACACGCACAACGTCGCCGCGCACATCCTCAAGTTCACCGAAACCAATCCGCACGACCAGGTGTTCACGCTGCATGCGGAACTGGAAGGCCAGAAGCTCGCGCCCGTGTTCGAGCAACTGCTCGCCGGCTGGCGCGCGCAAGGCCACACGTTTGCGACGATGGGCGACTACCACGCGACGCTGGACCGCGACTCGCTGCCATCGTACCCTGTCACGTGGGGCGAAATTCCCGGCCGCTCCGGCGAACTGATCGTCCAGCCCGACTGAGTTCGCGCGCGCCGGCGTCGCGCGCGCCGCCCATGCGGCGCGCTGCCGCGACGCCCCGCCGAACCGCGCCGCCGCAGCGGCGCCTTTCCATAACAACAGGAGAAACACGTGTCCGTCGAAGTTGACCGTCAAGTTCCCGATTTCACCGCACCGGCCACGGGCGGCGACATTTCGCTGTCCGACCTGAAGGGCAAGAAACTCGTGCTGTACTTCTATCCGAAGGACAACACGCCGGGCTGCACGACCGAAGGGCTGCAGTTCCGCGATCTCTATCCGAAGTTCAAGAAAGCCGGTGCGGAAGTCATCGGCGTGTCGCGCGACAGCCTGCGCTCGCATGACAACTTCAAGGCAAAGCTCGAACTGCCGTTCCCGCTGATTTCCGATGCCGACGAAGCGCTGTGCGCGCTGTTCGATGTCATCAAGATGAAGAAAATGTATGGCAAGGAAGTGCGCGGAATCGAGCGCTCGACGTTCCTGATCGACGCCGACGGCGTGCTTCGCCAGGCATGGCGCGGCATCAAGGTACCGGGCCATGTGGACGACGTGCTAAGTGCTGTACAAGCGCTTTGAGGCGCGTTATATTGGGCCGCAATGAATGCCAGTTCGCCCCATATTTCTCGTAGCTGCGCCGGTGCTCGATGCGATGCTTTCCGGCACTTGACGCGCATCACGACCGTATCAGCCGAGCCGCATGTCCCTGTCGACGGGGCAGCGGCTTTTTTTATGGATTGCGCGCCGGCCCTCGGTCCGGCCCTCACCCCGTCAAGGAGCTGATCGACACTTAGGCGAACCGGCTAGACGAACTTCCTGTGCGCCACCGCGCGCAAACTGCATGCGTCTACGTCACGCAGGATGCGATCAGCGGCGCACGCCATGCGACACGATTCCTCCCGAGGGACACCATGCCTTTGCCTACTCCCCCCAGCAAGCTCGGCAGCCTCCTGCCGCCCGACGAATACAAGGTGAAAGCGCGGCCCGCGAAAGCCGCGAAGAAATCCGCCGAAGGGGACGCATCCACAGCCGGTGACTACGGTCCGGCGAGCGTGGCCCAACCGATGATCGAAGCCGCGAACACGGCCGCGCCGCTGCGCGCCGTCGCGTCTTCGGCGCAGGAAACCGCGAGCGCACCCGCGCGCGGTCGCAAGACCAAACAGACGGCCGCACTGTTGCAGCCGATGCCGGCACCTGCCGAACCCGCGGCGCCGGTCGTCGCGCGCAATGACAAGCCGGCCGCCGGCAAACCGGCCGCGGCTCCCGCGCGCGACACGGGCGCCGCGACGAAATCGCGCAGCCGCAAGGCCGCCGAAGCCGAACAGCAGAAACTGTTCGTGCTCGACACCAACGTGCTGATGCACGACCCGAGCAGCCTCTTCCGCTTCGAGGAACACGACGTCTATCTGCCGATGATGACGCTCGAGGAACTCGACAACCACAAGAAGGGGATGTCCGAAGTCGCGCGCAACGCACGCCAAGTCAGCCGCACGCTCGACGCGCTGGTCGCCGACGCGGGCCCGATCACGGCCGGCATTCCGCTGTCGCGCCTCGGCAGCCGCGAGGCGGTCGGCCGCCTGTACTTCCAGACGAAGCTCACCGACATCGCGCCCGTCGAAGGCTTGCCCGAAGGCAAGGCCGACAACCAGATCCTCGGCGTCGTGCGCGCGCTGCAGCGCGACCGGCCGGACCGTCAGGTCGTGCTGGTGTCGAAAGACATCAACATGCGGATCAAGGCGCATGCGCTCGGCCTGCCCGCTGAAGACTACTTCAACGACCAGGTGCTCGAGGATTCGGATCTCCTGTACAACGGCGTGCGTGAGCTGCCGCAGGATTTCTGGACCAAGCATGCGAAGGGCATGGAGAGCTGGCAGGACACGAAGACGGGCACCACGTACTACCGCGTGACGGGCCCGCTCGTCGCGTCGATGCTCGTCAACGAGTTCGTCTATCTCGAGCCGCAGAACGGCGAGCCGACGTTCCATGCGATCGTCCGCGAACTGAACGGCAAGACGGCGCTGCTGCAGACGCTGCGCGACTACAGCCACCACAAGAACAACGTGTGGGGCATCACCGCGCGCAACCGCGAGCAGAATTTCGCGCTGAACCTGCTGATGAACCCGGAGATCGACTTCGTCACGCTGCTCGGCCAGGCCGGCACCGGCAAGACGCTCGTCGCGCTCGCGGCCGGCCTCGCGCAGGTGCTCGACGACAAGCGCTACAACGAGATCATCGTGACGCGCGCGACCGTGCCCGTCGGCGAGGACATCGGCTTCCTGCCCGGTACCGAGGAAGAGAAGATGCAGCCGTGGATGGGTGCATTCGACGACAACCTCGAAGTGCTGCAGAAGACCGACGACGCCGCCGGCGAATGGGGGCGTGCCGCGACGCAGGAGCTGATCCGTTCGCGCCTGAAGGTGAAGAGCATGAACTTCATGCGCGGCCGCACGTTCGTCGACAAGTACCTGATCATCGACGAGGCGCAGAACCTGACGCCGAAGCAGATGAAGACGCTCGTCACGCGTGCGGGCCCGGGCACGAAGATCGTGTGCCTCGGCAACATCGCGCAGATCGACACGCCTTACCTGACCGAAGGCAGCTCGGGGCTCACGTACGTCGTCGACCGCTTCAAGGGCTGGGGCCACAGCGGCCACGTGACGCTCGCGCGCGGCGAACGCTCGCGACTCGCCGACTACGCGTCGGACATCCTGTAACGCGACAGGCCGGCCCGTCGGCCGGCTGTCGACGCATCGCGGCGCTCCGTTTCCGGAGCGCCGTTTTTATTTTTGGGGTCTGAAACGTTGGTCATGCATCGTTACGCAACAGCCGCACTTACGCGCGAAACTTCAAGTAAATTCTCAGGAACGGTTGCTTAAGCCCCGCCGGAACGTCTACCATCGGGTCTGTCTGTTGTCATACGATTCGCGAGCGTCCCGCGCTCGCCCGCCTTGTCATGCTTCGAATCTGGGTTCCCGTTGCTGTCGTTTCACTGCTTGCGGCCTGCTCCAGCGTGCCGCCGCAGTCGGCATCGCGCCCCGCGTCGGGCATGAAGATCACGACGCCGCGCGCATTCCCCGCCCCCGCCAATTTCCCGAAGTTCGTCGATCACAGCGTCGGCCAGGAAGAAATTTCGATCCAGGCGATGAGCCTCGTCGGCGTCCCGTATCGCTGGGGCGGCAACACGCCGACGAGCGGCTTCGACTGCAGCGGGCTCGTGCGCTACGTGATCGGCCGCGCAGCCGACGTGAACCTGCCGCGCACGACCGCCGACATGAGCGGCCGCGGCATATCGGTCGAGCCCGACCAGATCGCGCCGGGCGACCTGATCTTCTTCAACACGACCGGACGGCCGCATTCGCACGTCGGCATCTACGTCGGCAAGCTGCGCTTCGTCAACGCACCGTCGACGGGCGGCACCGTGCGGCTCGACTACCTGACGAACCCGTACTGGGCCAAGCGTTTCGACGGCATTCGCCGCGTCGCGCCGCCGCGCGGGGCACCTACGCCGTTCGATGCGCCGACCTACGAGGCGAAGCGCGAAGAGCCGCGCAGCGCGCCGGTCGTTGCGCCCGCCCCTGTCGTCGTGACCGCCGCCGCGCCGCGGCAGCCGGCCTATACGCAGTCGCAAGCCGCCGCGACCCGGGCGCCTGCCCCGGTCGTGCCGGCCGCGCAGGCCGTGTCGACCGCCGCGGTCGCGCCCGCAGCCGCGTCGGCCGACCCGTATGAACCTCCGCCGCCGCGCATGCAGACGGCTCAGCAGCAGGCAACGTCCGTGAGCGACGGCACGGGCACCGCCGCCGCCACCTTGACCGCGAATGCAGCGCCAGCCGGTCCGGCCGAGGTCGGCACGCAGATTCCGACGACGGCACTGACGGCCGCCCAGGCTGCCGCCTTCGATGCTGAGCCGCCACCCGCCGTCGCGGCGACGTCACCGCGCGGCACCGAACCAGCCCCCGTGCAGGTATTGCGCGCGTCGACGCAATCTACCCCCGTCAGCCCGCGCACCGCCACCGCAGACGATCCGATTGCCCGGTTCGCGAACGGAAGTTACTAGCCCGCTTCGCGTTCGCCTGCGATCACGCGCGACTACAAACCCGCCATTCGCCGCACATTTCCGCTGCCCCAAAAGGAAAATGCGCCGCAGCCTTTCGGCTTGCGGCGCATTTCATGTCCGTTCGACAGTGCGGTCGATCAGAAGATCTGGTGGCCGAGCCACCATCCACCGGCCGCGAACAGCGCGGCCGCCGGCAGCGTGAGCACCCACGCCCACACGATGTTGCCGGCCACACCCCAGCGCACGGCCGACAGCTTCTGCGTCGCGCCGACGCCGACGATCGCGCCGGTGATCGTATGCGTGGTCGATACGGGAATGCCGAGGAACGACGCGATGAACAGCGTGATCGCCCCGCCGCTTTCCGCGCAGAAACCACCGACCGGCTTGAGCTTCGTGATCTTCTGGCCCATCGTGCGCACGATGCGCCAGCCGCCGAACAGCGTGCCGAGGCCCATCGACAGGTAGCACGCGCCGATCACCCACGCGGGCGGCGCATCGGCGGTGGCCGATGCGTAGCCGCTCGCGATCAGCAGCATCCAGATGATGCCGATCGTCTTCTGCGCGTCGTTGCCGCCGTGGCCGAGGCTGTACAAGCCGGCCGACAGCAGCTGCAGCCGGCGGAAGCGCCGGTCGACCTTGCTGGGCGCGGTTCGGAAGTACAGCCACGACACGCCGAGCATGAACAGCGAACCGAGGATGAAACCGAGCAGCGGCGAAATGAAGATGAACGCGATGGTCTTCAGCAACCCGTCGATGTTCAGCGAAGCCCAGCCCGACTTGGCGAGCGCCGCGCCGACGAGGCCGCCGATCAGCGCGTGCGACGAGCTCGACGGAATCCCGTAGTACCAGGTGATCACGTTCCAGCCGATCGCACCGACCAGCGCGCCGAATATGACGTAGTGGTCGACGATCTCGGGGTCGATGGTGCCTTTACCGACGGTCTGCGCGACTTTCAGGTGGAAGATGAAATACGCGATGACGTTGAACGCCGCCGCGAACACCACGGCTTGCTGGGGCTTCAGCACCCCGGTGGACACGACGGTGGCGATCGAGTTCGCCGCGTCGTGAAAGCCGTTCATGAAGTCGAATACGAGCGCGACGAGCACCAGCGTCGCGACCATCCAGAGGGCGAGTTGTATCGAATGCATCGTGGTCCGCTCAGGCGTTTTCCAGCACGATGCCTTCGATGATGTTCGCAACGTCCTCGCACTTGTCGGTGATCTCTTCGAGCAGCTCGTAGATCGCCTTCAGCTTGATGAGCGTCTTCACGTCGTCTTCCTCGCGGAACAGCTTCGACATCGCCGCGCGCAGCACGCGATCGGCCTCCGATTCCCAGCGGTCGATCTCCTCGCACTGCTTGAGGATCTGCGCGGACTGCTTCATGTCGGACAGCAACCCGACCGCCTGCTGCACGTGCTGGGCGGACTGCGTGACGATGTGCGCGAGCTGGCTCGCCTCGGACGTGACGGACTGCACGTCGTACAGCGACACGGCGGTCGCGACGTCTTCCATCAGGTCGAGGATGTCGTCCATCGTCGTGATCAGCTTGTGGATCTCGTCGCGATCGAGCGGCGTGATGAAAGTCTTGTGCAGCAGATCGATCGCCTCGTGCGTGAGCTTGTCAGCGGCCTTCTCGGCAATTTGCACGTTTTGCTTGTGAATCTCGGCGTCGGCGAGATTGTCGATCAGCAGTTCGAGCTCGCGGCCACCGGAAACGATGTGCTTCGCGTGCGCGTTGAAGAGTTCAAAGAACTTGCCCTCGGTGGGCATGAATCGACCGAACATGGGATTCCTGAGAGATTGTCAAACTACTGTCACGAAAACGGGCGACATTGTACCGTTTTCGGTCGCGCCGCGACGCGCGCACATGCGCACGCCGGGATTGGATACAACGTTTGGCGATTTAGGGCTTTACAACCGGCGCTACTCGCCGTAGAAAGTCTGCGCTCCCGCAAAATTGTCGAACTTCGTGTATTGCCCCAGGAACGTGAGTCGAACGGGGCCGATCGGGCCGTTACGTTGCTTGCCGATGATGATTTCGGCCGTGCCTTTGTCGGGACTGTCCGGGTTGTAAACTTCGTCACGGTAAATGAACAGGATCACGTCCGCATCCTGTTCGATTGCGCCCGATTCGCGCAAATCGGACATCACCGGACGCTTGTTCGGGCGCTGTTCGAGGCCGCGGTTCAACTGCGACAGCGCGATCACCGGCACGTCGAGCTCCTTCGCGAGACTCTTCAGCGATCGCGAGATTTCCGAGATTTCGGTCGCGCGGTTCTCGCCCTGCGACGAACCCGACATCAGCTGCAGGTAGTCGACGATGATCAGGCCGAGCTTGCCGCACTGCCGCGCCAGACGCCGTGCGCGCGAGCGCAATTCCATCGGGTTCAGGCCGCCCGTCTCGTCGATGAAGAGCTGCGCCTCGCTCATCTTCTGCACCGCGTGCGTCAGCTTCGGCCAATCCTCGTCCGTCAGGCGACCGGTACGCATCCGGTGCTGATCGAGCCGGCCGATCGAGCCGAGCATACGCATCACGAGCTGGGTGCCCGGCATTTCCATCGAGAACACCGCGACCGGCAGGCCGTACTCGACCGCGACGTATTCGCCGATGTTCATCGAAAAGGCGGTCTTACCCATCGACGGTCGCCCCGCGACGATGATCAGTTCGCCGCCGTGCATCCCGGAGGTCATCCGGTCGAGGTCGACGAAGCCCGTCGGCGTGCCCGTGACGTCGCTCGGGTTCGCGGTGTGGTACAGCGTATCGATGCGCTCGACGACCTGCGTGAGCAGCGGGCCGATCTCGAGAAAGCCCTGGTTGCCGCGCGCGCCCTCTTCGGCGATCGAGAACACCTTCGACTCGGCCTCGTCGAGCAGCTGGCGGACTTCCTTGCCCTGCGGGTTGAACGCATCGGCCGAGATTTCGTCGGCAACCGACACGAGCCGGCGCAGCACCGCACGGTCGCGCACGATTTCCGCATAACGGCGGATGTTCGCGGCGCTCGGCGTGTTCTGCGCGAGGGCGTTCAGGTACGCGAGGCCGCCGACGTCGTCGGCCTTGCCGGACGTGGTCAGCGCTTCATACACGGTCACGACGTCGGCCGGGCGCGTCGACGCGATCAGCCGGCCGATGTGCTCGTAGATGATCCGGTGATCGTAGCGATAGAAATCGCCCTGAGACAGGAAGTCGGCAATCCGGTCCCATGCCGCGTTGTCGAGCAACAGGCCGCCGAGCACCGACTGTTCGGCTTCGACCGAATGCGGCGGGACTTTCAGCGATTCGATTTGGGGATCTTGCGGCGCGTTCATGGGTTGGGATTATCGCGAATAGATCACGGCAGCGCTACCGCTCCGGCGATCGGGCAATAAAAAAGGCAGGCCCCGGTTGCCCGGGCGCCTGCCCTTGTCCGGACGACGGAAGCCGCCCGGAAAGCTTGCATACGCTTACGCGTGGTCGCCGATCACGTTGATCGTGACGTCGACGACGACGTCCGTGTGCAGCGCGACCTGGACGTTGTGCTCGCCGATCATCTTCAGCGGGCCTTCCGGCATGCGAACTTGCAGCTTCTCGACTTCGAAACCTGCCTTCTTCAGCAGTTCCGCGACGTCGCCGTTCGTGACCGAGCCGAACAGACGGCCGTCAACGCCCGACTTCTGCGTGATTTCGAACGACTGGCCGTTCAGCTTCTCGCCGACTGCCTGCGATGCTGCCAGCTTTTCAGCAGCGATCTTTTCGAGTTCAGCGCGGCGCACTTCGAATTCGGCGATCGCTTCCTTCGTTGCACGGCGAGCCTTGCGGTTCGGGATCAGGAAGTTGCGAGCGTAACCGTCCTTGACCTTGACGATGTCGCCGAGGTTGCCCAGATTGGCGACTTTTTCCAACAGAATGATTTGCATTCGAATTCTCCTTATGGCGTCGCCGAGTTACGCCTTGTGCTGATCGGTGTACGGCAGCAGCGCGAGGAAACGCGCACGCTTGATTGCCGTGTCGAGCTGACGCTGATAGTGCGCCTTCGTACCCGTCAGACGCGCCGGCGTGATCTTGCCGTTTTCGCCGATGAAGTCCTTCAGCGTTTCCGTGTCCTTGTAGTCGATCTGCTCGACGCCTGCGGCCGTGAAACGGCAGAACTTCTTGCGCTTGAAGAGCGGGTTTTGTTGCTGACGACGCTTGTCGAATTTCTTACCAGTCGGGCGGGGCATGATTTCAGTCCTTTCCAATGTCCTGCAATGCTGTGATGTGAAACACCAAGGTTCTCGCGTTGCGGCTTTTCTTTGCCAGGAAGCCCGTGAACAGCGTTTCGACGCCCATTTCACGGCTTTCCAGCCTGCCGCTCGCCTCACCGGCCGCCACCGCCTCGATCGTCATTTCGACCTGACGGGGAATGCCTGCTTCGACGACTTCCGTGCGGTGATGCAATGTGGCGCTTGCGATCGGAACACCTGCCGGCGTATATCGCACCGGTGCGCGTTCGACGACGCTTGCCGTCAATTGCAACCTGTTCACGTGAGTGGCGCGCTCCTTGATGGCTTAATGAATGACGAACTTAAGCCTGCGCTTCGGTCGGCTGAGCTGCAGCCGCCTTCTTGGCTTCTTCGCGCTGAACTTCCTTCATCATCGGCGACGGGCCGGTTTCGGCCTTCTTCATCTTGACGATGAGGTGGCGCAGCACGGCGTCGTTGAACTTGAACGCGTGTTCGAGTTCGTCGAGCGTCGTCTGGTCGCACTCGATGTTCATGCAGACGTAGTGAGCCTTCGCGAGTTTCTCGATCATGTAGGCCAGTTGGCGACGGCCCCAGTCTTCGACACGGTGGATCTGGCCGCCGTGTGACGTGATCGTGGTCTTGTAACGCTCGATCATCGCGGGCACTTGCTCGCTCTGATCGGGGTGCACGATGAATACGATTTCGTAATGACGCATTACACACTCCTTGTGGATTAAAGCCACCCGGGCGTCTGAACCGGTGTGGCAAGTGAGAAGCCGAAGATTCTAACCCGGATACGGGGCGCATGCAAGACCAATCGACGATTGGCGCGCGGATTCGGCCATGTTTTCAAAGACTTGAAGGGGCGAGACCGGGCAGGCGGGCCGTTCTTCGGCCTTTTCCCCGGTGAGGGTCGGAGCGCAAGCGTGCGGCGGGCCCGCAGCCCGCCGTCGTGGCGTCATTCGCTGCGCGTGCCGGCCAGCCGCGCGTCGAGCGCGGTCCTGAACGCCGCAAGTGCCGACGGCTCGGCGTCGGTCACGGCCCACCACGTCATCCCGGCCGCATCCCAGCGGTCGAGCGCATACCCCTGCGACACGGTCGAGTACGGCGCCCCCGGCCCTTCCCCGGCCGGCCGCACATAGACGTCGATCACGTGCTGCCGGTAACGGTAGACCAGCACCGCGACACGGCGGCGCCCGACGTAGTCGAGCCGGCCGCCGACCAGCGCGAAGCCGTTCGCCGCGAGATCCTCGACCGGCGGCGCATAGTCGAGCCGGCCGTTGAACCACGGCTTGACCGTGTGCCGGTCGGTCGAGATCACGTCGATGTCGCGTGCCGACAGGTCGGCACGCACGTGGCTCGACACGAGTTCGTCGATCGTGCGGTCGGTGTCGGCGTGACGCGCGGACACCACCATCCCGCCGGCCGCGGCAAGCGCCACCAGCAGCGCGACGCCCCAGCCGAGGCCGGGCAATGCCGCGAAGCGCGGCCCGGTGCCGGCCGTGGCCGGGCGTGCCGCCCCGCCAAGCCCCGGCAACCAGGACAACCCGTTACGCCCGCGCGGCCGCCGCTGCGGCTGCGATCGGGATCCGGATTGCGGCTCCGCCCGCGCCTGCTCGCGGGCAGGCGCGTCGGCCGCGGCAGGCAGGCTCGCAAGAATGCTCGCCCGCAACGCATCCGGCGCACGGTGATAGTCGGCCTGACGCACGGCCTGCACCAGCGTGACGATCCGTTCGCGTTCCTGGCGACACACGTCGCACCCTTCGACATGCTGCTGGACCCGCAACGCGTCGGGCGCCGACAGCTCGCGGTCGACGTCCGCGTCCAGCAATGCTCGCGCTTCGTTACAGTCCATCGATAGCCTCCGATGCGGTTCCGCCTGCCGGCGTACGGCCCGGCCTGCCTTCGGCCGCCGGTGCCGGCGGGCCGCCCAGCAGCACGGCGAGCTTGCGCCGGCCGCGTGCGAGCCGCGACATCACCGTGCCGACCGGCACGTCCGCGATCGCCGCGATCTCGCGGTAGCTCAGGTCCTCCATCTCGCGCAGCACCAGCACCTCGCGGTATTCGGGCGGCAGCTTCGCGAGCGCCGCGTTCACGAGCCGCACGTTCTCGCCGCGCAGCAGGTGCGCGAGCGGGTCCTCGGTGGCGGGCTGCCAGTCGTCGGGCACGTCGGTGTCGTCCAGCGTGTCGGGCAGCGCGACCTCGTGCGCATGCGTACGGCGCCGCCACTCCGTGTACCAGGTGTGGCGCACGATCGTCAGCAGCCACGGCCGCGCGTTGTCGCCGCGACACGAATCGACGAAGCGCAACGCACGCATGCACGCGTCCTGGACGACGTCGTCCGCATCGCCGGCGTTACCGCTCAGCCAGCGTGCGAGGTTGTACGCGGCGTCGAGATGCGGCAGCACGAGCGCGCGAAACCGCTCGCCGCGCGCGACCGCGTCGTCTGCCACCCGTTCTTCGACCGCCTGTCCGGCTTGCCCCACATGGCCTCCCTGGTCCCGGCGGCCGATGCCGCGCCCGTTCCGCGCACGGCGCCCGGACAGACCGGCAACGTGCACGCTCGATGACCATACCGTTGCTGCGTCGAGTTTATTCCCGCGCCGGACGCATGAAGCGTAAAAAAATCGCCGGGCCGCCCGCCTGCCGTTACGGCGTGGTGCTCCAGTAACCGGGGCGCGCATACGCGGCGCGCAGGTAGTCGATGAAATAGCGCACGCGCGCCGGCACGTAGCGCTGCTGCGGATAGACCGCGAGGATGTCGTAATCGGGCAGCGCGTATTCGTCGAGCACGGTCTCGAGCTCGCCCGTCTCGAGCTGCGCGGCGATTTCCCACGTCGAGCGCCAGCCGAGCCCGAGGCCTTCGGCCACCCAGCGGTGCAGCAGCTCGCCGTCGTTGCAGTCGAGGTTGCCGGCCACGCGCATCGTCGCGATCTTGCCGTGGCGCTGGAAATACCAGCCGCGGTTCTGCCCGCCCTGCAGGTTGAACGCCAGGCAGTTGTGCCTGAGCAGGTCGTCGAGCGACTTCGGCCGACCGTGCTGGCGAAAATACTCGGGCGTGCCGCACACGACGCGCCGGTTCGACGCGAGCTTCACCGCGACGAAGTTCGGATCGACGGCACCGCCGATCCGGATCGACAGGTCGTAGCCCTCGCGCACGAGATCGACGACGCGGTCGGTCAGGTTGAACGACAGCTGCATCTCGGGCTTGTCGGCCAGAAAGCCCGGCGCGTGCGGCGCGACGTGCTTGCGCCCGAATGCGGCCGGCGCCGACACGATCAGGTGCCCGCTGACCGCGCGCCGCCCGGCGGCCAGTTCGTTCTCGGCCTGGTCCCATTCGGACAGCAGCCCGCGGCATCGCTCGAGGAACGCCGCGCCCTCCTCGCTGACCACCAGCCGCCGCGTCGAGCGGTACATCAGCTTCACACCGAGCCGCTTCTCGAGCGCGTCGATGCGCCGCCCGAGCACGACCGGCGACACGCCCTCCTCGAGCGCCGCCGCCGCGAGGCTGCCGGCATCGGCCACGCGCACGAACGTCTCGATCTGCTTGAAGCGATCCATCTCCCGTCTCCGTCTCTGTTCCGGCTCCGGCGGAAAGCCCCGCCCGGCCGTCATTCCATACTTTTAGTTTCGAAAAAAGCGACTTCGGCTGATCTTATCAAACCTTTCCTGCATCCCTAAAGTGTCCCCAACAGACCCATTCGCAAGATCCACCCCATTCAAGGAGACATTCATGGCCAAGATGAGAGCCGTCGACGCAGCTGTGCTCGTGCTCGAGAAGGAAGGCATCCAGACCGCGTTCGGCGTGCCGGGTGCGGCGATCAACCCGTTCTACTCGGCGATGCGCAAGTCCGGCGGCATCAGCCACGTGCTGGCCCGCCACGTCGAAGGCGCGTCGCACATGGCCGAAGGCTTCACGCGTGCGGCCCCGGGCAACATCGGCGTGTGCATCGGCACGTCGGGCCCGGCCGGCACCGACATGATCACCGGTCTCTACTCCGCATCCGCCGACTCGATCCCGATCCTCGCGATCACGGGCCAGGCACCGCGTGCCCGCCTGTACAAGGAAGACTTCCAGGCCGTCGACATCGAATCGATCGCAAAGCCCGTCACCAAGTGGGCCGTCACCGTGCGCGAACCGGCGCTGGTGCCGCGCGTGTTCCAGCAGGCATTCCACCTGATGCGCTCGGGCCGCCCGGGCCCGGTGCTGGTCGACCTGCCGATCGACGTGCAGCTCGCCGAAATCGAGTTCGACATCGACACCTATGAACCGCTGCCGGTCTACAAGCCCGCGGCCACCCGCGCGCAGATCGAGAAGGCGCTCGCAATGCTCAACGACGCGGACAAGCCGCTGATCGTGTCGGGCGGCGGCGTGCTCAACGCGGCGGCGGAAGACCTGCTCGTCCAGTTCGCCGAAACGATCGGCGTGCCGGTGATCCCGACGCTGATGTCGTGGGGCGCGATTCCGGACGACCACCCGCTGATGGCCGGCATGGTCGGCCTGCAGACGTCGCACCGCTACGGCAACGCGACGCTGCTCGCATCGGACTTCGTGCTCGGCATCGGCAACCGCTGGGCGAACCGTCACACGGGCAGCGTCGAGGTCTATACGAAGGGCCGCAAGTTCGTGCACGTCGACATCGAACCGACGCAGATCGGCCGCGTGTTCGGCCCGGATCTCGGCATCGTGTCGGACGCCAGGGCCGCGCTGGAACTGTTCGTCGCGGTCGCGCAGGAATGGAAGGCCGCCGGCAAGCTGAAGGATCGCAGCGCGTGGGTTGCCGACTGCCAGGCACGCAAGCGCACGCTGCAGCGCAAGACGCACTTCGACAACGTGCCGGTCAAGCCGCAGCGTGTGTACGAAGAGATGAACAAGGTGTTCGGCCGCGATACCTGCTACGTCAGCACGATCGGCCTGTCGCAGATCGCCGCCGCGCAGTTCCTGCACGTGTTCAAGGCACGCAACTGGATCAACTGCGGCCAGGCGGGCCCGCTCGGCTGGACGATCCCCGCCGCGCTCGGCGTGCGTGCCGCCGACCCGAGCCGCCCGATCGTCGCGCTGTCCGGCGACTACGACTTCCAGTTCATGATCGAGGAACTCGCAGCCGGCGCGCAATTCAAGCTGCCGTACGTGCACGTCGTCGTGAACAACTCGTACCTCGGCCTGATCCGCCAGGCGCAGCGTGCGTTCGACATGGACTACTGCGTGCAGCTCGCGTTCGACAACGTGAATGCGCCGGAGCTGAACGGCTATGGCGTCGACCACGTGGCCGTCGCGGAAGGCCTCGGCTGCAAGGCGCTGCGCGTGTTCAAGCCGGAGGAGATCGAGCCGGCGCTGCGCCAGGCGCAAACGCTCGCGGAAGAATTCAGCGTGCCGGTGGTCGTCGAAGTGATCCTCGAGCGCGTGACGAACATCTCGATGGGTACCGAAATCGACGCGATCAACGAATTCGAGGATCTCGCCGAAAAGGCCGAGCACGCACCGACCGCGATCTCGATGCTCGACTGAACTGCACGACATTTTTGACTGACCGACCGAAGAGGCTTAGCTCATGCCGAAGTTTGCTGCAAACCTGACCATGCTGTTCAACGAAGTGCCGTTCCTCGACCGCTTCAAGGCGGCCGCCGATGCGGGCTTCGATGCCGTCGAGTTCCTGTTCCCGTACCCGTACGCGAAAGAGGAACTCGCCGAACGGCTCGAGACGCATCGCCTGCGCCTCGTGCTGCACAACCTGCCCGCCGGCAACTGGGACCAGGGCGAGCGCGGCATCGCGTGCCTGCCCGATCGCGTCGGCGAGTTCCAGGAAGGTGTCGGCCGTGCGATCGAGTACGCGAAGGCGCTGAAGGTGCCGCAGCTGAACTGCCTCGTCGGGATTCCGTCGGCGAGCACGGCGCGCGACAAGACCTTCGTCACGATCGTCGACAACCTGCGCTTTGCCGCCGACGCGCTGAAGCGCGAAGGCATCCGCCTGCTCGTCGAGCCGTGCAACAGCTTCGACATCCCGGGTTTCGCATTGAACCGCTCGTCGGAAGGGCTCGACGTGATCCGCGCGGTCGGCTCGGACAACCTGTTCCTGCAGTACGACATCTATCACATGCAACGCATGGAAGGCGAACTGGCCGCGACGATCGAACGCAACCTCGCATCGATCGGCCACGTCCAGCTCGCGGACAACCCGGGCCGCAACGAGCCGGGCACGGGCGAGATCAACTACGCATTCCTGTTCGCGCTGCTCGACCGGCTCGGCTATGCCGGCTACGTCGGCTGCGAATACAAGCCCCGCACCACCACGACGGAAGGCCTCGGCTGGCTGCACAGCGTCGCCGGCCGCGCACCGGGCTCGGCGCGTCGCACCGCCTGAGATCCGCCCTTTCCGCATACGCCCCTATAGGAGACTTTCACATGGCAACCATCGGTTTCATCGGCCTCGGCATCATGGGCGCGCACATGGCGCGCAACCTGCTCAAGGGTGACCACCAGCTCGTCGTGAACGGCGCGTTCCCGATTCCCGACGACCTGCGCACGAGCGCGAAGGTCGTCGCGAATTCGACCGAAGTCGCACGGAACGCGGACATCATCATCTCGATGGTGCCGGATACGCCGGACGTGCGTAACGTGCTGTTCGCCGACGACGGCGTCGCGAAGGGCCTGACGGCCGGCAAGCTCGTGATCGACATGAGCTCGATCTCGCCGCTCGACACGCAGGAATTCGCGAAGCAGATCAACGCGCTCGGTTGCGACTACCTCGACGCGCCGGTGTCCGGCGGCGAAGTCGGCGCACGCGAAGCGACGCTGACGATCATGGTCGGCGGCCCGGAGGCGGCATTCGAGCGCGCGAAACCGCTGTTCGAGAAGATGGGCAAGAACATCACGCTCGTCGGCGACAACGGCGCGGGCCAGACCTGCAAGGTCGCGAACCAGATCATCGTCGCGCTGAACATCGAAGCCGTCGGCGAAGCGCTGTTGTTCGCCGCACGTTCGGGCGCGGATCCGGAGCGCGTGCGCCAGGCGCTGATGGGCGGCTTCGCCGCGTCACGCATCCTCGAAGTGCACGGCGCGCGGATGACGAAGCGCACGTTCGATCCGGGCTTCCGCATCGAGCTGCACCAGAAGGACCTGAACCTCGCGCTCGACGGCGCACGCAAGCTCGGCCTCGCCCTGCCGCACACGGCGAGCGCGCAGCAGCTGTTCAGCGTGTGCGCAGCGCACGGCGGCAAGGCGTGGGATCACTCGGCACTCGTGCGTGCGCTCGAGATCATGTCGAACTTCGAGATCGAGAAGACGGCGGGCTAAACGCATGCCGCCTGGCGCGGCTTGCTTCCGATGATGCAGTAACGCGCGGTCCGTCGCGATGACGGACACGCGAATGACACACGCGACCGGCACGGCCGGTCGCATCGATGCGCGGGACACGCGCGCATCACGGTGGGGCGCCCCGCCCTGCACTGCCGACGGCATGCGGGACGGGGCGAAAAACGCCGCTCTGGGCTGAGAGCGGCGTGGTGGGGTCCGCAGCGGCACCCGGCGACGCCGGGGAAGCCTTGGTCGGTCAGACGTCGTCGTCGGGTGTCCGCCTGTCGGATTTCGCGTATTACATTTCTTTACGTTCGAGCGTGCGATTTTTCATGCAATCGTCGCGATGAACGCCTACACTTTCGCCACGCCTTTCGAGAAAACCGCCGCGCTTGCGGTCACTTTCGGTGACCGCGCCCAGCGCGGTGTTTTTTTCGCCACTTCACGGCGCGTTTTCTTTTCAACCACCCAAGGAGTGCAACGATGGGTCTTCTTTCGTTTATCAAAGAGGCGGGTGAAAAACTGCTGGGTCATGCCGACGCGCAAGCAGCGGAAGATCCGAATGCCGCAAACCAGACCGCGGCCGATGCCATCAAGAACTACATCAACACGCAGGGTCTCGATACGTCGAACCTCACCGTGGCGTTCGACGGCGCGTCGCGCACCGTGACGCTGTCGGGCAGCGTCGCCGACCTCGACACGAAAGCGAAGGTCAAGGTCGCGGCCGGCAACGTGCAGGGCGTCGCGGGCGTCAACGACGACGATCTGCAACCGGACGATCCGGAAGTGCAGTACCACGACGTGAAGCCGGGCGACACGCTGTCGGCGATCGCCAAGGAGGTATATGGCAACGCGAACAAGTACCCGGCGATCTTCGAGGCGAACAAGCCGATGCTGTCGAGCCCGGACCGGATCTACCCGGGCCAGAAGCTCGTGATTCCGCCGCAGTCCTGAGCATTCGTGCAGCACTGACGCAAAAAAGGCAGGCCGCTCGGCCTGCCTTTTTCATGGGCGACGCGCGCCGTGCAATCGGCGCGTGTCGGTCATCCCGTCATCGAATCACAGCGTATCGAACGCGCGTTGCAATGCATCGCAATCGCGAATGCCGTTCGCGAGCGCGAGCATCAGCAGCACGCGCGCCTTGAACGGGTGCAGCGAACCCGCGCTCACGAACCCGAGCGCATCGTCGCTCGCGGCGCCGTTGCGCATCACGTGCCCCGACCCGACGCGCGACGCGCGCACCACCGCCACGCCCGCGTTGACCGCATCGGCGAGCGCCGCCTGCAGCGTCGCATGGATCGAGCCGTTGCCGGTGCCGGCGACGACGAGACCGCGTACGCCGGCCGCGACAAGCGCGTCAACGGCCGTGCGCGTCACGCCCGCGTAGCTCGCAACGACCTCGACCGGCGGCCAGGTTGCCGCGATCACCAGTTGCGCGTCGCGCGAACGCGTGACGCGGCGGGCGAATTCGACCCGGCCGTCCTGCACCCAGCCGAGCGCACCGAGTTCCGGCGACTGGAACGCGTCGACCGCATAGGTGCTCGTCTTCACCACGTCGCGCGCGCCGTGGACCCGGTTGTTGAACGCGACCAGCACGCCCTGCCCGCGCGCGGACGGATGCGCGGCCACCGTCACCGCATTCAGCAGGTTCAGCGGGCCGTCGGACGACAGCGCGGTCGCCGGCCGCATCGCGGCCGTCAGCACGACCGGCTTGTCGCCCCTGACGACCAGGTGCAGCGCATACGCGGTTTCCTCGAGCGTGTCGGTGCCGTGGGTGATCACGATACCGTCGACCGCCGGGTCGGCCATCAGCGCGTCGATCCGCGCGGCGAGCGTGTTCCACAGCGGCAGCGCGAGATCCTTGCTGTCGATGCTGGCGACTTGCTCGGCGTCGATGCGCGCGACGGACGCGAGCGCCGGCACCGCGTCGACCAGGAAATTGACGCCGAGCGCGCCGGCCTGGTAGCCGGCCGTGCTGGCCGCGTCGGGCGCGGCACCGGCAATCGTGCCGCCGGTGGCGAGCACGGCGATGCGCGGCAGGGCCGCCGCGGACGAAGGGGATGCGGGATTCGGAGTATTCATGGCCGCGATTGTAAAGGCTTGCGGCCGGTATCCGGCAGGTTCCGGCACGGCGGCCGGGGTCGGCCGCCGCACATCATGGTTTGCCCCGATCGTCCGGCCGGGTGCGCCGTCAACGGGCGTGGTATCTGCAACGTTATAGGAAGTGCCGTTTTGGTGTTTTCACATTGATTGGCCATAATCGGATCGCCCCGCGCGATGCGGCCCCATGCTCATCGTGCGGTGCGTCGTGACGGCGTCGATAAAACGCAATTCACCCCATGGGAGTGTCGAAATGAAAATCCAATCGCTCGTAGCCGCAGTGCTTCTCGGCGGCATGCTGGCTTCCCCCGCATTCGCGGCGAACAGCCAGCAGGACAAGATGAAGGCCTGCAACACCCAGGCAGCCGGCAAGACGGGCGATGAACGCAAGGCGTTCATGAAGGACTGCCTGTCGGCGAAGCCCGCGAAGGCGATGACGCAGCAGGAAAAGATGAAGGCATGCAACACGCAGGCCACCGGCAAGAAGGGCGACGACCGCAAGGCGTTCATGAAGAGCTGCCTGAGCAATCAGCCGGCAGCCTGAGTTCCGGCGCTCCCGTATCGAATGCCGCGCACCGCTTCGGCGGGCGCGGCATTTTTGTTTTCGTTGCACGCGCATCGACGTGCCCGGCCCCGACCTCTCCCGCCCCGCTTTCCCGGCCCGCCGTGCCGGCGCCGCCACATGGTGCGGCAATTCGCCGCGATTTCTTCTATGATGGCTGCAACGCGGCCCATCCAAGTACAAGAAGCGCCATCGGGCCGCCCTCGAGACGGACGCGCACGCGCGTCAAACGGAGGCATGGATGGCATGGAGACAACACCGCTGGTTCCGCCGCTGGCTGATCGTGATCGTGTTCTGGGCCGTGCCCGTCGCGATCGTCGCCGTCCGCGAGATCCGCGAGGAAATGGCCTACAACAAGGCGGACCTGCAGCTCGCGCTGACCACCTGGCAGCTCACCGATGCGCAGCAGGCCGCCGGCGCCGCCGCGAAGTGCCACGGGGATCCTGACGAGGCGCGCGCGGCCGGCTGCCCGGCCGACGTGCTCGCCGCCAACGCGCCGCGCCAGCAGGCGGCCCGCGACGAATACGTGCTGCGCCGCAATACGCTCGCGGGCTACCTGTGGCATGCGTTCGTCGGCTACTGGGTCGTGCCGGCCGCGTTCCTGTTCGCGTGCGGCGTCGTGATCGCGCTGATCCGCCGCGTGCTGCGCCGCCCGCCGATCAAGCCGCCGGCTCCACCCGTTCCGCCCGTCACGCACTGATGCGCGCCGCAGGCGCCACCCACCTCACGATCGACCGCTGCGCCCGCATGCCGCCCCACTCCGGCGCGCGGGCGCCGGATCGTCCGTTGGCACGCCGCGACACCCTCGCGCGATTTGACGCTTTTTGTTGCGCGGACGAAAAGGGGGTGTAATCCATTGTGATATAACTGCCGACGTGATCCGCTCCCTGAGCGAGACTCACTCCGAACGTCATCCGATGGAGAAGAACGATGCAAAAACGGAATCTTGTGCTGAAAGCCGCCGCTGCGCTCATCGTCGGTAGCCTCGCGCTCACCGGTTGCACCACCACCCCGGACAAGCCGGACAACGCCGCGACCAACGCGTCGAAGCGCCAGGCAATCGACTCGAGCGTCGACGCCACGCTGTCGCGCATGTACTCCACGGTCAAGGGTTCGCGGGAACTCGTCGCGAAGTCGCGCGGCGTGCTTGTCTTCCCGGACGTGATCCAGGCCGGCTTCATCGTCGGCGGCCAGTCCGGCAACGGCGCACTGCGCGTCGGCGGCAGCACGGTCGGCTACTACAACACGTCGTCGCTGTCGGTCGGCCTGCAGGCCGGTGCGCAGTCGAAGGCGATCGTGTTCCTGTTCATGACGCAGGAAGCGCTCGACGAATTCCGCGGCTCGGACGGCTGGGCCGCCGGCGCCGGCGCGTCGGTCGCGCTCGTGAAGATGGGCGCGAACGGCGCGGTCGACACGACCACGGCCACCGCACCGGTCCAGGTCGTCGTGCTGACGAACGCGGGCCTGATGGGCGACGTGTCGATCAACGGCACGAAGGTCTCGAAGCTGAAGATCTGACGCTGGCGTGCCGCCCGTGCGCACCGCGCGCGGGCCACGCACAAACGGCGATGTCCTCGCGGGCATCGCCGTTTTTTTATCCGCGCGCGACGCGCGTCAGGTCGTCGAGTCGATGACCTTGAAGCGCGAGCGTTTCTGTGCGCGGATCACCGACTGGTAGACGTCGACATACTGCTGCGCCATGCGGCGCGACGTGAAGCGCGCCTCGAAGCGCTGCCGCACGCGCGCGCGCGGCAGCAGGTGCAGCCGGTTCACGGCGGCCACCGCGCTGATTTCATCCTCGACGATGAAACCCGACACGCCCTCGTCCACCACTTCGGGCACCGCGCCGCGATTGAACGCGATCACCGGCGTGCCGCACGACATCGCCTCGATCATCACGAGGCCGAACGGCTCCGGCCAGTCGATCGGAAACAGCAGCGCATGCGCGCCCGACAGGAACTCGGCCTTCTGGTGATCGGCGATCTCGCCGATGTATTCGACGTGCGGCAACGCGAAAAGCGGCTTGATCTCGCGCTCGAAGTATTCCTGGTCGGCCGCATCGACCTTCGCGGCGATCCTGATCGGCAACCCGCACTGACGGGCGATGCGGATCGCCGTGTCGACGCGCTTCTCCGGCGAGATGCGGCCGAGGAACGCGAGATAGCGCGGCTCGACGGGCTGCGGCATGTACAGCGTGTCGGGCAGCCCGTGGTAGACGGTCGTCAGCCATTTCGCCTGCGGCAGCGGCTGGCGCTGCGAGTTCGAAATCGAGATCACCGGCGCCGTGTTGAACGTGTCGAACACCGGCTGCTGCTCGGGCAGGTCGAGCCGGCCGTGCAGCGTCGTCACGTAAGGCGTTTCCTGCCGGTTAAAGACCGAGAACGAGTAGTAATCCATGTGGAAATGGAGCACGTCGAAGTCCTTCGCGCGGCGCGCGACCGTCTCCATCAGCAGCATGTGCGGCGCGACCCGGTCGCGGATCGACGAGTCGAGCCGCAGTGCACGCGGCCAGACCGGCTCGAGCTTCGCCCGCGTCGTCGAATCGCCGCTGGCGAACAGCGTCACGTCATGACCGAGCTCGACGAGCGCCTCGGTGATGTAGGACACGACGCGCTCCGTGCCGCCGTACAGCTTCGGCGGCACCGATTCGGTCAGCGGCGCGATCTGGGCAATTCTCATGGTCCACGTCTCCTGTGTCCTGTCCGTTGCGGCACGGCCGGCGGGCCCTTGCGCTTTCGCGCGCGGCTCGCCCCGATGCAGCGCCCGCCGGATATCTCTTCATTATTCGCGATCCGGTTGCCCGGAACCGCCCGTCTTTCATTTTATGGGTGTTGTTACAGGCAGGATACATTCCGCCTGCCATGCCGATATGGCCCCCGACACGACGATCGCCCCCGAACGCACGCCGCGCCGCCCGTCAGCGCGACGGCCACTTCCATGGCGGCAGGTCGCGTGTGTCCGCGTCGACGAGCCCCGTCGCGCCGAGCTGCTTGTCGAGCACCAGCGATTCGCAGCCGGCCTCGCGCTCGAGCGTCGCGATGAGCCGCGCCGCGTGCGACACGACCAGCACCTGCGAACGCTGCGCCGCCTGCGCGATCAAGCGGCCGAGCGCCGGCAGCAGATCGGGGTGCAGGCTGGTTTCGGGTTCGTTCAGCACCATCAGCGCCGGCGGCCGCGGTGTCAGCAGTGCCGCCGCGAGCAGCAGGTAACGCAGCGTGCCGTCCGACAGCTCGGCCGCCGCGAGCGGCCGCAGCAGCCCCGGCTGGCGCATCAGCACGTCAAAGCGGCCACGGCCGCCCGGATTGTCGATCTCGACCGACGCGCCCGGAAATGCGTCGTCGATCGCCGCATCGAGTGCAGCGCCGTCGCCGATTTCGCGAATCGTCTGCAGCGCGGCGGCCAGATCGGCGCCGTCGTCCGCGAGCACCGGCGTATGGGTGCCGACGTGCGACTGCCGCGCGGGTGCCTGCGCATCGGTGCGGAAATGGTCGTAGAAGCGCCACGAACGGATCCGTTCGCGCACCGCGATCATTTCCGGCGCACCGGTCGGGTCGGCGAACTCGGTCATCATGCTGTCGAAGCTCGCCACCGGCTGCGGAATCGTCTGCCAGTCGCCGGTCGCGTTGCGCGCGCGGATCTGCGCGCCCTGCCGGTCGACCAGCAGCGTCGACGGGCGCAGCACCGCGCCGCCCCAGATGCACTCGCGCTTGACGACCGGATCGAGCGAGAACTGCGAGCGGCTCGGAATCGGCATGCCGAGATCGATCGAATAACCGAAATCGTCGCAGGCGAAACCGAGCTTCAGGCTCACGGGCCCCTTGCGCACCGTGCCGGTGACCGGCGCGTCGCCGTCCAGCATCGCCCGCGAGAAACGCTCGGGGCCGGCCCACAGCGTCGACGGCAACCCGCCTTCGCGCGCGAGGGACGGGATCACCCGCCCCTGTGCGGTGTCGGCGAGCAGCCGCAGCGCGCGGTACACGCTCGACTTGCCGCTGCCGTTCGGCCCCGTGACGACGTTGAGCGCCGCGAGCGGCACGATCAGCTCGCGCAGCGAGCGGTAATTGGCGATGGCAAGCGTTTTCAGCACGGTCATGACGATGGCGGGCGAGCCGCGTTCAGCGGCCTTCGACGGCCTGCGGGTCGGCCGCGGTGTTGGCCGCCGTACTGGCGGCAGGGGCGCGCGCATGCGGCCGTTCGGGATTCGGCGCATCCGGCGCGGAATCGTGCGGATACAGTTCCATCCGGCTGCGCGGCAGGCATTGCGGATAGCGGTCCTGCAGATAGGCGATCAACCCTTCGCGCACGCGGCAGCGCAGGTCCCAGCACGACGACGAGTCGGCCGCGCTGACGAGCGCGCGCAACTGCATCGTGCGCTCCGTCGCGTCGGTCACCTGCAGCACCTGCACGCGGCCGTCCCACTCGGGCGCCGCATGGACGAGCCGCGCGAGTTCCTCGCGCAGCGGCGCGAGCGGCGTACGGTAATCGACCGACAGGTAAACCGTGCCGATGATCTCCGAGCTGCTGCGCGTCCAGTTCGTGAACGGGTTCTCGATGATCCATTGCAGCGGCACGACGAGGCGCCGCTGGTCCCACAGCCGCACCGACACGAACGAACCGGTGATTTCCTCGATGCGCCCCCACTCGCCCTGGATCACGACCACGTCGTCGAGCCGGATCGGCTGCGTGAGCGCGATCTGCAGCCCGGCGATCAGGTTGCCGAGCACCGGCCGCGCGGCGATACCGGCGACCAGGCCCGCGACGCCGGCCGACGCCAGCAGGCTCGCGCCCACCTGGCGCACGTTCGGGAACGTCATCAGCGCGGCGCCGGTGCCGATGATCACGATCAGCACCATCACGGTCCGCACGAGCACCTTGGCCTGCGTATGGATGCGCCGCGCCTGGAGGTTGTCGGCCGTATCGATCGGATGGGCCCGGATGATCGCGTCGCCGACGCCGGCCGCGAGCCGCACCAGCAGCCACGTGAGCGACACGATCGAGCCGACCGCGGCCGCGGTGCGCATGCCGCGCACGAACGACATGCCGTCGTCCGCCTGGACCCACACGAACTCGAGCGCCAGCAGCGCAAGCACGACGAGCGACGGCTTGTCGATGTAGCGCAGGATCGCGCTCATCAGCGGATACGGCTGCGCGAGGCGCTTGACGATGCGTGCGCCGAGGCGGTGCACGACCGTGACGACCAGCATGACGATGACCGACACGGCCAGCGTGCCGAGCCACGAATGCAGCGGCGCATCGGCGATGCGCTGCAGTTCCTCGATTGAAATCATCGGCGCCCTTGGGTGATGAGGCGTGCACGCCTCGTCCTGGATGCGTCGGCGACGTCCGGGCCACGCGCGTGCCCGGACACGGCGTCAGATCAGTTGCCGCTCCTGCAGGGAAACGCCTTGCCGAGACCGAGCGACACCGCGGTGCTCGCGTTGTAGTCGGCCAGCTTCGGATTTTCCGCGATGTACTTGCGCACCGCGTCGGTCATCTGCTGCGCCCGGATGTCGGGCGGCAGGCAGAAATACTGGCCGACCCGCGGCCCCGTCGTGCCGCCGATCGCATCGATGGTGTTGTAGACGCCGTCGGCGGCGCCTTCGATGTAGGCCGCGCACGACGCCCGCGACTTGACGTCCGTCTTCGCGCACAGCCGGTCGAGATCCGCGCCCGTGAAAGCCGCCGCCGACAACGGCACGGCAAACGCCGCGGCACAAAACATTGCGCGCAACATGGTGTTCCTTATGTCAATGCGGCCCGAGACCGCCTGCTGCCCTGGCCGGCGCGGCACCGGGATGCCCTGCTCCGGCCGGCATCCGGCCGGGCGGGCACCGTCTGCCGCACCGAAAACCGTTATTTTGCACTCTTTTGCGCGTCTGCCGGCGTCGACGCCCCGATGCGCGTCGTCCGCTTGCTCAGGATCTCGATCGCGTCCGGCGCGTTGTAGTGCTTCGCGAATTCGAGCGCGGTGATGCCGAGCTGGTTCTTCACCTGCGGATCGGCGCCCTGGTCGAGCAGCAGCGTCACCGTCGACGCATGGTTGCCGCGTGCGGCCATCATCAGCGGCGTCGTGCCGTTCGGCGATGCGGTATCGATATACGCGTCGTGGTCGAGCAGCAGCTTCACGACCGCGTCCTGGCCGTTGGTGGCCGCGTAGTGCAGCGGCGCCCAGCCCTTCTTGCTGACTTCCGCGCCCTTGTCGACCAGCAGCTTCGCAAGGCCGAGGTCGCCGTTCAGCGAGGCGAGCATCAGCGCGGTTTCGCCGGCCTTGTCTTCCTTCTCGAGGTCGACGTTCGGCGTCGTGGCGAGCGCCGCCGCGACCTTGTCGGACTTCTCGCGCGCGGCGATCACGATCAGCGGGTCGCCATTCGGCGCGATCGTGTTCGGGTCGAGCTTGCCGCTCTTGAGCTGCTTGCCGATGTCGGCGATGTCGTCGAACTTGACGGCCTTGACGATCGCGTCGAGCGATTCGGCATGCGCGCCGGCTGCCGCGAACAGGCCGCTCGCGACGAGCGCGGCGGCAACGAGTGCACGTTTCGGCAGATGGTTGGTCGGCTTCGTCATTGTTGTGGGCTCCTTCCCTGGGTTGTCGGCTGCGCGCACGTCGTTAGCGGGCGATCTTGAACAGCCGGAAAAAGTTCTGCGTCGTCGCGTCGGCCAGTGCCTCGACGGCGATCCCGCGCTCGGACGCGATAAAGCGTCCGACATGGCTGACGTACGCAGGTTCATTCGGCTTGCCGCGATACGGCACCGGCGCGAGGTACGGCGAGTCGGTCTCGATCAGCAGCCGGTCGAGCGGCACGCGCCGTGCGACGTCCTGCACGTCGGTCGCGTTCTTGAACGTGACGATGCCCGACAGCGAGATATGGAAGTTCTGCGCGAGCGCCTGCTCGGCCACCGGCCACGGCTCGGTGAAGCAGTGCATCACGCCGCCCGGCACGTCCGCGCGCTCCTCGGCCATGATCCGCAGCGTGTCCTCCGACGACGAGCGCGTGTGGATGATCAGCGGCTTCATCGTCGCGGTCGCCGCGCGGATGTGCGTGCGAAAGCGTTCGCGCTGCCATTCCATGTCGGCGATCGAGCGGCCTTCGAGGCGGTAGTAGTCGAGGCCCGTTTCGCCGATCGCGACGACCTTCGGGTGCGCGGCCAGCTCGACGAGCTCCGCGAATGTCGGCTCGCGCGCGTCCTCGTGATCGGGATGCACGCCGACCGACGCATAGACGTTGTCGTGCGCGTCCGCGATCGCAAGGACCTCCGGCAGCGTCTCGAAATCGACGGACACGCACAGTGCGTGCGTGACGTCGTGCTCGCGCATGTTCTCGAGCACGGCCGGCAGGCGGTCGGCCAGGCCCTTGAAATTGATATGGCAGTGAGAGTCGACGAACATCGTGTTTCCTGAATTCGTAAGGCGCGCGCTCATGCGCGCGCCGGCATACGGCAACGGGCGGCGTTCGCGGGCCGGCCGGCCACGGTCGCGTCGCGGTGTGAGCCGGTCATCGTTTCGCAACCCACGGGAAACAATGCCGGATCACGCGAAGATTTCCCGGTACCCGAGAAAC
The DNA here is from genome assembly GCF_052045915.1 of Burkholderia sp. 22088. Taxonomy (NCBI): domain Bacteria; kingdom Pseudomonadati; phylum Pseudomonadota; class Betaproteobacteria; order Burkholderiales; family Burkholderiaceae; genus Burkholderia; species Burkholderia sp. 22088. The sequence goes on from NZ_JBQEPY010000022.1 coordinate 109,036, forward strand.
AATTCCTCGAATACGAGCCGCGCGTTGAGCGGATGATTCTCGACCGTCCGCTGCCGCGTCACGGCCTTCATGAAACGCGCGAACGCGTTCGCATCGACCGCTTCCGCGCACCGCGCGAGCGCCGCCGCATGCATCGGGAAGTAGCGCGGCGCGCCCGCCATCCGCTGCGCGAGCAGGTCGTACAGCCAGCGCTGCAGCCAGCCGAGCACCAGCGGCACCGGCAGTTTCTGCAGCGTCTCGCCGCACGCGAACGGGTCGCATGCCGCACCGGCCGCGAGCTGCCCGAGCGTGTAGTCGCGCAGCGGGCGGTTCTCGTCGCTCGCGAGCGCCAGCGCGGCGAGCGGCGCGCCGCCGGCCTCGGCGAGCAGCGCGTCCGCATGCTCGACGCCCTGCGCCGCGAGCCAGGCCGCGGCCGCGTCGGGCGCCGGCACGGTCATCGGCCACTGCCGGCAGCGGCTGATGATCGTCGGCAGCAGGCGGTCGATACGCGCCGACACGAGCAGGAACACGACGCCGGACGGCGGCTCCTCCAGCGTTTTCAGCAGCGCGTTCGACGCGGCGACGTTGAGCGCCTCGGCCGGATACAGCACGACGACGCGCGCGCCGCCGCGGTGCGAACCGACCCCGCAGAAGTCGAGCAGCGCGCGCACCTGCTCGATCTTGATTTCCTTGCTCGGCGCACGGGTCTTCTTGCCGCCTTCGTCCGCGTCGGCCGCTTTCGGGTCGTCCGCGGCGCCCGGCGCCTCGCCCGCCAGCGCCTCGGGCAGCACGATCCGGTAGTCCGGATGGTTACCCTGCGAGAACCACGTGCAGGCCGCGCAGGCGCCGCACGGCTCGCCGTTCGGCTGCGGCGATTCGCACAGGAAGCCCTGCGCGAGATGCTGCGCGAACTGCAGCTTGCCGATCCCGGCCTGGCCGTGCAGCAGCAGCGCGTGCGGCCATTGCGCACGCAGTTGCTGCAGGCGGTTCCAGTCGTCGGTCTGCCACGGATAGATCATGTGGTGCGTTCCTTGCGAATTACAGCGCGGCGAGCACGCGCTCGAGCTGCTGGCGAATCTCGGGAATCGTCCGCGTCGCGTCGACGATCGCGAAACGGTGCGGCGCCTCTTCCGCACGCCGCAGGTATTCGCCGCGCGTGCGCGCGAAGAACGCGTCGGATTCGCTTTCGAACTTGTCGGGCATGCGCGCGGCGCCGCGCCGCTCGCTCGCGACCTGGGGCGCGACGTCGAACAGCACCGTCAGGTCGGGCTGGAAGCCGCCCTGCACCCAGCGCTCGAGCGTCTCGAGCTTGTCGCGCGGCAGCCCGCGGCCGCCGCCCTGGTACGCGAACGTCGCATCGGTGAAGCGATCGGACACGACCCAGTCGCCGCGCGCGAGCGCCGGCTCGATCACGAGCGCGAGATGCTCGCGACGCGCGGCGAACATCAGCAGCGCTTCCGTCTCGAGATCCATCGGCTGGTTCAGCAGGATCTCGCGCAGTTTCTCGCCGAGCTGCGTGCCGCCCGGCTCGCGGGTGACGACGACCTGCCGGCCGGCCGCGGCCAGCTTGCCCTGGAGGCGTTCGCAGAACCATTGCAGGTGGGTGGTCTTCCCCGCCCCGTCGATGCCTTCGAACGTGATGAATTTACCGCTCGCCATTATTGACCTCGTATGTACTTGTCCACGGCCTTGTTGTGGTCGCCGAGCGTGTCCGAGAACACGCTCGTGCCATCGCCTTTCGCGACGAAATAGAGCGCGCTCGTCTGGGCCGGATTGATCGCTGCCTGCAGCGCGGCGACGCCCGGCAACGCGATCGGCGTCGGCGGCAGCCCGCGTCGGGTGTAGGTATTGTAAGGAGTGTCGGCCTGCAGGTCGCGCTTGCGCAGGCGGCCGTCGTACGCGTCGCCGAGCCCGTAGATCACCGACGGATCGGTCTGCAGCGGCATGCCGATGCGCAGCCGGTTCGCGAACACGGCCGCGACGAACGCGCGATCGGCCGCATGGCCCGTTTCCTTTTCGACGATCGACGCGATCGTCAGCGCTTCGTAAGGCGTCTTGTACGGCAGGCCCGGCACGCGCTCGGCCCAGGCCTCGTCGAGACGCGTCTGCATCAGATGGTATGCGCGCCGATAGATGTTCAGGTCGCTCGTGCCCTTGTCGAACAGGTAGGTATCGGGGAAGAACAGCCCCTCGCCGCTGCCGCGTTGCACTGCGTTGTCCGACGCGCCGATCGCGCGCAGCAGCTCGGCGTCGCTCATGCCGGCCGTCGAGTGGGCAAGATCGGGGTTCGCATCGAGTTCCGCGCGCATCCGCTTGAAGGTCCAGCCTTCGATGACCGTCGCGACGTATTCGTTCACGTCGCCGCGCGCGATCTTCTGGAGTACCTCGTACGGCGTGATGCCGGTCTTGAATTCGTAGTTGCCGGACTTGAGCCGGCTCGACAGCCCGAGCACGCGCGTCATCGCGACGAAGCCGAGCGGCTCGACCGGCACGCCGCCGCGCCTGAGCTGCAGCGCGACGCTCTTCACGCTGCTGCGCGGCTTGATCGTGACGTCGAGCGATGCGGAACCCAGCAGCAGCGGCCGGGTTGCCCAGTAATACCCGCCGCCCGCGCCGGCAGCGGCCACAACGACGGCCAGCGCCACGATCGTCGCGGCGCATTTCTTCAGTAGGGACATGGAAACGTGACTCAGGTAAGACCCATATAATACTTGCTCGCCTTCGTCAAAGTCAGGGTTGACTGTTCCCTCATTCCATGAGCACACCGTTCGCTTCACCGGCTGCCCAGGCCGCACCTGCCTCGCTCCCCGTTTTTCCCCGCCCGTCCGCCACCGATTTCGACGCGCCGGGCGCCTGCATGCCGCTGCCGCAGTTCGGCGTGATCGACGTGGCCGGCGACGACGCCGCGACGTTCCTGCACAGCCAGCTCACCAACGACATCGAGCATCTCGACGCCGCGAGCGCGCGGCTGTCCGGCTATTGCTCGCCGAAGGGGCGCCTCCTCGGGTCGTTCCTCGCGTGGCGCGCCGGCCACGGCGTGCGCCTGCTGGTGTCGAAGGACGTGCAGCCCGCCGTGCAGAAGCGGCTGTCGATGTTCGTGCTGCGCGCGAAGGCGAAACTGACGGACGCGAGCGACACGCTCGCGGTGGTCGGCTTCGCGGGCGACGTGCGCGACGTGCTGTCGGGCATCTTCGACGCGCTGCCGGACGGCGTGCACGTGAAGGTCGACGGCCCGGCCGGCACGCTGATCCGCGTGCCCGATGCAGCCGGCCGCAAGCGCTATCTGTGGATCGGCCCGCGTGCGGAAGTCGACGCGCGCGTCGCCGCGCTCAGCGGTACGCTGCCGGTCGTGTCGCCGGCCGTATGGGACTGGCTCGACATCCGCGCGGGCGAACCGCGCATCACACAGCCTGCCGTCGAACAGTTCGTGCCGCAGATGGTCAACTTCGACGTGATCGGCGCCGTTAACTTTCGCAAGGGATGCTACCCGGGCCAGGAAATCGTCGCACGCAGCCAGTACCGCGGCACGATCAAGCGCCGCACGGCGCTCGCGCACGTCGCCGGCGAGACCGATACCGTGCATGCCGGCGTCGAGCTGTTCCACAGCGACGATCCCGGCCAGCCGTGCGGGATGATCGTCAACGCGGCGGCCGCGCCCGCGGGCGGCGTCGACGCGCTCGTCGAGATCAAGCTCGCCGCGCTCGACAACGGCACGGTGCACCTCGGTTCGGCCGACGGCCCGGTGCTCGCGTTCGACGCGCTGCCGTACGCATGGCCGACGGAAGCGTGACGCACTGACAACCCGTTCGTGCGCCGGCTCGCGAGTCGCAGCCGGCGCCCGATGTTTCCTGCGAGAGATTCGCCCGATGTGTCTGATTGCCTTCGACTGGCAGCCCGATGCCGCCGCCGGTCCCGTCTTTACCCTCACCGCCAACCGCGACGAGTTCTTTCGCCGGACGAGCGCGCCGGTTTCGTGGTGGGAAGATGTCCCGGGCGTACTGGCCGGCCGCGATCTCGAAGCGGGCGGCACGTGGCTCGGCGTCTCGCGCGACGGCCGGTTCGCCGCGCTGACGAACTACCGCGCGCCGTTCGACATCCGCGCCGGCGCGCCGACCCGCGGCAAGCTCGTGTCCGATTTCCTCGGCGGCCCGTCCGTTGCGCCGCTCGACTATCTCGGGCGGCTGGCCGAGCATGCGGCCGTCTACAACGGCTTCAACCTGCTCGTCGGCGACTGGAGGCGGCGCGAACTCGCGTGGTTCTGCAATCGTGCGCCCGAAGGCGAAAGCGGTGTCGCCGCCCCCGTCGCGATCGCGCCCGGCGTGCATGCGCTGTCGAATGCGCGGCTCGATACGCCCTGGCCGAAAGTGGTGCGCAAACGCGCGGAGCTCGGCACGCTGCTCACCGACAATCCGACCCCGTCGCTCGACGACCTGATCGCGTTGATGCGCGACCCGCATGTCGCGGCCGACGACGCGCTGCCGCACACGGGCATTCCGATCGAGCGCGAGCGCGCGCTGTCGGCCGCGTTCATCGAGACGCCCGAATACGGCACGCGCGGCACGACCGCGCTGCGCGTCACGATGAAGGAAGGCGTGCGGCTCACGGTCGAGATCAAGGAGCGCTGCGACGACGACGGTTCGCACCGTACCGTGCGGCCGGGTTCGTTCGAGCGCGCGTTCACGTTCGACCTCGACGCGACCCCGCCGCGCTGAGCACGCGTGCGGGCGCCGTGCTACGGCGCGCGCGCCATCTCGACGTGCGGCACGCCGGCTTCGACGAACGGTTCACCGACCGCCGTGAAGCCGTGCCGCAAGTAGAACGACACGGCCGAATCCTGCGCATAGAGCCGCACGACGATTTCGCCGCGGCGCCGCGCCGCGTCCAGCAGCGCGTCCAATACGGCCGACCCGACGCCCTGGCCGCGTGCATCGGCCAGCACCGCGACGCGGCCGATCGTGCCCGACGGCAGCAGCCGCCCCGTCGCGACCGCGCGGCGCACGCCGGTCGCGGCATCGACCCGGTACGCCACCGCGTGGAGCGACAGCGGATCGTCGTCGTCGAGCTCCCATTCCGGCGGAATCTGCTGCTCGCGCACGAACACCGCGTCGCGGATCCGCGCGGCGTCGCCGCCCAGCACCGTCCAGTCGCCCGTTTCCACCACGCCGTCCGTCATCGCAGCCCTCCACGCGGCGCGCGCGCCGCCAATGCCGTCAAACGTCGTCGAATGCGGCCTTCAGTGCCGCGACCGCGTCGGCATGCGCGGCCCGCACCTCGGGGATGTAGCCGCCCATCTTGAAGAATTCGTGGATCATCCCCGGATAGCAGACCAGCGTGACCGCATTGCCCGCCGCACGCAACTTCTCTGCATACGCGGCACCCTCATCGCTCAGCGGATCGTATTCGGCCGTCGCGATCCACGCCGGCGCGACGCCCGCGAACGACGGCGCATCGCGCGTGCCGTCAAGCGGCGCGAAACGCCAGTCGTCGCGGTCCGACCGATCGCGCACGTATTGCGTGAAGAACCACTGGATCGTGTCCTGCGTCAGCAAGTAGCCGTTCGCGAGCCGTGCGTGCGATCCGGTGTCCTGGTAGCCCGTCACGCCCGGATAGATCAGCATCTGCAGCGCGAGGCGAATGCCCGCATCGCGCGCGAGCACCGCGCAGACGGTCGCGAGCGTGCCGCCCGCGCTGTCGCCGCCGACGGCCAGCCGTTCGGCATCGATGCCGAACGTGGCGGCCTCGCGATGCAGCCATTGCAACGCGTCGTCGGCGTCGTTCACCGCGGTCGGGAACCGGTGCTCCGGCGCGAGCCGGTAGCCGACCGACAGCACCGCACACTGCACGTCGTGCGCGAACATCCGGCACAACGCGTCGTGCGTATCGACGCTGCCGACCGTGAAACCGCCGCCGTGGTAGTACACGAGCGCAGGCAGCGGCTCCGCGAGGCTCGGCGCGACCGGCAGGTACAGCCGCGCGCCGATCGTGCGGCCATCGCGCGTCGGGACCACGCACTCCTCGACCGAATGCATCGGCGCCGGTGCGACGTCGAGGATCGGCGCGCTCTTCTCGTACGCGGCGCGCGCCTGCTGCGGCGTCTGGTGATGGTAGGACGGACGTTTCGCGCGCTCGATCATGTCGAGCACCTGGGCGATTTTCGGATTCAGCGGCATCGATAAGGACGGCGCCGGTGCGACGCCGTGAACGGACAAGCGTCACATGATGCCACGCCCTCGTCGTGCAGGCGCGGTGCGCAATCCCGGCCCTCCCTCGGCCTGCCGTGAACGCGTTCGACGGCACACCTGCGCCGTGAACAACAAAACGGCCCTGCCGGCAAAGCGGCAGGGCCGTGCGTTCCGGCGCTTACGCGTCGCTCGGGCCGGGCTGGGCGTCCGGCGCCGTGCGCGAGCGTTGCCGCTTGATGTCGCGGCCCACCGCGAGCCGCCGCATGTACTTGAACGTGCCGAGCGCCTTCGCGACGAAATTGCCGTCGCTGTCGCGCACTTCGCCTTCGCAGTAGGCCATCGTCGTCGAACGATGCATCACGCGCCCGTAAGCGCGCAACTCGCCGCGTCCCGGCTGCATGAAGTTCACCTTCATCTCGACCGTCACGACGCCGACGCCGTCGTCGGTCAGGCTGCGCGCGGCCATCGCGAGAGCGATGTCCGCGAGCGTCATCGTCACGCCGCCGTGCGCGATGCTCCACGTGTTCATGTGCCGCTCTTCGAGCGGCAGCACGAGCTCGCTCGCCCCGTCCTTCGCGGACACGAGCTGCACGCCGAGCAGGTCGACGAACGGGCTTTCGATCGACGGGCCGTCCGTCGGGGTTGCCGCGTCGCTCATCGTGCGCTGTCGACGATGTAGTCGACGCATTCGCGCGACTCGGCCACCGCGACGACGAATTTCTTCACTTCCTGGTGAACCGGGTGCACCTGGTAGGCATCGAGCGCGGCCTTGTCCGCGAAATCGGACACGAGCACGATGTCGGCGGTCGCGTCGAGGCCGGGCGTTGCCACGCCGACGTCGATCTGCAGCGTGCCCGGCACGAGGTCGCGGCAGCCTTCGAGCTTTTCCTTCAGCTTCAGCGCGTTCTGCGCGCGCGTCGCGCCTTCGGCCGATTCTTTCAACTTCCACATGACGATATGTCGGATCACTTCGGTTGCTCCTGTTCGTTGGTGTTCACGATGCGGGCTCGGCCCGCATCGTGGCCGGCCGGGTGATGCCCGGCCGGTCGTCTGCCCGCTTCGCTTGCACGCGGTCGCGGCAACGGGGGGAAAACGCGTATCGAATCGGCTGTCGTCCGGCCTTTCCGGCGACGATACGCGCATTTTCACCGCGTCGCTCACCGACGGCGCGATCCGCGCAAGCGGCGGCAATCGCCAAGCCTACCAAACTTGAACGCTCCGATGGAACGATCGCGCAGCCTTCCATTGAATCGCGGGAACGCGGCTTGCCCGGCTTCGCGCGCGCCGCTTCGGCGCAGGCCTGCATGCCTCGGCAATCGCCCGCGCAAACTCGACGATTCAATTCCGGCACGACAGCAATCGGCAAAATGAAACGTCATTGCCGATTATTTATTCACCGAATATCCGAATTCCAATACCCGCCTTCATTAAATTGCATAATTTACCGACTCAATGAGTAATAGTTACGATCGCCTTTTCGCAAAACAGCCTGAAATCAGGAAAACGTCATTGACTTCGATTCTTCCGAAAATTTAGAATCCCCTACAGCGGCTTACGATTGATTTTCTCCCGCCGCACACAAGCCGGCACGCACCTGCACGAACGCCGTCCGCCTTGCCTTTTCTCGCTTCACGTCGGGGCGGCGTCCCTTGCCGTTTCAGCTTTCGGCATTTATCGCCTGTTTGCCGATTTCCTGCTCGATTCACTCACCGCAACAGCATCACATCCTGATTAACACCCGGCATTCACTCGAATGCCCGCGACACGGTACCAAACGGACAACAGATCCGTCATTCGACCATCCCGATAAAAAATCGCCAGTCATCAGGAGGGACATCAACATGCATCGCCTTGTGAAGTCGCTGTGCCTCGGAATCATCTGCGCCGGCCTGCTCGCGGCCTGCAACGACGACAACGTCGAATCGAACAGCCCGCCGTCGAACAACGCCGCGCTGTCGTTCCGTATGGACGCCGGCGGCCAGATCAACGCGTTCTACCGGCAGGACAAGGTCGCCGCGCACCTGCTGGTGCGTTCATCGACGAAACCGCGCCTGCTCGTGGTCTTCCCCGCCGGCAACAGCGGCACGGGGCTGTGGTTCGACGACACCCCGCAGCCGGTGAACTGGAGCCTCGACACACCGCCGTCCGCGCTGTCGGCACCCGACGCGCACGGCCGCCCGCTGTACGGCATCGGCGCCGACGTGTCGGTGGACACCGGCACGCTGACGATCCGCCAGGGCGTGCTCAGCAACGTGCGCTTCCTGCGCGACTTCAACGGCGGCGCAACGATTCCGCAACAGATTCTCGCCGCGCCGACGGTCCAGGGCAGCGCCGCGCAATGGCAACGCGACCGGATCGACGGCGCGCCCGGCTATTCGCTGCGCATCACGTTGCGCGACGGCGGCAGCATCGTGCCGGCTGCGGGCGGCAAGCTCGTCCTGAGCGCACCGGCGGGCTCGCACACGCTGCGGCTGCATGTCGATGCGCTGTCGGGCGAGACGCCGTTGTCGCCGATCACGCGCGCCGACCTGCTCGCGCCGTCGGTGAACCCCGACCCCGTGAGCCAGAACGTGCTCGAATTCCTGAGCTTCCACGACAAGCTGCTGGCGGGCTCGTGGCAGTACGACACCTACTTCGGCCGCGACACGCTGATCTCGGTTCGCATGCTGATGCCCGTGCTCGAACCCGCGGCGATCGAGGCCGGCCTGTCGTCGGTGCTGAGCCGGCTGTCGGCCGACGGCAAGGTCGCGCACGAGGAAGGCATCGGCGAGTTCGCACTCGTCGACAACCAGAAGAACGGGAAACCGAACGATCCGACGCCGTCCTACGACTACAAGATGATCGACAGCGACTACCTGCTCGCGCCGATCGCGGCCGCGTGGCTGATCGACGATACGCGCGGCCAGGCGCGTGCGGCTGCGTATCTGGCCCAGCGCGGCAGCGACGGGCAGACCAACGGCGCCCGCCTGGTCGTCAACCTGCTGCACGTCGCGACCACCGCGCAGCCGTTCGCGCAGCAGCCGTCGGTCGCGAACCTGATCCACCTGCGGCCCGGCGAGATCGTCGGTAACTGGCGCGACAGCACCGACGGGCTCGGCGGCGGCGTCTACCCGTACGACGTGAACGCGGTGCTCGTGCCGGCCGCGTTGCGCGCGGCGAACGCGTTCCTCACGCGCGGCCTGCTCGATCCGTACCTGGATGCCGGACAGCGCGCGACGCTCGCCAATACGGCTAACCAGGCGGCCACATGGGAAACGCAGGCGCCGCCACTGTTCCAGGTCAGCGTGCCGGCCGCGCAAGCGACCGCCGACGTGTCGGCCTATGCGCCGTCCGCCGGCGTGCCGGCCGGTGCCGTGCCTGGCGCACCGCTGGCCTTCTACGCGCTGTCGCTCGATCAGCAGGGCAATCCGATTCCGGTGATGAACTCCGATGGCGGCTTCGCGTTGCTGTTCGGCACACCGCCGGACGACCAGCTCCAGCGGATCGTCGCCGACGTCACGCGGCCGTTCCCGACCGGGCTCGTGACCGATGCCGGCATGCTGATCGCGAACCCTGCGTATGCGAGCCAGGCACTGTGGCCGAAATTTACGAGTTCCGCGTATCACGGCACGGTGATCTGGTCGTGGCAGCAGGCGATGTGGGTGGCCGGGCTCGATCGCCAGCTCGCGCGCCAGGACCTGTCGGCCGCGACCCGCACGCTGCTCGCGCAGGCGCGGCAGACGATCTGGCAGGTGATCTCGAACGGGCGCGACATGCGGACGTCGGAGATGTGGACGTGGTCCTACGTGAACGGCAAGTACCAGACCGACGCGTTCGGCACGCGCAGCGCCGATGCGACCGAAGCCAACGCGGCACAGCTCTGGAGTACGACGTATCTCGCGATCCGCGATCCGCAGCAGCGCGCGGGCAAGTACTGGTGGCAGGCGTCGCGGCAGATGCAGGACGCGCAGCCGGAAAACGCGGCGGCCCTGGCATCGCGCTAGCTGCGTATCGCCCGTCGCATGCCGACCGGGCATGCCGAAGCCCCGGGTACGTTACCTCGCCCGGGGCTTGGGCAGAAACCGAAACGATCGACACGCCTTCGGCACGGCCGCGTTGCCGAACGTCCCGCGTGCCGCGCCACCCCGCGTCACCGCGACACGACGCGGTTTCGCCCTTCCCGCTTCGCCTGGTACAACCGTTCGTCGACCACGCGCAGCAACGCGTCGACCGTGCTGCCGTCGACCCCGTATTGCGCGACGCCGACACTGACCGTCACCTGCACGCGCTTGAAATCGAGCCCGAACGGCGAGCTCGCGATCGACGAGCGCACGCGCTCGGCCGTCATCCGCGCGCCTTCGAGCGGCATCTCGGGCAGCAGCGCCATGAACTCCTCGCCGCCGACCCGCGCGAGCCCGCCGGCCGGCCGGATAGCGTCGAGGCACTGACGCACGACGCCGCGCAGCACCTCGTCGCCGATCTGGTGCCCGTACGCATCGTTGATGTTCTTGAAATTGTCGAGATCGAGTGCGAGCAGACAGAACGGCGTGCCGTCGCGCTCGGCCCGCACCATCTCGCGCTCGACCTGCGCGATGAACTGCCGGCGGTTCGACGCGCCCGTCATCGGATCGGTCGCGGCCATGTATTCGAGCTTCTGGTTCGTGCGCCGCAGTTCCTGCAGCGCGCTCTCGGTGCGCGCCATCGATTCCGACAGCCGGCTCATCAGGTCTTCCTGGCTATAGATCGCCGAGAACGAGCGCGTCGTCTGCAGCGCCTGCACGACACCGTAGCTGAGCAGGAAGAAGCCGCCCGCGAAAATCGCGTGCGCGAGCCACCACATGTGATTCCACGGCTTGCCGAGAATGAACGCCAGCGACGACAGCGCAAACGCCATGATCGACACGCCGTAGATCACCATCAGCGGCGAGCGGATCCGCCGCGCGAGCAGCACGGCGACGTTCAGCAGCGAGAACACGAGCGCGCCGCCTTCCATCGACAGCCGCGTGCCCGGCGCGCCCGCGACCGGCGAATACGCGATGTACGCCACGACGACGTTGACGATCACGAAGAACACGATCCACGGCAGCCACGTGCGCACGCTCGTGCGCTTGTCGAAGCGATCGGGCGGACGGGCATAGGACAGCAGGCCCGTGAGCAGCAGGATCGACATCACGAGCCGCGACGCGGGCCCGTACAGCAGGAACAGCCAGATATTGTGATGCGCCATCCCGGTGAACGCACCGTGCAGCGCGTAGATCATCGCGAAGCCGAGAAAGCCGAGTGTCAGCCAGCGCAGCAGCGGTTCGCCGGACGACCGGTAGCACACCCACGTCACGTAGGTAACGAACCCGCCCTCGAGGGTCGCGGCCGCGATCGCGATTTCATGGAACGCGTGGTTCTCGAACACCGCGTGCGGGTCGCTGAAGAACCACAGATAGGCGATCAGATAGGCGGGCAGCAACGCGAATCCGACCAGCAGGCATTTCGCGTAGAGCCTCGCGGCCGCGCTGACGACGCGCGGCGGTTCCCCGGCTGCATAGGTCGTACTCATTCGGTCCCCGGTCGGTCTGCTGCGTTGGTTCGAACCTTCGCGGCACGGATCGTGCGACGCACGATCCGGCCCATCGTGCCGAAAGGCAAATGTCAGAGCAAGTATAGGTGGGGCAAATTGTTTGACAAGTAAGGGGAAACGGCATTGCCCGGCGCATGCCTTTTGCTTCCCGATTGTTTCGAATGGCGGTTCAGTCGCGCCGATTCGCATCGCGGCCGCCTGCCTCGCCGAAGCGAAGCCGCGGCCGCCACCACCCGCCAAAGATCAGAGGATTTCGAACAGGCCGGCCGCGCCCTGCCCGCCGCCGATGCACATCGTGACGACCACGTACTTCACGCCGCGCCGCTTGCCTTCGATCAGCGCGTGGCCCGTCAGGCGCGCGCCCGATACGCCGTACGGATGGCCGACCGCGATCGCGCCGCCGTTCACGTTCAGGCGATCCTCAGGAATACCGAGCGTGTCGCGGCAGTACAGCACCTGCACCGCGAACGCTTCGTTCAGTTCCCACAGGCCGATATCGTCGACCTTCAGCCCCGCCTGCTTCAGCAGCTTGGGCACCGCGAACACGGGGCCGATGCCCATCTCGTCCGGCTCGCAGCCCGCCACCGCGAAACCGCGGAATGCGCCGAGCGGCTGCAGCCCTTCGCGCTGCGCGGCGTCGGCGCTCATGACGACGCAGGCCGACGCGCCGTCCGAGAACTGGCTGGCGTTGCCGGCGGTGATCACGCCGCCGGGCACGGCCGACCGGATCTTCGACACGCCTTCGAGCGTCGTGTCCGGGCGGATCCCTTCGTCGGCCGATACCGTCACTTCCTTCGTGAACAGACGGCCCGTGGCCTTGTCGGCGATGCCCGCGAGCACCGTGATCGGCACGATCTCGTCGCGAAAGCGTCCGGCTTCCTGCGCGGCCGCGGCACGCAGTTGCGACTGCACGCCGTACTCGTCCTGCCGCTCCTTCGAGATGCCGTAGCGCTTCGCGACGTTCTCGGCCGTCTGCAGCATGTTCCAGTAGATCTCGGGCTTGTGCTGCGCGAGCCAGCCTTCCTGGATCATGTGGTGGTTCATCTCGTTCTGCACGCACGAGATCGATTCGACGCCGCCCGCGACGTACACCTCGCCTTCGCCCGCGATGATCCGCTGCGCGGCCAGCGCGATGGTCTGCAGCCCCGACGAGCAGAAGCGGTTCACCGTCATCCCCGGCACGCTCACGGGCAGCCCCGCGCGCAAGGCGATCTGCCGCGCGATGTTCGCGCCGGTCGCGCCTTCGGGGTTCGCGCACCCCATGATCACGTCCTCGACGCGCGCGGGGTCGAGCTTCGCGCGTTCGAGCGCGGCCGCGACCACGTGGCCGCCGAGCGTCGCGCCGTGCGTCATGTTGAAAGCACCGCGCCAGGATTTCGCCAGCGGCGTGCGGGCGGTCGATACGATTACGGCTTCGGTCATGCGAGTCTCCTTCGGTCCTGCTTCATGTCCTGCATCGAATGGGAATGCGCTACGCCGCCGGGCGCGCGCCCGCGGACGTCACATGCGCGACGCCCGCTGCCTGCATCTGCTGCCATGCGTGGGCGAGCGACCCGTTCAGGTCGATCGCGCGGCACGCATCGTTGATCACCGCGGCGTCGAAACCGGCCGCACGTGCGTCGAGCGCCGACCACGCGACGCAATAGTCGGTCGCGAGCCCGCAGCACCACACGCGCTTCGCGCCGAGCTCGCGCAGATAGCCCGCGAGCCCCGTGCGCGTCGTGCGATCCGCTTCGACGAACGCGGAATAGCTGTCGACCTGCGCGTCGCCGCCCTTGCGGATGACGAGCCGCGCATGCGGGATGTCGAGGTCGCGATGCAGCGCCGCGCCGTCGGTGTCCTGCACGCAGTGCACGGGCCACAGCACCTGCTCGCCGTACGGCAGCGCGAGCGTGGAGAACGGTTCGCGACCCGGATGGTTCGCCGCGAACGACACGTGCTCGCGCGGGTGCCAGTCCTGCGTCAGCACGACCTGGTCGAAGCGCTGCGCCAGCGCGTTGATCACCGGCACGACCGCGTCGCCGTCGGGCACCGCGAGCGCGCCGCCCGGCATGAAGTCGTATTGCACGTCGATCACGAGCAGTACGTCGTCGGTGTGTCTCATTGCGTTTCTCCGGGTGTTCGTCGCGCCGCGATCCGGCGCGTCAGCCGTTGAACCCGCGGCCGGCCTTCGCGAGCTCGGCGATCGACGGCGCGAGCTGCCATGCGTCGCCGTTCGGCGCGGCCGCGTAGCGGCGAATCGCGCGCTCGACGTTGTAGAGGCCGACCACGTCCGCGTACAGCATCGGGCCGCCGCGCCACAGCGGGAAGCCATAGCCGGTCAGGTAGACCATGTCGATGTCGGACGCCTTCGACGCGATCTTCTCCTCGAGGATCTTCGCGCCTTCGTTCACCAGCGCGAACACGAGCCGCTCGACGATCTCGTCGTCGCCGATCTTGCGCCGCTCGACGCCGCGCTCCTTCGAATACGCGACGACCATCTCGTCGACGAGCGACGACGGCTTTGCCTTGCGCTCGCCCGGCACGTAGTCGTACCAGCCGGCGCCCGTCTTCTGGCCGAAGCGGCCCTGCTCGCACAGGCGGTCGGCGATCTTCGAGTACTGCAGGCCGGGCTGCTCGACATAGCGGCGCTTGCGGATCGCCCAGCCGATGTCGTTGCCGGCGAGGTCGCTCATCCGGAACGGACCCATCGCGAAACCGAATTTCTCGATCGCGCGATCGACCTGCGCGGGCAGCGCGCCTTCCTCGAGCATGAAGAGCGCCTGGCGGATGTACTGCTCGATCATCCGGTTGCCGATGAAGCCGTCGCACACGCCCGACACGACCGCCGTCTTGCGGATCTTCTTCGCCACGGCCATCACGGTGGCGAGCACGTCCTTCGCGGTCTGCGCGCCGCGCACGACCTCGAGCAGCTTCATCACGTTCGCCGGGCTGAAGAAGTGCATGCCGACGACGTCCTGCGGACGCTTCGTGAATGCAGCGATCTTGTCGACGTCGAGCGTCGACGTGTTCGACGCGAGGATCGCGCCCGCCTTCGCGACTTCGTCGAGCTTCCTGAACACCTGCTCCTTCACGCCAAGTTCCTCGAACACGGCCTCGACGATCAGGTCGGCATCCTTCAGGTCGTCGTAGGACAGCGTCGGCGTGATCAGCGCCATGCGCGCGTCGAGCTTCTCCTGCGTGAGCTTGCCCTTCTTCACCTGCGCGTCGTAGTTCTTGCGGATCGTCGCGACGCCGCGCTCGAGCGCTTCCTGTTTCGTTTCGAGCAGCGTGACGGGCAGCCCTGCGTTCACGAAGTTCATCGCGATGCCGCCGCCCATCGTGCCCGCGCCGATCACGCCGACACGGCGAATCTCGCGCAGCGGCGTATCGGACGGCACGTCGGGAATCTTGCTCGCCGCGCGCTCACCGAAAAACGCATGCCGCAGCGCGCGGCTTTCCGGCGTCATCATCAGCGCGACGAAACCCTCGCGCTCGGCGATGCTGCCCTTGTCGAAGCCGTGCAGCACGCCGGCCTCGATCGCGTCGATGCACTTGTGCGGCGCGGGGAAATTCGGTGCGGCGGCCCGGGCCGAGTTGCGCGCGAACTGGATGAAGCCCGCGGCGTTCGCGTGGACGATCTTGCGATCGCGCACGCGCGGATGCGGCCCCTTCTGCGCACCTGCCTTGCGCGCGAACGCGACAGCCGCGTCGAGCAGGTCGCCGTCGGCCATCTCGTCGAACAGCCCGCTCTTCGCAAGTTGCTCCGACGGCACGGGCGCGCCCGACACGATCATGTTCAGTGCGGTTTCGAGCCCCACCGCGCGCGGCAGGCGCTGCGTGCCGCCCGCGCCCGGCAGCAGGCCGAGCTTCACCTCGGGCAGCGCGACCTGCGCGCCGGGTGCCGCGACACGGTAATGCGCGCCGAGCGCGAGCTCGAGGCCACCGCCCATCACGACGCTGTGCAGCGCCGCGACGACGGGCTTCGCACTCGCCTCCACCGCGCGGATCACGGTGTGCAGCGTCGGCTCCTGGAGCGCCTTCGGCGTATTGAATTCGGTGATGTCGGCGCCGCCCGAGAATGCACGTCCTGCGCCGGTCAGCACGATGGCCGTGACCGACGGGTCCTGCGCGGCGCGATCGAGCGCGTCCATGACGCCCTGACGGGTGGACAGGCCGAGCCCGTTGACGGGCGGATTGTTGAGCGTAAGGACGGCCACGCCGTCGCGAGTCGAGTAATCCACTGCCATCTGCCTGCCTCCATGCATCGCGCGCCGGGGTGGCTGCGCTTCATTGTGCGCGGTCGAACAGCCGCATGTCCGGTTGAACGCAGGCAGCATACAACGAAAAAGCACGGTCGTTCAATTTGAATTTTGTTCCCGATCCGGGGACGGATCGGGCGACCGTTTCGCGAACCGCTTGCGGCCCGGGCGCAGACGTTACGGCTCGCGTTACGACTCGCCGACCGCCGTCGGCAACACGTAATCGCGGAATGTCTCGCGCAGCTTCAGCTTCTGCAGCTTGCCGGTCGCGGTGTGCGGCAGCGAGTCGACGAACACGACGTCGTCGGGAATCCACCATTTCGCGACTTTGCCTTCGTAGAACGCGAGCAGCGCGTCACGGTTCAGGTTCGCCCCTTCGCGCGGCACCACGACGAGCAGCGGGCGCTCGGTCCATTTCGGGTGCGCACAGGCGATGCAGGCGGCCTCGGCCACGCCCGGGTGCGCGATCGCGACGTTCTCGATGTCGATCGAGCTGATCCACTCACCGCCCGACTTGATCACGTCCTTGCTGCGGTCGGTGATCTGCAGGAAGCCGTCGGGGTCGATCGTCGCGACGTCGCCGGTCGGGAACCAGCCGTCCGACAGCGGCGACGTATCGCCGCGAAAGTAGTGGTCGATCACCCACGGGCCGCGCACCTGCAGCTCGCCGAACGCGACGCCGTCCCACGGCAGCTCGTGGCCGTCCTCGCCGACGATGCGCATGTCGACGCCGCAGATCACGCGCCCCTGCTTCTCGAGCAGCTTGCGCTGCGCGTCGAGCGGCCGCTGCGACTGCGCCCAGTTGAGCTTCGCGAGCGTGCCGAGCGGCGACAGTTCGGTCATCCCCCAGGCATGGATCACGCGCACGCCGTATTCGTCCTCGAAGGTGCGCAGCATCGCGGGCGGGCACGCGGAGCCGCCGATCACCGTGCGGTTCAGCGTCGAGAAGCGCACACCGGCCTCGCGCATGTAGTTGAGCAGGCCGAGCCACACGGTCGGCACGCCCGCGGAGAACGTCACGCGCTCGGCTTCCATCAGCTCGTACAGCGATTTCCCGTCGAGATCCTTGCCGGGCAGCACGAGCTTGCCGCCCGTGAGCGGCACCGCGTACGGCAGCCCCCACGCGTTGACGTGGAACATCGGCACGACGGGCAGCACCGCGTCCATCGCGGACAGGTTCATCGCGTCCGGCAACGCGGCGCCGTACGCGTGCAGCACGGTCGAGCGGTGCGAATACAGCACGCCCTTCGGGTTGCCGGTCGTGCCCGACGTGTAGCAGAGCCCCGACGCCTGCTGCTCGTCGAGGCGCGGCCAGTCGTAGCGGCCGTCCTCCGCTTCGACAAGCGTTTCGTAGCACAGGAACGGCGTCGTGCCGGACGGCAGATGCGCGGCGTCCGTCATCGCGACCCAGCCCTTCACGTGCGGGCACTGCGGCGCGATCGCATCGACGAGCGGAGCGAAATTGAGGTCGAAGAAGACGTAGCGGTCTTCCGCGTGATTGACGATGTACGCGATCTGCTCGGGGAACAGGCGCGGGTTGATCGTGTGGCACACGGCCCCCATGCCGCCGATCCCGTAATACGCTTCCAGATGCCGGTAGCCGTTCCACGCCAGCGTGCCGACGCGATCGCCGGTTTCGACGCCGAGCCGCGCGAGCGCCTGCGCCAGTTGCTTCGCGCGGCGTTCGCAATCGCGGTACGTGTAGCGATGCAGATCGCCTTCCACGCGCCTCGATACGATCTCCGTGTCGCCGGCATGTCGCGCGGCATGAGAAATCAGCGAGGACACCAGCAACGGCATGTCCATCATCTGGCCCAGCAACGGCTTACCCATCGTCTTGTTCTCCGTGAGGATGCGAATCGGTGACCAGCCTCTGCGGCGCGCCCGTCAGCGGCCCCGGACGGGCGTCGCGCATGGCGCGCGGGCCGCCATGCGGGCGGCGCGGCGCCGCCTTACAATATCGGCTTACCCAGAGGCGCTCAACATGTCGTTTTCCCGAAGCGCAGCCGATACGGCTGACACCCTCCCCGACCTCGCCGCCACGCTCCGCGCGCCCGCCGCCGGCGCGTTCGTCGCGCTCGGCGACGCGTTTCATACGCGGCTGCCGGCCGCGCCGCTTGCCGCGCCGTACGTCGTCGGCTTTTCCGGCGAAGTCGCGCACATGCTCGACCTGCCGCCGTCGCTCGCCGCGCAACCCGGCTTCGCCGAGCTGTTCGCCGGCAACCCGACGCGCGACTGGCCCGCGCACGCGATGCCGTACGCATCGGTGTATTCCGGCCACCAGTTCGGCGTGTGGGCGGGCCAGCTCGGCGACGGCCGCGCGCTGACGATCGGCGAGCGCACCGGCACCGACGGCCGCCGCTACGAATTGCAGCTGAAAGGCAGCGGCCGCACGCCGTATTCGCGGATGGGCGACGGCCGCGCGGTGCTGCGCTCGTCGATCCGCGAATTCCTGTGCTCGGAAGCGATGCATCACCTCGGCATCCCGACCACGCGCGCCCTGACGGTGATCGGTTCCGACCAGCCGGTGGTGCGCGAGGAAATCGAGACGTCGGCCGTCGTCACGCGCGTGTCGGAGAGCTTCGTGCGCTTCGGCCACTTCGAACACTTCTTCTCGAACGATCGCCCCGACCTGCTGCGCCAGCTCGCCGATCACGTGATCGACCGCTTCTATCCGGATTGCCGCCACGCCGACGATCCGTACCTCGCGCTGCTCGAAGCGGCGACGCTGCGCACGGCGGATCTCGTCGCGCAGTGGCAGGCCGTCGGCTTCTGCCACGGCGTGATGAACACCGACAACATGTCGATCCTCGGTGTGACGATCGACTACGGCCCGTTCGGTTTCGTCGATGCGTTCGATGCGAACCACATCTGCAACCACTCGGATACGAACGGCCGCTACGCGTACCGGATGCAGCCGCGCATCGCGCACTGGAACTGCTACTGCCTCGCGCAGGCGCTGCTGCCGCTGATCGGGCTGCAGCACGGCATCGCCGACGACGATGCGCGCGCCGAGCGCGCGGTGGACGACGCGCAGGCCGTGCTTGCGAAATTCCCGGAACGTTTCGGCCCCGCGCTCGAGCGCGCGATGCGCGCGAAGCTCGGCCTCGAGCTCGAGCGCGAGAACGATGCCGACCTCGCGAACAAGCTGCTCGAGACGATGCATGCGAGCCACGCGGATTTCACGCTGACGTTCCGCCGGCTCGCACAGGTCTCGAAGCACGACGCGAGCCGCGACGCACCCGTGCGCGACCTGTTCATCGACCGCGACGCGTTCGATGCGTGGGCGAACCTCTACCGCGCGCGGCTGTCCGAGGAAACGCGCGACGACGCGACACGCGCGGCCGCGATGAATCGCGCGAACCCGAAATACGTGTTGCGCAACCATCTGGCCGAAGTCGCGATCCGGCGCGCGAAGGAAAAGGATTTTTCGGAAGTCGAGCGGCTCGCGCAGATCCTGCGCCGGCCGTTCGACGAACAACCGGAGCATGAAGCGTACGCGGCGTTGCCGCCCGACTGGGCCGGCTCGCTCGAAGTGAGCTGCTCGTCCTGAAGCCCGCAACCCGCGCGTATCGACCGACCGATCAGGAGAACCCCATGTCCCACGATTCCGACGACAAGACCTTCCCGTACCAGAAGGACGACGCCGAGCTGCGCCGGCGGCTCACGCCGATGCAGTACGAAGTCACGCAGCACGCGGCAACCGAGCGTGCGTTCACCGGCGAATACACCGACACCGAAGACGCCGGCATCTACAAGTGCGTCGTCTGCAGCACGCCGCTGTTCGAATCCGGCTCCAAGTTCCACTCGGGCTGCGGCTGGCCCAGCTACTTCAAGCCGCTCAACGGCGAGGTGATCGACGAGAAGGTCGACTACTCGCACGGGATGGTGCGCGTCGAGGTCCGCTGCAACCACTGCGGCGCGCATCTCGGCCACGTCTTCGAGGACGGCCCGCGCGACAAGACCGGTTTGCGCTACTGCATCAATTCGGCTGCGTTAAACTTCGAGTCCCGACCCGAAAACGAATGAGCGGCGCCGGGCGGATCGGCGGGGCATCCCGCGCCGCCGCCCCGATCCGCTCCGGCGGTGCCTGGCGGGTCCCTACAACGGTGAAAGGCCGCGCAAGCGGCCTTTCACGCAGCTGCGAGCGCCATGAAATTCCTGTTCGATCTGTTTCCGATCATCCTGTTTTTTGCCGCCTTCAAGGTCTGGGGCATCTTTACCGCCACCGCCGTCGCGATCGTCGCGACGCTGGCCCAGGTCGCGTGGGTCGCCTTCCGGCACCGGAAGGTCGACACGATGCTGTGGGTCAGCCTGGGCGTGATCGTCGTTTTCGGTGGTGCCACCCTCGTCCTGCACGACGAGAAATTCATTCAATGGAAACCGACTGTGCTGTACTGGCTGTTTGCGATCGGGCTGCTCGCCGCGCGCTATGCGTTCGGCAACAACCTGATCGAGAAGATGATGGGCAAGCAGCTCACGCTGCCGCACCCCGTGTGGGACAAACTGAACGTCGCGTGGGCGCTGTTCTTCGCGGTGCTCGGCGTCGCGAACCTGTACGTGGTGCACAACTTCACCGAGTCGCAATGGGTGAACTTCAAGCTGTTCGGCACGACGGGCGCGATGGTCGTATTCATCATCCTGCAGAGCCTGTGGCTCACGAAATACCTGAAGGACGAGTGACATGACGGACGCCTTTCTCCACGCGTCGCCCGACGAACGCATCGCGCTGATCGAGGCGCGCCTCACCGCATCGCTCGCCCCGCTGTCGCTCACCGTGCGCGACGACAGCGCGCAGCACGCGGGCCACGTCGGCGCGGCCGCCGGCGGCCACTTCACGGTCACGATCGTGTCGGCCGCGTTCGCGGGCAAGCCGCGCGTCGCGCGGCACCGGCTGGTGTATGATGCGCTCGCTGATGCGATGCAGCGCGGCATTCACGCGCTCGCGATCGTGGCTTACACGCCCGAAGAATTCAACGAATCTTCAATCTAGTCTCATTAGGAATTCCCGATGATCCTGAAATCCCCCCGCCTGTGGGTCGCGGCGGCTGCTTTCGCAGCGGCACCGGCATTTGCCCAGAACATCGCCGTCGTCAACGGCACGCCGATTCCGAAGTCGCGCGCGGACGCGATGGTCGCCCAGCTCGTGCAGCAAGGCCAGACCGACAGCCCGCAGCTGCAGCAGGCCGTGCGCCAGGAACTCGTGAACCGCGAAATCCTGATGCAGGAAGCAATCCGTGAAGGCATCCCGAATCGTCCGGACGTGAAGGCGCAGGTCGCCGTCGCGCAGCAGACCGTCGTGCTGCGTTCGATGATCGAGAGCTTCCTGAAGAAGAACCAGCCGACCGACGCCGAAGTGAAGGCGCGCTACGACGACCTCGTCAAGGGCGCCGGCGGCAATCGCGAATACCACCTGCACCACATCCTCGTCAGCGACGAGCAGCAGGCGAAGGACCTGATCGCGAAGATCAAGGCCGGCGCGAAGTTCGAGGATCTCGCGAAGCAGTTCTCGAAGGATCCGGGCTCGGGCAAGAACGGCGGCGATCTCGACTGGTCCGACCCGAAGGCGTACGTGCCGGAATTCGCGGCGGCCGCGCAGAAGCTGCAGAAAGGCCAGATGACCGACACGCCGGTGAAGACGCAGTTCGGCTGGCACATCATCCGCGTCGACGACATCCGCGACATCGCGCCGCCGCCGCTCGATCAGGTGAAGGCACAGATCGCGCAGCAGCTCGTGCAGCAGAAGCTGCAGGCGTTCGAGGAAGGTCTGCGCCAGCAGGCAAAGATCCAGTAACGCAGGCGCTCGCCGCTCGCGCATCGAAAAGCCGCTCCCCGGAGCGGCTTTTTTTGTTGCCCGCAGTGCCCGCAGGCTGGCCGCAAGCGCATCACGATGGGCGGCGTTTCCACCAAAGAAAAGGCCGCTCCGAAGAGCGGCCTTTGCCGTATGCCTGATCGGCTCGCGCCGCAAACTTAGGCGGGATGGAACACGTCGTGATAGCGAACGTCGCCTGACGGCCGCGGCGCCGAGTCGTCGAGCGACAGCGCAAGGAAATACTCGGGCGGTACGCCCGGGAACACGATGTCGCCGGACGGCGCAAAGCCGAAACGCGTGTAGTACGCGGGCTCCCCGAGCAGGACGCAGCCGCGCGCACCGAGGCGGCGCAACGCGTCGAGCCCCGTGCGCACCAGCCCCGTGCCGATGCTCTGCCGCTGGCAGTCGGGCAGCACCGCGAGCGGCGCGAGCCCGTACCAGCCCTGGCTGCCGGGCGCCTCGCCGCCGATCGACACCGGCGAGAACGCGACGTGCCCGATCAGGCGGCCGTCGCGTTCCGCGACGAGCGAGACGCTCAACGCACCGTCCGCACGCAACGTGTCGACGATCCGCCGTTCGAACTGCCCGCCTTCCGGCTCGCCTGCGAACGCGGCGACGATCACACGGCCGATCGCGTCGGCCTCGCTCGCGCGCTCGTCGCGCAGCGTGACGACCTCGACCGGCGCGTTCGGATCGAACATCATCCCGATCAGCCGATCCAGCGGCGCGCGTTGCGGAACACGCGCATCCACGGGCTCGCTTCACCCCAGCTTTCCGGGTGCCAGCTCATCGCGACCGTACGATGCACGCGCTCCATGTGCGGCATCAGCACCGAGAAGCGGCCGTCGGCCGTCGTGACCGACGTGATGCCGGCCGGCGAGCCGTTCGGGTTGAACGGATAGCGCTCGGTTGCTTCGCCGCGGTGGTCGACGAAGCGCATCGCGACCGCGACGCGATCGATGTCGCCCTGTTGCGAGAAGTCCGCATAACCTTCGCCGTGCGCGACCGCGACCGGAATCCGCGAGCCTTCCATCCCCGCGAAGAAGATCGACGGCGATTTCTCGACTTCGACGAACGAGAAACGCGCCTCGAACTGCTCGGACTTGTTGCGCGTGAACTTCGGCCAGGCTTCCGCACCCGGGATCATCGACGAGATGCTCGACAGCATCTGGCAGCCGTTGCAGATGCCGAGCGCGAACGTGTCGGGACGTGCGAAGAACGCCGAGAACATGTCGGCGAGATTCGCGTTGAAGCGGATCGTCTTCGCCCAGCCTTCGCCCGCGCCCAGCACGTCGCCGTACGAGAAGCCGCCGCATGCGACCGCACCCGCGAAATCGGCGAGATTCGCGCGGCCGGCCAGCAGGTCGCTCATGTGCACGTCGTGCGCATCGAAGCCCGCGCGGTCGAACGCGTAGGCCGTTTCGAGATGCGAGTTCACGCCCTGCTCGCGCAGGATCGCTACGCGCGGCCGTGCGCCCGTCGCGATGAACGGCGCCGCGATGTCGTCAGCCGGATCGAAGCTCAGCACCGGCGAGATGCCCGGGTCGGCCACGTCCAGCAGCGCGTCGTATTCGGCATCCGCGCACGCGGGGTTGTCGCGCAGGCGCGCGATGCGCCAGCTCACTTCGCTCCACGCACGATGGAGTTCGGCGCGCGGTGCGTCGAAAATCTTCTTCGCGTCGCGGTACACCTCGATCACGTCGCGATCGTTGACCGAGCCGATCACGTGCGAGCACGCCGACAGGCCGAACTCGCGCAGCGCGCCCAGCACCGCGTCGCGGTCGGTCGCGCGCACCTGCACGACGGCGCCCAGTTCCTCGGAGAACAGCGCGCGCAGCGTGCGATCCTCGCGGCGGCCGCTCGTCTGCTTCGCCCAGTCCTTCGCGTCGCCGTAGTCGGATTCGTGATTCGGGTCGAGCGTCAGCATGTCGACGTTCAGCGACACGCCCGCGTGACCCGCGAACGCCATTTCGCACACCGTCGCCCACAGGCCGCCGTCCGAGCGGTCGTGGTATGCGAGCAGCTTGTCTTGCGCATTGAGCGACTGGATCGCGTTGAAGAAACGCTTCAGGTCTTCCGCATCGTCGACGTCCGGCGTCGTGTCGCCGACCTGCTGCGTGACCTGCGCGAAGATGCTGCCGCCCATCCGGTTCTTGCCGCGGCCGAGATCGATCGCGATCAGCACGCTGTCGCCCGCATCGGCGATGCGGCGCAGTTGCGGCGTCAGGTGACGGCGCACGTCCTCGACCGGCGCGAACGCGGAGATGATCAGCGACACCGGCGACACCACTTCCTTCGCGACGCCCTGCTCGTCCCACTTCGTCTTCATCGACAGCGAGTCCTTGCCGACCGGGATGCCGATCCCGAGTGCCGGGCACAGCTCCATGCCGATCGCCTTGACCGTGTCGAACAGCGCGGCGTCCTCGCCGGCCGTGCCGCACGCGGCCATCCAGTTCGCCGACAGCTTCAGCTTGTCGAGCGACGCGATCGGCGCGCTCGCGATGTTCGTGATCGCCTCGCCGACCGCCATGCGGCCCGATGCGGGCGCGTCGATCACCGCGAGCGGCGTGCGCTCGGCCATCGTCATCGCCTCGCCCTTGAAGCCCGCGTAGTCGAGCGCGGTGACCGCGCAGTCGGCCACCGGCACCTGCCACGGGCCGACCATCTGGTCGCGCACCGACGTGCCGCCGACCGAACGGTCGCCGATCGTGATCAGGAACGACTTGCTGCCGACCGTCGGGTGCTTCAGCACGTCGATCGCGACTTCCGACAGCGCGATGCCCGTCACGTCGACCGGCGCGCGTTCGGTCGTCACGCGCGTGACGTCACGATGCATGCGCGGCGGCTTGCCGAGCAGCACTTCCATCGGCATGTCGACCGGGTATTCGTCGGCGCCCGTCGCTTCGTCGTCGACGAGCTTCAGCTGGCGTTCGTCGGTCGCGACACCGACCACCGCGAACGGGCAGCGTTCACGCGCGCAGATCGCCTCGAAACGCGGCAGGTCGGCCGGCGCGATCGCCAGCACGTAGCGCTCCTGCGCTTCGTTCGACCAGATTTCGCGCGGCGACAGGCCCGATTCCTCGAGCGCGACCTTGCGCAGCTCGAAGCGCGCGCCCTTGCCCGCGCCGTCGACGATCTCGGGGAACGCATTCGACAGGCCGCCCGCGCCGACGTCGTGGATGCTCAGGATCGGGTTTTCCGCGCCGAGCTGCCAGCAGCCGTTGATCACTTCCTGCGCGCGACGTTCGATTTCCGGGTTGCCGCGCTGCACCGAGTCGAAGTCGAGTTCCGCCGTGTTCGCGCCGGTCGCCATCGAGCTCGCGGCGCCGCCGCCCATCCCGATCCGCATGCCGGGGCCGCCGATCTGGATCAGCAGCGAGCCGGCCGGCACGTCGTGCTTGTGCGTATGCTGATCCGCGATGTTGCCGAGGCCGCCCGCGATCATGATCGGCTTGTGATAGCCATGCACCTTCCCGCCGACGTTCTGCTCGTACACGCGGAAGTAGCCGCCGAGGTTCGGGCGGCCGAATTCGTTGTTGAACGCGGCGCCGCCGAGCGGGCCGTCGATCATGATCTGCAGCGGCGACGCGATGCGGTCCGGACGGCCGTACGGGCCGTGCGCGTCATTCGGATTGCGCTCGCCGACCGGCTGCGCGGCGTCGCGCGCGTTTTCCCACGGCTGGCGGGCGTCCGGCAGGTCGAGGTTCGACACGGTGAAGCCCGTCAGGCCGGCCTTCGGACGCGCGCCGCGGCCCGTCGCGCCTTCGTCGCGGATCTCGCCGCCCGCGCCGGTCGCCGCACCCGGGAACGGCGAGATCGCCGTCGGATGGTTGTGCGTCTCGACCTTCATCAGCGTGTGCGTGAGCTCGGTGTGGCGGCCGTAGCGCTCGCCCGGCTCGCCGGCCGCGCCTGCGTTGCGCGGGAACCAGCGTTCGGCTTCGGCGCCGACCATGATCGACGAGTTGTCCGAATAGGCGACGATCGTGCCCTGCGGGCTCAGCTTCTCGGTGTTGCGGATCATCGCGAACAGCGACATGTCCTGCGCTTCGCCGTCGATCGTCCACTGCGCGTTGAAGATCTTGTGGCGGCAGTGTTCGCTGTTCGCCTGCGCGAACATCATCAGTTCCACGTCGGTCGGGTTGCGTTCGAGCTTGCGGAACGCGTCGACGAGGTAGTCGATCTCGTCGTCGGCGAGCGCGAGGCCCAGCTCGACGTTCGCGCGCTCGAGCGCACCGCGGCCGATACCCAGCACGTCGACGGTCGAGAGCGGCTTGGCCGGCAGTTCGTCGAACAGGTGCTGCGCGTCGTCGCGCGCCGCGACCACGCTTTCGGTCATCCGGTCATGCAGCGCGGCCGCGACGGCTGCGCGCGCGTCGTCCGACAGCGCCTTCTTGCCGCCGAGCAGGCCCGACTTCAGCGTGACCGTGAATTCGACGCCGCGCTCGATGCGGCGCACGTGCGTGAGGCCGCAGTGCTGGGCGATGTCGGTCGCCTTGCTCGCCCACGGCGAAACCGTGCCGAAACGCGGCAGCACGACGAAGGTCTCGGTCGTGCCCTTCTCGGCCGCCGGCTCGAACGGCGCGCCGTAGTGCATCAGCGCGTCGATGCGCGCGCTGTCGTCGGCCGACAGCGGCTCGGCCGCATTGACGAAGTGCAGGAACTGCCCGCGCACCGCGACGATGTTGGCGTCGATTTGCCTGAGCGTGTCGAGCAGACGGGTTTGACGGAAATCGGAGAGGGCCGAAGCGCCGGGAAAACACGAGAAGTGAGCCATGGGCTGGACTGACGTCGATGAGTCGCGCGAGGTGGCGACGTGGGGCGAAAGGAAGGCCGTAATTATACCCGGAAGTCGGTCGCCCAAGACCGGCCGATCGGCAACCCGCATGCACCGCATCGGTGCCGCGATGTCCACCGCACGCGGCCTGCCCGCCGGGCCGCCCCGCGCGGGCGCGGCAGCCGGCGGCCGCGGCACGGCGGCACGGCCCGTGCCACCCCGGCGCCGGTTCCCGCGATTTTGGCGCTATCATTCCGGGTTCACCGGGCCCGGGCCCTCAGCGAATTCTCACCGGGCAGCGCCTGCGCGCCGCCCGTCATCGAAGCAATCCATGGATGTCATCGTCATCGGCGGCGGAATCAGCGGCGTCGCCACCGCCTACCAGTTGCGCGCGGCCGGCCATCGCGTATGCGTGGTCGAACGCCACGCGACCGTCGCGCAGGGTGCGACCTACGGCGACGGCGGCGCGCTGCTGCCGAGCCCGCTCGACGTCTGGTTCGGCCCGACCTTCATGCGCCAGCGCCAGCCGCGCGACAGCGGCATCGTCTACAAGCCCGGCTTCAACGGCGGCGTACGGCGCTTCGTCAAGCAGCTCGGCAGGCTGCGCGAGCCCGACGCGTTCGCCGCGCAGTACACGCGGCTGCGGCCGCTGATCGACGCGTCGCGCGACGCGCTCGCCGACATCGAGACGCGCCTCGAGCTCGAGTTCGAGCAGAAGCCCGGCATCCTGCACGTCGTGCGCGATCCGCGCGACTGGGAAGCGATGCAGCCCGCGCTCGACCTGCTGCGCACGCTCGACCAGCCGTACCGCCTGCTCTCCGCAGACGAATGCGCGGCACTCGAGCCGTCGGTGCCGGCCGAGCCCGGTTTCGCCGGCGGCGTGCTGCTCGAGACCGAGCGCACCGGGAATTGCCCGCTGTTCGCGAAACTGGTCAAGCAGACGCTCGACGAGCACGGCGTGCAGTTCCGCTTCGGCGCGGAAGTCGCCGCGATCCGCGTCGACAACGGCCGCGCCGCGGTCGAGCTCGTCCCGCCCGGCGACCGCCACGCGTCGAACGCCCGCGACGTCGACGTGATTTCCGCCGATGCAATCGTGGTCGCCGCCGGCGCCGGCAGCCTGCCGCTGCTCGACCGCCTCGGCTGGCGCCTGCCGCTGCACCCGGTGCGGGTCCATGCGCTGACCGCGCCGGTCGCCTACGAAGAACATGCGCCGCACCTGAACGTCATCGATTCGATCAAGCGCATCTCGATCACGCGCACCCACCAGCGGCTGCGCGTCGGCGGCGGCGCCGTGCTGCAGAGCCTGCCCGACACCGCGAAGCCGCTCGCCGAGCCGCTGTCCGAGGCCGCGCTCGCATTGCTCGGCCAGGCCGTCCACGACTGGGTGCCCGGTGCCGCGAGGATCTCGGCCGCGCTGTCCTGGCAAGGCACGCAACTGCTGTCGCCGGACGGCCTGCCGGTCGTCGGTCCGACCCCGCATCCGCGCGTATTCGTCAATTTCGGGCACGGCCCGGCCGGCTGGGGGCTCGCGTGCGGGTCTGCTAAAGTGGTGACCGACTACCTGGGCGGCGACGTGCAGCACTGGCGCGCCGACACGCTCGCCGCGCTAAGCGCCGGGCGCTTCACGACCTGACCGCCGCGGGGCCCGTCCCCGGCGGCCGCCTTGCCAGCCGCCGCGACCCGGCGATGACCCCGCGATGACCGTTACCCTTCCGCTTCCCGATTCCGCTCCGATCGCGCTGCTGCGCGTCGCCGACCTGCGCACGGCCGAAGCCGACGCAGCCGCGGCGCTGCCGCCGCATACGCTGATGGGTCGCGCCGGCGCCGCCGCCGCGCGCTGGCTGTCCGAACGCGCGGCCGGCGACAACCGCCCCGTGTGGTTCGCGGTCGGCCCGGGCAACAACGGCGGCGACGCGCTCGTTGCCGCCGCGCACCTCCAGCAGCTCGGCGTCGCGACCCAGGCGTGGATGCCGGTGCCGGTGAAGCCCGACGACGCGCAATGGGCGCTCGGCCTCGCGCGCGCCGCCGGCGTGCCGCTGTCGGCCACGCCGCCTGCTTCGCTGGACGGCTATGCGTGGGTGGTCGACGGACTGTTCGGCATCGGTCTCGGCCGCGCGCTCGACGGCGCGTTCGCCGAGCAGGCCGCGCGCATCGCCGCGCATGCGCGCAGCGGCGGCCGCGTGCTTGCGCTGGATGTGCCGAGCGGACTCGACAGCGATACGGGCCAGATCGTCGGCGCGGGCGTCGCCGTCGCCGCCACCCACACGCTCACGTTCATCGGCGCGAAGCCGGGCCTCTACACCGGCGAAGGCCGGGATCTCGCCGGCGCGATCGACGTCGAATCGCTCGACGTCGCGCCACCCGCCGCGCCGGCCATCGTACTGAACGCGCCCGCGCGGTTCGCCGCCGCCCTGCCCGCGCGCGCATTCGCGTCCCACAAGGGCACGTACGGCAGCCTCGCGGTACTCGGCGGCGACACCGGCATGTGCGGCGCGCCGATCCTGGCCGCGCGCGCCGCGCTGTTCGCCGGTGCCGGCAAGGTGCATGTCGGCTTCCTCGGCACCGGCGCGCCGCCGTACGATCCGCCGTTCCCCGAACTGATGCTGCACGCGGCCGACACCCTCGACCCCGGCGCGATGACCGCCATCGCCGCAGGCTGCGGGCTGGGCACGCGCGAGGCCGCGGCGACGCTCGTGCGCGACGTGCTTGCCCACGACGCCGCAACGCTGCTCGATGCCGACGCACTGAACCTCGTCGCGACGCATGCGGATCTCGCGGCCGCCGTCGCCACGCGCGGCGCGCGCGGTTATCCGTGCGTGCTGACGCCGCATCCGCTCGAGGCCGCGCGGCTGCTCGGCTGCGACACGGCGGCGATTCAGCGCGACCGCCTCGCGGCCGCGCAGGCGCTCGCGTCACGTTATGCGGCCATCGTCGTGCTGAAAGGCTCGGGCACGGTGATTGCGGCGCCAGACGGCCGCATGACGATCAACCCGACCGGCAACGCAGCGCTCGCCACGGGCGGCACCGGCGACGTGCTCGGCGGCCTGATCGGCGCGCTGCTCGCGCAACGCGTCGCGCCGTACGAAGCGGCGCTGGCAGGCGTCTACCTGCACGGCCTCGCGGCCGACACGCTGACCGCGAACGGAACCGGCCCGGCCGGACTCACGGCAGGCGAACTCGCGCCGATGGTGCGCACGCTGGTCAATCGCCTTTTTTATGCGTCGCCGCGCGCCGGCACATAACGCCGCTATACTGACTGCCCCGCCGCACGGCGGGCCCTCTCGTCCGCCGGCCTTCCGATCCCGATGAGCCGGCGCGGCATTCCTCCCGATTCACGCTTCACTCGAACCGCCATGACGCTGAATTCGCTCCCCGCCTGGACTGCCCTTCAATCCCACTTCGAACAGATCCGTCACGCCCGGCTGCGCGACTGGTTCGCGCCGGAACACGACCGCGCGCCGACCCGCGCCGAACGCTTCACGATTCCGGGCGGCGGTCTCGCGGCCGATTTCTCGAAGAACCGCATCAACGACGAAACGCTGCGCCTGCTCGTCCAGCTCGCGCGCGACGCGGGTGTCGAGGCGCGCCGCGACGCGATGTTCGCGGGCGAAATCGTGAACCCGACCGAAGGCCGTGCCGCCCTGCACACCGCGCTGCGCGCGACCGATCCGCAAGCGCCGTTCCACGCGCAGGTGAGCGCCGAGCGCGCGAAGATGGCGACGTTCGCTCGCGCCGTGCGCAGCGGCACCTGGACGGGCTACACCGGCAAACGCATCCGCCACGTGATCAACATCGGCATCGGCGGCTCCGATCTCGGGCCGAAGATGGTCGTACACGCGCTGCACCACGTCGCGACGCCCGAAATTTCCACGCACTTCGTGTCGAACGTCGACGGCGCCGATCTCGCACGCGTGCTCGAACAGGTCGATCCCGAGGAAACGCTCGCGATCATCGTGTCGAAGACCTTCACGACGCTCGAGACGATGACGAACGCACGTTCGCTGCGCGACTGGTTCGTCGCGCGCGGCTGCCCCGAGGACGCGCTTGCAAAGCACTTCGTCGGCGTGTCGGCGAACCCGGCCGAAGTCGTGAAGTTCGGCATCGCCGCGGACAACGTGTTCGAAATGTGGGACTGGGTCGGCGGCCGCTATTCGCTGTGGTCGGCGGTCGGGCTGTCGATCATGATCGCGATCGGCCCCGAGCAGTTCGACGAGCTGCTGGCCGGCGCGAACGACATGGACCGTCATTTCCGCGAGGCGCCGCTCGAGCGCAACCTGCCCGTGCTGCTCGGCCTGATCGGCATCTGGTACCGGAATTTCTTCGGTTCGCAGAGCTATCTCGTCGCGCCGTATTCGGAAGCGCTGCACTACCTGCCGTCGTACCTGCAGCAGCTCGAAATGGAAAGCAACGGCAAATCCGCGCGCCTGGACGGCACCTTCGTCGACTACCCGACGTCGGCCGTCACGTGGGGCGAGCCGGGCACCAACGGCCAGCATGCGTTCTTCCAGATGCTGCACCAGGGGCCGACGATCGTGCCGATCGACTTCATCGCGGTGCTGACGCCCGAGCATCCGCTCGCGAGCCACCACCCGAAGCTGCTCGCGAACTGCTTCGCGCAGAGCGAGGCACTGATGCTCGGCCGCACGCTGGAAGAAGCACGCAAGGTCGCGGGGCCGGGCAAGGAGGCGCTCGCGCCGCACCTGACGTTCCCGGGCAACCGCCCGACGACGACGCTGCTCGTCGATGCGCTGACGCCGCGCACGCTCGGCGCGCTGATCGCGCTGTACGAACACAAGGTGCTCGTGCAGGCAACGGTGTGGGACATCAATCCGTTCGACCAGTGGGGCGTCGAGCTCGGCAAGATTCTCGGCAAGGTGGTGGAAGCCGACCTGTCGGCCGAGTCGGTCGATCCGGCGAAGCACGACTCGTCGACCACCGCGCTGATCGAGCGCGCCCGCGCGGCGTTAAAGCGCTGAGGCACTGTGAGGCACTGACGCAGCGGCGTCATGCCCATGCCGGCCGCTCGGCGCACGCCGCGCGGCCGGCAAAAGCATTCAGCCGTTGCGCTGCGCCGCGCGCGGCTCGACGATGCGCCCGGCGTCGAGCGTCACCGTCGTCGCGCAGCGGCGTGCCAGTTCGGCATCGTGCGTGACGAGCACGAGCGTTGCACCGTTCGTGCGGTTCAGTTCGAACATCAGGTCGATGACCGCATGGCCCGTGGCCGCATCGAGGCTGCCGGTCGGCTCGTCGGCAAAGAGGATCGCCGGGCGCGTGACGAATGCGCGCGCAAGCGCGACGCGCTGCTGCTCGCCGCCGGACAACAACTTCGGATAATGCGCGGTGCGTTCGCCGAGACCGACCTGCACGAGCAGCGCCCGGGCGCGATCGGCGGCATCGCGCGCACTGATGCCGCCCTGCAGTTCGAGCGGCAGCATCACGTTCTCGAGCGCCGTCAGGTGCGGCATCAACTGGAACGACTGGAATACGAACCCGACTGCGCCGTTGCGCAGCGCCGCGCGCGCGTCCTCGTCGAGCTGATCGAGCGCGCGACCGAGCAGGCGAACCGTGCCGCTCGTCGCGCTGTCCAACCCCGCAAGCAGGCCGAGCAGCGTCGATTTACCCGACCCCGACGCGCCGACGATCGCGAGACTGCTGCCCGGCCGCACGGCGAGCGTGATGCCGTCGAGGATCGTCAGCTCGCCGGTTGCGTCGGCGACCCGCTTGCACACGTCATGGACTTCGATGATCGGATCGGTAATCTTGAACATGGACACGACATTTCGCTGGAAAAGACGCGCGGCGATCGCCGCGCTGCTGGGTACGCTGCTGGCCGCCGCCGTGCCCGCACGCGCCGCGACGACACCGGCCGCGACATCGGGCCAGCCCGTGATCGTCGTGCTCGGCGACAGCCTGTCGGCCGAATACGGGCTGCCGCGCGACACCGGCTGGGTGGCGTTGCTGCGGCAACGGCTCACGACCGAGCGAATCGATTATAGCGTCGCGAACGCCAGCGTCAGCGGCGACACGACCAGCGGCGGCCGCGCGCGGCTGCCTGCGGTGCTGCAGCGACTCAAGCCGTCGATCGTCGTCGTCGAGCTCGGCTCGAACGATGCGCTGCGCGGCGTGCCGCTCGCGACGACCGAACAGAACCTGCGCGACATCATCGCCGGTGCGCGGCAAGCGCGGGCCAGGGTCGTGCTGGTCGGCATGTACGTGCCGCCCAACTACGGCCCGGACTACACGCAGAAGTTCCACGCCGTCTATACGCGGCTGTCGAAGGATCTCGGCGTGCCGCTCGTGCCGTTCCTGCTGGCCGGCATCGAGAACAAGCCCGAGATGTTCCAGGCCGACCAGATGCATCCAGCGCAGCAGGCTCAGGGCATTCTGCTCGACAACGTCTGGCCGGCGCTGAAACCGCTGCTCGGCAAGCCGCGCGGCTGACGCCGCCTCGCCCCGCCGGAAAGCAAAAAGCCCCGCGTGAAGCGGGGCTTTTTGTTGCGGGCGAAACGATGCTCAGTTGTCGCCGTCCGGCGACTGGCTGGCCGTCGAGCCGTACAGCTTCACCTTCGAGCGATCGCGCAGCGCGGCGAGATACGCTTCGCCTTCGCTCTGCGCGTCGACCTGCGCCATCTGCTGCTGCGCGGCCGCCAGTTGCTGCGGATCAACCGCCGAACCCGGGATCACCGCGTTCACGCGATAGATCGCATAGCCGTCCGCGCCGAGATCGACACCGACGTAGGCCGGCAGCGTCTTCGCATCGACCTTGTAGACGGCGCTCAGCGCAGCCGGCGTCAGGCCCTGCGACTGCGTACGCGATACCTTCTGCGCGGCCGCGAACCCGTCGGTCGACTTCGACTTCTGCAGTTCGGCAAGCTTCGCCGCGCCGTCCTTCTTCGCGAGTTCGGCAGCCTGCTCGGCGACCACCTTCTGGCGCACGACGTCCTTGATCGCGTCGAGCGCGGGCACGGCAGCCGGCTTGTAGTCGGTCACACGCGCCGAGATCAGCGTGTTGTTGCCGACGTCGATCGCCTGCGTGTTGTTCTGGTTCTTCACCGAGTCGTTTGCGAACACGGCGGCCAGGAACTTCGGATTGTTCAGCGGGCTCGTCGGCGGCAACTGCGGATTCGGCGTCGGCGTGACGGTAGCCGTCTGGATCGTCAGCTTGTACTTGTCCGCGGCCGGCTGCAGCGTCTTCGCCTTTTCGTAGACAGTGGACGTGAAGCCTTCCGCGTTGTCCGTGAACGCCTTCGATGCGTACTGCTGCTTCAGGTCGGCTGCGATCTGGTCCTTCACTTCCGCGAACGGCTTGACGGCCGCCGGCTTCACTTCCGTTGCCTTCAGGATGTGGAAGCCCAGATCCGACTGCACGACACCGCTCACATCGCCTTGCTTGAGCGCGAACGCGGCATCGTCGAACGCCTTGCCGCCCGCCGTCGAGCCGCGCGTGATGAAGCCGAGGTCGCCGCCCTTCGCGGCCGACGGCGCATCCTGCGAGTCCTTCTGCGCGATCTGCGCGAACTGGTCCGGGTGCGCCTTCACGTCGGCAAGCAGTTGCTCGGCCTTCGTCTTCGCTGCAGTCTTGTCGGCCGCGCTTGCGCTGCCCGGTGCGGCGATGAAGATGTGGCTCACGCGCACCTGCGCTTCGGTGCGGAAGTGCGTCGGGTTGTCATCGTAGAACTTCTTGATGTCCGCGTCGGTCGGCTGCGCGCTCGCGGCCGCTGCCGCCGGCGAATAGACGAGGTACTGGATCGTCGCGGTCTCCGGCGTCGCGAAGCTCTGCTTGTGCGCGTCGTAGTACGCGGTGAGCTGCGCGTCGGTCGGCCGGACCTTTGCGGCGAAGTCGCTCGTCTTCAGCACGAGCGCCTGCACTTCGCGCTGCTGCGCGGCGAGTTCGGACAGACGTTGCGCGAGGCTCTTCGGCGTGAACGCGCTCGACACGATGCTGGCCGGAATCTGCTGCAGCGCGAGGCTGTAGCGCACGCGCTCCTGATACTGCTCGGGCGTCATCCCCTGGAACGACAGCAGCTGCGCATAGCGCTCGACGTCGATCGACCCGTCGGGCTTCTTCAGCGACGCGATCATCGGGTCGCTCATCAGTGCGTCGCGCACGGCGTTGTCCGATGCGGTCAGGTGCAGACGTTGGGTCTCGTCGGCCAGCACGCGTTGCTGGATCAGGCCGTCGAGCACCTGCTTGCGGTGCTCGGGCGTATCGAACATCTTGATGTCGAACTGCCCGCCGAGTGCCTGGCGCGCCTGGTCGATCTGCTGGCGGAACGCGCCGTCGAATTCGACCCGCGTGATCTTGTGCCCGTTGACTGCCGCGACGTTCGCACTATCGTCGAAGAAGCCGCGGAAGCCTTGGATCCCGACGAAACCCAGCCCCGGCAACACGATCAGGAGCAGGAGCGCCATCATCAGGCGCTGGTGATTACGGAAGAAATCGAGCATGCGTGACGGGAAAATTGGACAAAACGCCCGATATTACAACATACGGGGTAGAACGGGAGAAAAGCGGCGGCGCCCGCGGCGATCACCACAGGAAGTACAGGCAAAAATACCCGTCTTTCAGAACCGGGCACGCACCGTCACCCGCCTCTCCTCGCGAAGTTCGAAAAGCAGCTCGCCCAATGATCGTCCCCCATCGCGGCCGCCCAGGCTCCCGGCAGCACACGATCACTCGTTCGCGGAGCGGCTTGCCCGATGCGGGGCTGGCGTCATTCGCGCCGACGACCGCACGGCACCGCCAGGACCGCGAATCGAGCCAACGGAACGCGCCCGACACGGGAGCACACGGCACAAGCCCGGCATGGGCCACGAGAAACGTGACGACCGGAAAGGCGACAAGGATCAACCGCACGATGCCGATCGGTCGACACCGCCCTAACGAGTCGTCGGACTTTGCATATCGAAAATAGATCGTTCGTGCCGCATCGCAAGCCGGATACGCTTTTCGCGCCGTGCAATCCGTGCCACGCTCGTCGACGAAACGATGAACGGGTGCGGCCCATTCGACCATTCAACCCTACCGCACCACTCGATGAGTTTTCTTCACCACGCGCGCCTCGTCGCATTCGCTGCCTCTGTCGGCCTTCTGGCGGGCTGCAATGGGGAAAGTGTCGATAGCTCGGGCGTTTCGCCCGTCGCGACGAAAAATGCCGCAAACAGTGCCACGCTATTCACGATTCCGCTGTACCAGTTCTACGCAACCCGACAGAGCTACATCGCTCAGGGCCTTGCGCCGAATACGTTTGTGCACAGTCGCCAGCTGTCCGATGCTTCGTCCACCTCGGTGACGAAGCCCAATCACGACACGCTGTATTCCGTCGCCATGCTTCAACTGGACGCCGGTCCTGTTCAGATCGACACACCCGCCAGCGGCACCCGCTACTTTTCCCTCGCGCTGATGGACGCCTATACGAACAACTTCGCGATTCGCGGCACGAGCGCCGACAACGGTGTCGCGAAGGTCTTTTGGGTCGTGGGGCCGAACTGGCAGGGAACCGCCCCGGCAGGCGTCACCGTGCTCCGCTCGTCGACCAACGCGGTGTGGGCGTTGGCGCGGACTTACGTGAGCGATGCGAACGATTACCCCGCCGCGTGGGCCGTTCAGAATCAACTGGTCGTGTCGCGCCCCGCTGGAACCGGTGTCGCTGCGTGGGACAGCGTGGACACGCAAAAGCCGCCCGGTTATGCCAACTGGCCGTCGTATTTTCAGTACGTGAACCGGCTCTTGAAAAAGAGTCCGCCGACGCCGCAGGATACGGCCGAGGCGACGAACGCACTCGACGTGACAGGTATAGGCCCGGCGCAGACCTTCAACGCGTCGTCCGCCGACGTCGCATCGATCGACGCAGGCGCGGCAGAGGCGCTGGCGAGTCTGACGGGCGGCGGAACGCAGCAAGCCACCGCCCAGACGAGTACCGACGCAAATGGCTGGACAGGCGGCCCGGCCAACGTCGGCAACTATGGAACCCAGTACACGCTACGGGCGCGCGTTGCGCTGAACGGCCTCGGTGCGCTGCCCGGTAGCGAAGCGATCTACTACACCAGTACGGGAGCGGCGAACACGTCGGGGGCGAATTACGACGGCAACGGCGTCTATCAGATGACGTTCCCGGCGGGACAGCTTCCTCCGGCGCGCGCCTTCTGGTCATTGACGCTGTACGCCGGCACGAACCAGGCGCAGGCTTTCTTTTATCCGAATCCCGATCGAATCTATGCGCTGTCCTATCCGGCGTCGAACTTTCAGTTCGCGAGCGACGGCTCGCTCGTGCTCACCATCAGCCATGTGCGACCCGCGGGTGTCCCCGCCAGCAACTGGCTGCCGGCCCCTGCCGGCGCGTTCAATCTGACGCTGCGCACCTACTTGCCGGACGCCCCGCTCCTGAATGGAACCTACAAGTTGCCGCCGGTAATACGCGTTCAGTAATACAGCCCCGCGCGAGCCGGAAAAAACGGCGCCTCTGTGGCGAGAAAGCATGAAAAACCCGCGACCGCGTTCGAGCGGTCGCGGGTTTTCCGTTCTGACGGCGGCGCGCCCCGGAGGCCGCGCAGACGATTTCCCCCGCCGTTTTTGCGTTCGGTTTGCGCCCGGGATCTGGCGCAAACCGAACGCAAAAACAACAATGCCCGCACGAGGCGGGCATTGTTGTTTGTTTGGCGGAGCGGACGGGACTCGAACCCGCGACCCCCGGCGTGACAGGCCGGTATTCTAACCGACTGAACTACCGCTCCTTGGTCTGGCTGAATCTGGAAACTGGTGGGTGCTGAGGGGTTCGAACCCCCGACCTACGCCTTGTAAGGGCGCCGCTCTACCAGCTGAGCTAAGCACCCGTTTCCGATTCGTTCTGGCTGCGATCTGCGTTTCGGCATCAACAACCAGCGAGCCCGCAAGTTTAATTCATCCCCGATCATTTTGCAAAGCCCCGGTGCGAATATTTTCCACGCTCGCGCATACGATTCCGGGACGCATAAAAAAACCCGCGGCCAAGCCGCGGGTTTCGTGAACAACCGTCAGAACGAACGGCACTCCGATGCTCAGTGCTTGACGAATTCCGTCGAGCCGGCATCCTTCGCCGCATCGGCGACCGGTGCCGCCGCCTTCGCCTCTTCTTCCGGCGGCAGCGGGGTCGGCGAACGCTCGAGCGCGAGTTCAAGCACTTTGTCGATCCAGCGGACCGGCACGATCTCGATCGCGTTCTTCACGTTGTCCGGAATCTCGGCGAGATCCTTGACGTTCTCTTCCGGGATCAGCACGAGCTTGATGCCACCGCGATGCGCTGCGAGCAGCTTCTCCTTCAGGCCACCGATCGGCAGGACTTCACCACGCAGCGTGATTTCGCCCGTCATCGCGACATCGGCACGCACCGGGATACCCGTCAGCACCGACACCAGCGCGGTCGTCATCGCACCGCCGGCGGACGGACCGTCCTTCGGCGTCGCGCCTTCCGGCACGTGGATGTGGATGTCCTGCTTCTCGAACGCTTCGTCCTTGATGCCCAGACGCCGCGAACGCGAGCGCACGACCGAACGTGCCGCCTCGACCGACTCCTTCATCACGTCGCCGAGCGAACCCGTACGGATCACGTTGCCCTTGCCCGGCATCACCGCGGCTTCGATCGTCAGCAGATCGCCACCGACTTCCGTCCACGCGAGGCCCGTCACCTGACCGACCTGGTTTTCCTTCGCCGCGAGGCCGAAGTCGTACTTGCGCACGCCGAGGAAGGTATCGAGGTTCTCGCCGTCGACCTTGATCGCGCCCGATGCCTTCTTCAGCAGCAGCATCTTCACGACCTTGCGGCAGATCTTCGACACTTCCCGCTCGAGCGAACGCACACCGGCTTCGCGCGTGTAGTAGCGGATGATGTCGCGGATCGCCTGCTCGGTGACCTCGATCTCGCCTTCCTTCAGCCCGTTGTTCTTCTTCTGCTTCGGCAGCAGGTAACGCTGGGCAATGCTGACCTTCTCGTCTTCCGTATAGCCCGACAGACGGATCACTTCCATCCGGTCGAGCAGCGGCGGCGGGATGTTCAGCGAGTTCGACGTCGCGACGAACATCACATCCGACAGGTCGAAGTCGACTTCGATGTAGTGGTCGGCGAACGTGTGGTTCTGTTCCGGATCGAGCACCTCGAGCAGCGCCGACGACGGATCGCCGCGGAAATCCATGCCCATCTTGTCGACTTCGTCGAGCAGGAAGAGCGGATTGCGCACGCCGACCTTCGTGAGGCTCTGCAGGATCTTGCCCGGCATCGAACCGATATACGTACGACGGTGGCCGCGGATCTCGGCTTCGTCACGCACGCCGCCGAGTGCCATCCGGACGAACTTGCGGTTCGTCGCACGGGCGATCGACTGGCCGAGCGAGGTCTTGCCGACGCCCGGGGGCCCGACGAGGCACAGGATCGGCGCCTTGACCTTGTCCACGCGCTGTTGCACCGCGAGATACTCGAGGATGCGTTCCTTCACCTTCTCGAGGCCGAAGTGATCTTCGTCGAGCACCTGCTCGGCGTTCGACAGGTCGTTGTTGACCTTGCTCTTCTTGCGCCACGGCAGGCCGATCAGCGTGTCGATGTAGTTGCGCACGACGGTGGCTTCCGCCGACATCGGCGACATCAGCTTCAGCTTCTTCAGCTCGGCGTCGGCCTTCTTCTTCGCTTCCTTCGGCATGCGCGCGGCGTTGATGCGCTTCTCGA
This sequence comes from Burkholderia sp. 22088, assembly GCF_052045915.1. NCBI lineage: Bacteria > Pseudomonadati > Pseudomonadota > Betaproteobacteria > Burkholderiales > Burkholderiaceae > Burkholderia > Burkholderia sp. 22088. The sequence goes on from NZ_JBQEPY010000022.1 coordinate 148,270, forward strand.
GTTCCTCGAGGTCCGCACCCTCTTCGCCTTCGCCCAGTTCCTTCTGGATCGCCTTGACCTGCTCGTTCAGGTAGTACTCGCGCTGGCTCTTTTCCATCTGGCGCTTCACGCGCCCGCGGATGCGCTTTTCGACCTGCAGGATGTCGATCTCGGCTTCGAGTTGCGCGAGCAGGTGCTCGAGGCGCTCGATGACCGGGAACATCTCGAGGATGTGCTGCTTCTGGTCGAGCTTCAGCGGCAGGCGCTCGGCGATCATGTCGGCGAGGCGGCCCGCTTCGTCGATGCCCGACAGCGACGTGAGGATCTCCGGCGGGATCTTCTTGTTCAGCTTCACGTACTGGTCGAACTGCGACACGATCGCGCGGCGCAGCGCTTCCGTTTCAGCGCTGTCGGCGTGATCGGGCTCGAGCGGCATCACTTCGCAGGAGAATTGCGTTTCCTGCTCTTCGATCGACAACGCCTTCGCACGCTGCAGGCCCTCGACGAGCACCTTCACGGTGCCGTCCGGCAGCTTCAGCATCTGCAGGATGTTGGCGATACAACCGACCTCGTACATGTCCTTTTCGGTCGGTTCGTCCTTGGCTGCGGTTTTCTGGGCGACAAGCATGATGTGCTTGCCGCCTTCCATCGCTGCTTCGAGGGCCTTGATCGATTTCGGCCGGCCCACGAAGAGCGGAATGACCATGTGCGGGAAAACGACGACATCCCGCAGCGGCAGCAGCGGGAGCGTGATGCGTTCCGGCGGAAGAAGTTGGGTGCCTGACATTTCATTTCCCCATGAGTGGAATCAATTGTTCGGTAATTGAGGCCGCCACAACGAATTGCAAGCCTTCAAGTGCGGGAAATATTCGGTAAGAAAGTAACCACCGCGAGTCGAGTCAGAGTTACCCACAAGATAAACGAAAAAAAGCCGCCCACGGACTCATGAACGGCCTTTTTCGCAGAACATCGTCGGCAAGCCGGTCAGTTCGAACCCGCCACCTTCGGCGTGTCCTCATAGATCAGCAAAGGCTTGCCGTCGCCATCGATGACGTTTTCGTCGATGATGACCTTGCTGACCCCTTTCATCGTCGGCAGCTCGTACATCACGTCGAGCAACGCCTGTTCGATGATCGAACGCAAACCGCGCGCGCCGGTCTTGCGGCGGATCGCCTTGCGGGCGACTGCCTGCAGCGCGCCCGGCCGGATCTCCAGCTCGACGCGCTCCATCGCGAACAGTTTGTGATACTGCTTGACGAGCGCATTCTTCGGCTCGACCAGGATCTTCATCAGCGCCGCTTCATCGAGCTTGCCGAGCGTCGCGACCACCGGCAGGCGGCCGATCAATTCGGGGATCAGACCGAATTTGATCAGGTCTTCCGGCTCCGTTTCACGCAGCACTTCGCCCGCGTCACGCTCCTGCTTGCTCTTGACCGTCGCACCGAAGCCGATACCGGTTTTCTCGGTACGATCGGTGATCACCTTTTCGAGACCGTCGAACGCACCGCCGCAGATGAACAGGATGTTGGTCGTGTCGACCTGGATGAAGTCCTGGTTCGGGTGCTTGCGGCCGCCCTGCGGCGGCACCGACGCCATCGTGCCCTCGACGAGCTTCAGCAGTGCCTGCTGGACGCCCTCGCCCGACACGTCGCGCGTGATCGACGGGTTGTCCGACTTGCGGCTGATTTTGTCGATTTCGTCGATGTAGACGATCCCGCGCTGGGCCTTGTCGACCTCGTAGTTGCAGTTCTGCAACAGCTTCTGGATGATGTTCTCGACGTCCTCGCCGACGTAGCCGGCTTCGGTCAGCGTCGTCGCATCGGCGATCACGAACGGAACGTTGAGCAACCGCGCGAGCGTCTGCGCGAGCAGCGTCTTGCCGGAGCCCGTCGGGCCGATCAGCAGGATGTTGCTCTTCGACAGCTCGACGTCGTCCTTCTTGTCGAGATGCTTCAGGCGCTTGTAGTGGTTGTACACGGCCACCGCGAGGATCTTCTTCGCGCGCTCCTGGCCGATCACGTACTGATCGAGGATGTCGCGAATTTCCTGCGGGCTCGGCAGATCCGACCGGGACAGGCTGGCCTCGACGCCGGCGGCAGCCGCCTCGTCGCGAATGATTTCGTTGCAGAGGTCGATACATTCATCGCAGATGAACACCGACGGGCCCGCGATGAGTTTTTTCACCTCATGCTGGCTTTTTCCGCAAAACGAGCAATACAACAGCTTCTCGCTGTTCGAACCTTTTTTGTCCGCCATGAATGTAGAGCCTCCGGACAGGTAAATGACATGATACGCCGAATGCTCCGGGCACCGCGCCTAGGGCGCGACCGGAGCCGACCGGATGCGCTTGCCGCAGATGCTCTGGGCGTTCGGGAAGTCGCAGGGGCGCCGCACGAATCGGGGCGGCACCCCACTTAAGCTCACGGGCGCTTCAGCAGCACCTGGTCGATCAGCCCGTACGCCTTCGCATCCTCGCTCGACATGAAGTTATCACGGTCGGTGTCGCGCGCGATGCGTTCGACGTCCTGGCCCGTGTGCTGCGCGAGCAACTGGTTCAGCCGCTCCTTCAGGTAGAGGATTTCGCGCGCCTGGATCTCGATGTCCGATGCCTGGCCGCGTGCGCCGCCGAGCGGCTGGTGAATCATCACGCGCGAGTTCGGCAGCGCGAAACGCTTGCCCTTCGCGCCCGACGCGAGCAGGAACGCGCCCATGCTGGCCGCGAGGCCCATGCACAGCGTCGACACGTCCGGCTTGATGAACTGCATCGTGTCGTAGATCGCCATGCCGGCCGACACCGACCCGCCCGGGCTGTTGATGTACAGGCTGATGTCCTTGTCGGGATTCTCGCTCTCGAGGAACAGCAACTGCGCGACCACGAGGTTGGCGGTCTGGTCGTTCACTTCGCCGACCATGAACACCAAGCGCTCCTTCAGGAGACGCGAATAGATATCGTACGAACGCTCGCCGCGGCCGCTCGTTTCGACGACGATCGGCACCAGCCCCAGCGCTTGCGCCTCGAAACCTTGCGGCGCGTTCGAAGCAAGCATGTCCAGCAATTCAGCGCGAGTGATCATTCAATGAACCTTGTTCGAATGGAAAATTGAACGGAAGGAAGCCGCCCGCTCAATCGCCATATTAATGGCAACCGTGCGCTTGACGTAAAAACGGCGTGCGGGCCGTCGCTCCGACAGCCGGCACGCCGCTAGAGCAACACTTACGCTTGCGCCGATGCGCTCGCGAGTGCTTCGAAGCTCACTTCCTTGTCCGTCACCTTCGCCTTGCCCAGCACGAAATCGACGACGTTGCTTTCAACGACGAACGCTTCCATCTCGGCGAGGCGCTGCTGGTTCGAATAATACCAGCGGACCACTTCCTTCGGGTCTTCGTAGCTCTTCGCGAACTCGTCGACTTCCGCGCGGATCTGTTCCGGCTTCGCTTCGAGGCCGTTCGACTTCACCAGCTCGGCCAGCACGAGGCCCAGCTTCACGCGGCGCTCTGCCTGCTCGGTGAACATCTCGGCCGGGATCGGTGCGTCCTTCGCGTTCGGCACGCCGCGCTGCGCCAGATCCTGGCGAGCCATTTCGACGAGGCGTTGCTGGTCCTGCTCAATCAGCGCCTTCGGCACGTCGAGTTCGGAGATCTTCAGCAGCGCGTCCATCACCTGGTTCTTGACGATCGATTGCGTGCGGCGCTTCGCTTCGCGCTCGAGGTTTTCCTTGATCTCGGCGCGCATCTTCGCGAGATCGCCGTCTTCGATGCCGAGCGACTTCGCGAATTCACCGTCGATTTCCGGCAGGTGCGGCCACTCGATCTTCTTCATCGTGACCGTGAACTGGGCCGTTTTGCCTGCCACGTCCTTGCCGTGGTAGTCGTCCGGGAACTTCAGGTCGAACGTGCGCGCTTCGCCGACCTTCAGGCCCAGCGCTGCGGTTTCGAATTCCGGCAGCATGCGGCCTTCGCCGAGCACGAACGGGAAATCTTCGGCCGTGCCGCCCTGGAACGCGACGTCGTCGATCTTGCCGACGAAGTCGACCGTCACGCGGTCGCCGTTCTTCGCTGCGGTGTCCGCGCCGCCGTCGCCGTGCTCGCCGGCTTCGCCGCGTGCGTGGAAGTGCACGCGCTGCTTGCGCAGGATGTCCAGCGTGCGGTCGATTTCGGCGTCGCCGATCGACGTCGTCGAGCGCTCGACTTCAGCCGTCGCCAGATCGCCGATCTTGACTTCCGGGTAGACCTCGAACGTCGCGTCGAACGCGTATGCATCTTCAGCCTGCTCCTGCTTCGGCTCGAAGCTCGGCTGGCCGGCGACGCGCAGGTTTTCCGCGCGGCTGATCGTGAAGAATTCCTGGCCGATCTTGTCGCTCAGCACTTCCGCTTCGACCTGACCCGCGTACTGTTGCGCGACCATCTTCAGCGGCACCTTGCCCGGGCGGAAACCCGGCATGCGCACGTTCTTCGCGAGTTTCTGGATACGGGCGTCGATTTCCTTCTGCACGGTGTCTTTCGGCAGGGAAATCGTCACGCGGCGTTCAAGCTTGCCGAGGTTCTCAACAACGTTAGCCATGGCTTCAATCGTCCTAAAATTATTCGAGCGAATCGGGTTTTCCTTGCCGTGCCTGCCTGCGGCGTGATGTGCGTCACATACACTCGCCGCGCCGGAGCGCCACGCCATCCCTGCACGCGCCGGATGGCTAGCGCAAGCGGCTCGGAGCACGGCTTTGGCCGGAAGAATCGACTATTCTAGCAAACAATTTTCCTCACACCGCCAGATCGGCGCGACGCGCGTACGTCCGCACCGCGCCGGCAGCCCTTCGCACGGCAATGCGCGCGGATCGCCGCTATGCCGCATGGCGTATCCACCACGGGCCTGCCATCCTGTAAGCTCCGAATGAGGGTGCACCGCCGTCGCGCCCCAATATTCTTCACACCAATCACGCCTTCCGGAGACACCATGCCGCAACACCCGTCCGCGCCTGTCGTCGTCATCGCGCCCGATTCGTTCAAAGGCTCGCTTTCCGCCGAGCAGGTCGCGGACGCGATCGCCACCGGCATCCGCCGCGCCCGGCCCGACGCCGTCGTGCGCTGCTGCCCGATGGCCGACGGCGGCGAAGGCACGCTCGACGCGATGCTGGCAGGCGGCGGCACGCGGCGCACGCTGCGGGTAGCCGGTGCGTCGCTCGCGGCGCGCGACGCGGCGGTCGGCGTGATCGACGCGCGCACCGCGATCGTCGAAACGGCCGAGATCGTCGGCATCACGGATCCGGTCGGCATGAGCGTGCCGGTCGACGCGCGCAGCACGCGCGGGATGGGCGAGGCGATCCGCACGCTGCTCGACGAAGGCGTGCGCCGCTTCTTCGTCGCGCTGGGCGGCAGCAGCACCAACGACGCGGGCGCCGGGCTGCTCGCAGGCCTCGGCCTGCAGTGCTTCGACGCGGGCGGCCAGCCGGTCGAGCCCGTGCCGTCGCGGCTCGCCGACATCGCGCGCGTCGACGCGTCGGGGCTCGACCCACGGCTGAAGGAAACCGAATTCATCGGCATGTCCGACGTCGACAACCCGCTGACGGGCGCGCACGGCGCAACCGCCGTATTCGGCCCGCAAAAGGGCGTGACGCCCGAGCAGGTCGCCACCCTCGACGCCGCACTCGCCCGCTTCGCCGACCTGCTCGAAGGCGCGCTCGACCGTCGCGGCCGCGACCTGCCGGGCGCCGGTGCCGCGGGCGGCCTCGGATTCGCGCTGCACATGCTCGGTGCGCAATTCGAAGCGGGGGCCGAGGTGGTCGCGCGACAGGTCGGGCTCGACGCGGCGCTCGCCGGCGCGGGCTGGCTGATCACCGGCGAAGGCCGCTCCGACGTACAGACGCTGCACGGCAAGGCGCCGTTCATCGCGTGCCGCCACGCGCAGGCCGCGGGCGTGCCCGCGTCGCTGCTGTCCGGCGCGGTCGACCCGGCCGCGCTGCCGCGCCTGTCCGAACATTTTTCCGGCTGCTTCTCGCCGGCTCCCGGGCCGATCACGCTCGACGTCGCGATCCGCGACGCGGCCAATCTGCTCGCGAACGAAGCGGAGCAATTGACACGCCTGAAGTACGGCGCACACTGACCGTTGACCCGAGCGCGCGATACAGGAACAATCGGGCCCGCCCTTTTTCTTCAGGATTCGACATGAAAGGCCGTCAAGCCGGGCTCGATCAGTTTCTGACCTATCGCCTCCACGCGCTCACGAAGCGATCCGACCGCGGGATCGGCGAGGTGTACCGGCACAAGCTCGACATCTCGCTGCCCGAGGCGCGCGTGATCGCCGCCGTCGGCGCCTTCGGCCCGTTCTCGATCATGGATCTGGCGCGCCACACCAATCTCGACAAGAGCCAGGCGAGCCGGGCGGCCGAGGCGCTGCTGCGCCAGGGGCTGCTCGAACGCAGCGCAAGCGAGGAGGATGGCCGGATCGTGTTGATCGCGCTGACCGCCGACGGCCGCGCGCTGCATCGCAAGATCATGCCGATCGTGCGCAAGTGGAACGATGGCTTGCTCGCATGCCTGTCCGACAGCGAACGCCAGACATTCGAGCGGCTGCTCGACAAGGTCGTCGCGCACGCGATCGAGCGGGACGACTGACCGGCACGCGGGCACGACGTCCGCAGTATTGATCCGATGAATTCGACGGGCCGCCCCGGTCGCCACACCAGCGACGCGGGCGGCCCGCTTTGCGTGATGCGCTGCGCGCGGCAACCGGATTGCAGCGCGCCACCTCGCCGGCATCGCGCATGCAGCGGCCCCGCCCGCGCTTATAACCCGCTGTTCGTCGCCAGCTGGCGCAGCAGCCCGAGCACCGCGTCGCAATACGGAGTCGGCACGTCGAGCTTGCGCCCGAGCTCGGGAAACACACCGAGGATCGGCCCGATCTCGAGCGCGCGGCCCGCTTCGAAATCCTGCAGCATCGACGTCTTGAACGCACCGAGCTTGCGCGTGACCGCGATCCGCTCGGGCCCGCTCATCCCCGTCGACAGGCCGAGCTTCGCGCCGATCGCGGCCGCCTCCTCCATCATCCGCAGCGCGAGACCCTGCGTGAACGGATCGTCGAGCAGCTGCTCGGCCGTCGATCCCGTCAGCGCGCTCAGCGGATTCATGTTCATGTTGCCCCACAGCTTCGTCCAGATCTCGGCCCGGATCGCCGGCGTCGACTCGACGTCGAAACCGCCCGCCGCGAGCGCCGTGGCAAACCGGGCAGCGGCCGTATCGAGCCGCGCATCGGGCGCCCCGACGATCAGCCGGTTGCCGCGCCCGCGCCGCACGACGCCCGGCGCGTCGGTACTCGACGACAAATGGACGACGCACCCGATCGCCTGTGCGGGCGGCAACGCTGCCGACACCGCGCCGGCCGGGTCGACCGCGTCGAGCGGCACGCCGTCGAGCGCGCCTTCGAGCCCGTGCGTGAACCACCACGGCAGCCCGTTCATCGCCGCGACGATCACGGTGTCCGGCCCGACCAGCGGCGCGATGCGCGCGGCCAATGCCGGCAGTGCCTGTGCCTTCAGCGCGATCACCACGTAGTCCTGCACGCCGAGCGCGGCCGCATCGTCACTCGCTCGCACCGGAACCGACGACGTCGTGCCCGCCTCGTCGATCACGCGCACGCCGTGCGCGTTCAGCGCGTCGAGCGTCGCGCCGCGCGCGTACGCGCTCACGGTCATCCCGGCCCGCGACAACGCGGCCGCGAGCAATCCGCCGATCGCGCCGACCCCGACCACCGCCGCGCGCACCGACCCTGAATTCGTGTCGTTCATGATGGAATTCCGTCTCCTGGGAGCTGACGAGCATAACGCTCAATGGTTGCGGGCACAACCATTCACGCAACCCCGTGCGACGCACGGCGTTCGCATGCGTCAGCGCGGCTCGCCGCCGGCTTCCACCGGTTCGTCGTCGGCCGCGCCGCCCGTCGCGCCGAGCACGCCGGCGATCTGGCTCTTGTCGTGCATGCCGAGCTTGCGGTACGCACAGCGCAGGTAGTGGCGCACGGTCGTCGGCGAAATCGCCATCTGTTGCGCGACTTCCTTGTGCGAGCGCCCGGCGCCGTAATAGCGGATCGCCGCGAGCTCGCGCGGGCTCAGGCGGTCGAGCAGCGAGCGCGGCCGCGCCTCGATCTGGAACAGCCCCGCAACCGGCACGCACTGGATCCGCAACGCATCGCCGACGAACGGCTGGCCCGTCTGGCGCCGCAGGTGCGCAACGAGCGGCTCCGGCACGCGTGCACCGGCCCATGCCGGCCACTCGGTGCGCAGCACGTCGTCGAAACCATGATCGGCGTGATGCAGCACACCGAAGTTGTCGCACAACGCGCGGGCGGCCGGCGCAACTGCATCGCCGCGCTCGCGCGTGAGCTGCGCAGCGCGATTGATCGTCAGCGCCGCCGCGAGATGCGGAATCACTTCCTCGAAACGGCGTGCATCGTCATCGCTGAACGGACGGTTCAGGCCCTGACGGTAGATCGACATGAACGTCGTCAGGCCGAAACGGCGATCGAGCGTGCACACGCACATCAGTTGCGCGAGCCCGTACTTCACGCACCAGTCGCGAAACCGTGCATCGAGCCCCGGCTCGACGACCGACAGCCGCACCGCATGGCCGTGTGCGCCGCGCAGCGTGCGGTGCGCGAGCGGGTCGCAATCGCGCACGCGCTTCCAGTCGCTGAAGAACGCGTGCGGCAGACGGTACAGGAAGCTGTTGTGCATCACCGGGCCGGTCGGCACATGAGTTGCGACGCCTGTCCACGCGGCGTCGAACGGAATGAGCACCTGCAGCAGCGAAAAGAAGCGGTATTCGAATTCGCCGATGCCGGACCGCGCGGCAACCGCGTACAGGTCGAGCAGCATCAACCCGAGTTCGCGCTGCGATGCGTCGCCGCGCGTGACGCCGTCGAAATCCGCACGCCGGGACGGCAGCGGCGGCCAGGCGAAGTCGTCGAGCACGATGGCTGCCGGCACGTCACGCAGCGCTTCGAGATCCTGCCCGATATCCGTCGTGATCCTCACCTTCCGCTCCCCTGCCCGATCGGGCTGCTGACGTGCGCAACGACACCGGCCGATTATAGCGACCGGCTTTTTTGACAGGCCCCGGTGCCGGAACCGGCGCCAGCCCCATCCATTTGAACGGTACGCGGCACGTTGCTGCTCCGCAGCACGCCGCGCGACGCCAGCGCGTCGCGACCATGCCGCGCACCTCGGGTTTTCCGCACCGTTCATCTGTACGACTGTTCGAAGGTTTTCCCGCTGCGGACACTGCGTCGCGACAACACCAACGACAAACCGATGCAGGACGGTATGGAGAACCCCACGTGACGAAACCCCGCTTCATCCGCACGGCCGCGGCCGTCGCGACGCTTGCCGCGTGCGGCGCCGGCGCGCATGCGCAGTCGACCCTCACGCTGTACGGCGCGCTCGATGCCGGCGTGCAATACCTGACGCATGCCGACGGGCGCCGTTCGGCCGTGCAGTTGCAGAACTACGGCATCCTGCCTTCTCAGGTCGGGCTGAAGGGCAACGAGGATCTCGGCGGCGGCTGGCGTGCGCTGTTCAAGCTCGAACAGGGCCTCAACCTCAACGACGGCACCGCGACCGCGCCCGGCTACGCGTTCTTCCGCGGCGCGTACGTCGGCGTCGCCGGGCCCGTGGGCACCGTCACGCTCGGCCGTCAGTTCAGCGTGCTGTTCGACAAGACGCTGTTCTACGACCCGCTCTGGTACGCGTCGTACAGCGGCCAGGGCGTCATCGTGCCGATGAACGCGAACTTCATCGACCACTCCGTCAAGTACCAGTCGCCGACCTTCGCCGGCTTCGACGTCGAGGCGCTTGCCGCGACGTCCGGCGTCGCCGGCAATACGCGCGCCGGACGCGTGCTCGAACTCGGCGGCCAGTACACGAGCAACGGCCTGTCGGTCAGCGCGGTGCTGCATCAGGCACACGGCGAGGTATCGGCGGCCGACGACACGTCGGCACGCCGCCGCGAACTCGGCACGCTCGCCGCACGCTATGCGTTCGCCGCGCTGCCGCTCACCGTCTATGCAGGTGTCGAACGCCTGACCGGCGACCTCGACGCCGCGCGCACGATCGTCTGGGGCGGTGCGCGCTACCTGACACCGAACGGGATCGGCCTGAACGCGGGCGTCTACCACACCGACTCGCGCGCGCCGGCCATCGGCCACCCGACGCTGTTCATCGCGAGCACCACGTATGCGCTGTCGAAACGCACCGTCGCCTACGTGAACCTCGGCTATGCGCGCAACAGCGGCCAGAGTTCGCAGACCGTCTACGAATACGACCCGACGCCGCTCGCCGGCGCATCGCAGTTCGGCGCGATGGTCGGCATGTACCACCTGTTCTGATTCCCCACACGAGATCCCGCCATGAAAACCCTGTCCCCGGATGCCGCACTCCCGCCCGACGGCCGCGCATCGGCCTTCGCGCGCTCGACGCTCGTCGCGCTCGTCGTGTTCGCGGCCATCACGCCGCTGCTGCTGCTCGTCGCGCCCGCCGTCGCCGGCCAGCTCGCGACGCAGCTCGGGCTGTCCGCCTCGCAGATCGGCACCTACTTCTTCGTCGAACTCGGTGCGTTCAGCCTCGCGACCGTGCCGTCGTACCTGTGGCTCGGTCGCATCGACGCACGCCGCGTGGCCGCGTTCGCCATCGCGCTGTTCGGCGCGGGCAACCTGCTGACCGCGCTGTGGATGCCGGGCTTCGTCGCGCTGCTCGCACTGCGCGCCGTGACCGCGCTCGGCGGTGGTTCGCTGATGGTGCTCTGCATGACGAGCGCCGCAACAAGCGAGAACAGCGACCGCGTGTACGGCCTGTGGGTCGTCGGCCAGTTGATCGCGGGCGCGATCGGCCTGTTCGTGCTGCCGCATGTATTCGCGGCATTCGGGCTGCGCGCGCTGTACGTCGCGCTCGCCGGGCTCGCGCTGCTCGCCGCGCCGCTGTCGCGCGGCTTCCCGTCATCGCTGGGCGCGCGAACCGCGCCTGCGCAACACGCGCGCGGCGCGGCGGCACGGACGCCGCAAGGCTTGATCGTGCTTGCGATCGGCGCGGTGCTGACGTTCTATCTCGCGATCGGCAGCGTGTGGACGTTCGCGAGCCGGGCCGCGGCCGAAGCCGGGCTCGATCCGCAGTCGACCGGCAACGTACTCGCGATCGCAAGCGTGATGGGCATCGCCGGCGCGGCGCTCGCGTCGTGCGCGGGCGGCCGGCTCGCGCGGCGCGCCATGCTGACGGCCGGTTACGCGCTGCTGGCGGCCTCGCTCGTCGCGCTCGCCGTGATGCGGCAAGCCGGCGGTTACAGCGCGGCGATCTTCGCGTTCAAGTTCGCGTGGACATTCGTCCTGCCGTTCATCCTCGCGACCGTCGCGCAGATCGATTCGTCGGGCCGCCTCGTGGCCACGCTCAATTTCGTGATCGGCGCCGGCCTCGCTGCCGGCCCGTTGCTCGCCGGGCTGATGCTCGACGCCGGCGGCACGATGCACGCGCTGTTCACGATCGCGACGGCTGTCGCGATCGTGTCTTTCGCCGCGCTGCGCCACATCGATCGCCGCACGCACGCCTCCGTTTCCTCCCAACCGTGACAGGTCTCGCACATCCATGAATCGCACTGCTTTTTTCACCGACGAACGCACTTTCTGGCACACCGGCGGCACGCATGCGCTGTTCTTCCCGGTCGGCGGCTGGGTCCAGCCGCCGTCGAGCGCAGGCTACGCGGAATCGCCCGATTCGAAGCGCCGTTTCCTGTCGCTCGTGCAGGCCTCGGGCCTGGCCGCGCAGCTCGACCTGCGCGGCGCCGAACCGGCAACGACCGCCGACCTGCTGCGCATTCATCCCGCGCACTATCTCGACGCGTTCCGCGCACTCAGCGACGCGAACGGCGGCGACCTCGGCGATCTCGCGCCGTTCGGCAAAGGGAGCTACGAGATCGCCGCGCTGTCTGCCGGCCTTGCGATCGCGGCCGTCGATACGGTCGTCGGCGAGCGCGCGGCCAACGCGTTCTCGCTGTCGCGGCCGCCCGGTCACCACTGCCTGCGCGATCGCCCGATGGGCTTCTGCATGCTGGCGAACATTCCGATCGCGATCGAGGCCGCCCGCGCGAAACACGGCATCGAGCGCGTCGCGGTGATCGACTGGGACGTGCATCACGGCAACGGCACGCAGTCGATCTACTACGACGATCCGGACACGCTGACGATCTCGCTGCATCAGGACCGCTGCTTCCCGCCCGGCTATAGCGGCGCGGACGATCGCGGCGAAGGCGCGGGCGTCGGCGCGAACCTGAACGTGCCTCTGCTCGCGGGCAGCGGCGACGATGCCTATCGCTACGCGTTCGAGCGGATCGTGCTGCCGGCGCTGGCGCGTTTCCGGCCCGAGTTGATCGTCATCGCCAGCGGCCTCGACGCGAGTGCGGTCGATCCGCTCGCGCGCATGCAGTTGCATACCGACAGCTACCGGTTCATGACGCGTGCGGTGAAAGATGCCGCGCAGCGCCATTGCGGCGGGCGGCTCGTGATCGTTCACGAAGGCGGCTATTCGGAGGCGTACGTGCCGTTCTGCGGGCTCGCGATCGTCGAGGAACTGGCCGGCATTCGTACCGACGTCGCCGATCCGATGCTCGACCTCGCGATCGCGCAGCAGCCGGGCGAACGGTTCGTCGCGTTCCAGCGCGGACTGCTCGACGAACTGGCGGCGTCGTTCGGGTTGTAATGCGCGCTGACGAACGCGCCGGGGCCGGCCGGCGGCGGCCCTCTTGCGCGATCGGAGCGGATGGGGTCTCCTGTGCCTTTATTCCCGTTCCGGCCCGAAGCCGTACTCTTCCGATGAAATCGTCCCCGCGCGACAACAATGACGATGCCAAGACGCGCCGCCAGCCTTCGAAACTGGCCCTGAACATCGCAGCCGTGACGGTCGGCCTCATCACGTTCGCGCTCGGCGCGGCGTGGGTGATCTATAGCTGGATCGTCGATCGCGAGGCGCAGTATTTCGCGATCCCGCTGGTTTTTTCGGTGCCGGTGATCGTGGCGGTTGCGATCCGGAGTTTCTGGGAATAGACGCGCCTGAAACGGCGAAGCGCCGCGAGTCGGGTGACGCGCGGCGCTTCGTCGGGCTTGTTCCGGATAACGCGGCGAGCCCCTCGACTCGCCTGCGCGCCGGTCACAGGCCGGGACGCGGGCACGGATTGGAGACCGCGCCCTGATACCCCCCGGTGACGGCGCCCAGCACGGCGCCGGCCAGCGACGTGCCGAGCGCTTTCAGCACGTTTTCGGTCGACAGCGACTCGCCGCCCGCCATCACCCGCCCCGAGTACGCAGAGCACGCCGACGTCGATGCAGCCACATGCAGCGGCCTGGCGCTCCATGCGACGTTGTCGGCAGGTGTATTGGCAAACGCCGGCGCGGCCAGCATCAGCGCCAGAACGGAAATCGGAATGCGTACGGTGTTTTTCATCGGTGGCCCCTCGGTGTTCTCGTACTTCTCGTATTCGATCGCGCTGACGATATTACATGCGGCCGAATTTGAGGGTGCGCTCCTCGTACGGGCTGCACGTCCGCGAACAAGACAGGCATCAACGAAAAAGCGCTGCGGTCAGCCGACCGGCAGCGCTTTTTCGGGAACCGCACCCTGACGAGTGCATGTTCGACTTCTGGTGCGTGAGGCCGGACTCGAACCGGCACACCCTTGCGGGCGTCAGGACCTAAACCTGGTGCGTCTACCAATTTCGCCACTCACGCGCATTTTCTGTCGCCTGACTACGCGGCACGCAAGATGCGTTGCCGCGCGCCCGGGACATCGCGCCGGCCTCGAGCCGGCACGCCCGATCAGGCGAGCGCGAGATTCTACCCGATCCGGGCGGCGTTGTCTCGCCCCGCCGGCACCCGTCGTGCGGCGGTGCTAGAATGCCGCGCTCGACGTTTCGGCACCGCGCCGCCGCGCGTCCCCCGAACCCGCCCCCACACGATTCCGCCCGTGAACTTCGACGACTACTGTCAGCAAAAGGCCGCCCCTGCGGGCTCCAGCGTCTACTACGCGTTGCGTCAGGCGCCGCTCGCCACGCAACCGCGCCTGACCGCGCTGTTCGCATTGCGCCGCGAACTCGAGGAAACCGTCAAGGAAACCAGCGACCCGACCGTCGGACACACGAAGCTCGCGTGGTGGCACAAGGAACTCGCGGCGCTGGCCGACGGACAGCCGTCGCATCCGGTCACGAAGGCGCTCGCGCAACATCACCCCGCGATCGCCGCCGAAGCCGACGCGTTGCGCACGCTCGTCAACGGCTACGGGATGGATCTCGAACAGGCGCGCTACCTCGATTTCGCGAATCTGCAGCGCTACATCGCGCAGGTCGGCGGCACCTTCGCGTCGCTGGTCGCGCGCGCCAGTTCGGCGAACCCGGCCGACCCGCAGCCGTGGGCCGCGGACGCCGGCCGCGCGCTGATGCTCGCGCAGTTCGTGCAGGAACTCGGCAACGACGCGCGCCACGGCCGCATCTACCTGCCGATCGACGAACTGCAGCGCTACAACGTGACGGCGGCCGACCTGCTGAACCGTCGCTACAGCCCGGCGTTCACCGAGCTGCTGCAATTCCAGACGGCACGGGCACGCGAAGCGCTTGCGGCCGCCGAAGCGGCGATCCCCGCATCCGGGCGCCGCGCACAGCGCACGCTGCGCGCGCAGATCGCACTGGCCGGCGCGCTGCTCGACGAAATCGAGCGCGACGACTACCAGGTGCTGCACCAGCGCATTGCACTGACGCCGATCCGCAAGCTGTGGATCGCGTGGCGCGCCGCGCGCCGCCGCTGAACGTCACGACGCATCACGCCTTCAACAACGGCAGCGTGTCGAAGCGCTGCTGCAGCACGCGCGTCGCATCGAGCCCCCACCACGGCCCGAGCACGGTCGCATAAAGCTGGCGGAAATCGACCGCGACCGGCAGGTTGCCGTTGCCGTCGAGCCGCCCGAGCGCCGGCGGTGCGCCGTACAGCCCGCCGGCCACGCGACCGCCCATCACGAAATGCGGCGCGGCCGTGCCGTGATCGGTGCCGTTGCTCTGGTTCTCCCGCACGCGCCGCCCGAATTCCGCATACGTCATCACGAGCGTCTGGTTCCAGCGCCCGAGTTCGATCAATGCGCCGCGCATCGCGCTCATCCCTTCCGCGAACTGCTTGAGCAGCGCGGCCTGCTGCCCCGGCTGGTTCTGGTGCGTGTCGAAGCCGTTGAGCGTCAGGCGCAGCACCGCGACACCATCCTGCGCGCCGGGCCCGGACGCTTCGCACGCGGCCAGCACCTGCATCGCGGTCTTCACCGATGTGCCGAACGCGCCGGCCGGAAAAGCCGTCCGGAATTCGCGCATCCCGCCGCGCGGGCGCAGCCGGTCGGCGGCCTTCACGATGTCGTTCTCGACGTCGATGATGTGTGCGAGCGCGGGGTTCTGCTCGCGCAGCGACGACGGCTCGGCGAGGCGGGCCGCACGGATGAACTGCGCGGGATTGACGAGCGCGATCGCGCGCGCGCCGTTCGCGAGCGGCCCCATCTCGGCGCTGCCGAGCACAACGCCGTCCGCCGCGAACCCGGGCGGCACCGGCGCCTGCGCGAACGTCCGCGTGAGCCAGCCTTCGTGCAGGTACTGGTCGGAGCGTGACGCCGTATCCCAGATCTCGATCGAGCGGAAATGCGACAGGTTCGGCTGCGGATAACCGACGCCCTGCACGACCGCGACCTGCCCGTCACGCCACAGCGGCATCAGCGGCGCGAGCGACGGATGCAGCCCCGTGTGCGCGTCGAGTTGCAGCACCTGCTCGCGCTTGATGCCGATGCTGCGCCGGAACTGGTAATACAGCGGATCGGCATACGGCACCACCGTGTTGAGGCCATCGTTGCCGCCCTTCAGCTCGACGAGGATCAGCACGTTCGCATACCCTGCCGCCGGCTGCCGTCCGGTGGCAGCCATCGCGGGCGCCTGCCACAGCGACACGCCGGCTGCGGCCGCGGCGCCCGTCAGCGTCAGAAAATCACGTCGGTTCATCGCGCATCCTTTGGTTCGCCGCCCGGCACCTTTGCCGCACCGGCTCCCCGCTTCATCGTCGTTCGAATCATTTCAGTTGATAGGCCGGATCCATCAGCAGCGCCTCGAGATACGCGCTGCCGGTCGAATCCGTGTCGATCGCCGCGACCGGCGAAAGCTGCAGCACCGCGTGCTGCAACTGAAGCTCGGTCGACAAGCCCGCGATCGCCTGCGGCCGCGCGCGATATTGCGCGAGCCAGCGTTCGAGGTCGAAACGCAGGCCGCCGCGCGCGGGCCTGGCAGGCGCCGCGCGCATGCCGGCGGCGGACGCCGCATCGACCACCGGCATCGCGTGCGCGCGGACATTCGGCGGCGGCGCCATCGCACGCGCCGGCGGGTGCATGCCGGCCGTCTCGGTCGCGCGGAACAGTTGCTCGACGAACTGCTTGCGCGCAAGCAGCGTGGTGCTGTTGATCCACAGCGCGCCGCCCGGCCAGCCCTTCACGTTCGGCGGATAGAACAGGTTCTGCCCGAGCGTGCGCACGGTGTTGGCAAGCATCTGCGGATCGCCGTACGCAACGTCGAACAGCCGCACCGAGCCGACGACGAATTCCGCCGGCGACTTGACGAGCACGCCGCGATTGCGCGGGTCCCAGAAGGCGTCGGTCGACCACAGCGCGGCGAGCGCCGCGCGAACGTCGTAGCCGCTCGCGCGAAACCGCTCTGCCACCGCATCGAGCGCGCCCGGATCGGGCGTATCCGACACGAACTCGCGCCACAGCTTGCCGGCGATGAAGCGCGCGGTGCCGGGCTGCTTCAGCAGGATGTCGAGAAAGCCGTCGCCGTCGAACGGCCCCGTTTCGCCGAGGATCGTCTTGTCGCCCGCATCGTGCCATTCCGGCCGCACCTCGAAGCGCAGCGTGTCGGGATCGACCGTCCAGCCCGTCATCGCGCGCGCGGCTTCGGTCACGTCGTATTGCGTGTAATGCCCTTCGCCGAGCGTGAACAGCTCCATCACCTCGCGTGCGAAGTTCTCGTTCGGGCGGCCCTTGCGATTGCTCGCGCCGTCGAGATACTGAAGCATCGCCGGATCCTTCGCGACCGCGTGCAGCAGCACGCCGAAGTTGCCGAGCGCCTCGCGGCGAAACAGCGCGTTCTGCGCGGCCATCGTCTGCGGGTAAGGCACCTTGTCCTGCCCCGACGTGAAGTGCCCGTGCCAGAACAGCGTCATGCGCTCGGTCAGCGGCGACGGCGTGACGATCATTTCGTTGACCCAGGCCGCGCGCAGCGCATCGTAACGGACATTGCGCTCGCGCTGCTCGTCGCGCCGCATGTCGGGGGTCAGCGCCTGGCGTTGCGCGCGCGTCGGCGGCAACTCGGCGATCCAGTCCGGCCACGTCGTGACGGGCTCGCGCCGAACACTGCCGAGCGTGTCGGCCACGACCTGCGCGCGCGTCATGCCGACGATGCGCGCGACATCGGCGGGCGCGGGAGAAAAACCGGTACGGCTCAGGAAAAACAATGCGTCGTCGGCGTCGAGCGGCGACTGCATGGCGGGCGACGGCGCCGGTGCGGCAGCGTTCGCTTTCATCGTCATGGACTCCCGGTGCGCACCGGCGGTGCGGATGCCGGTACAACGGCAATCGGCAGGCGAAAGTTGACGGAAAAATTGCTACGAATCTTTTCCGCGCGATGTATCGCGTTGTAATCCGCAGGGCGAAAGACGGCGCGTCAGCGCTTGTACAGCTCGCGAACGGCGTCCTCGATGTGCTGGCGCAAAAGGTGGCGCTCCTCGGGCGTCATGTGCCCGTCGCGGCGGCGCTGTTCGAGATCGGGAGGCACGGCGGAACGGACCGTCATCTCGGCGGTACGATCGGACTGCGGCGCTTTGCCGCGCGGCAGCTTGCGCGACGATGCGCCCTGCTCGGGGCGCTGCGCATACGCGAAGTTCGACGCATACGGACCGGCGAGCGCGATCGTCAGCATCAGTGCAATCCGGGCAGATCGCATGACCGTCCTCGCTTCTTTGGTCGATTTGTTCCCTTCGTCACGCGGCAACCGGTTACCTCTGGTACTTGAAAAACCCTGCGGAATTCGGGTGTGCAAAGATGAATGATGGAGTGCAGGGGAGTATCTACCGAATTTCGGCTTCGAGTAAAGGAATCTATATAGCCTGCCTTTACTCGGCGCGACACTACGGGTAAATTTTGTAACCGACTGTAACGCACGAAAATACGCGGCCGTGCGTCAATTCCCATTCGCGATAAGATGCCGATCATGGAAACGAAAAACCCCTCCAAGATTCTCGTCGTCGACGACGACCCGCGCCTGCGCGATCTGCTGCGCCGCTATCTCGGCGAGCAGGGTTTCAATGTCTACGTCGCCGAAAACGCAACCGCAATGAACAAGCTCTGGGTCCGCGAGCGTTTCGACCTGCTCGTGCTCGATCTGATGCTCCCGGGCGAAGACGGCCTGTCGATCTGTCGCCGCCTGCGCGGCAGCAACGACCGCACGCCGATCATCATGCTCACCGCGAAGGGCGAGGACGTCGATCGCATCGTCGGCCTCGAGATGGGCGCCGACGATTACCTGCCGAAGCCGTTCAACCCGCGCGAGCTCGTCGCGCGCATTCATGCGGTGCTGCGCCGCCAGGCGCCGGCCGAGCTGCCGGGCGCACCGTCGGAAACCACCGAGGTGTTCGAGTTCGGCGAATTCTCGCTGAACCTCGCGACCCGCACACTGACGAAATCCGGCCAGGAAATTCCACTGACGACCGGCGAATTCTCGGTGCTGAAGGTATTCGCGCGCCATCCGCGCCAGCCGCTGTCGCGCGAGAAGCTGATGGAGCTCGCGCGCGGCCGTGAATACGAAGTGTTCGACCGCAGCCTCGACGTGCAGATTTCGCGCCTGCGCAAGCTGATCGAACCGGATCCGGGCAGCCCGCGTTTCATCCAGACCGTCTGGGGCCTCGGCTACGTGTTCATCCCGGACGGCGCCGCCTGATCTTTTTCCTTTCCGGTTTCGCCCGCCCACGGCCCGTCCCATGCGTATCGACCGGCGCCTCCTGCAGCTCGCGTTCGGCGGGCTGTTCTGGCGCACCTTCCTGCTGATCGCGCTGCTGATCTCGGTCAGTCTCGCCGCGTGGTTCCAGAGCTTTCGTGTGATCGAGCGCGAGCCGCGCGCGCAGCGCGTGGCTCTCCAGCTCGTCGCGGTCGTGAAGCTCACGCGCACCGCCCTGCTCTATTCCGATCCCGACCTGCGGCGCGCGCTGCTGCAGGATCTCGAGAGCAACGAGGGCGTGCGCGTGTACCCGCGCGAAAAGACCGACAAGTTCAAGCTGCAGCCCGACGAATCGCTGAACCGCCTGATCGAGCACGACATCCGCAGCCGCCTAGGCGACGATACCGTGATCGCGCAGTCGGTCAACGACATTCCCGGCGTGTGGATCAGCTTCAAGATCGACGACGACGATTATTGGGTCGCGCTCGACCGCGACCAGCTCGACAACGTCACGGGCCTGCAGTGGGCCGGCTGGGGGTTATTCGCGCTCGCGCTGTCGCTGTTCGGCTCCGCGTTCATCACCAGCCTCGTGAACCGGCCGTTCTCGCGGCTCGCGCTCGTCGCGCGCCAGGTCGGCTCGGGGCAGGCGCCCGACCCGCTGCCCGAGCGCGGGATGGGCGTCGCGGCCGACACCAACCGCAGCTTCAACCAGATGGTGCGCGACCTCGAGCAGCTCGAGGCCGATCGCGCGCTGATGCTCGCGGGCATCTCGCACGACCTGCGCACGCCGCTCGCGCGGCTGCGGCTCGAGACCGAGATGAGCCCGTCCGACCAGGCGACCAAGGACGCGATGGTCGACGACATCGAGCAAATGGATCGCATCATCGCGGCCTTCATCGACTACGCGCGTCCGACCCAGCGCAAGCCGGAGCCGGTCGACCTCTCCTCGATCGCGCACGAAGTCGCCGCGCGCGTGTCGGGCGAGGACGGCGTCGAGATCCGCACGCGGCTTGCGCCGAACGCCGTGATCGAAGCCGACGAGACCGACATGCGCCGCGTGATCGGCAACCTCGTCGAAAACGCGCGCAAATACGGCCAGAGCCGCGACGACGGCGTGTCGCGCATCACGCTCGAGACGCGCGTGACGCACGCGCGCGTCGAGCTCTCGGTGAGCGACGAAGGCCCCGGCATCCCCGAGGACCAGCTGCCGCTCGTGATGCGGCCGTTCTATCGCGTCGACACGGCGCGCACCAAGGCGGACGGCACGGGGCTCGGGATGGCGATCGTGCTGCGCCTCGTCGGCCGCTATCGCGGTGCGCTGCGCCTGCGCAACCGCAGCCCCGACGCGGGCCTCGAAGTCACGCTCGAATTCCCCGGCGCCGGCAAGGCACGTGCGACGGCGTGACGCGCTCGCGTACGCCTGCCGCCCTTCACACTATCGATCCGGTTGAAAAAAACTATGGAGGGCGTTAGTCAAAATCTATTGAAGCGCCTTACTAATAGTGTTACAGTCTCGCCCATGCTGTCACACCATCGTTGCAGCACCGAGGTAGCTTGACTCAGTCTTCTTCCCAACTCATACAGGAGTATCCGCATGAAAACCGTTGGCGATAAACTCGAAGCTTTCACCGTCGTGGCCGCGAAGCCGG
Source organism: Burkholderia sp. 22088 (assembly GCF_052045915.1). NCBI lineage: Bacteria > Pseudomonadati > Pseudomonadota > Betaproteobacteria > Burkholderiales > Burkholderiaceae > Burkholderia > Burkholderia sp. 22088. The sequence goes on from NZ_JBQEPY010000022.1 coordinate 168,918, forward strand.
GCTTCAACAACCACGAAGAAAACGGCCAGTCGGCATTCGAGACCGTCACCGAAGCGTCGTTCCCGGGCAAGTGGAAGATCATCTACTTCTACCCGAAGGACTTCACGTTCGTGTGCCCGACGGAAATCGTCGAATTCGCAAAGCTCACGAAGCAGTTTGAAGAGCGCGACGCCGTCCTGCTGGGCGGCAGCTCGGACAACGAATTCGTCAAGCTCGCATGGCGCCGTGAGCACAAGGACCTCGACAAGCTGAACCACTACTCGTTCGGCGACGTCAAGGGCGAGCTGATCGACCAGCTCGGCGTGCGCGACAAGGAAGCCGGCGTGGCCCTGCGTGCAACGTTCATCGTCGATCCGGACAACACGATCCAGCACGTTTCGGTGAACAACCTGAACGTCGGCCGCAGCCCGGAAGAAGTCCTGCGGATTCTGGACGGCCTGCAAACGGACGAACTCTGCCCGTGCAACCGTGCAGTCGGCGGCGCAACGCTGTAAGCGCATCGATGCACGAAGCCCGCGGCGCACGTCCTGCCTGCGGGCTTTTTTAACGGCCAACCCATAGGAGATATCAATGGAATTCATCGACTCGATTAAGGCACGTATTCCCGACTACGCGAAGGACATTCGCCTGAACCTCGACGGCACGATCTCGCGCTCGTCGCTCGAAGGCACCGACGCGGTCGGCGTCGCGCTGGCGGCGGCGATCGCGGCGAAGAGCACGGTACTCATCAAGACGATCCGCGAAGCCGGCGTCCTGTCGCCCGAAGAGACGAATGCCGTGCTGACGGCGGCCGCGCTGATGGGGATGAACAACACCTGGTATCCGTATGTCGAGATGGCCGACGACGCCGACCTGAAGACGCAACGTGCCGAACTGCGGATGGGCGCGTACGCGACGCACGGCGGCGTCGACAAGCGCAAGTTCGAGATGTACGCGCTCGCCGCGTCGATCGTCGGCAAGTGCCACTTCTGCGTGAAGTCGCACTATGCGCTGCTGAAGAACGAGCAAGGGATGACCGTCACGCAGCTGCGCGACGTCGGCCGTATCGCATCGGTGATCAACGCCGCCGCGCAGGTGATCGCCGCCGAAGGCGAATAAGCGGTTGCGTTCCGCGCCGGCAGCAATGCCGCGCGCGGCGCCGGCTTCAAACGAAAATGCCACGCAGATGCGTGGCATTTTTCATTGCCGAGGCATCGCGCGGGGCGAACCGCGCGATGCCGCTGGCCCCCGTCAACCGCCCTGCTTCACCAGCAGCGCGGCGGCCTGCGCCTCGATCCCTTCGCCGCGGCCGAGATAACCGAGCTTTTCGTTCGTCTTCGCCTTCACGTTCACGCGATCGAGCGGCAGCCCGAGATCGGTCGCGATGTTCGCGCGCATCCCGTCGATATGCGGCGCCAGCTTGGGCGCCTGGGCGATCACGGTGCTGTCGACGTTCTGGATCGTGAAGCCGGCCGCCTTGATGCGGGCCGCGCACTCGCGCAGCAGCACGCGGCTGTCGGCGCCCTTGAATGCCGCGTCCGTGTCGGAGAAGTGGCGGCCGATGTCGCCGAGCGCCGCCGCGCCGAACAGCGCGTCGGTGATCGCGTGCAGCAGCACGTCCGCGTCCGAGTGGCCGAGCAGGCCGCGTTCGTACGGAATCGTCACGCCGCCGATGATGAGGGGGCGCCCCTCGACGAGCTGGTGCACGTCGTAGCCTTGTCCGATTCTGAAATCCATGCGTGTTCCGATTGAGAGGGGGTGAAAGTCAGGAGGCGTTCGCGGGGCGCGCGAGGATCGCTTCCGCGAGCGCGAAATCCTCCGGGTACGTGACCTTGAAATTGCGCAGGCTGCCCTGCACGACGCGCGGCGTATGGCCGGCCCATTCGATCGCGCTCGCTTCGTCGGTCAGGTCGTGCCCTTCGCGCTGCGCGCGCAGGATCGCCTCGCGCAGCATGCCGATGCGGAACATCTGCGGCGTCTGCGCCTGCCACAGCGCGTCGCGCGACTCGGTGCGCGCGATCGCGTCGCCGCCGGCCGGCACGCGCTTGAGCGTATCGGCAACCGGCAGCGCGACGATGCCGCCGACCGGATCGTCCTTCAGCGTCGCGACGAGCGTGCGGATCAGCTCCGGCGTGATGCCCGGGCGCGCCGCGTCGTGCACCAGCACCCAGTCCTGGTCGGTCGCGCCGAATTCGGCCAGCCCGAGCAGCCCGTTCAGCACCGACGCCTGACGCGAGCCGCCGCCGCAGCGGCGCACCGCGAAGCGCAGGCCCGCGAAGCGGCGCGCGTCGAAATGGGAATCGTCGGGCGCGAGGACGACGAGCGTCTGCGCGAATTCGCTGCACGCGTCGAACGCGGCGAGCGTGTAGTGCAGCAGCGCGCGGCCGGCCAGCGTGCGGTATTGCTTCGGCACGGCCGAACCGGAACGGCTGCCCGTGCCGGCACAGGGAATCAGGGCGAAAAGTCGGGGAGTCACGAAGGGAAACGCCGGAAAGATGAAATCGAGAAGCGGATTTTATAATAGGTCTTTCGTCTCGACCGGCGCACCGCGATGCGCCCGTGCACGCCACCCCTGTCGTCCCTATGCCAGATAACGCTTCCACCCCGTCCGCCTCGCCCATTGCCCGCGTCAAGTCCGGCCAGCGTTTCGCCTTCGACGGCGCGCATGGTTCCGCCGACGCGCTCGCCATCGCCCGTTATCTCGCCGACAACCGCCAGGACGTGCCGCTCCTCGCGGTGATCTGCGCGAACGCGGTCGACGCGCAGCGGCTCTCGCAGGAAATCCGCTACTTCTCGCCCGACGCCCGCGTGCGCCTGCTGCCGGACTGGGAAACGCTGCCGTACGACACGTTCTCGCCGCACCAGGACCTCGTATCGGAGCGTCTCGCGACGCTGCACGATCTCGGCGAGGGCCGCTGCGACATCCTGCTCGTGCCCGCGACCACCGCGCTGTACCGGATGCCGCCCGCGTCGTTCATGGCCGCGTACACGTTTGCATTCGCGCAGGGCGAGCGGCTCGACGAGGCGAAGCTGAAGGCGCAGCTCACGCTGGCCGGCTACGAGCACGTGAGCCAGGTCGTGCGGCCCGGCGAATACTGCGTACGCGGCTCGCTGATCGATCTGTACCCGATGGGCTCGCCGCTGCCGTACCGGATCGACCTGTTCGACGACCAGGTCGACTCGATCCGCGCGTTCGACCCCGACACGCAGCGCAGCCTCTACCCGGTGCGCGACGTGCGCCTGCTGCCGGGCCGCGAGTTTCCGTTCGACGAAGCCGCGCGCACGGCCTTCCGCAGCCGCTGGCGCGAGACGTTCGAAGGCGATCCGAGCCGCGCGCCGATCTACAAGGACATCGGTAACGGCGTGCCGTCGGCCGGCATCGAGTATTACCTGCCGCTGTTCTTCGACGAAACCGCCACGCTGTTCCACTACCTGCCGCAGGATGCGCACCTCGTGTTCGCCGGCGATCTCGAGGCGTCGATCCGCCGCTTCACGGCCGACACGAAGCAGCGTCATGCGTTCCTCGCGCACGATCGCGAGCGGCCGATCCTCGAACCGCAGCGCCTGTTCCTGTCCGACGAGGATTTCTTCGCGTTCGCGAAGCCGTTCGCACGCGTCGTGCTGCCCGCGCAGCCGGCCGGCGGCTGGGCGACGGCGCTGCCCCAGCTCTCCGTCGATCGCCATGCCGACGATCCGCTCGCGTCGCTGCGCACGTTCGTCGAATCGTCCGGCAAGCGCGTCCTGCTGACCGTCGAATCGGCCGGCCGTCGCGAGACGATCCTGCAACTGCTCGCCGAACACCATCTGCGCCCCGCGTCGAACGACCACTTCGCGGGCTGGCTCGAGAGCGACGAACGCTTCGCGCTCGGCGTCGCGCCGCTCGCGAACGGCTTCGCGGTGCCCGGTGAAGGCTACGCGGTCGTCACCGAGACCGAGCTGTACGGCGCGCTCGGCCGCCGCGCGGGCCGCCGCCGGCAGGAACAGGCCAGCAACGTCGACGCGATGGTGCGCGACCTGTCGGAACTGAAGGTCGGCGACCCGGTCGTCCACGCGCAGCACGGCATCGGCCGCTACATGGGCCTCGTGTCGATGGACCTCGGCGAAGGCGAGACCGAATTCCTGCATCTCGAATACTCGGGCGACAGCAAGCTCTACGTGCCGGTCGCGCAATTGCACGTGATCTCGCGCTACAGCGGCGCCGATCCCGACAGCGCACCGCTGCACGCGCTCGGCTCCGGCCAGTGGGAGCGCGCGAAACGCAAGGCCGCGCAGCAGATTCGCGATACGGCCGCCGAGCTGCTGAACCTGTACGCGCGCCGCGCGGCCCGCGAAGGCCACGCGTTCTCGCTCGATCCGCGCGACTACGTGAAGTTCGCCGAGAGCTTCGGCTTCGAGGAAACACCCGACCAGGCGGCAGCCATCGCGGCCGTGATCGGCGACATGACGAGCGGCAAGCCGATGGACCGCCTCGTGTGCGGCGACGTCGGCTTCGGCAAGACCGAGGTCGCGCTGCGCGCCGCGTTCATCGCGGTGCTGGGCGGCAAGCAGGTCGCGCTGCTGTCGCCGACCACGCTGCTCGCCGAGCAGCACACGCAGACCTTCGCCGACCGCTTTGCGGACTGGCCGGTGCGGATCGTCGAGCTGTCGCGCTTCAAGACGACGAAGGAAGTGAACGCGGCGATCGCGCAGATCAACGAAGGCAGCGTCGACATCGTGATCGGCACGCACAAGCTGCTGTCGTCGGACGTGCAGTTCAAGCGCCTCGGCCTCGTGATCATCGACGAGGAACACCGCTTCGGCGTGCGCCAGAAGGAAGCGCTGAAAGCGCTGCGCGCGGAGGTCGACGTGCTGACGCTCACCGCGACGCCGATTCCGCGCACGCTCGGGATGGCGCTCGAGGGGCTGCGCGACTTCTCGGTCATCGCGACCGCGCCGCAGAAGCGCCTCGCGATCAAGACCTTCGTGCGCCGCGAGGAAGAAAGCGTGATTCGCGAGGCGATGCTGCGTGAGCTGAAGCGCGGCGGCCAGGTGTACTTCCTGCACAACGAGGTCGAGACGATCGAGAACCGCAAGGCGATGCTCGAGGCGCTCGTGCCCGAGGCACGCATCGTGATCGCGCACGGCCAGATGCACGAACGCGAGCTCGAACGGGTGATGCGCGATTTCGTCGCGCAGCGCGCGAACGTGCTGCTGTGCACGACCATCATCGAGACCGGCATCGACGTGCCGAGCGCGAACACGATCATCATGCATCGCGCGGACAAGTTCGGTCTCGCGCAGCTCCACCAGTTGCGCGGCCGCGTCGGCCGTTCGCACCACCAGGCGTACGCGTACCTGCTCGTGCACGATCCGCAGGCGCTGACCAAGCAGGCCCAGCGCCGGCTGGAAGCGATCCAGCAGATGGAGGAACTCGGTTCGGGCTTCTATCTCGCGATGCACGACCTCGAGATCCGCGGCACCGGCGAGGTGCTCGGCGACAAGCAGTCGGGCGAGATCCACGAGATCGGCTTCCAGCTTTATACGGACATGCTGAACGACGCGGTGAAGGCGCTGAAGAACGGCAAGGAGCCCGACCTCACCGCCCCGCTCGCCGCGACGACGGAAATCAACCTGCATGCGCCGGCGATCCTGCCGGCCGACTACTGCGCGGACGTGCAGGAGCGGCTGTCGCTGTACAAGCGGCTCGCGAACTGCGAGCACGGCGACGCGATCGACGGTATCCAGGAAGAACTGATCGACCGCTTCGGCAAGCTGCCGCCGCAGGCGCACGCGCTCGTCGAGACGCACCGGCTGCGGATCGCCGCGAAGCCGCTCGGCATCGTGAAGATCGACGCGAGCGAGGCCGCGATCGGGTTGCAGTTCGAGCCGAATCCGCCGATCGATCCGATGCGGATCATCGAGATGGTGCAGAAGCACCGGCACATCAAGCTCGCGGGCCAGGACAAGCTGCGGATCGAGACGCGCTCGCCCGACCTCGCGATCCGCGTGTCGACGATCAAGGAAACGCTGCGCGCGCTCGCCCCGAGGCAGGGCGCGGTGGCCGCGGCGCGCTGACGGGTCGTGACGCGGTCCTGACGGCCGCGCCGATGCTGCACCGCACTGCGCGCGGCGCGGGCGGGCCGGCGCGTTTTTGAGTATGATTTTCGCATTCATCAGACGGAGTTTTGCCATGTCCACTCTCGACGCCACGGCGCCGTCCACCGACACCCAAGGCGACGCGTCGCTCGTCAGCCTGCCCTGGATCAAGCAACTGGTGTCGATGGACACGACGAGCCGCGTGCCGAACCTCGGCCTGATCGAAACGGTGCGCGACGCGCTCGCCGCGAAAGGCATCGCCTCGACGATCACGCACGATCCACGCGAAGGCTGGGCGAACCTGTTCGCGACCGTGCCCGCGCACGACGGCTCGACGAACGGCGGCATCGTGCTGTCGGGGCATACCGACGTCGTGCCGGTCGACGGCCAGCAATGGGACAGCAACCCGTTCGCGCCGGAAATCCGCGACGGCCGCCTGTACGGCCGCGGCACCTGCGACATGAAGGGTTTCATCGGCGCCGCGCTCGCGCTGCTGCCCGAGATGCAGGCGACGAAGCTCGCGAAGCCGATCCATTTCGCGCTGTCCTACGACGAGGAAATCGGCTGCGCCGGCGCGCCGCTGATGATCGCCGACCTCGTCAAGCGCGGCGTGCAACCGTCGGGCTGCATCGTCGGCGAGCCGACCAGCATGCGGCCGATCATCGCGCACAAGGGCATCAACGCATACCGCTGCTGCGTGCGCGGCCACGCGGCGCACTCGTCGCTGACGCCGAAGGGGCTGAACGCGATCGAGTATGCGGCGCGCCTCATCTGCCACATCCGCGACATCGCCGACCGCTTCCGCGCCGAAGGGCCGTTCGACGCGCTGTACGACGTGCCGTTCACGACCGCGCAGACGAGCACGATCCAGGGCGGCAACGCGATCAACACGGTGCCGGCCGAGTGCCGTTTCGACTTCGAATTCCGCAACCTGCCGACGCTCGATCCCGAGCAGATCTTCACGCGCATCGAAGCGTATGCACGGGAAACGCTGCTGCCGCAGATGCTTCGTGAGCATCCGAATGCCGCGATCGAATTTTCGAAGATCGCCGCGGCGCCCGGCCTCGACGCAACCGAACAGGCCGCGATCACGCAACTCGTGCGCGCGCTGACGGCGGACCAGGACAAGCGCAAGGTCGCATACGGCACCGAGGCCGGCCTGTTCGAACGCGCGGGCATCCCGAGCGTCGTATGCGGGCCCGGCAACATCGAGCAGGCGCACAAGCCGAACGAATATGTCGAGCTCGCGCAGCTCGCTGGCTGCGAGCAGTTCCTGCGCAAGTTCATCCGCAGCATGTCGGTCGACGCGCACTGACTGCCTCCCGCCACGCCGGCCCGCGTGTGCGGGCCGGCCCACTCCGCCACCCGCCACGTCATGTCGACTGAACAACAGGGCACGGCCCATACGACGATCGACGGCGAGCCGATCCCGACGCTCGACGAAATCGCCGCGCAGCATTTCGCGCTGTCGCCCTGGGTCGCGCGCACGCCCGTGTTCGAACGCGCCGACCTGCCGTCCCTCGAGGGCACGCACGTCAACTTCAAGTTCGAGCTGCTGCAGGTGAGCGGCAGCTTCAAGGCGCGCGGCGCGTTCACGCACCTGCTCGCGCTCGACGAGGCGCGCAAGAACGCCGGCGTCACCTGCGTGTCGGCCGGCAATCACGCGGCGGCCGTCGCGTATGCGGCCATGCGGCTCGGCAGCAGCGCCAAGGTCGTGATGTTCCACACCGCGAGCCCGACGCGCATCGCGCAGTGCAAGCAGTACCGCGCGGAAGTCGTGCTGGCGGGCAGCGCATCGCAGGCGTTCGATCTGGTGCGCCGGATCGAGGCCGAGGAAGGCCGCTTCTTCATCCATCCGTTCAACGGCTATCACACGATCCTCGGCACCGCGACGCTCGGCTACGAATGGGCGACTCAGACCCCCGACCTCGACGCGGTGATCGTGCCGATCGGCGGCGGCGGGCTCGCGGCCGGCATGGCGACCGCGCTGCGGCTCGCGAATCCGCGCGTACACGTGTACGGCGTCGAGCCGGAAGGCGCCGACGCGATGAGCCGCAGCTTCGCGGCCAATCACACGATCAAGATGAGCGCGATGCAGACGATCGCCGATTCGCTGATGGCGCCGCATACCGAGGAATACAGCTACCAGCTGTGCCGGCGCCACGTCGACCGCATCGTCACCGTGTCCGACGACGCGCTGCGTGCCGCGATGCTGTTCCTGTTCTCGCAACTGAAGCTGTCGGTCGAACCGGCATGCGCGGCCGCCCTCGCCGCGCTGCTCGGCCCGCTGCGCGAAACGCTGCAGGGCAAGCGCGTCGGCGTGCTGCTGTCGGGCACGAATACCGACCCGGGTACGCTCGGCATGCATCTCGCGCACGCGAAACTGCAGCACTGATCGCGCGCCGGGCGTCAGCGAACCAACCTAGGGTTATCCCCAGATTATGTTGACAGCCCTGTTGATAACCCGCCGGACAAGCACGCAAGTGATTGAGCGCGCAGCGTTTTGCGCGCGCGGAGGTCGATCGACACGAATTGGGCAGATGCGGCCTTCAGCCGCCCGCCCCGCGGCCTGGTGGCACCGCGCGGCGCCCATGATCGGCGGCGTCGCGATCGCACTGCTCGCCGGTTGCGCGGCACCGCCCGCGCCCCCGCCCCCGCCCGCCCGCGCCGCGCCGGAAACCGAGC
>NZ_JBQEPY010000023.1:0-173019 GCF_052045915.1 Burkholderia sp. 22088
GAGCTGCACGACGCCGGCGCCGGTCAGCGGCACGCCGTCGTACAGGCTGTCGCCGAGCTTGAAGGCACGTTCGCAAGCCCGTTATTAGCGTGAACAGCCCCTTGAACACTGCCGCGTCTCGCGCGGCAGTGTGAAGAGTGCGGATCAGGGCGAGATCATGCCCAGGCGTTTCTTCAACGACTGTGGTTTGCCCTCGAAGAGCGCCGCGTAATAAACGGTGTTCGACAGCACGTTCTTCACGTAGTCGCGCGTCTCGTTGAACGGAATCGTTTCTGCGAAGATCGCGCCTTCGACCGGCTGCGTCAACACCTGGCGCCACTGGCGCGGCCGGCCCGGGCCCGCGTTGTAGCCGGCCGTGGCGAGCACCGGCGAGCTGTCGAAGTTGTTGTAGATGTCCGCCAGATACCAGGTGCCGAGCTGGATGTTGGTATCGATGTCGTGCATCTGCGTGCGCGAGATCGTGCCGAGGCCGAGCTTCTTCGCGACCATCTGCGCGGTGGCCGGCATCAGCTGCATCAGGCCGCCCGCGCCTACCGACGAACGCGCGCTCGTGATGAAGCGCGACTCCTGGCGGATCAGGCCGTACGCCCATTCGGTGTCGAGGCCCGTCGACTGCGCGTAGCGCTCGACGATGTTGCGGTACGGCGACGGGTAGCGCAGCGTGAAATCGTGCTCGGCTTTCGTGCGGTCGGCCGTGTTGACCGTGCGGTCGAGCAGGTCGACACGCTTGCCGTACTCGGCGGCCGCGAGCAGCTGGCGATCGGTCATCCCGCGCAGCGGCCAGTTCCATTCGCGGTTGCCCTCGAGGCGCAGGTTCAGCGCGTAGAAACGCTGCGCGAGCGCGAAGCCCGGAATCTTGCCCATCGCGTCGATCTCGGCGTCGCTCACCTTCGTGCGCGGCGGGATCGTCGTGCGCTGGCCGAGCTCTTCCCCGGCGAGCTGCCCGTAGAAGTTGTACTGCCCGGCGACCTGCTCGAATTCCTGGTTCGCCTGCAGCGTGTCGCCGCTCTGCTTGAGCGCGCGCGCATGCCAGTAGATCCAGGCCGGATCGTCGCGCAGCGACGGCGGCATCTGCTCGATCGACCAGCGCACCATCGGCCAGTTGCCGGCGAGCAGCGCGGCGCGCGTGCGCCATTCGTAGCCTGGGTTCGACAGCGGCGCATTCGCGGATTTCGCGTACCAGACCGACGCGAGCGGCGAGCGCTTGATCGCACCCTGGTAGCCGATCGCACCCCACGCGATCGCCTGCTCCTGTTTGGTCAGCGAAGGCGCGACCGTCGTGAGCATGCCGGCGGCCGCGTCCGGATCGTTGCGCGCCATGCGGCCGAGCGCGATCAGCGCGAGCTGGTGCGACGTCGCGTCGGGGCCGACGCCGCGCGCGAGGTACAGCGGCGGCGCGCTCGTCGCCTGGTCGAAGCCGACCGGACGCGCGCCGAGCGCGTCGACGATCTTGCCGCCGAGCGTCGTGTAGTTCTGCTCGTACGCGAGGCGCGCCTGCTGCCACACGTCGTCGCTCGTGAACTGCTGGTTGACCGTGAGCGCGGTGATCAGGTCGACGCATGCGTCGCCGTAATTCTTCGGCTCGACGAGCAGCGCGCGTGCCGCATCGGCGACGTTCTCGCCGCGCGCCGCGCGCGATTCGAGCGCATAACACTTGACCTGCGTGTCGTCGTCGAGCACGAAGCGCTTGTATTGATCGTCGAAGTTGCGCCAGTCGTGGCGCGCGCCGAGCACGAGCAGGTAGTCGTTGCGCAGGCGGTCGGCGATCGCCTGGCCGTCGTAGCGCTGCAGGAACGACTGCACGGGCGCGTCCGGCGCATCCACGCGCGCGCGGCCCGTCGAATCGAACAGCTGCGGCTTGATCTGGAAATACTCGACGTAGGACGGTACCGGATAGTTCGGAATCATCGACGCGAGCTGCGCGGCTTTCGCGGCGTCGTTGCGGCGCGCGGCTTCACGAAGCTGCACGAAGGTCTGGTCGTCCCCGGAGACCGTATCGTCGTTCGGTGCGGCGCACGCGGCCGTGCCCGCGACGAGCGCGGTGGCCGAAAGCGTCAGCGCGACCGCGCGATATACTCGGAAAAGGCTGTTCGACATCGTTTTGAATGGAGCACGAAGTGAGCGAAAGCATAGCACGCAACCCTGTGCCGAACCCGAAGGTTGCGCTACGCAAAACGCTGTCCGGCGCGCGTCGCGACGCCGCGTCGCAACCCGCCGCGAACGCCGCGCTCGACGCGCGGCTGCGCACGCTGCTCGAGCGGCTCGCGCCGCGCACGGTCGGATTCTACTGGCCGCTGCCGGGCGAATTCGATGCGCGCGATGCGGTGCTCGCCTGGTGCGCGGCCGGTGCCGGCCGGCGCGCCGCGCTGCCCGTGATCGGCGAGCGGCACACGCCGCTCGAGTTCCATGCATGGGACACGCATACGCCGATGCGCGAAGGCCATCACCGGATTCCGGAACCGGCGTCGGGAATCGTCGTCGTGCCCGACCTGTTGCTGATTCCCTGTGTGGGATTCGATCCGCAGCGCTACCGGCTCGGCTACGGCGGCGGCTATTACGACCGCACGCTCGCCGCGTGGCCGGGCAGCCAGCCGCCCGTGACGGTCGGCATCGCCTATGAAGCGTGCCGCGTCGACGCACTGCCGGCCGAAGCGCACGATCTCGCGCTGCGCTGGATCGTGACCGACGGCGCGCTCTACCCGGCCGCCGGATGATGCGGCGGGCGGCGCGGCGTCCGTCGTCGCACGACCGTCAGCGCATTGCCGCGCGCCACCGCCGGCGCAACCCCGGCCCGACCCCGGTCCAACCGCTTACAGCGACGCCGCCGCGCGCGCGGCCGTGTCGTACAGCCCCGATGCGTTGCGCAGCAACTGCGCCGCGTCGCCGATCTGCTCGTTGGTGAGCCCGCTGTCCTTCAGCGTCTCGATCAGGCAGTGCTCGCGCACCTCGCGGTACTTCAGGCACAGGTCGCGGCCCGCGTCGGTCGCGAAGAAGAACACTTCCTTGCCGTTCTTCTCGCTCTTCACATAGCCGCGGGCGATCAGTTTTTTCAGCGCATAGGTCGCGACGTGCGTATCCTCGATATTGAGCACGAAGCAGATGTCGGCGAGCTTCTTCTTGCGTTCACGGTGGCTGACGTGATGCAGCAGCGACACCTCGACCGCCGTCATGTCCTTCGCGCCGGCCGCCGACATGCAGCGCACCATCCACCGGTTGAACGCGTTGCCTGCCATGATGAGCCCGTATTCGAGCTCCGACAGCTCCGCGCTCGAATCGGAAACGAGGTGTTCGGATGACACGATCTTGGTCGCAGGACGCTTCATGTAAAGACGGAGCAAGCCGGATGACAGGGTGTGCCGAGTGTACGCCAGAAGCCCGGACATCCGGGCTAGGCGAAAACGCTTATTGGGAAGTTGTCGATATTTTATTGACAATGTGCGCTAACATTGCCGTCCGAACCGTGCCAGTCCGATGACGCAACCCCGCATTTATCCGCTCGGCGATGCCGCCCTCGTCTGCGAGGTGCCGCCGCCCGCCACGCTCGATTGCCAGCGCCGCGTCTGGGCCGTTGCCGAGGTCGCGCGCGCGTGGCCCGACGTGGTCGACGTCGTGCCCGGCATGAACAACCTGACGATCGTGTTCGACGCGCTCGCCACGACGGCCGAATCGCTCACGCCGGCGCTGCGCGACGCGTGGGAGACGGCCGACGTCGAGCATGCGGACGGTCGCGAGGTCGAAATCCCGGTCGAGTACGGCGGCGCCGCCGGCCCCGACCTGGCGGCCGTCGCCGCCCATACCGGCCTGTCGGCCGACGAGGTCGTCGCGCGCCACGCAGCCGGTGCCTACGTCGTATTCTTCGTCGGCTTCCAGCCGGGCTTCGCGTATCTCGGCGGGCTCGATGCCGCGCTGCACACGCCGCGCCGCGCGGCGCCGCGCCTCGAGGTGCCGGCCGGCTCGGTCGGCATCGGCGGCGCGCAGACAGGCATCTACCCGGCCACGTCTCCCGGCGGCTGGCAACTGATCGGCCGCACGTCGCACGTGCTGTTCGATCCGGCGCGGCCGCAGCCGACGCTGCTGCTGCCCGGCGACCGCGTGCGCTTCACCATTGCGGGAGTCGACGCGCGATGACCCAGAGCAACGCACCGGGCACCATCGAGGTGGTGCGGGCCGGCCCGCTGTCCACCGTGCAGGATCTCGGCCGCCGCGGCACGCGCCATCTCGGCGTCGCGCAGGGCGGCGCGCTCGACAGCCTCGCGCTCGAGGTCGGCAACCGGCTGGTCGGCAACCGTCCCGACGCGGCGGCCGTCGAAATCACGATCGGCCCGGCCGCCTTCCGCTTCACGCGCGCGACCCGCATCGCGATCACCGGCACCGAGTTCGGCGCCACGCTCGACGGCCGGCGCGTATATTCGTGGTGGAGCCTGCCGGTCGAGGCCGGGCAGACGCTCGTGCTGCCGGCCGCGAAACGCGGGATGCGCGGCTACCTGTGCATCGCCGGCGGCATCGACGTGCTGCCGATGCTCGGCTCGCGCAGCACCGATCTCGCGTCGCGCTTCGGCGGCCTCGGCGGCCGCGCGCTGCGCGACGGCGATCGCCTCCCGGTCGGCGTGCTTCCGGCCGGAATGGGCTGCCTCGCGGCCGATGCGCCCGAATTCGGGGTAAAGGCGCCGGCGTGGTGCGCGTTCGCGCGCGTCGACGAGCCGCCGCGCCGCCACCGCCCCGCGCATGCGCCGTGGGCGATGCCCGTGCGCGTGCTGCCGGGCCCCGACTACGCGTCGTTCGCCGCCGATGCGCAGCAGGCGTTCTGGGACGAGGAATGGCTCGTCACGGCGAACAGCAACCGCATGGGCTATCGGCTTGCGGGCGTCGAACTCGTGCGCGAGCGGCCGGCCGAGCTGCTGTCGCATGCGGTACTGCCCGGCACGATCCAGGTGCCGCCAAACGGCCAGCCGATCGTGCTGATGCACGACGCGCAGACCACCGGCGGCTACCCGAAGATCGGCACGGTGATCCGTGCGGATCTGTGGAAACTCGCGCAGGCGCGGCTCAACCTGCCGGTCCGCTTCGTGCGCACGACACCCGACGCCGCGCGCGCCGCCCTGGCCGCAGAACGTGCCTATCTGCGGCAGATCGACGTGGCGATCGACATGCGCGAGGAAGCGCGCCGCCGCGCCCAGTCGCGCGCGGCATGACAATGGCGGTAGCAGTACCGAAGGCAGTAGCAGCAAGGACGGGCCACGCAATCAGTGGACGAGGAACACCATGGAAATCGATCTGAATGCCGATCTCGGCGAAGGCTGCGGTTCGGACGAGGCGCTGCTCGACCTCGTCACGTCCGCGAACATCGCATGCGGGTGGCATGCGGGCGGCGCGAACGCGATGCGCGACTGCGTGCGCTGGGCCGTGCAGAAAGGCGTGGCGATCGGCGCGCATCCGAGCTTTCACGATCCGGAGAATTTCGGCCGCAAGGAAATGCAGCTGCCGGCCGGCGACATCTACGCGGGCGTGCTGTACCAGCTCGGCGCGCTGTCGGCGATCGCGCAGGCCGAGGGCGGGCGCATCGCGCACGTGAAACCGCACGGCGCGCTGTACAACCAGGCCGCACGCGACCCGATGATCGCCGATGCTGTGGTGTCCGCGATCCGCGATTTCGATCCGTCGCTCGCGGTCTTCGGGCTCGCGAACAGCGTGTTCGTCGCGGCCGCGCGGCACGCGGGGCTCGCCGCGGTGGAGGAAGTGTTCGCCGATCGCGGCTACCGCGCGGACGGCTCGCTCGTGCCGCGCAACCAGCCCGGCGCGCTGATCGACGACGAAGACACGATGATCGCGCGTACGCTGGACATGGTGCGCAGCCGTCAGGTGCGCGCGATCGGCGGCGAGTGGGTAATGCTCAATGCGCAGACCGTCTGCCTGCACGGCGACGGGCCGCATGCGCTGGTATTCGCGAAACGGATTCGCGCCGCGCTCGAGGCGGTGGGCGTCGACGTCGTCGCGCCCGGCATGCTGCAGGCCGACGAACGCACGTGACCCGGCCGGCTGCCTGATCCGTCGCACAAAAGAAAAAAGCGCCCTCGTGGCGCTTTTCCGTTGGCGCAATCGCTGCGGCTTCGCCGTCTGTCGATTCGCCCCCCGAAACCGTCTTTCGACGGTGACCGGAAAAAACTTCCGGATTAAAAAACGTCCGCCGCCGCCCGATCACTGCATTCCCCGGTCAGACGACGGAACGTTGCTTTATCTGCAAGTCGGCCTGCATGCATGTTTTGTACGACGATGATTGGCCCCGCCGTGCATGCAGACACTCCGCGGCCGGCACGTGCTTCACGTGCCGGCAACGCTAACCCCGCGCTTATTTCTGCTACCCCGTAGAACTTATCTATTCTTTTCATTTTTTCAACTTGTGGGGTGAAGAATAGATATTGGCAGAACGGGATGTCAATCGTTTTAAACGCTATTTTCCGACGATTCAAGGGTTTTCCTTATCGATTGCCGCCCACGCGCACGCGTTTCGCCGCGGGTGCGCGAGGCCAATCAAACAGGGGAAGATCGGTGCGGGCCGTCGGGCGCGATCAGTTCGCGTCGACCCGGTATCCTTGCTGGCGCAACAATTCGAGCACGCCGCGCGGACCGCCCAGATGCAGCGCGCCGATCGCGACGAACAGCGGCCGGTTCGGTGCGGCGATTGCCGTCATCCGTGCAACGAAGCGGCGGTTGCGCTCGTACACGATCTTGTTGTCGATCGACGCCGACAACACCTTCGAACGCGCGAGCCGTTCGCTCTTCGCGACGGCCCACGCCGAGATCGCATCGGCGTCGCCAATTCGCCACAGTCGGTGCAGCGCCTTGATGTCGTCGGCGTTCTGTGCGGGCGTCTGCACCATGTCCTGCGCGAGCATCTCGCGCTGCTCGGCGAGCGTCAGCCCGGTGAACGCGCGCATCTGTTCGGCGAGCGTCTCGAGCCCGATTACGCGGCCGCCCTTCTTCTTCAGGAACACGTTCTGCAACTGCGCCTCGGTGCCGTACTCGGTCTGCAGGCCGGCCGACAGCGAATCGTAGGTCTCGACGACGAGCGCCGCGAGCCACGGCCGCATCTTGCGGATCTCGGCGAGCGCGGCCGGGTTGCCGCGCAGGCGCGCCGCGAGCCGCTGCCACAGCGGATCCGGCAGCAGGCGCTGCAGGCACGGGTAGCGGCATACGCCGTACTTCGACACGTCGTCCTGGGATTCGAGCAGGTCGTCGGGCGACAGCTCGAGCGCGAGCGTCGGCGACGCGGCGAGCGCCGCGAGGATGCGCGGCCGGAACGGCTGCGCGCTCGGGTAATCGGACGGATCGCCCGTGTGCAGCGTGCCGAGCACGTAGAGCGTGACACGCCCCTTGGTCGCGACGTAGAACGGCATGCGCGCGGGCTGCACGCGCACCGCGCCGCTCGCGACCGTGCCGTTCGACACGGCGGGTGCGTGAAAGCCCGGCAGGCTCATGCCGGGCGGCGGGACTTGCGACGGATGGATCGGTGAGGTGGCCGGCGCGCGCCCTTCGGCGCGCGCGGATTCGACGGGAACCACGAGGCTGGCCGCCACGCACGCGCCGGCCAGCGCGGCGCCCGTGACGGTACGCACGCCCCAGCGCCGCGCGTAGCGGTACGCGCGCATCACGCGCGCGCCGCCTGCCCCCGCACGGCGCACGCCGGACGCGCGCGCCGCCAACGCTTCAGGCATTCGCCTCCCCTACCTCCTCGGCCCGATGGCAGGCCACGCGCCGGCCGTCGACCTCGCGCAGCTGCGGCTCCTCCGCACGGCAGCGCTCGACCGCATACGGGCAGCGCTGGTGGAACGCGCAGCCCGACGGCGGATTGAGCGGCGACGGCAGTTCGCCCTGCAGCTTGATCTGCACGCGGCGGTCTTCCTCGAAGATCGCCGGCGTCGCCGACATCAGCGCGCGCGTGTACGGATGGCGCGGCCGCGCGTAGATCGTCGCCTTGTCGCCGAGCTCGGCGACGCTGCCGAAGTACATCACCATCACGTCGTCCGCGACGTGCTCGACCACCGACAGGTTGTGCGAGATGAACACGTAGCTCGTCTTGAACTGCTCCTGCAGATCCATGAACAGGTTCAGGATCTGCGCCTGGATCGACACGTCGAGCGCGGACACCGGCTCGTCGGCGACGACGATGCGCGGATCGAGGATCATCGCGCGCGCGATCGCGACACGCTGGCGCTGGCCACCCGAGAACATGTGCGGATAGCGCTTCGCGTGTTCGGGCCGCAGGCCGACCGTGCGCATGATCTGCGCGATGCGCTGCGCGCGCTCGGCGGCCGTCAGGTTCGCGTTGATCTCGAGCGGCTCGGAGAGCGTCTGCTCGACGGTCTTGCGCGGGTTCAGCGACGCGAACGGGTTCTGGAACACCATCTGCACGCGGCGGCGCAGGTCGGCGACCGTCTCGCGGTTCGCGCCGGCGACGTCCTTGCCGTCGATCGTCAGGTGGCCCGCGGTGGGCGTCTCGATCATCGTGAGCTGGCGCGCGAGCGTGGATTTTCCGCAGCCCGATTCGCCGACGACGGCGAGCGTCTTGCCGCGCTTCAGCGAGAACGACACGCCGTTCAGCGCCTTCACCGTACCCTGCCCGAACATCCCGCGTTTCACCGAATAGTGTTTCGCGAGGCCGTCGGCCACCAGCACGGCTTCCTCGTCGTGCGGCGTGGCACGCGTCTGATTGACTGCATTCATCGTGCACCTCCCGTCAGGTCGAGGTTGGAAACATTGAGCGGCTTGATGCAGCGCGCACGCATCGCATCGTTGGCCGGCACCAGCGTATCGAGCGCCGGCCGCGCCTTGCGGCAATCGTCGACGACGTACTTGCAGCGCGGCGCGAACAGGCACCCGGACGGGCGATCATCGCGGCCCGGCACCATGCCCGGCAATGCGGCAAGGCGACGCGCCCCCTTATTGTGCTCGGGAATCGCGGCGAGCAGCGCTTCGGTGTACGGATGGTGCGGCGCGCGGAAGATGTCGGGCACGCGATTGGTCTCGATGACCTCGCCCGCATACATCACCGCGACACGCTGCGCGACTTCCGACACCACGGCCAGGTCGTGCGAGATCAGCACGAGCGCCATCCCGCGTTCCTTCTGCAGCTTCACGAGCAGGTCCATGATCTGCGCCTGGATCGTCACGTCGAGCGCGGTGGTCGGCTCGTCGGCGATCAGCAGCTTCGGGTTGCACGCGACGGCCATCGCGATCATCACGCGCTGGTTCATCCCGCCCGACATCTGGTGCGGGAACGACGCGATGCGGTTCTTCGCATCGGGAATGCCGACCTGGTCGAGCAGTTCGAGCGCGCGCCGGTGCAGCGCGTCGCCGCGCAGCCCTTCGTGCAGCTTCAGCACTTCCTTGATCTGGTAACCGACGGTGTAGCTCGGGTTCAGGCTCGTCAGCGCATCCTGGAACACCATCGCGATGTCCTTGCCGACGATCTTGCGGCGCGCTTTCGGCGATGCCTTCAGCAGGTCCACGCCGTTGAACGTGACCTCGTCGGCCGTCACCTTGCCGGGTGCGTCGATCAGGCCCATCAGCGCCATCATCGTCACGCTCTTGCCCGAGCCCGATTCGCCGACGACGCCCACCACCTCGCCCGGCGCGATCGACAGGTTGATCCGGTCGACGGCGGGCAGGCCGTTGAAGTTCACCGCGAGATTGCGGATGGTCAGTAGGTTCTCGCTCATGTCATGCCATCCGCTTCAGTTTGGGATCGAGCGCGTCGCGCAGCCCGTCGCCGAGCAGGTTGATCGCGAGCACCGAAATCAGGATCGACAGGCCGGGCATCGTCACGATCCACCATGCGTTGTCGATGTAGTCGCGCGCGGACGCGAGCATCGCGCCCCACTCGGCGGTCGGCGGCTGCACGCCGAGGCCGAGGAAGCCGAGCGCGGCCGCGTCGAGGATCGCCGACGAGAAGCCGAGCGTCGCCTGCACGATCAGCGGCGCCGTGCAGTTCGGCAGCACCTGCGAGAACATCAGGCGCAGCGTGCCGGCACCGGCCACACGCGACGCCGTCACGTACTCCTTCTGCAGTTCGCCGAGCGCCGACGCACGCGTGAGACGCACATAGGCCGGCAGCGCGACGATCGCGATCGCGAACATCGTGTTGGTGAGACCCGGGCCGATGATCGCGACGACCGCGACCGCGAGCAGCAGCGACGGCAGCGCGAGCAGCACGTCCATGATGCGCATCACGGGCGTGTCGGCCCACTTCTGGAAGAACGCGGCGACGAGCCCGAGCACGATGCCGGGGATCAGCGCGAGCACGACCGACACGAAGCCGATCCAGAACGACATCCGTGCGCCGAACATCAGGCGCGACAGGATGTCGCGGCCCGCTTCGTCGGTGCCGAGGATGAATTGCCAGTTGCCGCCCGCGAGCCACGCGGGCGGAATCTTCACGTAGTCGCGGTATTGCTCGACCGGGCTGTGCGGCGCGAGCACCGGTGCGAGCAGCGCGACCAGGATCAGCACGATCACGACGATCCCGGCGCCGACGGCGCCGCGGTTGCGCGAGAAGTTGGCCCAGAACTCGCGCAGCGCGAGCGCACGGCCGCCGGCCGGCGCGGATTCGCTCGGCAAGGTGTTTTGCAGATTGCTCATGGAATTACCTCGTGTGGCGGATGCGCGGATTCAGCACGCCGTACAGCAGGTCGACGACCAGGTTCACGACGATCACGAGCGTCGCGATCAGCAGGATGCCGCCCTGGACGACCGGATAGTCGCGACGGCCGATCGCATCGATCAGCCACTTGCCGACACCGGGCCACGAAAAGAGCGTCTCGGTCAGCACGGCGCCCGCGAGCAGCGTGCCGATCTGCAGGCCGATCACGGTGACGACCGGAATCAGCGCATTGCGCAGCGCATGCACGACGACCACGCGCGCGGGCGACAGCCCCTTCGCGCGTGCGGTGCGGATGTAGTCCTCGCGCAGCACTTCGAGCATCGACGAGCGCGTCATCCGTGCGATCACCGCGAGCGGGATCGTGCCGAGCACGATCGCGGGCAGGATCAGGTGGCTGACCGCCGACTTGAACGAGCCTTCGTCCGGCGCGAGCAGCGCGTCGATCAGCATGAAGCCCGTCGGATGGGGGAAGTCGTATTCGACGGCGATGCGCCCCGACACGGGCGTCCAGCCGAGGTATGACGAAAACACCATGATGAGGATCAGCCCCCACCAGAAGATCGGCATCGAGTAGCCGGTGAGCGCGGTGCCCATCACGCCGTGATCGACGACCGAGCCGCGCCGCAGCGCGGCGATCACGCCGGCCGGCAGGCCGACCGCGAGCGCGAACACGAGCGCGCACAGCGACAGTTCGACGGTCGCCGGGAAGCGCGCAAAGAACTCGCCCGCGACGCTCGTGTTGGTGATGATCGACGTGCCGAGGTCGCCATGCAGCGCCCGGCCGATGTAGTGGAGGTACTGCATGGGCAGCGGCTGGTCGAGCCCGAGGCGTTTCATCGCCTCCGCATGCATCGCGGGATCGACGCCGCGCTCGCCCATCATCACTTCGATGGGGTCGCCCGGTATCAGGTGAATCAGCGCAAACGCCAGGATGGTGATGCCGATGAAGGTCGGGATCACCATCCCCACGCGGCGCAACACGAATGTGAACATGATGCGTCTCGTATTTTCTTGTGGGAAATGTGCGACCGGCGACGGGAAGCTTTTGGCCTCCCGCCGCCGGATGAATTAGCCGGTCTTCGCGACAGCTTACGACAGGCGTATTACTTCACGCCAACACCGTCGAAACGGGCGTAGCCGAGCGGCTCGATACGCATGTCGACCACGTTCTTGCGCACCGGCTGGTAGACCGTCGAGTTCGCGATCGGCGAGAACGGCAGCTGTTGCGCGAAGATCTGCTGGGCCTGCGTGTAGAGCTTCGTCCGCGCGTCCTGGCCCGTCGTCGTGCGGCCCTTCTGGACCAGCTCGTCGAACGGCTTGTAGCACCAGTGCGAGAAGTTGTTGCCCTTGATCGCTTCGCAGCCGAGCAGCGTGCCGAGCCAGTTGTCCGGGTCGCCGTTATCGCCCGTCCAGCCGATCAGCATCGTGTCCTGCTCGCCCGAGTGCGCGCGCTTGATGTACTCGCCCCACTCGTACGTGACGATCTTCGCCTTCACGCCGATCTTCGCCCAGTCGGCCTGGATCATCTCGGCCATCAGGCGGGCGTTCGGGTTGTACGCGCGCTGCACGGGCATCGCCCACAGCGTGATCTCGAAGCCGTTCGCATAACCGGCCTTCGCCAGCAGCGCCTTCGCCTTCGCGGTGTCGTACGCGGCCATCTTCAGGTTCTTGTCGTACGACCATTGGGTCGGCGGCATCGGCGCGGAAGCCGCTTGACCGGCACCCTGGTAGACGGATTCGAGGATCGCCTTCTTGTTGATCGCCATGTCGAGCGCCTGACGCACCTCGAGCTTGTCGACCGGCTTGTGCTCGACGTTGTACGCGAGGTAGCCGAGGTTGAAGCCTGCCTGCGACGGCATGTCGACACCCGAATCGGCCTTCAGCGTCGCGATGTCGGCCGGACGCGGATAGCTCATCACCTGGCATTCGTTGCGCTTGATCTTCTGCACGCGCACGCCCGGGTCGGGCGTGATCGAGAAGATCAGCTTCGAGATCTTCACTTCGCCCTTCTTCCAGTAATCAGGATTGCCGTCGAACCGGATCGTCGCATCCTTCGTGTAGCTGCGGAAGATGAACGGGCCCGTGCCGACCGGCTTCTGGTTGATGTCGGCGGCCTTGCCGGCCTTCATCAGCTGGTCGCCGTATTCGGCCGACAGGATCGACGCGAATTCCATCGCCATGTTCTGGATGAACGGCGCATTCGGCTCGGCCAGCGTGAACTTCACGGTGTACGGATCGACCTTCTCGACCTTCGTGATCAGCTTGTCGAGGCCCATGTCGGTGAAGTACGGGAACGACACCGGGTACGCCTTGCGGAACGCCTGGTTCGGGTCGAGCATGCGCTGGAACGTGAACAGCACGTCGTCCGCGTTGAATTCGCGCGTCGGCTTGAAGAAGTCGGTCGTGTGGAACTTCACGCCGTGGCGCAGGTGGAACGTGTACACCTTGCCGTCGGGCGATACGTCCCATTTCTCGGCGAGGCCCGGCTCGACCTTCGTGCCGCCGCGCTCGAATTCGACGAGGCGGTTGTAGACGGTGAACGTGGCGGCGGTGAAATCGACGCCGGTCGTAAATTGCGCGGAATCGAAACCCGCCGGGCTGCCTTCTGAGCAGTAGACGAGCGTTTTGTTCGGAATCTGTGCGAATGCAGAACCCGCGACGCCGAGCGATGCCGCTGCCACGCCTGCAATGGCGGTAACACGCAGGGTGTGCAACAGACGGTTGTATTCCATGTTTCCTCCAGGTCTCCAGGTCGGAACCGGCCCGCCAGGGGCCGGCGTACGCGGATATTACTTGAGCTAACGATGTGGCAACAAGCTGGAGAAAAAACTCTTCTACATGACCGCGCGGGTTTGTGCCGATGTTTAGTGTGGGTAAAAAATGCGAAAACGCGCGCGAGCGACAATTTCGTTCATCTCGCGCAAGTTTCGTTCGGCAACTAAACAATTCGGGCGCGAACACGAAGGCTCGATACGCCGTTTCCGCGTGTTCCGCAGCACATCATTGCGTTTTGCGAAACGATCCGATGACCATCTTCAAATCGTCATGTCGTCATGCGGGTGCGTCGAGGTCGGCGCTGCGCGCGGGCACGAACGCGACCGCGACGATCGACAGCGCGATCCCCGCCATCACGTAGTAAGTCGGCGCGAGCGGCGTGCCCGTGACCTTGATCAGCCACGTGACGATGAACTGCCCGAAACCGCCGAACAGCATCACCGCGACGTTGTACGCGATCGACAGCCCGGTCGAGCGCACGTTGGCCGGGAACAGCTCGGCAATCATCGCGCCGAACGGCCCGTAGTAGCCCGCGAGCGTGATCGACAGCACGACCTGCACCGCGATCAGCCGCGCGATGCTCGGCGCCGCGTCGAGCCACGCGAACAGCGGATACATCAGCGCGAGCGTCAGCACCAGCGACCACAGCGACAGCCCCTTGCGGCCGATGCGGTCCGACCACGCGCCCGCGACCGGCGACAGCACCATCAGCAGCAGGTTGCCGGCGATCACCGCGTAGAACGATTCCGCGTAGGGCAGCTTCAGCTGCTTCACCGCGAAGGTCGGCAGATAGCTGATCAGCACGTAGATCGTCACCGTCAGCGCGATCACCGAGCCGAGCCCGCACAGCACCTCGCGCGGGTGGCGCGTGAACACTTCGCCGAGCGTCGCGCGGCGCGCGTTCTGCTGCGCATGCAGGAACGCTTCGGAATCGGCGAGATGGCGGCGGATGTAGAAGCCGATCGGGCCGATCACGAGCCCGAGGATGAACGGCACGCGCCAGCCCCAGCTGCGCAGTGCATCGTGCGACAGCCCGCGCGTGACGGCCGCGCCGACGAGCGCGCCGATCAGCAGCGCGGCCGCCTGGCTCGCCATCTGCCAGCTGCCGTAGAAGCCGCGTTTCGAGAACGGCGCGGCCTCGATCAGCAGCGCCGTCGCGCTGCCGAATTCGCCGCCCGCGGAGAACCCCTGCAGCAGGCGGCCCAGCACGATCAGGATCGGGCCGCCGATGCCGATCGCCGCGTAGGGCGGCGCGACCGCGAGCAGGAAGATGCCGCCCGTCATCAACAGGATCACGAGGGACAGCGCGGCCTTGCGGCCGGCGCGATCCGCGTACAGCCCGAACACGATGCCGCCGATCGGGCGCATGAAGAACGCGACGCCGAACGTCGCCGTCGTCAGCAGCAGCGACGAATATTCGCTGGAGGTCGGGAAGAACAGCTCGGCGATCACGACCGTCATGAAGCCGAACACCGTGAAGTCGTACCACTCGAGCGCGTTGCCGATCACGGCGGCGAACACCGCGCGGCGGTTCAGCGCACGCTCGGGCCGGATCGTTTTCGTTGAATTCGCAATCGTCGCCATGCGTGCCTCGTCCTCGTCAGTACGCCGTGTCGGGCGGCGCGGCGCGCGGGGTGCCCGCGGCGCGCTGGTTTGCAGCGAGTGTAGAAAGCGACGGAACCGTTTTCAAGCAATAAAAAACGCCCGCCATCGTTCGACGGCGGGCGTTTTGCGGTTTTCGCCACAATGCGGCATCGCACGATGCCGCACGGGCCTCAACCCATCTTCGAGAAGGCGCTGCACCAGCCCTTCGCCGACACCTGCTTGCCGGGGAAGGCGCCGCACGGGCCCGAGGCCGAGCCCTTCTTGCCCTGGTACAGCATGCAGGCCGCGCAATCCTGGCCCGCTGCGTATTTCGGGTACTTCGTCTTGTCGACCTTCGTGGCATCGGCCTTGTAGCCGAGCGCCACGGCGGTCGGATCGGTTTCCGACAGCATCGGCGCATCGGCCAGCGCTTCGCGCGACAGCGCCAGCGCGGACACGGCACCAATGCTCGTAATCAGGAAACTCCGACGGGATGTTTTCATGGGGGACTCGCTCCAACGTTATCGGTTTGAAAGCTGTTCTGGCGACAGCCGTTCGACAGAATAACGCTCAAGCGAATAAATGTGCGTGCCGAAATTCCAGAGATAAGGAATTTCACACGGCTGCCATGTGGCCGCAACCTGGCCGACACGTGCCCGCTACATATCCGCTACACGCCCGCCACATCAGCGGTAAGCCGCCATCTCGCCCACGCGCTGCGCGAGCGCGAGCGACGCGGTGAGCCCCGGCGACTCGATGCCGAACAGGTTCACAAGCCCGCGCACGCCATGCTGCGCGGCGCCCTGCACGATGAAATCGGCCGGCGGCTCGCCCGGCCCCGCGAGCTTCGGCCGGATGCCCGCGTACGCCGGCTGCAGCGCATCGTCGGGCAAGCCCGGCCAGAACGCGCGGATCGACGCGTAAAACGCGGTCGCACGCGCCGGATCGACTTCGTAGCGCAGCGAATCGCACCACTCGACATCCGGGCCGAAGCGCGCCTGCCCGCCGAGATCGAGCGTCAGGTGCACGCCGAGCCCCGCGCGATCGGGCATCGGGTAGATCAGGTGCGAGAACGGCGCGCGGCCCGACAGGCTGAAGTAATTGCCGCGCGCGAGATAGAGCGGCGGCACCCAGCGCGGGTCGAGGCCGCGCGTGCGGCGCGCCAGCGCCTGCGCGCCGAGGCCCGCGCTGTTGATCACGCACGCGGCCTCGATCTCGGCAGGCGCTTCGCCGCCCGTGCGCACGACGAAGCGCCCGCCGCGCAGCACGTCGATCGATTCGACCGGGGATTTCAGCGCGCACACGGCGCCGTCGCGCTCGGCGTCGCCGAGCAGCGCGAGCATCAGCTGGTGGCTGTCGACGATGCCGGTGGACGGCGAGAACAGCGCCTCGACGCATCCGAGCGCGGGCTCGAGCGTCTGCGCCTCGGCACGCGTGAGCGGCATCAGGTCGAGCACGCCGTTTTCGGCCGCGCGCGCGGCGATCGCCTTCAACTGCTTCACCTGCGCGGCGCTCGTGGCGACGAGCAGCTTGCCGGTGCGCCGGTGAGGCACGTGATGCGTCTCGCAGAATTCGTACAGCAGGTCGCGCCCGTGCACGCACGACGTCGCCTTCAGCGACCCGCGCGGATAGTAGAGCCCCGCATGAATCACTTCGCTGTTGCGCGAGCTCGTACCCGTGCCGATCGCATCGGCGGCCTCGAGCACGAGCGTTTCACGCCCGCGCGCGGCCAGTTCGCGCGCAATCGCAAGACCGACGACGCCCGCGCCGATCACGACACAATCCATCTGCTCCATGACGTTTCGCGCCGTTAGCGCGTCGAGGGGAGAGAAGAGAATTGTACGTCCCGGTTCTCCCGCTTGCCGAAGGTCGCGCACCGCGTCGCGACGACACGGTGCACGCCGCACGGCACGGCGCGCGCGTGCCGCCGCCGGGCACGCGCCGCCGGGCACGCGCCGCCGGTTCAGAAGCCGATCGGCCGGCGCTTCGCGGCGCCCTCGTCGGCCCGGATGTCGCGCGGCCCGATCGCGTCGCGCCCGTCGAGCCGGGCGGCGCCGAATGCGTGCAGCAGCGCGCGGCGCATCGTGCGCGGCGGTGTCGCGGCCAGCACGTCGAGCGCGTCGTCGCCCAGGGTATCCGGGAAGCGCCGCCCCCACGCATGCGACGTGCGGATCTCGTCGTAGATCGTCTGCGCGATCCGGCGCGCGCCGGCCGCATCGGGCGGCTCGATCTCGTACACGTTCATCCGGTTGAGCAGCGGCTCCGGGATCGCTTGCGCATCGTTCGCGGTCGCGATCCAGATCACGTTGCCCGCATCGATCGGCACTTCCGCGAATTCGTCGATGAACGCGCGCGCGGTGTCGTGCTCGAGCAACGCGTACAGCGCGCCGAGCGGATCGTATTGCGCATCGCTGCCGGCCTTGTCGATCTCGTCGACCGCGATCACCGGGTTCGCGTAGCTGCCGTTCACGAGCGCATCGAACACCTTGCCGGGCTTCGCGTTCTTCCATTGCGACGACGCCCCCGACAGGATCCAGCCGGCCGTCAGCGAACTCATCGGCACGTAGTGGTACGCGGTGCCGAGCAGCTGCGCGAGCGCCTTCGCGAAATGCGTCTTGCCGATGCCCGGGGGCCCGAGCAGCAGGATCGGCATCAGTTCGAGCCGGTCGTCCGTTTCGAGGCACAGCGCGATCTGCTTGCGCACGTCGTCGAGCGGCTCGGCGAAATTGGGCAATGCCTCGCCGAGCGCGTCGAACGACGGCATCCGGTTCGGCTTCACGCAAAAGCGCAGATTGCCCGTCTTGAGCATCTTCTCGTAGGTGGCGCGCAGTGCGTCGCTCGCGCTCTCGTTCAGGTCGCTCAGCGCCGTCTCGACCTGCTCGAGGTCGTACACCGTGCTGAAGGACGCCACCGCCAGTTCCTGTTTCACCATCGCCGTCGTCATACCAACCTCGCTGCCGCTTGCTGTCACACGATCATCAGACCCTTACGATTTCAGTGTAGCGATCCCGCATCCCCGCGCAAGCAAGCAGCCACGCGCGTGTGCTGCTAACACCCGCGCGCGCTGCACGCCGGCGCACCGCGGCGTATGATCGGCGGTTCACCCACCCGCCGCACCGGCCCGGCCGACGGCGCCCGCGCGGCGTGTCGGATCTCGCCCCGAAGGTATGCCGATGTCCGTCCCCACTGCTTTCCCGCGCGTCGATGCCGATGCGACCGGCGCCGTCGACGCGGCGCTCACGTCGCGCCGTGCGATCCGCGCGTTCCTGCCGACGCCCGTGCCGCGCGACACGCTCGAGGCGATCCTCGAAGCCGCGAGCCGCGCGCCGTCGGGCACCAACATCCAGCCGTGGCGCGTGTACGTCGCGACGGGCGCCACGCGCGACGCGCTCGCCGCCGCGCTCACCGCGGCCCACGACGATCCCGCGCGCGACGAGAAATACGTCGCCGAGTACGACTACTACCCGCGCGAGTGGGTGTCGCCGTATATCGACCGGCGCCGCAAGGTCGGCTGGGACCTGTACGGCCTGTTGAACATCCGCCGCGACGAGAAGGCGCGCATGCATGCGCAGCACGCGCGCAACTTCCGTTTCTTCGATGCGCCGGTCGCGCTGTTCTTTACACTCGACCGCGTGATGACCCACGGTGCATGGCTCGACTGCGGGATGTTCCTGCAAGGCGTGATGACGGCCGCGCGCGCACGCGGGCTCGATACCTGCCCGCAGGCCGCGTTCGTGCCGTTTCACCGGATCATCACCGAACATCTCGGCATTCCCGCCAACGAACAGTTGGTCTGCGGCATGTCGCTCGGCCATGCGGACCCCGACGCGATCGAGAACCGCCTCGTCACCGAGCGCGCGAGCGTCGCGGAGTTCGCGCGTTTTTTCGGTTGAAAACGCATGACGCGGCCCTACCTTTCGAACAGGACCACATCGTGCGGCGAACCTGTCGCGACGCGTCCTGTCACATCACGACCGAAATCGATCGGGCGTAAGATGTGCGTCCGTTCCCCGCTATCGCGCGTTCCCGGAGACGTTTCATGCTGAAACACGGCCTGGCCG
Source organism: Burkholderia sp. 22088 (assembly GCF_052045915.1). NCBI lineage: Bacteria > Pseudomonadati > Pseudomonadota > Betaproteobacteria > Burkholderiales > Burkholderiaceae > Burkholderia > Burkholderia sp. 22088. The sequence continues at coordinate 19,078 of NZ_JBQEPY010000023.1, forward strand.
TCCTGCTCGCGAGCATCGTGCTCGCCGCCCATGCGCAGAGCCCCGCGCCGGCCTCCGTCGCGTGGGAGATCCAGGTGGTACGCGACGGTCAGACCATCGACACGTTCCAGCAGCGCACCACCGTGGGTCAGACCCGCACCGACACCCATCGCTATCCGTCCGCCGTGCCGGTCGGCTGCGGCAATGCCGCGCGCGTCGTGCCGACCGAGCGCTCGCGCTCGGTGACGGTCGCGCCGCTCACCGTCGATGCCGGCGCGAACACCGTGTCGCTCGCGCTCGACGTGCAGGAAACGCTCGACGACGAAAACGCGACGCGCAGCGATCCGTGCGTACCCGCGTCGCCGCGGCAAATCGTCGCGAGCCACCCCGGCCTGACGGTCGGCGCCGACGCGTGGACCGACTGGACGCTCGTCGAACAGCGTCCGCACCTCGTGTACCGCGTGCGCGCGCACGTCGCGAAGGATTGAGCGTCATGTCCGCCGACGCTCTCTCCCTGCCGTTCGCCGAACCGCACGCCGCGCCCGACGAAATCACCGCGGTGAGCTGGAACCTGCACAAGGGCCGCTCGCCGCTCGGCTTCACCGCGTGGAACGCGATGCGCAACTGGATGCAGTCGACGCACGCCGACGTGTATTTCCTGCAGGAAGCGATGGCGCGCCGCATGCCGCGCCCGATGCTCGCCCCCGGCTTCGGCGCGCCGATGGACGACGCGGTCGACGACGTGTGGCACTGCCAGGCCACCGAGATCGCGCAGGCGCTCGACTGGCAGATCGCGCTCGGGCCGAACGTGTTCAAACCGTCGTGGCGGCACGGCAATGCGATCCTGTCGCCGCATCCGCTCGACCTCGGCGGCCGCTGGGACATCTCCGCGCACCGCTTCGAGCGGCGCGGGCTGCTGGTCGCGCGGGCGACGCTCGCGGGCGCGCGACCGGTCACGCTGCTGTGCGCGCACCTCGCGCTCACGCGCGCCGCGCGGCTGCGCCAGATGCACTGGATCGCGCACTGGATCGTGCGCAACGCGGGCGACGGCCCGCTGATGCTGGCCGGCGACTTCAACGACTGGCGCAACGATTCGGTCGCGCTGTTCGGCGAGATCGGGTTGTCCGAGGTCGCGACGCTGCTCGGCGAATCGGGCCGCACGTTCCCCGCGTTCTCGCCGGCGCTCGCACTCGACAAGATGTTCGTGCGCGGGCTGACGCCGCTCGAATGGCGCGCGCCGTCCGGCGAGGCCGCGTGGCTGTCGGACCACCTGCCGTACATCGCGCGGCTGCGCCTCGATCCGCAATAACGGCTAAACGGCTGCAAAACGCTCGCAACAGCGACCGCGACCGCGAGTCGATCACGCCTCCGGTCGCCCCCGGCCAAAGCGCGGCCGCGCGGCGCGCGCTACATTAACGGCTTGCCCGTTCCTCCCGCGCCCGCCGCCGGGCCGCGCCGCCATGAACTACCTGCCGATCCTGCTGCAAATCGCCGCCGTCTATCTCGTCGCCGCGATCACCCCCGGCCCGAATTTCTTCATGATTTCGCAACTGTCGCTCGCGGGGCGGCGCAGCCTCGGCGCCGCGTCGGCGCTCGGCGTCGGCACCGCGTCGGTCGCCTGGGCCTCGCTCGCGATGCTCGGCCTCGCGGCCGTGCTGCACCAGGTCGAATGGCTGTACGAGGCGATCCGGATCGGCGGTGCCGTGTACCTCGTGTATTTCGGCTTCAAGCTGCTGCGCTCGGGCGTGCGCCGCGACGCGGCACCGGCCGACGCGCCCGACGAACGCGCGCCGCTGGCCGCGCCGCACGCGCGCGACTACCTGCGCGCGTATCGCAGCGGCCTGTTCACCTGCCTGACGAACCCGAAATCGTGCGCGTTCTGGACCAGCGTGTTCGCCGCGATGCTGCCCGCGCACGTGCCGCTGTGGTTCAACGGCGCGGTGCTGGTGACGATCGGCGTGCTGTCGGCCGGCTGGTATTCGTGCGTCGCGTACCTGTTCGCGAGCCCGCGCGCGCAGCGCGGTTACCGGCGCGTGCGGCGCCCGCTCGACGCGCTGTGCGGCGTGGCACTCGTCGGCCTCGGCGCGAAACTCGCGGCCGAGCGCTGAAAACTGAAAGCAGATTGAAATAATTCGTTGCGCCAAATCCGCGCAGCCGCGGGGGTCAAGCCCGCGATCCGCGCCAACAGGGTAAAATAACGAGTTCCTCAATCGTCTGTCATCGAGAAGGCGCGTGTCCGACGCGCCGGCCGGCCGATCCTCGATCGGGCCGTCGCACTCGGTTTTTTGCCCGTTTTTGGGCCCGTTACTCGCGTTCGCTACGCGCGTCCGTTTTCAAAGCCATGAGCAAATACGACACCGCCACCGTCCAATCCGTCCATCACTGGACCGACACGCTGTTCAGCTTCACCTGCACCCGTGAGGCGAGCCTGCGCTTCAACAACGGCGAATTCACGATGGTCGGCCTCGAAGTCGACGGCAAGCCGCTCGCGCGCGCCTACTCGATCGTCAGCCCGAACTACGAAGAGCATCTCGAATTCTTCAGCATCAAGGTGCAGAACGGCCCGCTGACGTCGCGCCTGCAGCATCTGAAGGTGGGCGACACGGTGCTGATCGGCAAGAAGCCGACGGGCACGCTGGTTGCCGACAACCTGCTGCCGGGCAAGACGCTGTGGATGCTGTCGACGGGCACGGGCCTCGCGCCGTTCATGTCGATCATCCGCGACCCGGACATCTACGAACGCTTCGACAAGGTGATCCTGACGCACACGTGCCGCCTGAAGGGCGAGCTCGCGTACATGGACTACATCAAGCACGACTTGCCGGGCCACGAGTACCTCGGCGACATCATCAAGGAAAAGCTCGTCTACTACCCGACGGTCACGCGCGAAGCGTTCGACAACGAAGGCCGGATCACCGACCTGATCGCGACGGGCAAGCTGTTCACGGATCTCGACGTCCCGCCGTTCTCGCCGGAAAACGACCGCGTGATGCTGTGCGGCAGCACCGCGATGCTGAAGGACACGACCGACCTGCTGAAGCAGGCCGGCCTCGTCGAAGGCAAGAACAGCGCGCCGGGCCACTACGTGATCGAACGCGCATTCGTGGACTGATCGATCCCCAGATTTGCGCGCCATCAAGAACCGGAGCGAAAGCTCCGGTTTTTTTTCGTCCCTACTTGGCGAATTCGTAACAAATTGGGATCATTCCATCTCAAATAGTTACATTTGGATACGTCATCGTCCGGTGCTCGGGTGTCAGTGTTTTTCCTACAACACGTTCATTCCGATTATTCACATTTACCCTTAAATGTCCGCCCGACATGACCTTTTCGGAAATTTTGAGATATTATTCGCCGCGCGTGGTTGCCGTTCGGATGAGAGTGGAAGGGTCGGATGCAAGTGTTACAAGACGTAACTTTTGTTACCTCGGCAGGGTGCGATTCTCTGGCGGCGACCGTCTTCGAAACGGCAGCCGATCCACGCAGCCAGCCGGTGTCTGAACCGCTTTCTGACAGCAGGGAGAGTCATGGATACGTCGCTTAACGCGCCTTTGGGCGCCCACGCCCCGTTCCCGTCGCAACAGCTCGTGCCGGGCTGCGCCGCGACTCCGCCCATTACCGACGCCGCGCCGAAACGCGGCGCCTCCGCCGCGCGGATCGCAGCGCTGTCTGCCCAATTGCTCGCCGCCGACGAAGCCGCTCGCCGCCACCTGGCCGGCGAGTTGCATGACGGGCTCGGCGCCGAACTCACCGCCGCGCGTTTCGCGCTCGCAAACGTTCAAACGTGGCTGCCTGCCGACGCGCCGGACGGTTGCCTGCGCGCGCTGGAGCTGGCGCAGCAGGCGCTCGACGCCGCAACCGACGCGAATCGCCGGCTGATCGACGAGCGCGACACGCCGGCGCTCGACGCGGGCGTGGTCGGCGCGTTGTCGTCGTGGGTCGACACCCATGCGGCACGCACGGGCCTGCGCACCAGCTTCGTGTGCGCGGCCGATGCGCGCCTGACGCAGGTCGCCGGCGCCGGCGCACTCGCGGTGTTCCGCGTCGCGCAGGAGGCGTTGTCGAACGTCGCGAAGCACGCCCGCGCGACGTCGGTCGACGTGCGGATCGTCACCGACGGCACGCATCTGTCACTGATTGTCTCCGACGATGGTACCGGTTTCGCCCGCAGCCGCCGCAGCGGCTACGGGCTCGCCGGCATGCGCGCCCGCTGCGAGGCGTTCGGCGGCAGCTTCGAGACGGCCACGCCGGAAGCCGGCCACGGCACGCGCGTCACCGCGCGCTTCGCCTGGGATTCGCTGCTCGCGGTGCCCGTCACGGCCCGCCGCGCGTCGCTTTCGTGAGGTCGTCATGAGCCTGAACATCCTGCTCGTGGACGATCACGCGATCGTCCGGCAAGGGATCCGCCAGTTGCTGATCGACCGTGGCGTCGCGCGCGACGTCACCGAGGCCGAGAACGGCGGCGACGCCATGGCCGCCGTCGACAAACAGGAATTCGACGCGATCCTGCTCGACATCTCGCTGCCGGACACGAACGGCATCGAAGTGCTCAAGCGCCTCAAGCGCAAGCTGCCGCGCACGCCGGTGCTGATGTTCTCGATGTACCGCGAGGATCAGTACGCGGTACGCGCGCTGAAGGCCGGTGCCGCCGGCTACCTGTCGAAGACGGTCAACGCCGCGCAGATGATCGGCGCGATCCAGCAGGTCGCGGCCGGCCGCAAGTACGTGAGCCCCGCGATGGCCGAGGCGCTCGCCGAATACGTGTCGTTCGAGAACGAGCCGCTGCCGCACGAGAAGCTGTCCGACCGCGAATACCAGACGCTCTGCATGCTCGCGTCGGGCAAGCGGCTCACCGACATCGCGAACACGCTGTCGCTGTCCGTGAAGACGGTGAGCGTGTACCGGTCGCGGCTGCTCGAGAAGATGCGGCTGTCGAACAATGCGGAACTCACGTTCTACGTGATGAGCAACCAGCTCGTCGACATGGCGCCCACGGCCGGCGCCTGATTTCCCCGCCCGGCCCGACTCACCTGACCCGACCCGGCGACGCGGCGCATGCCGCGCCGCCGCCGAGTGCCGTCCGCCGACCGTCCTTTTGGCGCGCAAGCGCTTGTTTTATCGGACTATTTCGCGGCACACCGCTGCGCCGCAGCGAGTCTTGCGCGCCAAATCGGCTAAAATTGCGGGTTTTCACTCAGTCAGCGCTATCGCGCCCGCGCGCGCTGGCGATTCATCCGCAATGTCTCTCTTCCGCAAGAAAAACGTCGATCGCATGATCGCCGGCGCGCAAACCGCCGGGCTCAAGAAAGCGCTCGGCGCGATCGACCTCACCTTCCTCGGCATCGGCGCGATCATCGGCACCGGCATCTTCGTGCTGACCGGTACCGGCGCCGTGCAGGCCGGCCCCGCGCTGATGCTGTCGTTCGTGATCGCCGCGATCGCATGCGGCCTCGCGGCGCTGTCGTACGCGGAATTCGCGTCGACGATCCCCGTCGCCGGCTCGATCTACACGTACTCGTACGCGACGCTCGGCGAACTCGTCGCGTGGATCATCGGCTGGGACCTGATGCTCGAATACGGCCTCGCGTCGTCGGCCGTGTCGGTCGGCTGGTCGGGCTACCTGCAGTCGCTGCTGCAGGGCTTCGGGCTGACGCTGCCAACCGTGCTGACGGCCGCGCCCGGCGCGGTGCCGGGTGTCGTCACGTGGTTCAACCTGCCCGCGTTCCTCGTGATGATCGTGATCACCACGCTGCTGTCGATAGGCATCCGCGAGTCGACCCGCATCAACAACATCATGGTGTTCATCAAGGTGTCGGTCGTGCTGCTCGTGATCGCGGTCGGCGTGTTCCATGTGACGCCCGCCAACTGGAAGCCGTTCATGCCGCACGGCTGGAACGGCGTGTTCGGCGCCGCGGCCGTGATGTTCTTCGCGTTCATCGGCTTCGACGCGGTGTCGTCGGCGGCCGAGGAAGTGAAGAATCCGAAACGCGATTTGCCGATCGGCATCATCGCGTCGCTCGCGGTGTGCGCGGTGCTGTACGTGACGGTCGCCGCGGTCGCGACCGGCATCGTGCCGTCGGCCCGGTACGCGAACATCTCGCACCCGATCTCGTACGCACTGCAGGTCGCCGGCGAGACGTGGGTGGCGGGCTTCATCGATCTCGGCGCCGTGCTCGGCATGCTGACCGTGATCCTCGTGATGAGCTACGGCCAGACGCGCGTGATCTTCGCGATGTCGCGCGACGGGCTGCTGCCGGCGACGCTGTCGCGCGTGCACCCGCGCTACGCGACGCCGTTCCTGACGACCTGGCTCGTCGGCCTGTTCTTCGGGCTGATCGCCGCGCTCGTGCCGCTCAACGTGCTCGCCGAGCTGATCAACATCGGTACGCTCGCGGCGTTCTCGATGGTGTCGATCGCGGTGCTCGTGCTGCGCCGCACGCACCCCGACCTGCCGCGCGCGTTCCGCTGCCCCGGCGTGCCGGTCGTGCCGATCCTCGCGGTCGCATCGTGCCTGTTCCTGATGCTGAACCTGCAGCCCGTCACGTGGGCCGCGTTCGGCATCTGGCTCGTGATCGGTCTCGTGATCTACTTCCTGTACTCGCGTCACCACTCGAAGCTCGCGCACGGTCGCCACGACGCGCACTGAGCGCCGCCGTGCCGCACGCGGCACGGTGCGCACCCGCGGGGCCGCCATCCGGCCCCGCCCCCTCCTCTCCGCTCCCTCGCCCGTCTCGCCGCCGCGTTGCGTTTCCCGCAACGATTCGCGCGGCAGTTCCCGTTTTCATCGGCTGTTTTTCGAATACCGGTATATTCGATTCCGATCGACAAATTAATCGATGAAAAATGTAATTCAATTGAATTGAATATGAATAGAAGAAAATAATCTCGCGAACGACATTGAACTCTTTCATCCGCCAAACTAGTATTCAGGTCGGCCGGCCGCACACACCCGCCCAGCCTGCGTCAGACGGGGAATTCGCCGCAGCATGAGCGCAACGCGATGCAATCGGCTTCATCGAATCGCATTTCCATCAAACAGAAATTCATTGCGTGTTCACGAACGAATTTTCAGCATCTTTTTAATTAAAAACATTTAAAACCGGATAATCCGGTCGCTGGTATTGAATTGCCTCCGAGCGGAGGCATGTCGCTGCACCTGTCCGAAGTTCAACAAGAACCAGAGAGGTCTGTCATGAGCAATACATTGGTCAACGTCACGGCGAAGGTCGAAATCAGCGCGACCAACCAGACGATTGCGGGGCTCAGGGATTATCAAAGCAAGAACTGGGCGATCGGGCTGAACGGGGATACGCTCGCGCCGGATGGTTTCCTCACGTTCTTCACGGAACGCAACCTGCCGTTCAGCTACTACGTCCGCGCGCGTGGCGTCTCGGTCGGCGAGCCGAGCGCATACCAGGCGAACATCGAGACGCTGACGCAGCACATCGCCGCGATTCGCGCGTCGGAGACGAACCAGGTCCAGGCGACGATCCGCGAGCTCGAGCTGTACAAGTCGCGGAACTGGGCGATCGGCCTGAACGGCACGACGCTGCAGCCGGACAATTTCCTGCCGTTCTTCGGCACCCGCTCCGTGCCGTTCGAGTATTACGTGCGCAGCGGCGGCGTCGAGCTCGGCTCGCCGAGCGCGTATGACAACAACATCCGCAACCTGACGCAGTACCTGGGCTCGCTCTGACGCATCGCCCCGCCGGGCGGATGTGTCCGCCCGGCAACCTGCCGACGGCCCGGCACGGGCCGTCCCGCTCGCCTTCCCCGCCGCTGCGCGCCTCCCCCGCCCCGTTTTGCGCCTTCCCCCGTCCCTGCACGCTTGTCGCGGCCGGTTCATAATCGCGCCATCGAACGGCGGCCCGCATCGACGGGTGCGCCCGGCAACAGGAAGAAGATGATGGAAAGCGTCGATCTCGATGTATTGAAATCCAGCGCGCGCTGGCTCGAAGAAGGGCGCCGCGTGCTGCTCGTGACGGTCGTGAAGACCTGGGGCTCGTCGCCCCGCCCCGAAGGCGCGATGCTCGCGGTCCGCGAGGACGGGCTCGTGGTCGGTTCCGTGTCCGGCGGATGTATCGAGGACGACCTGATCGCCCGCGTGCATGCGAGCGGCATCGCGGCCGACGCGCGCCCGGAAGCGCTCAAGTACGGCGTGACGGCCGAGGAAGCACATCGCTTCGGGCTGCCTTGCGGCGGCACGATCCAGCTCGTGCTCGAGCCGCTCACGCGCGACAGCGGGATAACCGCGCTGTGCGCGGAAGTCGAGGCCGGGCGCCTCGTCACGCGCACGATGACGCTCGCGACGGGCCGCGCATCGCTGTCACCTGCGCAGGCCGCCGACGGGCTCGCGTTCGACGGCGAGCGGCTCGTGACGATCCACGGGCCGCGCTACCGGATGCTCGTGATCGGCGCCGGCCAGTTGTCGCGCTATCTGTGCCAGATCGCGATCGGGCTCGACTACCAGGTGACGGTATGCGATCCGCGCGAGGAATACACCGATGCGTGGGACGTGCCGGGCACGCGCGTCGTGCACACGATGCCCGACGATACGGTGCTCGAGATGAACCTCGATGCTCGCTCGGCCGTGATTGCACTGACGCACGATCCGAAGCTCGACGATCTCGCGCTGATGGAGGCGCTGAAGACGCCCGCGTTCTACGTGGGCGCGCTCGGCTCGCGGCGCAACAACGCGGCACGGCGCGAGCGGCTGCGCGAATTCGACCTGAGCGAAGCGGAACTGGCCCGGCTGCACGGGCCGGCCGGCATCTACATCGGCAGCCGGACGCCGCCGGAAATCGCGATCTCGATCCTCGCCGAGATCACCGCCGCGAAGAACCATGTGTCGCTGCCGACGATCCTGCAGGTCGAGGGCGCGAAGGCCGCGCGGGAGATCGCGGCGAACAGCGGCGCGGCGTGCGGCCTGTGATCGTCGGGCGGTCGCGCGGAATACGCGGCCGCGACGGGCGAAGCCGACGAAGCCGACGAAACTGACGACAGCGCACGCGCCGGCGCCCGGCCGGCGCGCCCGCCGGTCAGGTCAGGCCGGCGGCAAGCGCCGCGGCGACCGAACCGACCACCAGCACGACGCCGACCGTGCGGCGCTTGTTCAGCTCGGTCCACAGCAGCACGCCGGTCAGCGACAGCAGGATCAGCGAGCCCGCGATCGTGTCCATCAGCAGCACCCAGCCGAGATTCATCCCGACGCCGCGATGCAGGTTGTTCAGCGTCGTCAGGAACGTGTTGCCCGTACGCTTCACGGAGACGTAGCCGTTGCCGACCCAGTATTCGGCCTGCAGGTTCTGGTGCGGGCCGAACAGGCCGAACTGCCAGTGCTCCGGCTGCATCACGCGCTTGTCGCCCCACGCAACGGGCTGCGCGGCCTCCTTGCGCATGCGCCCCGGCTTGCCGTCGAAATTCAGCTCGTGCTGCAGCCACTTCGTCATCGCGGCGGGCGTCTTCGGCACAGGATCCGGCAGCGCGATCTGCATCTCCTCGACCTGCGGCTCGCCCGTCGAAATCTTCAGCGGCGGCGCGCGGTGGTTGAGCAGCACGCCCGTCACGCCGAACAGCAGCCCGAGCACCGCGCCCCACAGCCCGACCCAGCCGTGCACCTTGCGCAGCCACTTGATGAAGGTCGCGCGGCGCGAACGCTGGCGGCGCGCGGCCAGTTCGTCGTCGCTCAGCGGGCGGGCCGCCGGGTGCAGCACGGTGACGCCCGCGCGGGCAGTACCCGTCTTGGGCGGATTGATCGTTTCGGGCGCGTTCACGCGAAAGGTTCCATTCGTTCAAAACAACGGGCGGCGCGCAAAACGTGCGCGCCGCCCGGGCAGCATGAAAATGAGAATGGATATCATTACACAAACAAACCGGCGGCTCAATCCACCCGGGTGCGTCGCGGCACGCCCGGCAAGAGCAAGAAGGCGGGAAAAGCACGCGCGTTGCGCCACGATATCGGCCGATAGACGGAAAATGCCGCCCGAATGACCTTGCAAGACCAGGACAGCATTTCGTAAGAAGTCGCGCGATGCCGGGCGATTCAGCGCAGCGGCGGCAGCGGAAAGCGCGGTGTGGTGTCGTCCGGCGCGGGCTCGGTGCGGTCGAGCGCGTACAGCCACGCGAGCAGATCCGCGACCGCCTGGTAGAGCTGCGGCGGAATCCGGTCGTCGAGGTCGACCTGCATCAGCAGCGACACCATCTCCGGCGCCGTATGCACGTACAAGCCCGCATCGTGCGCACGCGCGACGATCATCTCGGCGAGCACGCCGTAGCCTTTCGCAACCACGCGCGGCGCCGCATCGCCGCCCTTCGGATCGTAGACGAGCGCGGCCGCGCGCTTGCGGGACGTCATGCTCATGGCAGCGCCTCGTCGTCGGTATCCGGCGCCTGCGTCGCCGGGCCGCCGGCCGAGCCGCGCGCATACGCGGCGGCCGCCGCCTGGGCTGCAAACAGGTCGAAGCCGTCCGGGCCGTCGTCGACCGCGCGGATCGACAATCCTCCCACCCGCAGCCCCGACACCTCGAGCCGCTGCCGCAGCGCGGCCTCGTGCCGCGTGAGGCGGTCGGCGCCCGTCTGGTTCGCACGCAATCGCGCGACCAGTTGCGTGCCGTTCAGCACCAGTTCCGCGTCGACCGTGCCGAGCGACGGCAACGTCAGCGTCAGGCGCGTGCGCCATGCGATGCCGTCGCCCGGGCCGTCGTCGCCGCGCGGCGCGCGGCTGCCCGGATCGTCCGGCTCGATCGTCCAGTCGAGCCGCGCGCCGGGCCACGCCTCGCCCGTCCAGCGGAACTGGTCGGTCGCGAGCGCGTCGAGCTGCTGCCTGACGAGCGGCACGGCGGCCGGATGCACGGGCGCCAGCGTCTGCGCCTGGGAGTCGGACGACGCGGTGGCCGGTTGCGCGGGCGTCCCGCGCACATCAGGGCGTTCGCCGAGCAGATCGAACGTGTCGGGCGGCAGCGACGCGCCGTGCCGCGCGCCCGCCGGCAAGCCCTGCGCAGAGTCGCGAGTCGGTGCGCCACCCTGGGCCGGTGTACCCGGCTGCGCCGTCGCCCGCGCGGTCGTGGGCAGCGGCGGCCGCTGCGCGAGCAGTTCGTCGAGCACGTCGGTCGAGTCGTGCTGCGCGGCATCCGGGTCGACCGGCGCGAGCGCGGCCGCAAGGCGCGCCTGCGGCTCGCGCATCAACGCCGCGAGCGGGCGCTGGCCGGCCAGCCACTGCGCCAGATGGGATTCGTAGAACAGGCCGCTTTCGCTCACGGCCTGCGCGAGCGCTGCGCGCAGCGCCGCGACCGGCAGGGCTGCGGCCGCTTCATGTGCCGCCGCAGCAGCGGAAGATGCCGCGGCGGAGGCCGGTGTGGAAGACGCAGCCGGATCGGAAGCGGCCGGCGCGCGGGCCGGCAAGGCCGTATCGGTCAGCAGCACGGTGGGATCGGCCAGCAGCGGCACGCGCCCGGCAATGGCCGGCGTCGAGTCGCCACCGGCCCGCGAGATCGCGTCGAGCACGCGCCCGACATCGGACAGTGCGGTCTGGGTAGAGGCCGGCGGCGCGGCCGGCGGACTGCCGGCCGAGGGCGTGGACGCCGTGCCGGTGCCCGGCGTGCCGACCTGCGAGGTCGCGCCGCCGCCGGCGGGCGCCGATACGGTGCCGGTCAGCAGGCTGTCGAGGCGGCTCGCCAGCAGCGCGGCCGCAACGGAGTCGATACCGGTCATGATCGGAGCCTGCTCACCTCAGCCACATCGTTGCGAATCCGGGAACGGCACGCCGGTGCCGCTCGCGGGAACTGCGCGCCTCCCGCAACGGGCTCGTGCGCCCCGCGCCCGCCCCTCCGCCTCCCCGTTTCCCGGGAAACGGGCCCTACCCGCGCGCGCGGTAGAGATCGGTCAATACCTTGGTCGAGCGCCGCGCCTCGAACAGCGCGGACAGCCGCGCGACGTCCGGGCTCGCGAGGTCGCGGATCGCGGCGTCGTCGGCCAGGATGCGGCGGATCAGGTCGAGCTTGCGGCCGAGATCCGATTCGTCGAGCACGACACCCGGATCGGCTTCCTTCAGCCCGTCGACGAGTGCCGTGAATTCGGCCTGCAACCCCGGCAACGCGCTCCAGTCGGCGCTGCGGGCGGCGCCCAGCATCCGGCCCGACACGGCGGCGAGCGCCTCGTAACGTGCGAAGTATTCGGCCTTGCGATTCATCTCGATGCTTCCACTGCCTGTTGCGCGGCCATCCGCGCGACTTCCGGGGCGATCCCCGTCCATGCTTCCTCGAGCGTCGCGAGCAGCCCGTCGACCTCGACCAGCATCGCGTCGCTCGCCTGCGCGTTCGCTTCCAGCAGACGCCGGCCGATATACGCATACAGCGCGTCCAGCCGTTCCGCGATCTCGCCGCCCGCGTCGCGGTTCAGCGACGCCTTCAGCCCGCTCTCGACGATCCGGATCGCCTTGCCGATCGCATCGCCGCGCGCGGACACATTGCCCTGCTGCAAATGCATGCGCGCCAGCGCAACCGCCTGCCGCGCGCCCTGGTACAGCATCGCGATCAAACGGTGCGGGGAGGCGCCCATCACCCCCGTCTCGACGCCGACACGCGCGTATGCACTGGCTCCAGCGTGTCCTGGGGAAAACATGCGCTTCTCCTTGTTATGCCTTGGCTATACGGGAACCGCCGCCGTGCATCGCACGACGCGGCCTTCACCGGAGTTATCGGAAGGGATTTGAAAAGCTTTAGGCAAGCGCGGCCTGCCTCCGGGGCGCCGAAGGCGCCGGCCCGGAGGCCTTCCCTGAACGACTTTCGCCGGATGGCCGCCCACGGGTGCCCGTCGCCGGGTACCCGTCCCCGGGTGCCGCGCGCATCACACCGACATCTGCATGATGTCGTTGTAAGCGCTCACCAGCTTGTTGCGGACCTGGAGCCCGAACTGGAAGCCGATGTTGGCTTTCTGCATGTCGACCATCACGTCGTTCAGCGAGACGTTCGGCGCACCGACCTCGAACGCCTGCGCCTCGCCGAGCGCGTGCTGCTGGTCGCCGCTGATCTTGTCGAGCGACGCCTTCATCGCGCTCGCGAACGTGCCGGCCGTCGCCGCGCCCGAACCGGCCAGCGCTGCCGTCGGGCTCGCGACGCCGCCGGACGCCTGCGCGGCCATCGACTGCATCTGTTGCAACACCGAACCGATTCCGCTGACGTTCGCAGTCATGCTGTCCCCAAAACCGAGAGAAGAAACCCGGCGCACCGGGTGTTTCCGCCGGCGCCGCACCACGCGCACCATGCCGGATCGCGAAAAAGGATAGCAGCGCGCCGCGCGTCAAAGCCGAGAAAGTACGGGGGAAACCCCGCTCTTTTCAGTCGATCGGAACAGGGCCCGGGTCACGATAATCGCATCGTGTCATTGTCCGCCCGCTCGTCCGAGCGAGCTCAGTCGTCCCGCTCCGGAGAAACTCGACGCATGGATTCGCAGGCCAACTCGCTGATCAACCCAGACGCCCGCGCGGGCCTCGCCAGCCCGGCGCCCGGCGCCGCCGCGGCCGCCGCGTTGCCGGGCGCGGGTGGCGCAGGCGCGGACTTCGGGCTTGGCGGCTTCGCGGAACGCATTCCCGGCATCTCGCGGATGAAGGGCAACCCGAAGCTGCCGTTCCTGATCGCCGTCGCGTTCGCGGTCGCCGTGATCACCGCGCTCGTGCTGTGGAGCCGCGCGCCCGACTATCGCGTGCTGTACAGCAACCTGTCGGATCGCGACGGCGGCGCGATCATCGCCGCGCTCCAGCAGGCAAACGTTCCCTACAAGTTCGCCGATGCCGGCGGCGCGATCCTCGTGCCGTCGAACCAGGTACATGAAACGCGCCTGAAGCTCGCCGCGATGGGGCTGCCGAAGGGCGGCTCGGTCGGCTTCGAGCTGATGGACAACCAGAAGTTCGGCATCAGCCAGTTCGCCGAGCAGATCAACTACCAGCGCGCGCTCGAAGGCGAGCTGCAGCGCACCATCGAATCGATCAACGCCGTGCGCGGCGCGCGCGTGCATCTCGCGATCCCGAAGCCGTCGGTGTTCGTGCGCGACAAGGAAGCGCCGAGCGCGTCGGTGTTCGTCGACCTCTATCCGGGCCGCGTGCTCGACGAGGGCCAGGTGCAGGCGATCACGCGGATGGTGTCGTCCGGCGTGCCCGACATGCCAGCGAAGAACGTGACGATCGTCGACCAGGACGGCAACCTGCTGACCCAGACCGCCTCGGCATCCGGCCTCGACGCGAGCCAGCTCAAGTACGTGCAGCAGGTCGAGCACAACACGCAGAAGCGCATCGACGCGATCCTCGCGCCGATCTTCGGCACGGGCAACGCGCGCTCGCAGGTCAGCGCGGACCTCGATTTCTCGAAGGTCGAGCAGACGTCCGAAAGCTACGGCCCGAACGGCAATCCGCAGCAATCCGCGATCCGCAGCCAGCAGACCAGCAGCGCGACCGAGCTCGCGCAGGGCGGCGCGTCGGGCGTGCCGGGCGCGTTGTCGAACACGCCGCCGCAGCCGGCGTCCGCGCCGATCGTCGCCGGCAACGGCCAGAACGCGCCGCAGACGACGCCCGTGAGCGACCGCAAGGACCAGACGACCAACTACGAGCTCGACAAGACGATCCGTCACCTCGAGCAGCCGATGGGCAGCGTGAAGCGGCTGTCGGTCGCGGTCGTCGTCAACTACCAGCCGGTCGCCGACGCGAAGGGCCACGTGACGATGCAGCCGCTGCCGCCGGCGAAGCTCGCGCAGGTCGAGCAGCTCGTGAAGGACGCGATGGGCTACGACGCGAAGCGCGGCGACTCGGTGAACGTCGTGAACAGCGCGTTCTCGACCGCGAGCGACCCGTACGCCGACCTGCCGTGGTGGCGCCAGCCCGACATGATCGCGATGGCGAAGGAAGCCGCGAAGTGGCTCGGCATCGCGGCGGCCGCGGCGGCGCTCTACTTCATGTTCGTGCGCCCGGCGATGCGCCGCGCGTTCCCGCCGCCCGAGCCGGTCGCGCCGGCGCTCGCCGCGCCGGAAGATCCGGTCGCGCTCGACGGCCTGCCGGCGCCGGAGAAGGCCGAAGAACCCGACGCGCTGCTGCTCGGTTTCGAAAGCGAAAAGAACCGTTACGAACGCAACCTCGACTACGCGCGCTCGATCGCCCGCCAGGATCCGAAGATCGTCGCCACCGTCGTGAAGAACTGGGTGTCCGATGAACGCTGAAGGCTTGACCAAGAGCGCGCTGCTGCTGATGTCGATCGGCGAGGAAGAGGCCGCGCAGGTATTCAAGTTCCTCGCGCCGCGCGAGGTCCAGAAGATCGGCGCCGCGATGGCCGCGCTGAAGAACGTCACGCGCGAGCAGGTCGAGGACGTGCTGCAGGAATTCGCGAAGGAAGCGGAGCAGCACACCGCGCTGTCGCTCGATTCGAGCGACTACATCCGCTCGGTGCTGACCAAGGCGCTCGGCGAGGACAAGGCCGGCGTGCTGATCGACCGCATCCTGCAGGGCAGCGACACGAGCGGCATCGAGGGCCTGAAGTGGATGGACTCGGGCGCGGTGGCCGAACTGATCAAGAACGAGCATCCGCAGATCATCGCGACGATCCTCGTGCACCTCGACCGCGACCAGGCATCCGAGATCGCGTCGTGCTTCACCGAACGCCTGCGTAACGACGTGATGCTGCGGATCGCGACGCTCGACGGCATCCAGCCGGCCGCGCTGCGCGAACTCGACGACGTGCTGACGGGCCTGCTGTCCGGCAGCGACAACCTGAAGCGCAGCCCGATGGGCGGCATCCGCACCGCGGCCGAGATCCTGAACTTCATGACGAGCGTGCATGAGGAAGGCGTGCTCGAAAGCGTGCGCCAGTACGACGCGGATCTCGCGCAGAAGATCGTCGACCAGATGTTCGTGTTCGAGAACCTGCTCGACCTCGAGGACCGCGCGATCCAGATGGTGCTCAAGGAAGTCGAGTCGGAAACGCTGATCATCGCGCTGAAGGGCGCGCCGCCCGCGCTGCGCCAGAAGTTCCTCGCGAACATGTCGCAGCGCGCGGCCGAACTGCTTGCCGAGGATCTCGACGCGCGCGGCCCGGTACGCGTGTCCGAAGTCGAGACGCAGCAGCGCCGCATCCTGCAGATCGTGCGCAACCTGGCCGAGAGCGGCGCGATCGCGATCGGCGGCAAGGCGGAAGACGCGTATGTCTGATTCGGCGAGCGATCGCGCGGGCACCCTCACCGCCTACCAGCGGTGGGAGATGGCGTCGTTCGACCCGCCGCCGCCGCCGCCGCCGCCCGACGACGCGGCAGCGGCCGCCGCCGCGCTCGCCGAGGACCTGCAGCGCGTGCGCGACGCCGCGCACGCCGAAGGCCATGCGGCCGGCCATGTCGAAGGCCAGGCGCTCGGCTACCAGGCCGGTTTCGAGCAGGGCCGCGCACAGGGGTTCGAAGCCGGCCAGGCCGACGCGCGCGAACAGGCCGCGCAGCTCGCGGCGCTCGCCGCGTCGTTCCGCGAGGCCGTGTCGAACGTCGAGCACGATCTGGCCGCCGACATCGCGCAGCTCGCGCTCGACATCGCGCAACAGGTCGTGCGCCAGCACGTGAAGCACGACCCCGCCGCGCTCGTCGCGGCCGTGCGCGACGTGCTCGCGGCCGAACCCGCGCTGTCCGGCGCGCCGCATCTCGCGGTGAATCCGGCCGACCTGCCCGTCGTCGAAGCCTATCTGCAGGACGATCTCGATACGCTCGGCTGGAACGTGCGCACCGACGCGTCGATCGAGCGCGGCGGCTGCCGCGCGCACGCCGCGACCGGCGAGGTCGACGCGACGCTGCCCACGCGCTGGCAGCGCGTCGCCGCCGCGATCGGCAAGGTGAGCACGTGGTGACGCGGCCGCCCGAAGCGCTCGCGCACGACGGCCTGACGCCGCTCGAACGCGAGCTCGCGCTCGCGTCGTTCGGCCCCGATGCCGCACACGACACGCATGACGCACACCCGCACGGCGCCGCCGCAGCGGCCGACGCTTCCGGCGCCACGCCGCCCGCCGGGCACGCGCCGCGCGCGCCGCACAACCCGCATCTCGCGCACTGGCGCACGCACCTGAACGGCCTCGCCGCGCGCAGCCACCGCGCGCTGCCGCTGCGCCCGTGCGGCCGCCTGACGCGCGCGGCCGGCCTCGTGCTCGAGGCGATCGGGCTGCGCCTGTCGGTCGGCGCCGAATGCACGATCGAACTGCCGCCCGGCAGCACGCTGCCGCACGCGGAAGCGGAAGTCGTCGGCTTCGCCGGCGACCGCCTGTTCCTGATGCCGACCACCGACGTCGCCGGCGTGCTGCCCGGTGCGCGCGTCTGGCCCCGCGAAACCGCGCCGGTGGCCGATCCGCTCGCGGGCGCGAAGCGTCTGCCGGTCGGCTGGGAGATGCTCGGGCGCGTCGTCGACGCGTCGGGCCGCCCGCTCGACGGCCTCGGCCCGCTCGCGTCGAAGGTCGACGCGCCGCTGTCGGCGCCGTCGATCAACCCGCTCGAGCGCGAACCGATCCACCACGTGCTCGACGTCGGCGTGCGTGCGATCAACGCGCTGCTCACCGTCGGCCGCGGCCAGCGGATGGGCCTGTTCGCCGGCTCCGGCGTCGGCAAGTCGGTGCTGCTCGGCACGATGGCGCGCTACACGAGCGCGGAAGTGATCGTGATCGGGCTGATCGGCGAACGCGGCCGCGAAGTGAAGGAGTTCATCGAACAGATCCTCGGCGAGGACGGGCTCGCACGCTCGGTCGTCGTCGCGGCGCCGGCCGACGTCTCGCCGCTGCTGCGGATGCAGGGCGCGGCCTATGCGACGTCGCTCGCCGAGTATTTCCGCGACCAGGGCAAGCACGTGCTGCTGCTGATGGATTCGCTGACGCGCTACGCGATGGCGCAGCGCGAGATCGCGCTCGCGATCGGCGAGCCGCCCGCGACCAAGGGTTACCCGCCGTCGGTGTTCGCGAAGCTGCCGGCGCTCGTCGAGCGCACCGGCAACGGGCCGGAGGGCGGCGGCTCGATCACCGCGTTCTACACGGTGCTGACCGAAGGCGACGACCAGCAGGACCCGATCGCCGATTCGGCGCGCGCGATCCTCGACGGCCACGTCGTGCTGTCGCGTGCGCTTGCCGAAGCCGGCCACTATCCGGCGATCGACATCGAGGCGTCGATCAGCCGCGCGATGACCGCGCTGATCGACGAAACGCATCTCGACCACGTCCGGCAGTTCAAGCAGATGCTGTCGCGCTACCAGCGCAATCGCGACCTGATCGCGGTCGGCGCATACGCGCCCGGCCGCGACGCGCAGCTCGACCGCGCGATCGCGCTTTATCCGCGCATCGAGGCGTTCCTGCAGCAGGGCTTTCGCGAATGCGCGCCGTTCGCGTCGAGCCTCGCCGGGCTCGATGCACTGTTCGACGCTTACGGAGGCTGATCCCGATGGCTCACGGCTTTCCCCTTCAGTTGCTGCTCGACCGCGCGCAGGACGACCTCGACTCGGCCGCGAAGCAGCTCGGCACCGCGCAGCGCGACCGCACCGCGGCCGCCGAGCAGCTCGACGCGTTGCTGCGCTACCGCGACGAATACCACGCGCGCTTCTCGCAATCCGCCCAGCACGGGATGCCGGCCGGCAACTGGCGCAATTTCCAGGCGTTCATCGACACGCTCGACGCCGCAATCGCGCAGCAGCGCAGCGTGCTGGCCGCGGCCGAAGTCCGCATCGACGAAGCACGCCCGAACTGGCAACAGAAGAAACGCACCGTCGGCTCGTATGAAATCCTGCAGGCGCGCGGCGTCGCGCAGGAAGCGAAGCGCGAAGCCCGGCGCGAGCAGCGCGATGCCGACGAACACGCCGCGAAGATCCTGCGCATGCGGGCCGACGCGGCCCGTTCGTCGTAACCGACCACCGCATTCGAACGAGAGAACGTCATGCCTCCCCTGCCCCTGCTCGGCGCGCTGCTCGACACCGCCGGCACCGCACTCCAGGCCGCCCGCGGCTCGGGTTCGTCCGGCGCCGCTGCCGGCAACGATGCCGCGACCGCCGTGCCGTTCGCGCAGACGCTGAAGCAAAGCGTCGTCACGCGTCGCGATTCGTCGAATGCCGGCTCGCCGGATGCTTCGACGAAACAGGCTTCGTCGAAGCCGGCCGCCGGCACGAAGCCGTCCGCGACCGATGACGACGACGCGACCGACGATACGACCACGAACGCCGCCGCCAACCCCGACGCCGCCGCGCTCGCGGCCGCCGCGGCCGTGCAGGCGCAACTGCAGGCGCGCATGGACAACGCAGCGCCGGTCGATCCGGCTGCTGCCGCCGCCGCTGCACAAAAGGCGGCCGTGTCCGGCCAGCCCGATGCCACGGCCACGCTGGCGGATCACGCGGCCACGGACGCCGCCGCGGCCGCCCAGCCGGCCGCGCCCGCGTCGGGCCGCGATGCGCTGCAGACCGCGCTCGACAGGCTGACGGGCGGCTCGGGCGCGATCGCGATACCCGCGGCCGGCGCGACCGCGTCGGCACCGGCATCGACCGCATCGACCGGCGCCACCGCGCCGCTGACACCGAAGGTCCCGACCTTCGACCGCACCCTCGCCGACGCGAAGGGTGCGCTCGCGCCCCAGCAAACGCCGACGCAGGCCACCGCGCAGGCGCTGCAGGCCAACGCGAATGCGCAGTCGGGCGAGCAGCACGCGCTCGCGGCAGCCGGCGACGCGACGGATCCGGCCGCCAGCGCGACGCTCGCGGCCGGCGCAACGGCGGCGGCCGCGACACAGGCGAACCTGCAGTTGTCGCCGGCCGCGGGAGCGATCGCTGCGGCGAACGCGCACGTGCTCGCCCCGCACGTCGGCACCCCGGACTGGACGGACGCGCTGAGCCAGAAGGTCGTGTTCCTGTCGAATGCGCACCAGCAGAGCGCCGAGCTGACCCTCAACCCGCCCGATCTCGGGCCGCTGCAGGTCGTGCTGCGCGTCGCGGACAATCACGCGCACGCGCTGTTCGTGTCGCAGCACGCGCAGGTGCGCGACGCGGTCGAAGCCGCGCTGCCGAAGCTGCGCGAAGCGATGGAATCGGGCGGGCTCGGCCTGGGCAGCGCGACCGTCAGCGACGGCGGCTTCGCTTCGCAGCAGCAGCAGAACCCGCAATCGTCCTTCGCCGGCGGGCCGTCGTCGCGGCGCGGGAGCGGCGGATCGTCAGCCGTCGATGCACCGGTCGACGCTGCGCAATCCGCACCGGTCGCCGCGAGCGTGAGCCGCGCCGGCCTCGTCGATACGTTTGCCTGAGCATGACTGCCCGCGTGCGCGCGCCGTTCAGCGGCCGTGCACCGCGGCAGCCGCCTCGCCGCGCGACACGCCGCCCTTGCGCGCCGCGACGATGAAGTCCGCCGCGCGTTCGCCGATCATCACCGACGGCGCATTCGTGTTCCCGCCGACCAGCGTCGGCATCACCGACGCATCCACCACGCGCAATCCTTCGACGCCGCGCACGCGCAGTTGCGGATCGACGACCGCGTGCGCGTCCGACCCCATCCGGCAGGTGCCGACCGGGTGGTAGATCGTGTCGGCATGCTCGACGATCGTCTTGCGCAGCTCCGCTTCGCTCTGGTCCGCCCGCGTGTATAGCTCGCGCCCGCCCTGCGACGCGAGCGGCGCCTGCGACAGGATCCTGCGCATCGCCTGCGTGCCCCGCACGAGCAGGTCGAGATCGCGCGAATCGCTGAAGAAGCGCGGATCGATCAGCGGTGCGTCACGCGCATCGCCGGTCGCGAGCGTCACCGTGCCGCGGCTGAACGGCCGCAGCGCGCACACGTGCAGCGAATAGCCGAAGCCCCAGTGCATCTTGCGGTTGTGGTCGTCCACGAGCGCCGTGCAGAAATGCAGCTGCAGGTCGGGACGCTCGAGCGACGGATCGCTCTTGATGAAGCCGCCGGCCTCCGCGACGTTGCTCGTCATCATCCCGGTGCGGCTCGAGAAATAGCGCGCGAGCGCGGGCGTCATCTTCGCGATCCCGCGCAGGCACACGCCGACCAGTTCCGATGAATTCACGCGCGTGTTGATGATGAAGTCGATATGGTCGATCAGGTTCGTGCCGACGTCCGGCGCATCCTGCACGACGGCGATCCCGTGCCGGCGCAGTTGCTCGGCCGGGCCGATTCCCGAGCACATCAGCAGTTGCGGCGAATTGAACGCGCCGGCCGACAGGATCACTTCCGCGCGCGCGTCGAGCGTCTCGACGCGCCCGTTGCGCGCGACCGCGACGCCGGCCGCGCGCTTGCCGTCGAACGTGACGCGCAGCACCGTCGCATCGGTGATCACGTGCAGGTTCGGCCGGTTGCGGCCGTAGATGTATGCACGCGCGACGCTGCAGCGCGAGCCGTCGCGGTGCGTGACCTGATAGAAGCCGACGCCTTCCTGCGTCGCGCCGTTGAAGTCGTCATTCAGCGGATAGCCGGCCGCATGCGCGGCCTGGATGAATCGTTCGGAGAACGGATTGCGAAAGCGCAGATCCGACACCGACAGCGGGCCGTCCGCGCCATGCCACGCATCGGCGCCGCGTTCGTTGCCTTCCGCGCGCCGGAAATACGGCAGCACGTCTTGCCAGCCCCAGCCCGTCGCGCCGAGCTGCGCCCATTCGTCGTAGTCGCCCGGGTGGCCGCGCGTGTAGATCATCGCGTTGATCGCGCTCGAGCCGCCCATCCCGCGCCCGCGCGGCTGGTAGCCGCGCCGCCCGCCGAGGCCCGGCTGCGGCACCGTCTCGTAGCCGTAGTTCGTGCCGAGCTTGAACGGTACCAGCGCCGCGATGCCGACCGGCATGTTGACCAGCAGGTTGCGCTCCGTATGCGAGCCGGCCTCGATCAGCGCGATCGTCGCATCGGGGCAGGCATCGGCGAGACGGCCTGCCAGGCTCGACCCGCCCGACCCGCCGCCGACGATGATGTAGTCGTATTGCATGTCACGTCTCCGTCGTCTCATGGAAGGCGCCCGGCACCGCCGCGCGACCGCGTCCTTGTAGTGTTCGGGCATTGTAGGAATCGCCACCGTGCGCGCGGCGCGCGGATTCAAGAGCGATTCCTCTAAACGCTCGCGTGAACTAAATTTAAGATGTATCGATTCGCTTTGCGCGACGCGCCGGCCACGAGAAGCCGATCCGTCGCGAAACGGGAGAGACGACGATGCAGCGCCAGGTTCTGCAGGCCGCGTGCCGACCGGGTTGTCCGGATGCGATGCGCGCAGCCCGCATTTCATTTCAAACGGCTGCCCGCGCGGAGGTGCCCCGCGTCATGCGCGCAGTCGATCGAAATCGAACGGCACGCGTCGTCGCCGACCGTTTGGACGGTTTGTCGCCACGGCGGCACGATGCGCCGCGGCATGGTTGGACGGCCCCGTCGCGCCACCCCGCTTCGGTGCGCAGGCGGGCCGTCGCGCCGCGGCGTCGCGCGCCCGGCACCGGTTGCATCGCACTGCATGCCCACGCGCCGCAACACGGTTTCCGGATGCACACACCGTCGCGTGGATGCGACGCCCGCTGCACGCTTGAACCGGTTTTCGAGCACACGTCGCATCCGGCCCCGCGCCGTGCGACACGCACCACCCCGATCCGCGTCGCCGCGCTCGCCGAGCGTGCGCATGCGGCGTGACGGCCGGCCGACAAGCCAGGCCCAACTGGAGGAGACGACATGAAGAACGACCTGCCCGAACTGGCCCCGCAAGCACTGCCGTCGGTCGATGCACTGACGTCGCTGCTGCGCGACCAGCGCGCGGCCTACCTGCGCGCACCGTACCCGGCATGGGAAACGCGCGTGCAGCACTTGCGCGCGCTGCGCACGATGCTGATCGATCACGCGGACGCACTCGCCGAAGCGATCAGCGCCGATTTCGGTCATCGCGCGAAGCAGGAAGTGCTGCTGTCGGAAATCTGGATGGCGAAGGAAGAGATCGACGACGCGCTCAAGCACGGCAAGCGCTGGATGAAACCGATCCGCAAGCCGATGAACAAGTGGCTGCGCCCGGCGCGCGCGAAGGTGATTCCGCAGCCCCTCGGCGTGGTCGGCATCGTCGTACCGTGGAACTACCCGGTGCTGCTCGCGGCCGGCCCGCTGATCTGCGCGCTCGCGGCCGGCAACCGCGCGATCATCAAGATGTCCGAACTGACGCCGCGCACGTCGGCGCTGTTCGAGCAGCTCATTGCGAAGACCTTCACGCGCGACCACGTCGCGGTCGTGAACGGCGATGCGGAAGTGGGCGCCGCGTTCAGCGGGCTGCCGTTCGATCACCTGCTGTTCACCGGTTCGACGCACGTCGGCCGCCACGTGATGCGCGCGGCCGCCGACAACCTCACGCCCGTCACGCTCGAACTCGGCGGCAAGTCGCCGGCCATCGTCGGGCCGAACGCGCGCTTCGATGCGGCCGTCGACGCGATCGTCGCGGGCAAGACGCTGAACGCGGGCCAGACCTGCATCGCGCCCGACTACGTGCTGCTGCCGCGCGGGATGGAGGCCGCGTTCATCGAGCGCGCGCGGGCACGGTTCGCGAAGATGTACCCCGACCTGTCGACCAACGGCGACTACACGACGATCGTGTCGCCGCGCCACTACGCCCGGCTGCAGCAGCTCGCCAGCGACGCGCAGGCGGCCGGCGCGCAGCTGCATCCGCTGTCCGACGCGCAATCCGATCCTGCATCGCGCCGCTTCGTGCCGTGCGCGGTCACGCAGGTGCCGGCCGCGTCGCAGCTGATGCAGGAGGAGATCTTCGGGCCGCTACTGCCGCTCGTGCCGTACGAGCGGCTCGACGAAGCGATCGCATACGTGAATGCGCGCCCGCGTCCGCTTGCGCTCTACCTGTTCGACGAGGACGGCGGCACGATCGACCGCGTGATGCGCGAAACGGTCTCGGGCGGCGTGTCGATCAACGAAACGCTGATGCACATCGCGTGCGGCAGCCTGCCGTTCGGCGGTGTCGGTGCGAGCGGCATGGGCGCGTATCACGGCTACGACGGCTTCGTGACGTTCTCGAAGATGAAGCCGGTACTCACGCAGACGCGCCTGAACACGCGCAACCTGCTCGCGCCGCCGTACGGCAAGCGCTTCGCCGCGCTGATCAAGCTGATGCTGAAGTTCTGAACGGAAGGGATCGAACGGGCCGCGCGCATCGCGCCGCGGCCCGCACCGGCAGGCCGCGCGGCGCCGGTGCCGCACGCGCCGTCATACGGGCCAGAGCGGCCCTTCCTGCATCGCGCCGATCTGCTCGCGCAACTCGAGCACGCGTGCTTCCCAGTAGCGGTGCGTGTTGAACCACGGGAATGCGGCGGGGAAGGCGGGATCGTCCCAGCGTCGCGCGAGCCATGCCGCGTAGTGGATCAGCCGCAGCGTGCGCAGCGCTTCGACGAGATGCAACTCGCGCGGCTCGAATTCGCAGAAATCCTCGTAGCCGGCCAGCAGGTCCGCGAGCGCACGCGACGCGCCTTCGCGATCGCCCGGCAACAACAGCCACAGATCCTGGATCGCGGGCGCCATCCGGCTGTCGTCGAAGTCGACGAAGTGCGGGCCTGCATCGGTCCACAGCACGTTGCTCGGATGACAGTCGCCGTGGGTGCGCAGCAGGCGGATCTCGCCCGCCCGCTCGAACGCGGCTTCGACGCCTTCGAGTGCGAGCGTCACGGCGGTCTCATACGCGGGCCGTACGTCGTCCGGAATGAAATCGTGCGCGAGCAGGAAGTCGCGCGGCTCGTAGCCGAACGTACTGATATCGAGCACGGGACGCGCGGCATACGGCTGCGTCGCGCCGACCGCATGGATCCGGCCGATGAAGCGGCCGAGCCATTCGAGCGTGTCGCTGCGGTCGAGGTCAGGCGCGCGGCCGCCGCGCCGCTCGAAGATCGAGAAGCGGAAACCGTCGAACGCGTGCAGCGTGCGGCCGTCGAATGTGCGCGCGGGCACCGCCGGAATCTCGCGCGCGGCGAGCTCGGCGACGAACGCATGCTCTTCGAGGATCGCTTCGTCCGACCAGCGGGCCGGACGGTAGAACTTCGCGACGACCGGCGGGCCGTCTTCGATGCCCACCTGATATACGCGGTTTTCGTAGCTGTTGAGCGCGAGCAGGCGCCCGTCGGTGCGCAGGCCGGCCGGCATCAGCACGCTGTCGAGCGCGTCGAGCACGCACTCGGGCGTGAGTCCGGCGAACGGCGGGCCGGCGGGAGAAGCGGGAGCGGAAGTGACGTCTTTCATGCCCCGCATTGTGCCGCCAGCCGGGCCGAAAGACGAGCGCCCGGTGCGGCGTTATGCGCTCAGTGAAGCGCCGCGCCGGCCGGCAGCACGGATTCGCCGGTGTCGATCAGGTCCTCGAGAAAGAACGGCTCGGTGTTGAGTTCCTTCGACTCGCCCGGTACGCCCGCGTACCAGGTCACCATGGCCATGTCGCCCAGGATGCGCTGGACGATGCCGCGTGCGCCCTTCGGCACAGCGATATGGGTAGTGCAGACAATCGACCCGACATGCATGATGGTTCCCCACTCTTGACTCTTGAAACCCGGCTCGGTGGCGAGCCGGCAAATGCACGATCCGCGCGCTCTCGTCGGAGCGTTGCGCGTAATCCCATTGTTCACGGTTTATCGAAGCGCGAAAAGAAGAAGAAGCAGGCGAAGTGCCGCGAATTCGTCGAATGTCTCCAATCAACCACTGCGCCGGACAGGCGCTTGCCCGCCCGGTTACCCCCATCATACCCTGTCGAATGTGACTGCCCGCCGAATCCGCGTCGGCACCGCGACCGCGCCCGTGACGCATGCCGCACGCGCATCGCGGGCCCGGTGCCGCATCACCGGGAAATTTCGCGCGACCGCCGTGGCCGCACGACGTCGCACCGTCATCGCCTTCCCCGTACCTCGAACGCAACCGGCACGACGACGGTTGCGCACACACCGCCCGCTTCGCCGCCCGCATCACCGCGTGCTTCACCGCACGCCGCGCTGCGTCATGCAATGCCACCGACAGTGGTTGCGTCCGATGTCGGCCTTGCGGTACCTTTGATGCTTCATTCGCGTTCCAGCGCATTCCGATCCGATGCATCCGCTCACGTCCGCCCTTGCAAAATCCCGGCCGCAGTTCGACTCGCGGCCGCAGGCGTGCGCGCATCCGTCGGTTCTTCCTCCTCCTGTCGCGGCGCCGCTCGTCGGCGCCGCGCCGCCCCCTCCGGCGGCACGCGCCGGCTGACCAGCCGGCTTCCGTTTCGTATTCCATTCGCCCGCAGGCTTGCATTCGTGCGTCGTGACGCACGGCTCGCTGCTGCGCGCGCGAATGGAACGTTCCGATCCGTTCGACAGGTGGATTCACATGGTTTCGTTCAAACGCGCGCTCGCCGCGCATGGCGCGACGTCGCTCTTCGTGCTGCTGTGGAGCAGCGGCGCGATCTTCGCTGAACTCGGTCTGCGTCACGCATCCGCGTTCGTCTTTCTCACCGCACGTTTCGCCCTTGCATCGCTCGCGCTGCTCGGGCTGGCCTTCGTGCGCAAACGCTGGCTGCCTCCGCGCGGCGAACGGCGCATGGCCGCGCTGACCGGCTTGCTGATGATGGGCGGCTATTCGATCTTCTACCTGCTCGCGCTCGAACGCGGGATCGCGCCGGGTGTGCTCGCCACGATCCTCGGCGTGCAGCCGATCCTCACGCTCGCGCTCGTCGAGCGACGCTGGCAGCCCGTGCGCATCGCGGGACTCGCGCTGTCACTCGCCGGCCTCGCGCTCGTCGTGTGCCGCGGCGTGGGCGACGGCGGCCTGTCGCTCGCGGGCATCGCGTGCGCGCTCACCGCGCTCGTCGCGCTGACCGCCGG
Source organism: Burkholderia sp. 22088 (assembly GCF_052045915.1). NCBI lineage: Bacteria > Pseudomonadati > Pseudomonadota > Betaproteobacteria > Burkholderiales > Burkholderiaceae > Burkholderia > Burkholderia sp. 22088. Next base: position 45,860 of record NZ_JBQEPY010000023.1, read on the forward strand.
CTCGCTGCTGCAAAAGCGCGTACGGGCGGCGCCTGCCGACGTGCTGCCGTTGCAGAATGCGATCGGCCTCGCGCTGTGCGTGGCGATCGTGCCGTTCCGGCCGGTGTCGTTCGACATGAGCTGGGCGTTCGTGATCCCGCTGCTGTGGCTCGGCATCGTGATTTCGGTGATCGCGCAACTGCTGTTCTACCGGTTGATGCAGCGCGGCGATCTCGTCAACGTGACGAGCCTGTTCTATCTCGTGCCCGTCGTCACCACGCTGATGGATGCCGTGTGGCTCGGCAACCGGCCCGAGCCGCTCGCGCTCGCCGGCATGGGCGCGATCATCGCGGGGCTCGCGCTCGTGTTTCGCGCGGCGCCCGCCCGCGTGCGGCCCGACCGCGCATGAGCGGGCGTGCCGCCGCGCCCGCGGGTGCGGCGGCACGCACCGGACACATGCGATGAATCCGCAGAAATCGAAAGGCACGAGAAAGATGTGCGCAAGGCGTTCGTCTGACTTGCGGGAAAAATGCGTGATACGCCAGGCATTCCGCTGATTTTTAATGGTTCGGATAGCGAAAAGCGCTGCCGGTTGCCTATACTCGAATTGACCGGCCCGCTCGCAATCGGGTCGCGACCAACACTAGAAACACCCGGCATGGAGCCGGAGCAAACGCTGAAGTGCCGACTCCGCCCGAGATCCCACAGGGATGGGGCCGGAGTAAGCGCTGAAGTGCCGACTCCGGCCGAGATCCCACAGGGATGGGGCCGGAGTAAGCGCTAAAGCGCTAACTCCGGCCGACACTGGAGACACGCATGACAACCTACTTCACGATCGGCGACTTCATCCTGTTGATTCCGATGGCGCTGGCCGGAGCGCTATTTCTCGGCGCGGTGCCGTGCGCAACCGAATTCCGCCACAACCTGCTACGCGTGCTGGGCGTCATCCTCGGCGTCGGCGTCGCGGTATTGCTCGTCGAAGGCCTGCCTGCGCTGATCTAGCGGCGCACCACCCGTGCGTGCCGTGCATCGCTGCACCGCAGCGATGCGACAGGCCACACGCGAGCCATTGATACGGCACGCGATATTTCGCATGCCGTATCGACCGCCGGTCAGATCGCCTGATCGGTGGACGGCTTTTCCCACAGATTGATGCCGCCTTCCGTCGCGTAACGGTCGATCTCCGCGAGTTCCTCCGCCGAGAATTCGAGGTGCTTCAGCGCACCGACGTTTTCACGCACCTGCTCCGCACGGCTCGCGCCGATCAGTGCGGACGTCACGCGACCGTTGCGCAGCACCCACGCGAGCGCCATCTGTGCAAGGCTCTGCCCGCGCCGCTCGGCGATCGCGTTGAGCTTGCGCACGTGCTCGAGGTTGTCCGCGCTCAGGTGATCCTGCTTCAGCGAGCCGCCGCCCGGCTTGTTCACGCGCGCGTCGGCCGGCACGCCGTTCAGGTACTTCGACGTGAGCAGCCCCTGCGCGAGCGGCGTGAACGCGATGCTGCCCGTGCCGATCTCGTCGAGCGTGCCGAGCAGCTCGGTTTCGACCCAGCGGTTCAGCAGGTTGTACGACGGCTGATGGATCAGCAGCGGCACCTTGTACTGCGCGAGCAGTTCGGCCATCTCGCGCGTCTTCGCCGCCGAATACGACGAGATGCCGATATAGAGCGCCTTGCCCTGCTGCACGGCCGACGCGAGCGCGCCCGCCGTTTCCTCGAGCGGCGTGTGCGCGTCGAAGCGGTGCGAATAGAAGATGTCGACGTAGTCGAGCCCCATCCGCTGCAGGCTCTGGTCGAGGCTCGCGAGCACGTACTTGCGCGACCCGCCGCCGCTGCCGTACGGCCCCGGCCACATGTCCCAGCCGGCCTTCGTCGAGATCAGTAACTCGTCGCGATACGGCCGGAAATCCTCCTTCAGCAGCCGGCCGAAGTTGGTTTCGGCACTGCCGTACGGCGGCCCGTAGTTGTTCGCGAGATCGAAGTGGTTGATGCCGAGGTCGAACGCGGTACGCAGGATTTCGCGCTGCGTCGAGATCGGCGTCGAGTCGCCGAAGTTGTGCCACAGGCCGAGCGACAGCGCGGGCAGTTTGAGCCCGGATTTGCCACAGGTGCGGTATTGCATGTCGGCATAACGTTCGGAAGCTGCTTCGTAGGCCATGAGTCTGTTCCGTCAGGACATCGGAGGAAGGGACGCGCGCCGGCCGCGCCGATGGCGCGACGGCGGCGAAGGAGTCATACGACGACTATGGTAGCGAAAGCGGCCGGATCGCGCACGGCGGCACGGCGATGGACGCGGCCGCGGTCGTCGCCTACACTGCGGCGTCTCGAATCACCGTTTCAGCGAGGTTGGTATGTCCCGGGTCATCTCGGTTGCACTGCTCGTCGGCGGCGTCGTGCTGCTGTATTTCGGCGGCCAGTCGTTCCATTCGATCAACGACAACGTGTCGCGCTTCTTCACCGGTTCGCCCGCGACGAAGACGATCCTGCTGATCGCGGGCGGCGCCGTCGCATCGTTCATCGGCCTGATCGGCCTCGCGATGCCGGGCAACAAGCGCTGATCGCGCAGCCGCGCGATGCACACGCGACCCGCGTCGTGCGACCGCGCCGCGCCAAGCGAAACGGGCGGCCAGGCCGCCCGTTGCTTCATCCGCCGGCGATGCACCGCATCGCGTGACCGCGGTGGTGTCACCGCCCGTCCGGTCCGAACCTAGAACTGCACTTCCGGCTTCGACGCCGAGCGCGTGCCGGGCAGCGGCCGGTTGCTCGCGCCGTGATAGGTATACACGAGCGAGAACTTCACCTGGTCGGAACGGTTCTGTCCGGCCGAATGCAGCGTGTTGCTGTGGAAGAACACCACGTCGCCCGTCTGCAGCGACGGGCACGTGGCCGCATCGATCATCTTCCGGTTCGCCGGCAGGTCGCTGCGGAAGAACTTCGCATCGTCGAACGCTTCAGGCCCGAATTCGGCCGTATGCGACCCCGGTACGAGCCACAGTGCGCCGTTCTCGTTCGTTTCCGGCCCGAGTGCGAGCCACACCGACACCATGTCCGGGCGCTCGAACGACCAGTAGCGGAAATCGCGATGCCAGCCGGTCAGGCTGCCGTACGCGGGATGCTTCGTCATCATGCAGTTGTGATGCGCGCGCGACAGCACGGGTTCTTCGCCGAAATACTCGCGCATCCACGCACCGATTTCGGGTGCGATCGCGCGCTCGGCGAACGCCGGATCGCGTGAATACGCATCGAGCAGCCGCCGCACCGTATGCCCGCCCGGCGCATGCTTGGACTCGGGCGCGCCCGGGTAGCGCAGATCCGCCTCGAACTCGATCGGCTCGGCCGCCTCCCGCAACTGGCGCTCCGCGATCTGCCTGAGCGCCGCGCACTGCGCTTCGCCGACGAGGCCACGCGCGACGACAAAGCCGCGCTCGCGCAATTCCGCGACTTGCGCGCGGATCGATTCCGACTGCAATGGAGACGACATGGGATGCCAGACGTTTATTGTGTGAATGTGACGATTGTAAATCGGCGCCGGATGCCGCGAACAGCACCATTGTCATGCGCAGGGGCATGCCAATCGCGGATTTGATCCGGCTCAAGGGAACTGTTCGTCGCGGCACCTGCCTCACCGACAGGCGGTATGCGGCACACGCCTTGTGGCACAAGGGTTTATCGCGACTTTTGCCCGTCATGAATCCCCTGTAGCCTGTCGCGGCCTGTCAATTCTGGCGGGCGCGGCGCGCAGCGAGTTTCAGTAAGATCCGTTGCGTCATCCGAGGCCGTTCATACCAGTGCGCTCTCCAGGGCGCCATCCATACAAGCGAAGCATCGTTCACATGCCATTCCGTCTGACTTCCCGTCTCAGCCGCGCTGCGAAGCGCGTCGTGCCGACCGCTCCTGCCCGCTCGCTGCGCCATCACCGCGCACGCACGCAGGCGCTGGCCGAGCGCACGCCCGCCCACAGCCGGCTGGACGGTATCCGTGCGTGGTTCCACGCATTTTTCTCGATGATGAGTGCACAGGCCTTCTCGCGCCGTGCCGGCCTGCGCTCGCTGCTGCAGAAACCGTCGTCGCTGCGCGCGCTCGCGCTGCGCCGCACGCTCGGGCCGCAACGCCGCGTCAACCGTCCGCGCCGCCTCGCGGCCAGCAACGGCTGGTTCGGGTTCGGCGCGCGCTGAGCGCACGCCGGCGGGCACCGCGCACGACGATCGCCGTCGCGCCGTTTGTCCGGTTGCCCCGACGATCGGAGCCCATAAAAAAACCCCGGCTAGCCGGGGTTTTTCATTTCAGGCGAACGACGCTTACGCGACGCGTGCCGTCGGCTCGACGCCGGCCGCTTCGGCCAGTGCGAGCGCCTTGTCGGTCGCTTCCCACGAGAATTCCGGCTCTTCGCGGCCGAAGTGGCCGTAAGCAGCCGTCTTCTCGTAGATCGGGCGCAGCAGGTCGAGCATCTTGATGATGCCCTTCGGACGCAGGTCGAAATGCTCGCGCACGAGCTTCGTGATCACCGCATCCGACACGCGGCCCGTGCCGAACGTGTTGACCATCACCGAGGTCGGCTCGGCGACGCCGATCGCGTACGACACCTGGATCAGCGCGCGCGACGCGAGGCCGGCGGCGACGATGTTCTTCGCGACGTAGCGGCCTGCGTACGCAGCCGAACGGTCGACCTTCGACGGATCCTTGCCCGAGAACGCGCCGCCGCCGTGCGGTGCGGCACCGCCGTACGTGTCGACGATGATCTTGCGGCCGGTCAGGCCGCAATCGCCCTGCGGGCCGCCGATCACGAACCGGCCGGTCGGGTTCACCAGGAACTTGATGTCGCCCTTGATCAGGTCGGCCGGCAGCGTCGGCTTGATGATTTCCTCGATCACGGCTTCGCGCAGCGCGGGCAGCTCGATGTCCGGTGCGTGTTGCGTCGACAGCACGACGGTGTCGATCGAATGCGGCTTGCCGTCGACGTAGCGGACGGTGACCTGCGACTTCGCGTCCGGGCGCAGCCATTGCAGGCGGCCGTCGCGGCGCAGGCTGGCCTGGCGCTCGACGAGACGGTGCGACAGGTAGATCGGCAGCGGCATCAGTTCCGGCGTTTCATCGCACGCGTAACCGAACATCAGGCCCTGGTCGCCCGCGCCCTGGTCGAGGTTGTCGTCGTGTGCACGATCGACGCCCTGGGCGATGTCCGGCGACTGCTTGTCGTACGCGACGAGCACCGCGCAACCCTTGTAGTCGATGCCGTAGTCGGTGTTGTCGTAGCCGATGCGCTTGATCGTGTCGCGCGCGATCTGGATGTAGTCGATGTTGGCCGTCGTGGTGATTTCACCGGCCAGGACGACGAGACCCGTGTTGCACAGCGTTTCCGCCGCGACGCGGGAATACTTGTCTTGCTCGAGGATGGCGTCGAGGATCGCGTCCGAGATTTGGTCCGCGACCTTGTCCGGATGGCCTTCGGAGACGGATTCGGACGTGAAGAGATAATCGTTTGCCACTTTTTCAGGCTCCTGTGTGGTTACGGTTGGTTTCACGTAGCCAGCTTCGTTGGGCCTGAAGCGGCGACGCTTTAGCGGATTACCAGGACCGGGCAGCGCGTATGACGCCAACCGGCTTCGCCCCGCAAGTTGTCAGTTAACTCGGCGAAGCCCGTATTATAGCGGCTTTCCTGAATTGTCACAGAGCGCCGCCCGTGCTGCATCTTCCGCTGTCTCACCTACCTGTTCGCAACGCGCCGGCCAGCCGGTTCCACGGAGGTTTCGCATGCTAGGTCGTCTAGGCACGCACCTCGCCATTGGCTTGCTGAAACTGCTCGCCCTGTTGCCGTACGGCCTGACCGCACGGTTCGGCGATGGTCTCGGCTGGCTGCTCTACAAGATCCCCAGCCGGCGAAAACGCATCGTACACACCAATCTGAAACTCTGCTTCCCGGATTGGAGCGACGCACGCCGCGAGGAAGTGGCAGGCCAGCATTTCCGCCATGCGATCCGCAGCTACGTCGAGCGCAGCGTGCAGTGGTTCGGCTCGGAGAAAAAGCTCGCGAAGCTGATCCAGGTCGACAGCGCGGTCGACCTCGACGATCCGGACCTGCCGCCGACGCTGTTCCTCGGCCTGCATTTCGTCGGCATCGAAGCCGGCTCGATCTGGCTGAACCGTTCGCTCCACCGCCGCTGCGGGTCGCTCTACCAGCCGTTCTCGAACGCCGTGCTCGAGGAAGAGGCGAAGAAGGCGCGCGGGCGTTTCGACGCCGAGATGGTCGGCCGCGCGGACAGCGCGCGCGTCGTGCTGCGCTGGCTGCGCGACCGCAAGCCGGTGATGCTCGGCGCCGACATGGATTACGGGCTGCGCAATTCGACGTTCGTCCCGTTTTTCGGCGTGCCCGCGTGCACGCTGACGGCGGTCGGCCGGCTCGCGAAGACGGGCCGCGCGCAGGTCGTGCCGTTCATCGGCGAGGTGCTGCCGAACTACAAGGGTTATCGCCTGAAGGTATTCAAGCCGTGGGATCACTACCCGACGGGCGACGACGATCTCGACGCGCGGCGAATGAACGAATTCCTCGAGGAACAGATCCCGCTGATGCCCGAGCAATACTATTGGGTCCACAAGCGCTTCAAGACGCGCCCGGCCGGCGAGCCGAGCCTGTACTGACCCCGCCGGAAGACGTTCGCAGGCGGGGCGTCATGTGCGCGCCTGCGCCCTCGCCACCTTCGGCGCGCCCTTCGCGCGCGCCCGCCACAGATCGTGGGCCGACTGCTGCGCGAGCCGCAGATCGGCCCGCCCCCCGTTTTCCTCGCCGAGCCACGCTTCGAGGCGCAGCGCCATTTCCGGCGAGATGCCGGCATGGCCGTGCAGGATCCGCGACAGTGCGGCACGCGTCACGCCCAGCTGCGACGCGGCCTCGGTGACGGTCAGGCCAAGCGCCGGCAGCACGTCGTCGCGCAGCGTTTCGCCCGGATGGGGCGGATTGAAGATGCGGTTCATGGCTTGAATGAGCTCGCTGGAGGTTGACAGGGCGTATGGCGAAACAATACGAATCTCCGGGTGGCCTCATCAATTGAACGAGTACGAAAACGCCCGGAACGCCCGCGCAGGACGCCCCTGTCGGCTGCATGTATCATTTGCGGTTGAGATCAGCACGACGAACGAGGCCGCCCGGCATGGCGCGGCGTCGCGCGAGCCGTGCTGACCGCCTTGTTCGCCATGGAAATCCGGACCCAGTGAAACTCTCGTTCACCAAGATGCACGGCGCGGGCAACGACTTCGTCGTGCTCGACGGCTATTCGCGCGCATTGCCGCCGCTCACCGAAGCGCAGGTGCGCGCGCTCGCCAACCGCCACTTCGGCATCGGCGCCGATCAGTTGCTGCTCGTCGAAAAACCGACCGTCGACGGCGTCGATTTCAAGTACCGGATCTTCAATTGCGACGGCGGCGAGGTCGAACACTGCGGCAACGGCGCGCGCTGCTTCGTGAAGTTCGTCAGCGACCGCGGCCTGACCGACAAGCGGAGCGTGCGCGTGCAGGTGATGAAGGGCCTGATCACGCTGACGATGCAGGACAACGGCGAAGTCGTCGTCGACATGGGTGCGCCCGTGTTCGCGCCGGCGCAGGTGCCGTTCGATGCGGCGGGCCTCGACGGCCGCACCGAGGGCCGCGACACGTTGTGGCCGCTCGACGTCGGCGGCGCGACGCGCTGGATCTCGACGGTGTCGATGGGCAACCCGCACGCGGTGCAGATCGTCGACGACGCCGAAGCGTATCCGGTGCTCGAGGAAGGCCCGCTGATCGAGCACCATGCGCGCTTCCCGGAGCGCGTGAACGCCGGCTTCATGCAGATCGTGTCGCGCAGCGAAGTGCGGCTGCGCGTGTACGAACGCGCGGCGGGCGAGACGCTCGCGTGCGGCACCGGCGCGTGCGCGGCGGTCGCGGCCGGCATCCGGCGCGGCCTGCTCGATTCGCCCGTGACCGTGCACACGCACGGCGGCACGCTGACGATCAGCTGGGACGGCGCACGCGACGAAGCTGCCGCGCTGATGATGGCCGGGCCCGCCACGACCGTGTTCGAAGGCGAGATCGACCTGCCTGCCTGACCCTGCAACGTCCTTGATAACTGAACGCTCCAGCCACATGAACGATCGCGAAGTCGCCGACTACCTGCTCGCCAATCCCGAATTCTTCGCGCAGCACGCCGAACTGCTCGCGACGATCCGCCTCGCGAACCCGCACGGCAAGGCCGCGATCTCGCTGCAGGAGCGGCAGATGGAGATGTTGCGCGACAAGAACAAGCATCTCGAGCGCCGGCTCGCCGAACTCGTGCGCTACGGCCACGAGAACGACAGCCTGTCCGCGAAGTTCAGCCGCTGGACCGCCCGCGTGATCGCGGAACGCGATCCGTACGCGCTGCCGCGCACGATCGCCGACGGCATCGCCGACGTATTCGACGTGCCGCAGACGGCACTGCGCGTGTGGGACGTCGCCGACACCTATTCGCAGGCCGACTTCGCGCGCCAGGTCGGCGAGGAAGTGCGCCTGTTCACGAACGGCCTGTCGACGCCGTACTGCGGTGCGAACACGGGCTTCGAGGCCGCGCAGTGGCTCGCGCCCGCGGTCGCCGCCCCGGCTGCGAATGCGGCTGAAGGCGCGGAAGCCGCGCCGCCGGCCGGCGACGGCTCGGCCGCTTCGGTCGTACTGCTCGCGCTGCGCGCGCCGCTCGCCGGCACCGATGCGCCCGCGTTCGGCCTGCTCGTACTGGGTTCGCCCGACCCGCGCCGCTTCCACGATGGGATGGCCACCGACTTCCTCGCGCAGATCGCAACGCTCGCGAGCGCCGCGCTCACGCGCCTGCTGCCGCACTGAGCCTGCCGCACGCGATGACAGACGATCCGGTCGCCGCCTACCTGTCGAACCTGAAGCACGTCAGGCAGCTGTCGGAGCACACGCTGCGCGCCTACACGCACGAACTCGACGAACTGAAGAAGCTTGCGGCCGGCCGGTCGCTCGAAGTGCTGACGGCCGCCGACATGCGCGGCGCGGTCGCGCGCGCGCATGCGGGCGGGCTGTCCGCACGGTCGATCGCGCACCGGCTGTCCGCGTGGCGCGCGTTCTACCGCTGGCTCGCGCAGCGCATCGACATGCCCGCGAACCCGGTCGCCGCGGTGCGCGCGCCGAAACGCCCGAAGACCTTGCCGAAGGCGCTGTCGGTCGACGACGCATCGGCCCTGATGGACGCACCGCTCGCCGGCACGACCGAAAGCATCCGCGATCACGCGATCCTCGAGCTGTTCTACTCGTCGGGGCTGCGCCTCGCGGAGCTGATCGGGCTCGACGTCATGTACACGCAGGCCGACGGCTACCGCTCGGCCGGCTGGCTCGATCTCGCCGAAGCCGAAGTCACCGTGCGCGGCAAGGGCAACAAGGAGCGCAAGGTGCCGGTCGGCCGCAAGGCAATCGATGCGCTGAACGCATGGCTCGCGGTGCGCGGCGAATTCGTGAAGCACGATCCGCATCCGCTGTTCGTGTCCGTGCGCGGCAACCGGATGTCGCCGGGCGTCGTGCGCGAGCGCGTGAAGCGCGCGGCGCTCGCCGCGGGCATCCCCGCCAACGTCCATCCGCACGTGCTGCGCCACTCGTTCGCGACGCACGTGCTGCAGTCGAGCGGCGACCTGCGCGCGGTGCAGGAACTGCTCGGCCACGCGAGCGTGTCCGCGACGCAGGTCTACACGTCGCTCGACTTCCAGCATCTCGCGAAGATTTACGACAGCGCGCATCCGCGCGCGAAGAAGCGCGACTGACGCGCGTCCCGTGTTACCCGCCGCGCGCGGCGACCGGCCACGGTCGGCTTCGCGCACGGCCCATTTCGATCTCATCATGCAAACCGTCACCCTCAAGCCATCCAAGGACAAATCGCTGCTGCGCCGCCATCCGTGGATCTACGCCAATGCGATCGACCGCGTCGACGGCAAACCCGCGCCCGGCGCGACCGTGATCGTGCGCGCGCACGACGGCCGCTTCCTCGCGCGCGGCGCGTACAGCCCGCAGTCGCAGATCCGCGTGCGCGTGTGGAGCTTCGACGAGAACGAGCCGATCGACCACGCGTTCTTCAAGCGCCGCGTGCAGCGCGCCGTTGCGCACCGCACGACGATGGTGTCGGGCACGGGCGCGGTGCGGCTCGTGTTCGGCGAAGCCGACGGGCTGCCGGGGCTGATCGTCGACTATTACGTCGCGGACACCGCCGAAGCCGGCGCGGCGCCGCGCGGCCAGCTCGTCTGCCAGTTCATGGCCGCGGGCGTCGAAGCATGGAAGGACGCGATCGTGAAGGCGCTCGTCGGCGCGACCGGCTGCCCGAACGTGTACGAGCGCTCGGACGTGTCGATCCGCGACAAGGAAGGGCTCGAGCAGACGACCGGCGTGCTGGCCGGCGATGCGCCGCCCGCGACGCTGATCTCGAACGAAAACGGCGTGCGCTATCACGTCGACGTGCCGAACGGCCACAAGACGGGCTTCTACGTCGACCAGCGCGACAACCGCGCGCTGGTTGCGCAGTACGCGGCCGATCGCGACGTGCTGAACTGCTTCTGCTACACCGGCGGCTTCTCGCTCGCGGCGCTCAAGGGCGGCGCGAAGCGTGTCGTGTCGATCGACTCGTCGGGCGATGCGCTCGCGCTCGCGCAGCAGAACGTCGTCGCCAACGGCTTCGACGCCGAACGCGCGACCTGGCTCGACGCCGACGCGTTCAAGACGCTGCGCCGCCTCGTCGACGAAGGCGAGCGTTTCGACCTGATCGTGCTCGATCCGCCGAAGTTCGCGCCGACCCGCGACAGCGTCGATCGCGCGGCGCGCGCGTATAAGGACATCAACCTGAGCGGCTTCAAGCTGCTGCGTCCGGGCGGCCTGCTGTTCACGTACTCGTGCTCGGGCGCGATCGACATGGACCTGTTCCAGAAGATCGTCGCGGGCGCGGCAGCCGACGCAAAGGTCGACGCGCGCATCCTGAAGCGGCTCGGCGCGGGCGTCGATCACCCGCTGCTCGCGGCATTCCCGGAAGGCGAATATCTGAAGGGCCTGCTGTTGCAAATCGTCTGATCGCCCCGATCTACGCGCGTAACCTTCCGCCGGCCGCGGCCTCGCGCCCGGCGGATTCGCGTTCCCGCCTGTCGTTCGGACGACGGGCGGGGGCTTGACAGGTATGTTTCAATGGATGGTTGTGCGCCCCGGCTGGCAGCGCGAGCGGGCGCAACGCACATCCTGGTTTTGACCCCGATTCACGAACCACAGGCGATTGACATGGCCACTCCCGTCACCATCCTCACCGGCTTCCTCGGCAGCGGCAAGACGACGCTGCTCAAGCGCATCCTGAACGAACAGCACGGCATGAAGATCGCCGTGATCGAGAACGAGTTCGGCGAAGAGAACATCGACAACGAAATCCTCGTGCAGGATTCGAACGAGCAGATCATCCAGATGAGCAACGGCTGCATCTGCTGCACGATCCGCGGCGACCTCGCCCGCGCGCTCGGCGACCTGGCCGCGAAGAAGCGCGAAGGCAAGCTCGACTTCGACCGCATCGTGATCGAAACCACCGGCCTTGCGAACCCGGGCCCCGTCGCGCAAACCTTCTTCATCGACAGCGAAATCGCCGACGATTTCCTGCTCGACGCGGTCATCACGCTGGTCGACGCGAAGCACGCGAACGCGCAGCTCGACGAGCACGAAGTCGTGCAGCGCCAGGTCGGCTTCGCCGACCGGCTGTTCATCACGAAGTCGGACCTGGTCGACGACCAGACCGTGGCCGGCCTGAAGCACCGCCTGATGCACATGAACCCGAAGGCCGCGATCAAGGTCGTGAACTTTGGCGAAGCCGACATCAAGGAAATCTTCGACCTGCGCGGCTTCAACCTGAACGCGAAGCTCGAGATCGACCCCGACTTCCTCGCCGAGGACGATCACGCGCACCATCACCACAATCACGACCATGATCACGATCACGCCAATTGCGACCACGATCACGGTCAATGCGCGCACGATCACGACCACGGCCACCACCATCACCACCACGCGCACCACGACGACAAGATCAAGTCGTTCGTGTATCGCAACGACCGCCCGTTCGACCCGAACAAGCTGGAAGACTTCCTCGGCGGCATCCTGCAGATCTACGGCGAGCGGATGCTGCGCTACAAGGGCGTGCTGTACATGAAGGGCGTCGACCGCAAGGTCGTGTTCCAGGGCGTGCATCAGATGATGGGCAGCGACCTCGCCGCGAAGTGGCTGCCGATCGAGAAGAAGACGAACAAGATGGTGTTCATCGGCGTCGATCTGCCGCAGGACCTGATCACCGACGGCCTCGACGCCTGTCTCGCCTGACGCGCGCGGGCAACCGCCGCACACGCCGCCGCGCGGCCGCCCCGCGGGCGGCTGCGGCCGCCGCGGGGCGCCCGTTTCGGGCAGGGTTTCGCCGTCATCGCTTTTTCGCGATTTGCGCGTTATATTTTCTAGATATTGGCGCAGCCGACGGGGATCGACCCGATACGGCGCCCGCTTGCGATTCAGTTACAATACGTGCCCGCTGGAGTACGGCAACAAACAGGCCCGGTTCTTGCTGAACCAGTTTTCCGGGCATCGCAACCGCGCCGGATCGCCAATCCGCCTCCCGGCCGCGGCCGATGCGATGTGCCGCGCAGCACACCGGTTCGCAGCGCGCGCAACTCCGCGCCAGGCCTATCCTGGTATTTGAGAACCGGTTTTCCAGAGGCTTTCGGCCCCGCGGCGGCAAATCGCAAATGATTGCAAGCGCGGTTGCGGGTAATCCCAAAGTGCAGGCAATATCTCTCGATTTGCCGCACATTGAAGAAGCAAGCAGATGACGAAGAAACTCTTGACCGAAGCCGAAATCCTGAAGATGAGCGACAAGGATTACATGAATGAGGATCAGCTCGCCTTCTTCAAAAATCGGCTCGAACAGTTGCAGGCGGACATCCTCAAGAATGCAGGCCAGACGACCGAGAACCTGCGCGAGACGGTGATCGTCCCCGATCCCGCCGATCGCGCGACGATCGAGGAAGAGCACGCGCTCGAGCTGCGCACGCGCGATCGCGAACGCAAGCTCCTCAAGAAGGTTCAGCAGTCGCTCGCCCGCATCGATTCCGGCGATTACGGCTGGTGCGAGGAAACCGGCGAGCCGATCGGCATTCCGCGGCTGCTCGCCCGTCCGACCGCCACGCTGTCGCTCGAGGCGCAGGAGCGCCGCGAGTTGCGCCAGAAGCTGTTCGGCGACTGATCGAGCGGCGTTCCGCTCAGACACGCTGCTTCCCGAAAGCGCGCGGCCTGCCGCGCGCTTTTTGTTTTTCCGGCACCGGCTCGCGGTTGGCCGGTTTTCCGATTTGCCTCCCGCCTCTTGATATCCCCGCGCCCGCCCTAAAATGAAACGGACGCGCGCCGGGCCGCTTCCCGGCGCACTGCGAGTTACGCGGCGGCGCCTCGCGCCGCCCGACTCTTCCCCGTTTTTCTCAAGGAACGCAGATGGAGCAATTTCACGGCACGACCATCGTTTCGGTCCGGCGCGGCGACAAGGTCGCGCTCGGCGGCGACGGCCAGGTAACCCTCGGCAACATCGTCATGAAGGGTGGCGCGCGGAAAGTGCGGCGGATCTACAACAACCAGGTGCTGGTCGGATTCGCGGGCGGCACCGCCGATGCGTTCTCGCTGCTCGACCGCTTCGAGGCGAAGCTCGAGAAACACCAGGGCAACCTGACCCGCGCGGCCGTCGAGCTCGCGAAGGACTGGCGCACCGACCGGATGCTGCGCCGCCTCGAGGCGATGCTGATCACGGCAGATGCCACCACCACGCTCGTGATCACCGGCAACGGTGACGTGCTCGACCCGGAAGAGGGCATCTGCGCGATCGGTTCGGGCGGTGCATATGCGCAGGCCGCGGCCCGCGCGCTCGCGGAGAACACCGAGCTGTCGCCGCGCGAGATCGTCGAGAAGTCGCTGAAGATTGCCGGCGACATGTGCATCTACACGAACCACAACCGCATCATCGAAACGATCGAGTAAGGACCGCACCATGAGCACCATGACCCCTGCCGAGATCGTCTCGGAACTCGACAAGCACATCATCGGCCAGGCCAAGGCGAAGAAGGCCGTCGCGGTCGCGCTGCGCAACCGCTGGCGCCGCCAGCAGGTCGCCGACCCGCTGCGCCAGGAAATCACGCCGAAGAACATCCTGATGATCGGGCCGACGGGCGTCGGCAAGACCGAAATCGCACGCCGCCTCGCGAAGCTCGCCGACGCGCCGTTCATCAAGATCGAAGCGACCAAGTTCACCGAGGTCGGCTACGTCGGCCGCGACGTCGACAGCATCGTGCGCGACCTGATCGAGATCTCGGTCAAGCAGACGCGCGAATCCGAGATGCGCAAGGTGCGCAGCAAGGCCACCGACCAGGCGGAAGACCGCATCCTCGACATCCTGCTGCCGCAGCCGCGCGCGGTGGGCTTCGGCGGCAATGCCGACCACGCGAACGACGACAACAACGCGACGCGCCAGACCTTCCGCAAGCGCCTGCGCGAAGGCCAGCTCGACGACAAGGAAGTCGAGCTCGACCTCGAGCAGCCGTCGGCCGGCATGGACATCATGGCGCCGCCGGGGATGGAAGAGATGACCGAGCAGATCCGCTCGATGTTCTCGAACCTCGGCAGCGGCAAGAAGCAGCGTCGCAAGGTGAAGATCAAGGAAGCACTGAAGCTGCTGACCGACGAGGAAGCGGCGAAGATGCTGAACGACGAGGAAGTGAAGACGAAGGCCGTGCAGAACGTCGAGCAGAACGGCATCGTGTTCCTCGACGAGATCGACAAGATCACGTCGCGCAACAACGAAGGCAGCGGCGGCGAAGTGTCGCGCCAGGGCGTGCAGCGCGACCTGCTGCCGCTCGTCGAGGGCACGACGGTCAACACGAAGTACGGGATGGTGAAGACCGATCACATCCTGTTCATCGCGAGCGGCGCGTTCCACCTCGCGAAACCGAGCGACCTGATTCCCGAACTGCAGGGCCGCTTCCCGATCCGCGTCGAGCTCGACTCGCTGTCGGTGAACGATTTCGAGGCGATCCTCGTCGCCACCGATGCCAGCCTCGTCAAGCAGTACCAGGCGCTGCTCGCGACCGAAGACGTGCAGCTCGAGTTCGCCGACGACGGCATCCGCCGTCTCGCGGAGATCGCGTATGCGGTCAACGAGAAGACCGAGAACATCGGTGCGCGCCGGCTGTACACGGTGATCGAGAAACTGCTCGAGGAAGTGTCGTTCTCGGCCGGCAACCATGCCGGCGAGCGCGTGACGATCGACGCGAAGTATGTCGACCGCGCGCTGGGCGAAGTGTCGCAGGACGAAGACCTGTCGCGCTACGTGCTGTAACGCGAGCGGCGTCCGACGAAAAACGGGCGGCCCCTTGCGGGGTCGCCCGTTTTTTCATGGTCAGGCGATGCGGCGCCCGTACCTGCCCCTGGAATGCGGCTGATGGCAAGCGCGCTGGTGCGTCCCTATAATCTGGACTCCTCCGGCCAAGTACCGACGCATTCGTCACCGCCTTCGAATGACCATCTACCCGTCCGTCGCCGGCCGAATCGTGCCGGCCTTGCTCGCGCTCACGCGCGCCGACATCCTGTCGCTCCTGCGCCGGATCAGGCGGGATTCGCTGCGGCGCTACAGCGTCGCGTTTGTACTCGCGTGGCTGGGCACGCTGGCGGGCATCGCATTCGCCAGCGTGGCGATCAGCATCGGCATCCAGTTCGTCGCGCGTGGCGTATCGGCAACGCCGTGGCCGCTGGCCAGCGCCATCGTCGTCGGCGGATGCGCGCCGCTGCTCGCCAACGTCTTCTACTCGGCGCTGCTCACGCTCCTGCTGAAACGCGAGATCGTCGCCTGCCTGTCGCGAGCCCCGGGTTCGCCCGGCTGACGCGCCGGGCGCAAGTACCCGCTTACTGCCGCACCGGCTTCTTCGCGAGCTTGCGCTGCAGCGTGCGGCGGTGCATGTTCAGCGCGCGCGCCGTCGCCGAGATGTTGTTGTTGTTCTCGGCCAGCACGCGCTGGATGTGCTCCCATTCGAGCCGGTCGACCGACAGCACGACCGGATTCTCGAGCGCTTCGTCGGCCTGCACTTCGGTTGCGTTGGTCTGCAGCGCGGCCAGGATCGACTCGACGTTCGCGGGTTTCGCGAGATAGTTGTCGGCGCCTTCCTTCACCGCCTGCACGGCGGTCGCGATGCTCGCGTAGCCGGTCAGCACCAGGATTCGCGCATCGGGCTGCAGGTCGCACAGCGGCGCGATCAGGCTCAGGCCCGAATCATCGCCGAGATGCAGGTCGACGGTGATGAACTGGAACTTGCCGCCCGCGGCAAGCCGCAGCGCCGCCTCCTTGTCGTGCGCCTGCTGGACCGCGTAACCGCGGCGCTCGAGGCCGCGCGCGAGCGTGCCCGCGAACACCTCGTTGTCGTCGATCACCAGGAAATTGTTCTCGCTCATGTGGTTTCTCCGTCTACGTGTTGGTTGAGGCGGCCGGCGCCGCGACGCGCACCGCCGGCAGGCGCAGCACGGCCCGCGTGCCGCGCGCGGCGGATGTGCCGGCCGTGCGGCTGTCCGGCGTGCCGGTTGTCCGTTCGGACGCGCGCTGGCCCGCACGCTGTCCCGAGCCGGTTGTGGCGTGACCATTCGCCGCCCCGCCGGCCCGCCCGTTGCCGCCCGCCGCGCGCGGCACGACATCGGACAGTTCGATCTCGCCGCCGAGCCGCGCGGCCGCGCTGAACGCGAGATACAGGCCGACCCCGTGCCCGCCCTGCGTGCTGTCGACCGGCATCGCGCCGAGCGACTCGCGCAGCGCGGCCGGAATGCCGGGCCCGTCATCGCACACCTCGAATTCGATCTCGTCGGCCGCGCCGGCGTGCGCGACCTTCGCGGCCAGCGTCACGCGCTGCGGGCTCGCGCGCGCGGCGTTGTCGAGCAGGATCGTCAGGATCTGGCCGGCCGCGACCGTGTCGTCGAGCGCGACGCCCGCCGGGCGCGCACCGAGCAGTTCGAACTGCACGTGCGGATGCCGCAGGCGCCAGTGCTCGACGAACGTGTCGAGCCAGTCGTCCACCGGCTGGCGGCTCGCGGGTGCGCTCGCGCGGCTGCGCAGGCGCGCGAGCGCCGACGTGCAGAGCGTCATCTGCTCCTCGAGCACCTTCAGATCGGCTTCGTAGCGGGCCAGCCCCGGATCGGCGCGCGCCGCGTCGCGCAGCTCCTCGGCAAGCATCGCGATCGTCGACAGCGGCGTACCCATCTCGTGCGCAACGGTGGCGGCCTGCACGCCGAGCGCGACCGCCCGCTCGTCGCGCAGCAGGTGCGCCTGCGCTTCGCCGAGCGCCGCGTCGCGCTGGCGCAGCGCGTTCGACATGCGCGCGACGAACCACGCGATCAGCCCGACGCTGACCATGAAGTTCGCCCACATCCCGGTACGGTAGTAGTCGAACAGGTTGGCCGGGTTATCCATGTTGAGCGGCACCGAGTCGAAGCCGAGCGCCGCGTAGCACGCGACCGCGAACGCCGCGAGCCAGATCATCAGGTGCCACGGCAGCACGGCCGCCGCGATCGCGAGCGAAGGCAGGTACAGCGACACGAACGGATTGGTCGTGCCGCCCGACAGGAACAGCAGCGCGGACAGCGCGCCGAGGTCGACCCACAGCTGGCCGAGCAGCTCGAAATTGGTCTCGGGCCGCGCGCGCAGCACGCGCACCCAGGTCAGCGCGTTGAAAACGATTTCGAGCGCGATGACCATCAGCATCGCCGGCAACGGCAGATGCACGCCGAAATAGGTCTGCACGACGCCGATCGTCACGAGCTGGCCGATGATCGCGAGATTGCGGAGCCAGAACAGGTGACTGAGGTTGACGCGCCCGGTGGTGGTGATTCGTTGCATCCGGGCAGTTTACCCGTTTAGCGGGCAGCGCCTCTAGCGGGGCCGGATCGGAACGCGGTGAACGGGATGCGCTGCGTGCACGGCCGGTGCCGTCAGCCGGCCGCGCCGGCCATCCGCTGCGCGATCTCGTCGGCCAGGCATTCGGGGCACCGGCAGCGCGCGCCGGCAGCCGGCGGCGTACTGCCGGGCAAGACCGGCATCGACGCGCACCAGCATTCGAACGGTTGCGAGCGGGCGCCGCAGTCGAAGCTGCGCCCGCAGTGCGGGCAACGCGCGCGGCGCGGGGCGGAACGGGCGTCGGCGGCGGGATCGGTCATGGCGGAAACGCGGAAGCGGGCGTGAAACCGCCCTACGCGACAAGCATAGCGCGGCGAACGGATTTTGCACGCCGTCCATCCGGCCGACGACCGTCGTAAACGCTCGCGAGCCACCTCGGCGCCGCTACCCGCACACCGTTGCGCACACCGCCGCCCGAATGGCCGCCCGCATCGCGCCGCGCCATAGCCGGCGGGCCGCCGCGCGCTGTACCCGAGCCGCGCCGCACGTGTTCCGGCCCGTCCAAAAACCCGATGCTGCGCTGCGCCACTCCTGTACAATTCGCCGTGTTTCAACCGTTCCCAGCCAGAGCCGCCGCCATGTCCGAGCCCATCGACCTCTCGCAGATCGCCCCCACGCTGAAAGCAGAAATCCTCGCCGAGGCGCTGCCGTATATCCGCCGTTACCACGGGAAAACCGTGGTCATCAAATACGGCGGCAACGCGATGACGGAAGAGCGGCTCAAGCAAGGCTTCGCGCGCGACGTGATCCTGCTGAAACTGGTCGGCATCAACCCGGTGATCGTCCACGGCGGCGGTCCGCAGATCGATCACGCGCTGAAGAAGATCGGCAAGGCCGGCACCTTCATCCAGGGCATGCGCGTCACCGACGAAGAGACGATGGAAGTCGTCGAATGGGTGCTGGGCGGCGAAGTGCAGCAGGACATCGTGATGCTGATCAACCACTTCGGCGGCCACGCGGTGGGCCTGACGGGCAAGGACGGCGGCCTGATCCACGCACGCAAGCTGCTGATGCCGGACCGCGACAACCCGGGCCAGTACATCGACATCGGCCAGGTCGGCGAAGTCGAGGCGATCAACCCGGCGGTCGTGAAGGCGCTGCAGGACGACGCGTTCATCCCGGTGATCTCGCCGATCGGCTTCGGCGAGGACGGCCTCTCGTACAACATCAATGCCGATCTGGTCGCGGGCAAGCTCGCCACGGTGCTGAACGCCGAGAAGCTGCTGATGATGACCAACATCCCCGGCGTGATGGACAAGGACGGCAACCTGCTGACCGACCTGTCGGCGCGCGAGATCGACGCGCTGTTCGAGGACGGCACGATCTCGGGCGGCATGCTGCCGAAGATCTCGTCGGCGCTCGACGCGGCGAAGAGCGGCGTGAAGTCGGTGCATATCGTCGACGGCCGGATCGAACATTCGGTGCTGCTGGAAATCCTGACCGAGCAGCCGTTCGGCACGATGATCCGCTCGCATTGAGCGCGCGCCGCAAACCCTCCGGCCCCGACCTGCCGGCGTCGCTGCGACGCCGGCGCATCTCCCGCAGCCGGCCGCACGCCGGCTCGCCCGTCTGGCTGTTCGATCTCGACAACACGCTGCACCACGCATCGCACGCGATCTTTCCGGAGATCAACCGCGCGATGACGCAGTACATCATCGACGCGCTGCAGGTCGAGCGCGCCGAAGCCGACCGCCTGCGCACCGGCTACACGCAGCGCTACGGCGCCGCGCTCCTCGGCCTCACGCGCCATCACCCGATCGATCCGCACGACTTCCTGCGCGTGGTCCACACGTTCGCCGATCTTCCCGCGATGGTGCGCGCCGAGCGCGGCCTCGCGCACATCATCGCCGCGCTGCCGGGCCGCAAGTTCGTGCTGACCAATGCGCCCGAGAACTATGCGCGCGCGGTGCTGCGCGAATTGCGCATCGAGCGGCTGTTCGAACGCGTGATCGCGATCGAGCACATGCGCGACCGCCGCACATGGCGCGCGAAGCCCGATCACACGATGCTGCGCCGTACGCTGCGCGCCGTGCGTGCCCGTGCGTCCGACGCGATCCTCGTCGAGGATACGCTCGGCCACCTGAAGCGCTACAAGCGCCTCGGCATCGGCACGGTGTGGATCACCGGCCACCTGCCAGGCCACCTGCCAGGCACCGGACGCCCACTTTATGTCGACCAGCGCATTCGTTCGCTAAAATCGCTCCGACTGGGCACACGATCGGGGCGACAAAAATGCAGCCGACTTACCCGCAGGACCAAGCCGTAACCGAAGGCCGGACCACACCTGCCCGCCCGCGCCCGAAGCCGGGCGAGCGCCGCGTGATGATCCTGCAGACCCTCGCGGCGATGCTCGAGGCGCCGAAACCCGAAAAAATCACGACCGCCTCGCTCGCGGCCCGGCTCGACGTGTCGGAAGCCGCGCTGTACCGGCACTTCCCCAGCAAGGCGAAGATGTACGAAGGGCTGATCGAGTTCATCGAGCAGGCGCTGTTCGGGCTCGTCAACCAGATCGTCGCGAAGGAGCCGAACGGCGTGCAGCAGGCGCGCACGATCGCACTGACGATGCTCAATTTCGCCGCGAAGAATCCGGGCATGACGCGCGTGCTGACCGGCGAGGCGCTGGTCGGCGAGGACGAGCGTCTGACCGAGCGCGTGAACCAATTGCTCGACCGGATCGAGGCGACCGTCAAGCAGTGCCTGCGGGTCGCGCGTACCGAGGCGCAAGCGCCCGACGGCGCGGCGCCGTTCGCGCTGCCCGCCGACTACGATCCCGCCGCCCGCGCGAGCCTGCTCGTCAGCTATGTGATCGGCCGGTGGCATCGCTTCGCGAAAGGCGGGTTCCAGAAACCGCCCGGCGAGCAGGCCGATGCGCATTTGCGGCTGATCCTGCAGTAAGCGTGGTCGGCGGCAAAACGGTTCATCGTCGCCACGCGCGGTCGGCAAAGCGTGCGACACATCGGGCCGCCCTCCGCCAGCGACGCCTCACTGGTAACTGAGCGTGAACGTCATTCGCCCCTTGGCCTTGCCCGCGGTAACGGTCGGCGACGTCTGAATGAATCGGGCGCTCAACGGGATCGAGAAGAAGCCGTTACCTGTCGTGCCGGCATACCACTGATTCTTGTTCCCCGCCACTGACGAGTCGGGCCCGTAGCTGAGCAGCGTCGAATCCTTGAAAACCTGGATGCCCAATCCCTTGGCCGTCGAATCGGACGAGAGATTCAGCGTATTCGACGTGTTGGACTGGTACGTGACGTCGGTCAAAGTCATATAGAGCTTCGCATCGACGCTCTCGTCACCACCGGAACAGATCAAGTTGATCGCGAAAGGCTTCAAATCCGAGGTCGAGCCGATCCCGGTGAATTTCTTTGTGGAATAGGTACCGAGATCCACATTTTGCGTCGCCGCAGCAGCATTACAGGTCGGCGCCTTGATCTGTAAATCACCGGACCATCGATAGCTGACGACTTTGTCCGTCAGAGAGGTCACCGAGTGAAAAGCAAACTCGCCCGACAATCTGCCTTTTCCCGTAATGGGGCCGATTTTGTAAAATTGCAGCATCACGGACGCTTTGTTACCACCACCAACACCTATCTCATATTCCGGATAATACGCATCCCGACTATCTATCGGAAGAAACTTCCCACTGCTCGCTATTTTTACCGCAACGCCTTCAATCCCCGATTGAAACATCTTCTGATTGACACCGTATGCCGGCAAAGGAGAATGCCAATAAGAAAGGCTAAATATAGGGTACACACATCGAATCCAAAACGGCGGCGGGACATTGTCCGACTCTAGCGTTATGCCGAGTAACAGCGTGCCATCCGGCACATTGGGATTGAATGGCGGTATTTTATTTGCGTCGAAATTGTACTCTGCCGTCTTTAACGGACCAGTCGGATTGATGGTGAAGCAATAAGGGGCTGCGTGCGCGAGACCCGACAGCCCCGACATCATCGCCATCGCAATAATCCATTTCCATTTTTTCATCGCAATTTCTCTATCGATCAACTTGAATGTCTTTCGCGGGGCATCGACCGCCACGATCTTTCCGCGACGCGCCGCGTCTCTTCCAGTCAGCGCCCCGTCGGTGCTGGCGTCGCGGCTTGACGAGCGCGCGGCGCCTGCGACGTTGTCCGCGTAGACGCGTGTTACTCGCCGGGTGCAGCATCCATTCCATCGGTCGGTGGCTCTGCGCTGCGACAAAGCGCATCAACACGCTGGTAGCTGTCCGATCCCGAATGTTTTTCACGCACCGGCAGGTCATATGTGATGCGGCACCGCGCGTCGGGCTCCTCGCCCCATCTGACCGAGAGTTCGCCGCGATCCTCCAGCCCCCGGGCGAATATCTTGCTGGCCTGCCCGACTATGCCGACACGCTTGCCGTGTACGTCGATCACATCTGCACCGAACGGTAACGGCTTGCCGTTCGACCGCATGGTGTGGATCACCGCCGAGCGGCCCATTTCGGTTTCATACTTCAGCATCACGATCGCCCCTGCGCGGGGAGCGATCTGCTGACTGGTGGATTTCAATTCGACATCGGTGGACAGCCCCTTCGGATCGATATCGACCGAATTGACGCTATAGGGTGTCAGGTAAGGCACGATCGCGTAGCCACGGCCATCCACTCGCAAACCCGATGAATTGAGGACGCGCGCCCCCTGGGCATTCTTTGCCTCGACGATCCCGAATGTTTCAGAAACCGGCTGCGACAGCGTGATCCCGCCCGGATGCGCAACCAACGCGCCGCGCACGCCGAGCGAGCCTTGCGAATACCCCTTTCCGGTGCCCGCGCTGGCCGAAATATCGGCTACGCGGCCGTGATACAGCGCATTTGCACTGCCCGACGTGCTGCCCTGATCGTTGCCGGAAACGTGGTTGACGTTCACGCCGTACGAAAGATTGCGATCCGCGCCAAGCGAACCCGTCATGGCCGTCCGAACCTGCGTGCTGCCGCCCGTATCGCGTGACACGCTTGAACTGATGGTGACCGGGCGATCACGGCCGAGCGGAATCGTCAGACTCGCGTAGTAAAGCGTGCTCTGCCGGCCGAATTGCATCTGCTGCCGCGTCGCCTGGAGGTTCACGCTGATGTTGCGGATCGTATTGCTGTAACCGACCGAGTAGTTGATATCGGAACCGGCGCGATTCCAGTAATTCACCGTCGACGCCGTCAGCGATACGACGCCGCCTCGCTGGCCGAGCGACTGACTGATCGTCGCCTGTGCGCGGTTGCGCGGACGCACCACGTTGCCTCCCGCAGTCAGGCCACGCTTGCTTGCGTCGCGCATCTGCATGGCATTGACCAGGTCAAGGAAGCCGCCGGTCGAATAGCGATAGGCTGCGATGGAAATGTCCGAGCCGGTCTGCGGAAGATTCTTCGAGTAACCGATTCGCATGCTGCCGCCCACCATCCGGCCCGATCCCGGAATCAGCGCGTTCGATTGCGTGTAGTCGAAGCTGAACGCACCGACCTTCGTGGCCAGCACGCCGCCCACCAACGCTGTCGCGTAACCCTCGGCGGCCGCCGCACCGACATATCCGGTCAGTGCATTCGTGAAACCGCGCTGCCAGGTCCCCTGGATGAACGGCGGATTGCCGGAGAGCGATGCATCGCGAAGCGTGCCCGCCGTGATGCTGTAACGGCTGATGCCCGGCCGCAACGACAACGGCAGCGCGGCATAGGGCACGCTGAAGGAATGCACGCGGCCGTCCGCCTCGGTAACGTCCACCTTGAGGTCGCCGCCGTACCCTGTCGCATAAAGATCGTTGATCTCGAATGCACCGGGTGCGACGACCGTCTCGTAAATCGTCGCGCCGTTCTGCCTGATCGTCACCCTGGCGTTGCTGTTGGCCACGCCCCGTACGGTCGGCGCGTAGCCGCGCAGCGAGTCGGGCAGCATCCGGTCGTCGCTTGCGAGCCGGGCACCACGGAACGCAACCGAATCGAAGAGTTCACCGGTGGTATACGACTCGCCAAGCGTGAGTTGGGACGACAGGCGCGGCACATCGCGTTGCACGAAAATCCTGAGGCTTTGATATTGCCCCTTGCTCTGCGAACTCCAGTTGTATGAACCGTCATGCCGAAAATGCCACGGGCCGAGGTTCATGCCGGCGCTCAGCCCGACATATCCCTGCGTTTGCGTTTCCGCACCGTGGCTGTTGTACATATAGACATTCGTGTCGTAGCCGAGAAATGCGGCGTTCACCCCGCTATCCCAGTACGCCTGGCCGACATAACCACGCGGATTTCGGCTGAGCGACATTTGCTGGATCGTCAGATCGAGACGTTGCGTGCCGAAATCGAAGTCTGCCTTTGCGCTGTCGATGACCTGTTCTATCGGCAGGCACGCGCCCGGCACGTCCAGCGCCTCGGCGGTTGCGGAGGCGAGCCGGGTCAGATCGACGCCGGTGCGAAGCAGCAGTGACTTGTCAAAGCAGGCGCGCGCATTGCTGCCACGCAATCCGTCCGGCTCCTTGAACGGGACGTCGATACGGCCGACCCAGCGTTCGTTGACGTAAACGTCGACGTTGTATGTACCAGGCAGCACCGTGTCGCCCTTTTCGAAGCGCGAAAGATTGGTCGCCGCGCTGCTGCCAGGCGCGAGAAATTCCTTTTCGAACTCGATCGGCGCGACCATGAATCGCGCATTGCTCGATTCGACTTCAGCGGCCACCACCTGATAAGTGGACAACATCGACAGCACCGCGGCAGAAAGCGGCCGCAGGCGTGGCAGGATACCCTGCGCTTCGGGTTTTACGGTCTTCGTCATGGTGTCACGCACTTCATTACTCGGTGCGCCCGGAGACCGGGCAAAATGCTCCGTTGAAGGCGCGGTTGTGTCTTTCGACGTCGGGAGGCAATTCAGGGAAGGACGGCCGCGTCGATGCGGCCGGTCAGGCACGGCGCGGCATGCGGGCCGCGCCGCCTCGGGTCAGCGTTGCGCCGGGCTCTTGAGCGGGTGCGTGCCCGGCACGCCGGCACCGTAGTCGTTGATGGACAGGTAATCGACTTCGGCGTCGGCATCCGGCTGCCGTGCCAGCCTTTCGATCGGGAAAGTTTCGGACGAGAACGGCGGGACGTAACCGTTTCCGGCGCTATAGCTGCGGCCGCCAGACTTCAGCGTGACCTCACCGAGATTGACGAAATACGGCGTCGGGTTCTCGCCTTTCAGCACATAACCGCCGCCCCCTTCGCTTCGCATAACCGACCATCTCACCTTCCCGGGTGCGTCCAGAGGATCGCCGGACAGCCCCTTCGGTCGGTACATCACCTTGATGCGGGTACGGAAGGCGAATTGCAGGTAGTTCTCGCCGGCTTCCTCATCCGTCGCTTTCGGCGGCACCTCGAGCGCGTTCAGCCAGAACAGCGTTTCCCTGTCCTGCGCAAGTGGTTCCCGGGTATAGATCATGCGGACCGTCTGCCCCTTCTTTGCATCGAGCCGGAACATGGTCGGCGTCAACGTGAACGGTACGTCGATCGTCTCAGGCGACGCCTGAACCTCACCCTTGTCGATCCAGACCTGAACGAATGCGGGCCGGTCACCTGCATTCGTCATCTTGATCGACGTTTCACGCTCGGTGCCGCGGAAAATCACGCGCGTGTTGTCGATCACCACGCTCGCGTGTGCACTGTCGATCGCCGCGGCCGCGCTCAGGCCAAGCAGCGCGGCATACAATCCGTTTCTCCACGAAATTTTCATACGCATTCCTATTTAATATGTACTCGCGTCATTCCTGAGAAGCCGTCTCGCGTGACGACGAAACGGCTTGATACGAGAACGCGAAGGGGCGGCGGTGAAATTACCGGCCGCCTACGCGGCGTGCTTATTGATACGTGATCGTGTAGTTCACGCGCGACTTGACCGCACCCGCCGTGGCGTTGCCGAGCGACTGGTACTGTGCGTAGAACTGCAGGTCGGCCTTGCCCGAAGCAAGGCTGACCTTGTCGACGTTCTGCTGACCGATCGGCTTCGATGCATCAATCGGGTCGTAACTGCTGTTGAGCAGGGCAACTTCGACCTTCGTCGCCCCGCCGGCGTCAGGCTTCAGATTGCCGGTGGCCGAATTCACCGTCGGACCGGGCTCAAGGTACGCACTCACGATGCCCGTGGACGGCGTGCAATCGGTCAGGGACAGCTTGAACCCCTGACGACCGGCCCAGGAACCCGGCGCGGCCAGCGTCTTCGTGGACATCGGCGGCAGCGTGACGGTGAAATCCTTGCTGCCGTTATTGATCGTGCAGGTTGCCGATGTCAGCACACCATCGAACTCGACCAATCCGTCCGCGGCGTGCGCGGCGGGGGCAAGCATCAAGACTGAAATACCGGCCAGCAGCATCGGAACAAACGCTTTTTTCATGTCGATAATTGCCTATAAGGTTTAAGGTAAAGTTGAAATGTTCCGTCGCTTTTTTTCAGGACAAATCGATCATCCCCGTTGCCGGCGACGGCATTTCGCTGGGAATTTTCCGAAAAAACACAAGTTCATCACACCCATCGTCGTCCTAATTTATCGTCGGATTTCATCGTAAATGTACGAAAGTTCGTCGATCGACAGGCGTCACGCCATGTTTTATCGCCCACTGTCATCGATACGTAACAATTGATGTCCGGCAGCGGTGCTCCTGCTTACCCTGTCTCGGGAACACACAACACTCGCACCTGCTTTGCCGCACCAGTTGATCGCGGTGCGATCACGCCCCAGCGCCCCGACCGCATCGCACGGCCGATTCACGACATGAATCGGATCAGTCACGGTGACCGTCTCCGTCGCCATTCAGTGCATGGCCCGTACCCGACATGACGGGTACGAACAGCGTGGCGCAATCGGGCATTCGCGATGCCGGTACGGCAACAATTCGGTCTGCAAATTCGAACTCGTCAAATTTCCAAACCCTCTCTCACAAGATACATTTCGCTCGAACATTCAAGCAAAACCGGAGTGAACCAGTGAAATGCAGGCATGTGCTCTTCAAATTTGGCATCGGTGGGCATTTCGCCCGCGCGGCGATACTCGCCGGCACGGCGATGTCATTGCCGTCCCAGGCCCAATCTCCCGGCGGTAACGGCCAGCGTGCGGACGGCACCGCGCTCGAAGTCGCGCCCGGCGACTATTCGACGTTCAGCCATGGCGCTCCAGCATTGGCCGCACTCAACGGCGGCACGCTCACTACCGGCGGCAAGACGCGCCTGTTCACGTTCGGCCACGGTTCAAGCGGCGCAATCGCCGAAGGGGCCCGCTCATATATCGAATTGAACAACGCCGAAATCCGCACGCGCGGCATATTCGGCACGGGAATCGATGCGCGCCAGGGAGGCAGCGTGGTGGCGCGACAGCTTTCCATCGATACGGACAATGACAGTGCCCACGGCGCCTATGTCGACGGCGCCGACAGCCACATCGATCTCTCCGACAGCCTGATTGCCACACGCGGCCGTGAAGCGCATGGCGTCGCCGTGCACTATGCGCCGGGCGCCTCCGTGAGCGTCGCCGATACGAAGATCATCACCGGCGGCGAATTCTCTTTCGGCGTGTTCGTGAGTCACGGCGACGTGCGTGCGGCCTTCGATCGAGTCGACATCATGACAATCGGCGACTACGCGTCGGCGCTGTCCAAACCGGGCACATCCACCGTCACGTTCAGCGACTCGCTCCTGCAAACGAGCGGCTATGCCGCGCTCGGCGTGGATGCCCGCGAAGGCCGTGTCGAACTCGCCCGCTCGAACGTGCTCACGCACGGCGAGAGCGCCCATGGCCTGTATGCCTCGAAGGAATTTGCGAACGCGCCCGTCGCACAAGCGATCGATACGTACGTCACCACAACCGGTACGCGCTCGATCGGCGCCATCGCCCGGCTCGGCGGCAAGGTCGCGATGACACGCGGCGGCATCGTGACGAGCGGCGAACGCGCGCGCGGCGTGCTGTCGGCCGGCACAGGCTCCGTCGCCTCGCTCACCGAGACGAGCGTCGAGACGCACGGCGCCGAAGCCACCGCGTTGCATGCGAGTGTCGGCGGCACGGTCGATCTGCTGCGCAGCGACGCCCGCACGACCGGCGCCGACGCGTATGGGGCGGCCGTCCATGGCGGCACGCTGACGATCGACGACGGCACGCTCGTCAGCGAGCGCCATGGCGCGATCGACGCATCCGATGCGACGGTCACACTGAAAAACGGCACGCGCGCGATCGGCGGCAACGGCAAGCTGCTGTCCGTCCATGCCGAGTCGGGTGCGCCGGTACGCCTGACGCTCGACGAGCGCTCCCATGCCGCAGGCGACATCGTCAACCACCCGACCGACGACGGCAGTCCGACGCACGCGGTGACGGACGTCGCGCTCACGAACGCGTCCGCGTGGACGGGCGCGACCGACGCGGTTCGCACGCTGTCGCTGGACACGAACAGTCTCTGGACCGTCACCGCGGATTCGTCGGTCGGCTCCGTCGCGCTGCACGATTCGACGATCGCATTCGACGCGCCGGCGGCCCGAGGCGCGCCGACACCGCGCACGCTCGTGGTGACGGGCGACTATGCGGCCCGCAACGGCAAGCTCGTCCTCCATACGACGCTGCAGGACGACGCGTCGCCCACCGATCGTCTCGTGATCGACGGCGGCCACGCATCGGGCGATACCGGCATCGTCGTGAAGCGCGCGGGCGGCGACGGCGCGGCGACGACCGTCGGCATCCCGCTCGTCGAAACCCGCAACGGCGGCACGACCGATGCATCGGCATTCACGCTCGATGCGGCATCGGACGGCTACCGGAACGGCTTCGGTACGTTGTCGGCAGGCGGCTACGATTACATGCTCAAACGTGGCGGCGACGGCGGGCAGGCGGAAGACTGGTATCTCGTCTCCGCGGCAAAGCCACTGCCGCCGGTCCAGCCCGACCCGCCGATCGTGCCGGAAGTCGCTCCCCCTCCTCCGCGCGCCGCCGCACCGGAACCCGACGCGTATCTGGCAAACGCAGACGCCGCAGCGACGATGGCGATTCATTCGCTGCATCAGCGTGACGATCGTTCGCTACGCGCCGAGGCAACCGGCCCGCTGGACGGCGCCGTGTGGCTGCGCGCCGAGGGCCAGATGACGTCGATGTCGGGCGGCAACCGCAGCGTGTCGGGCAACGGCCGCCTGATTCACGCGGGCGCCGACCTGCTCCGCTTCGACGACGGCCGCGGCGGCAGCGTGCGCATCGGCGCGATGGGCATGTACGGCAGCCAGACGAACTGGTCGACACGCCCGCTGTGGAACCCGATCGAGGGGCGCGTCACGAACGCCACCGCGCGCGGCAGCGTGGCCGGCTACAACGTCGGCGTGTACGGCACGTGGTACGGCAGTCGCGACATCCTGACCGGCCCTTACGTCGATGCGTGGTTCATGTACGGCGCCTACGCGAACAGCGTCGGCGGCAGCCTCGCGGCCGATTCGTATCGGTCGCGCACCGAGACCGGTTCGATCGAGACAGGCTATTCACTCGGGTTCTACGAGCGGGGCGACACGCGGTTCTTCGTCGAGCCCGAAGCGCAGCTCGTCGTGTCCGACTATCGCGCGGACGCGCACGGCACCGCCGGCGGCCGCCTCGACGGCCAGGGCGCCACCGATGTGCTCACCCGCCTGGGCGTACGCGTGCACGGCGTGACCGCGATGTCGCACGGCCGTGAGTTGCGCCCGTTCATCGAGGCGAACTGGTGGCACGGCCCCGGCTCGCGCACGCTGACGCTCGACCGCAATGCTTTCTCGTTCAGCGTCCCGCGCGACCGCGCGGCGTTCCGGGTCGGCGCGCGAGGCCAGGTGTCGAAGCGCTTCGCGATATCGGCGGGCCTCGGGGTGGAGGCGAACCTGTCCGACTATGCGGTGGTCAAGGGCGAGCTGGCGGCGAAGTACCGCTGGTGACGGGGCGCGGCCTGCGCCGCCTGCTCCCGCGCAGGCGGTTCCGGCCACCCCGCGCACCTCCCGAATCCGGGTCCCGCAATTTCCGCTATACTCGTCCGACTTGCCGCCTCCCTGGCGGCAGGTCGGAAGCGCGCCGATTTGCTGACTCGATTGCGGGCGCGCGAACCGGCCGGGGCCTTGATGCGTCGCGCGTCGCTCCCCGGCGGTTCACTACAAATGCGGCTAAAGAGGTCGTCAGCCGCGCACCTTCGACTCCGCGCCCCGCCGACACCATTTAGCCGCCCAGTCATATGGCATAAGGCGGAACGAATGGAATCGATCGGCATCGTCGCTCCACAGACCATGCACTTCGCCGAACCGCTGCGCTTGCAAAGCGGCAGCGTGATCGGCAACTATCAGCTCGTCGTCGAGACGTACGGCGAGCTCAACGCCGCGCGCTCGAACGCAGTGCTCGTCTGCCACGCGCTCAACGCGTCGCATCACGTCGCCGGCGTCTACGCGGACGATCCGCGCAGCACCGGCTGGTGGGACAACATGGTCGGCCCGGGCAAGCCGCTCGACACCAACCGCTTCTTCGTGATCGGCGTGAACAACCTCGGCTCGTGTTTCGGCTCGACCGGCCCGATGAGCGTCGATCCGTCGACCGGCACGCCGTACGGTGCACGCTTCCCGGTGGTCACCGTCGAGGACTGGGTGCACGCGCAGGCGCGCGTCGCCGACGCGTTCGGCATCGAGCGCTTCGCCGCGGTGATGGGCGGCAGCCTCGGCGGGATGCAGGCGCTCGCGTGGAGCCTGATGTATCCGGAGCGCGTCGCGCACTGTATCGACATCGCGTCGACGCCGAAGCTGTCCGCGCAGAACATCGCGTTCAACGAGGTCGCGCGTTCGGCGATCCTGTCCGACCCCGACTTCCACGGCGGCGACTATTACGCGCACGGCGTGAAGCCGAAGCGCGGCCTGCGCGTCGCACGGATGATCGGCCACATCACGTACCTGTCCGACGACGACATGGCCGAGAAATTCGGCCGTGCGCTGCGCCGCGCGGACGGGGCGCTCGACGCGTACAACTTCAGCTTCGACGTCGAGTTCGAGGTCGAGTCCTACCTGCGCTACCAGGGCGACAAGTTCGCCGACTACTTCGACGCGAACACCTACCTGCTGATCACGCGCGCGCTCGACTACTTCGACCCGGCGAAGGCGTTCGACGGCAACCTGACGGCCGCGCTCGCACACACGCAGGCGAAATACCTGATCGCGAGCTTCTCGACCGACTGGCGCTTCGCGCCGGCGCGTTCGCGCGAGATCGTGAAAGCGCTGCTCGACAACAAGCGCACGGTCAGCTACGCGGAAATCGACGCGCCGCACGGCCACGACGCGTTCCTGCTCGACGACGCGCGTTATCACAACCTGCTCCGCGCGTATTACGAACGAATCGCCATCGAGGTGGGGGCATGAACCAGCAAGCACTGAATTCCCTGTCCGCGCGCGCGGACTTCCGCACGATCGCCCGCTGGGTCGAGCCGCGCTCGACCGTGCTCGACCTCGGCTGCGGCGACGGCTCGCTGCTCGCGCTGCTGATGGAAGAACTGGACGTCACCGGTTATGGCATCGAACTGAACGACGCGGGCGTGCTCGCGAGCGCGAAGAACGGCATCAACGTGATCCAGCAGAATCTCGAGGACGGCCTGCGGCTGTTCGAAGACCACAGCTTCGACATCGCGATCCTGTCGCAAACCCTGCAGACGATCCACCAGACCGCCGCGATCCTGCGCGAAACGGCGCGCGTCGGCCGCGAGTGCATCGTGTCGTTCCCGAACTTCGGCTACTGGTCGCACCGGCTGTCGGTGCTGCACGGCCGGATGCCCGTGTCGAAATCGCTGCCCTACCAGTGGCACAACACGCCGAACGTCCGGGTGCTGACGATCAAGGATTTCGAGGCGCTCGCGCCGGAAGTCGGCGTCACGATCCTCGACCGCGTCGTGCTGCACGAAGGCCAGCCGATTCGATGGGGAGCGAACTGGCGTGGTAGTCTTGCTGTCTACCGCGTCAAGCGCAGCTGAGCCGGGGGGCCGTTGACGGAAGATCCGGCCCGCACGGAGCGTGCGGCCGCCCCTCTCGCGTCGCTCGCACCGCCGCCTGCGCTGCCGCCGCAATCAGTCAACGCTACCCAGTTTCTGTCCATGTCGAAATCGCCACACGAGGCGCCCGCACTCACCGCTCACGAGGATCACCCCGGCTGGCGAGCCTATCTGAACACGCACATGCTGATCTGCGTGTTCCTGGGCTTCACGTCGGGCCTGCCCCTGTTCACGCTCGTCTACCTCGTGCAGGCTTGGCTGCGTTCGGAAGGCGTGAACCTGAAGGAAATCGGCCTGTTCGCGCTGATCCAGTTCCCGTATACGTGGAAGTTCCTGTGGGCGCCGCTGATGGACCGCTACATCCCGCGCCTGCCCGGCTGGCGGCCGGGCCGCCGGCGCGGCTGGATGCTGCTCACGCAGGTGCTGGTCGCGGGCGCGATCGCCGCGCTCGGCTTCGTGTCGCCGCGCGATTCGATCTGGACGGTCGCCGCGCTCACCACGCTCGTCGCGTTCTTCGGCGCGAGTTCCGACATCGTGATCGACGCATACCGCCGCGAGCTGCTGCGCGACACCGAGCAGGGCCTCGGCAACGCGGTGCACGTGAACGCGTACAAACTCGCCGCGCTGATTCCCGGTTCGCTCGCGCTGATCCTGTCCGATCACATGCCGTGGGACGCCGTGTTCGCGCTCACCGGTGCGTTCATGCTGCCGGGCATCCTGATGACGCTGCTGGTGCGCGAGCCCGAAGTGGTCGGCGCGCCGCCGCGCAACCTGCGCGACGCGATCGTGCTGCCGTTCCGCGAATTCATCCAGCGCGACGGCTGGGCCGGCGCGCTGCTCGTCATCGCATTCATCTTCCTGTTCAAGATCGGCGACACGATGGCCACCACGCTGTCGACGTCGTTCTTCCTCGACATCGGCTTCTCGCGCACCGAGATCGGCATCGTCGCGAAAACCACCGCGCTTGTCGCGAGCGTCGCCGGCGGCATCATTGGCGGCGTCTGGCTCGTGAAGATCGGCATCGGCCGCGGGCTGTGGGTCTTCGGCGCGCTGCAGATGGTGTCGACGCTCGGCTTCGCGTGGCTCGCGCAGGTCGGCCCCGGCTCGCCGGTGCTCGCGGCGCTCTATGACTTCACGGTCGCGGCCAGCCATGCGCTCGCGTCGTTCCTGTCGATCTTCGGCTTCGAGGTCACGCCGCATCTGAGCCCGATGACCGTCGCGCTCGCGCTCGTCTACGGCTTCGAAACCTTCACGACCGGCCTGACGATGGCCGCGTTCGTCGCGTACATCGCGAGCACGACCGACCCGCGCTATACGGCCACGCAGTTCGCGCTGTTCACGAGCCTCGCGTCGGTGCCGCGCACGCTCGCGTCGGCCGCGAGCGGCTTCATCGTCGCGAAGATCGGCTGGTTCGACTACTTCATCGTGTGCACCGCGCTCGCGATTCCCGGCATGCTGCTGCTGTTCAGGATCGCGCCGTGGAACGGCGCCGCACGCAACGGCGAGGCCAGCCGTGCGCAGTAACCGCCTGCACCGCCTCGCGCGCGTTGCGGCTTCGTGGAGCGTCGGTGCCGCGGCGCTCGCCGCCGGGTTCGCCGCCCATGCGTCCGACACCGGCGCGACCGCTGCAACCGCCGCGGGCTCCGCGCCGGCCGCCGCACCGGCTTCACCGCCGGCAACATCGACTTCCGCCGCCCCCGCCCAGCCGGCCACCGCCGAACCCGCGCAGCCGACCGGCGCCGCCGCGTCGACGAAGGCTTATACGCCGACACCGCAGCAGGTTCGCTACGGCAATGCGATCGCATTCCGCACGCTGATCCCGTCGCCGCTGCTCGAGCAGCTCACCGCGAGCGAATACGCGCAGATCGTGCAGGCGGCCGCCGACAGCAACCGCCTGCTGCCGGCAAACCAGCCGCGCGTGAAGCGCCTGCGCGCGATCGTCACGAAGCTCGCGCCGTATTCGGTGAAGTGGAACGATCGCGTGAAGAACTGGGCGTGGGACGTGAACGTGATCCGCTCGCGCGACATCCGCCTGACCTGCCTGCCGGGCGGCAAGGTGCTCGTGTACGGCGGCCTGCTCGAGCGCCTCCGGCTGAACGACGACGAACTCGGCGTGCTGGCCGCGCACGGCATCGCGCACGCGCTGCGCGAACATGCGCGCAGCAACTTCAGCGCGGCATCGCAAACTTCGCTGCGCGCCGCCGCGCTGCCGCCGCTGTTCGGCGTCGGCGATCCGCTGCCGCAGGCGCTGAACCTCGGCGAGCGCCTGCAGTCGCTCCACTACGACCCGACCGACGAGACCGAAGCCGACGTGATCGGCGGCGACATCGCCGCCCGCGCGGGCTTCGATCCGCGCGCGGCGATCACGCTGTGGGACAAGCTCGCGGCCGCGACGCGCGCGAACAAGGCCACGGGCTTCATCTACACGCACCCGTACGGCACCGCGCGGCGCCAGGATCTGCTGAACCGGCTGCCGGACCTGATGCCGCTGTACGCGAAGGCGATCGGCAAGCGTGTCGACTCACTGCCCGACTACGCGGGCATCAGCGCGCAGCGGCGCAAGGTCGTGCGGCGCGGCGCCACCGGCTGACGCCGGACGCTACGCGTCCGTATCGGCCACGGCCGGGCGAATCCCGATTTCGCGCATCCAGCGCACTTCGTCACCGGGACTGCGGCCGAACAGCCGCTTGAACTCGCGGCTGAACTGCGACGCGCTCGCATAACCGACGCGCGCGGCCGCCGTACCGGCGCCGACGCCGTCCTGCACCATCATCAGCCGCGCCTGGTGCAGGCGCGCGGCCTTCACGTACTGCATCGGCGACGTCGCCGTCACGTGCTTGAAGTGCGCGTGGAACACCGCGAGGCTCATCCCGGCCTCGCGCGCCAGGGTCTCGACATCGAGGTCGGCCTTCAGCTCCGCATGGATGCGCCGCAACGCCTTCGCGATGCGGCCGAAGTGATGCTGCTGCACGAGCGCCGCGCGGATCGCGTCGCCCTGCGCGCCTGTCAGCACGCGATACGCGATCTCGCGCATGATCGCGGGGCCCAGCACGCGCGTGTCGTGCGGCGAAGCCAGCGCTTCGAGCAGCCGCACGACCGCATCGGCCAGCGGCGCGTCGAGCGGCGTCGAATAGACGCCGAGCGGTTCGCTCGCGGCCGCGCCGAGCGTCTCGTCGAGCAGGATCGCGAGTTCGGCGATCACCGCGAGATCGACGCGGATCGAGATCGCGAGAAACGGCTCCTCCGCGCTCGCGAAGGTCTCGCATTCGAACGGCAGCGGCACCGACAGCACCAGGTATTGCTGCGCGTCGTACACGAACGAGCGGTCGCCGAGATAACCGAGCTTGCGCCCCTGGCACACGACGATGATGCTCGGCTCGTACAGCACGGGCATGCGCGGCCCCGGACGGCTCACGCGAATCAAACGCACGCCGTCGAGCGCCGCGAGCGTGTCGCCCTCGTTCGGCGCGAGGCGCGTGTGCAGCTCGACCATGCGGCGCTGCACGCGGTCGCCCGTGTCGGCGAAAAGGGGCTCGAAGCTCATCTGCGTCATCCTGTCCGGCAAGAGAATCTGGCTCGCAATGTAGCATCTTGAATGCGTTTTGGCGGCCGTTTGCACGCAGTTCGAGAGGAATAGGCAAATCTTCCAGACCTTCGTGTATTTCATCGCGGCGCCGTGCTCCTTACGATGACGTCCTGCCTCGCCGCATCGCCATAGGGTGCGACGGCAGTTCGTTTCGCCGGATGTTTTCCCGGCCAAGGAGCCCCCTGCATGAGCACCACCTACGCTTACGCGGCAACCGATTCGCAGTCGCCGCTCGCCCCGTTCGAATTCCAGCGTCGCGCGCTGCGCGACCTCGACGTCCAGATCGACGTCCTCTACTGCGGCGTCTGCCACTCGGACCTGCACCAGGCGCGCAACGAATGGCGCAACACGATCTACCCGGTCGTGCCGGGCCATGAAATCGTCGGCCGCGTGACCGCGACCGGCCCGCAGGTATCGCGCTTCAAGGTCGGCGAGCTGGTCGGCGTCGGCTGTCTCGTCGATTCGTGCCGCACCTGCCCGAGCTGCGCCGACGGGCTCGAGCAGTATTGCGAGAACGGCTTCGTCGGCACCTACAACGGCCAGGACCGCGTGACGGGCGACGTCACCTACGGCGGCTACTCGACGCAGCTCGTCGTCGATGAGGCGTTCGTGCTGCGCGTGCCCGAGACGCTCGACCCGGCCGGCGCCGCGCCGCTCCTGTGTGCGGGGATCACGACCTACTCGCCGCTGCGGCAGTGGAACGTCGGCCCCGGCAAGAAGGTCGGCATCGTCGGGCTCGGCGGCCTCGGCCACATGGGCGTGAAGCTGGCGCGCGCGATGGGCGCGCACGTCGTGCTGTTCACGACGTCGCCGTCGAAGATCGAGGACGGCAAGCGCGTCGGCGCGCACGAAGTCGTGATCTCGAAGGACGAAGCGCAGATGAACGCGCACCTGAACAGCTTCGACTTCATCCTGAACACGGTCGCCGCGCAGCACGACCTGAACCCGTTCCTGCACCTGCTGAAGCGCGACGGCACGATGACGCTCGTCGGCGCGCCGGAGCACGACCATCCGTCGCCGCAGGTGTTCAACCTGATCTTCAAGCGCCGCCGCCTCGCGGGCTCGCTGATCGGCGGGATCGCGGAAACGCAGGAAATGCTCGACTTCTGCGCGGAGCACGGGATCACGTCGGATATCGAGACGATTCCGATGCAGCAGATCAACGCCGCTTACGAACGGATGCTGAAGAGCGACGTGAAGTACCGGTTCGTGATCGACATGGCATCGATCAAGCAATAAGCGCCACCGCCGGGCGGCCCGCACGATCGCCGCCCCAAATGAAACGGGCCGCATGTTCGACATGCGGCCCGTTCTGCATCCGGCGACCGGCGGGTTCGGGCGCTACGCGCGCGGCGCGGCGCCGGCAATCACTTCTTGTAGTCGTAGTCCACCGTCAGCGGCGCGTGGTCGCTGAACTTGATGTCCTTGAAGATCGACGTGCTTTTCGCGGTGCCGGCGACGCCCGGCGTCGCGATCTGGTAATCGATCCGCCACCCGACGTTCTTCGCATACGCCTGGCCGCGGTTGCTCCACCACGTGTACTGCTCGGCGCGCGGGTCGAGCGTGCGGAACACGTCGACGTAGCCGACATCGTCGAACAGCTTCGTGAGCCACTCGCGCTCTTCCGGCAGGCAGCCCGAGTTCTTCTGGTTGCTCTTCCAGTTCTTGATGTCGATTTCCTTGTGGACGATGTTCACGTCGCCGCACAGGATCACCTCGCGCTTCTTCTTGAGCTGGGCAAGGTGCGGCATGAACTCGTCCATGAAGCGGTACTTCGCCTGCTGGCGCTCTTCGCCGCTCGAGCCGGACGGCACGTACACCGACACGACCGACAGCTTGCCGTAGCGCGCCTCGACATAGCGACCCTCGGCATCGAATTCGCTGCTGCCGAAGCCGATGATCACGTCGTCGGGCTCGCGGCGGCTGTACACGCCCGCGCCGCTGTAGCCCTTTTTCTCGGCGTGGTGAAAATAGCTCTTGAAGCCGTGCGGCTCGACGAATTCGGCCGGCAGGTCGTCGGCCGAGACCTTGATTTCCTGCACGCACACGCAATCGGCGTTCTGTTCGCCGAGCCACTCGAAGAAGCCCTTCTTCGCGGCGGAGCGGATGCCGTTCAGGTTGGCGGTAATCACTCGCATCATGTCGGATTCCGTTCAGTTCGATGTTTTACAGGGTGGCAGCTTAACGGATCTTCACGCCTTCGAGCTCCGGCTTCGGCGGCGGGAATTCCAGCTTCATGTCGGTCATCGTGCGCAGCAGCAGCTCGGCGATCATCACGTTGCGGTGCGTCTTCGAGTTGGCCGGGATCACGTACCACGGCGCATGCTCGGCGGACGTCGCGGCGAGCGCGTCGCGGTACGCGGACTGGTACGCGTCCCAGTGCTTGCGCGCGTCGAGATCGGAGATGTCGAACTTCCAGTGCTTGGTCGGATCGTCGATGCGCGCCTGCAGCCGCTCGCGCTGCTCGTCCTTCGAGATGTGCAGGAAACACTTGATGATCGTCGTGCCGTTCTCGACCAGCATCGTCTCGAAATCGCGGATCTGCCGGTAGCGGCGCTCGCATTCCTTCGCGTCGATCAGGTCGAGCACGCGCGGCACGAGCACGTCTTCATAGTGGCTGCGGTTGAAGATCGCGAGCTCGCCCGCGGCCGCCACCTGCGCATGCACGCGCCACAGGAAGTCGTGCGCGGCCTCGATCGGCGTCGGCGCCTTGAACGACACGACGCGCAGGCCGAGCGGATCGACCTCGCGGAACACCGCGCGCACGGTGCCGTCCTTGCCGCTGGTGTCCATCCCCTGCAGCACGAGCAGCACGCGCTTCTTCTGCTGCGTGTGCAGGCGCTCCTGCTGCACGTCGAGTTCGGTCGACACGACCGACAGCCGTTCGCGGTCGTCATCCTTCGAGCCGGACGAAAACGGCTTCGCGGCCGGGTCGAACGCATCGAGCCTGAATGCGGCGGCTTCCTTCTCGCGCGTGAAATAAGGCACGCGGAAATCGTCGAGCGACGGTTGTTTCGCCATTCGTTCCTCCGTTGGACGGTGTGACGCATACGATAACGCATCCGCCAAACGCAACGGGCCGCCCCGAACTGGTTCGGGGCGGCCCGTCGTCAAGCGCGGTTCAGGCGCGCGCTCATGCTCAGCCGAGCTTCTTCTTCAGCAGTTCGTTGACCTGCTGCGGATTGGCCTTGCCCTTGGTCGCCTTCATCGCCTGGCCGATCAGTGCGTTGAACGCCTTTTCCTTGCCCGCGCGGAATTCCTCGACCGACTTCGCGTTCGCCGCGAGCACTTCGTCGATGATCGCTTCCAGCGCGCCGGTGTCGGAGATCTGCTTCAGGCCCTTCGCGTCGATGATGCGGTCGGCCGCGCCTTCGTCGTCCGGCTTCTCGTCCCAGATCGTCGCGAAGATCTCCTTCGCGATCTTGTTCGAGATCGTGCCGTCGGCGATGCGCTGCAGCAGCAGCGCGAGCTGCGCGGCCGACACGGGGATCGCGTCGATCTCGATGCCGTCGCGGTTCAGCTGCGACGACACGTCGCCCATCAGCCAGTTCGCGGCGATCTTCGCGTTCGCGGCGCCGGCCTTCGCGACCACCGACTCGAAATACGCGGCCATCGCCTTGCTCGACGTCAGCACGCCCGCGTCGTACGCGGACACGCCGTACTGCTCGGCGAAGCGCTGCTGCATCGCGGCCGGCAGCTCGGGCATCCCGGACTGCACGCGATCGATCCAGCCCTGGCCGATCACGAGCGGCATCAGGTCGGGGTCGGGGAAGTAGCGGTAGTCGTGCGCGTCTTCCTTGCTGCGCATCGAGCGCGTCTCGCGCTTGTCCGGATCGTAGAGGCGCGTTTCCTGCACGACTTCGCCGCCGTCCTCGATCAGCTCGATCTGGCGACGCACTTCGTAGTTGATCGCTTCCTCGAGGAACCGGAACGAGTTCAGGTTCTTGATTTCCGCGCGCGTGCCGAACTTCTCCTGGCCGACCGGTCGCACCGACACGTTCGCGTCGCAGCGGAACGAGCCTTCCTGCATGTTGCCGTCGCAGATGCCGAGCCACACGACGAGCCCGTGCAGTGCCTTCGCATAGGCCACGGCCTCGGCCGCGCTGCGCATTTCCGGCTCGGTGACGATCTCGAGCAGCGGCGTGCCTGCACGGTTCAGGTCGATCCCGGTCATCCCGGCGAAGTCTTCATGCAGCGACTTGCCCGCGTCTTCCTCGAGGTGCGCGCGGGTCAGGTTGACCGTCTTCTCGTACGCTTCCTTGCCGGCCTTTTCGTTGGCGGGCACCTGGATCGTGATCTGGCCGCCCTGCACGACCGGAATCTCGTACTGGCTGATCTGATAGCCCTTCGGCAGATCGGGGTAGAAATAATTCTTGCGCGCGAAGATGCTGCGCGGCGCGATGGTCGAGCCGATCGCGAGGCCGAAGCGGATCGCCCGCTCGACCGCACCGCGGTTCAGCACCGGCAGCACGCCCGGCAGCGCCAGGTCGACCGGGCACGCCTGCGTGTTCGGCTCGGCGCCGAACTGCGTCGACGCGCCCGAGAAAATCTTCGAGACGGTCGACAGTTGCGCGTGCGTCTCGAGACCGATAACGACTTCCCATTGAGTAGCCATGTGCTTACACCCCTGCCGGAACTTGCTTGTGCCAGTCGGTCGCGCGCTGGAACGCGTCGGCGACCTGCAGCATCCGGGCTTCGTTGAAATAGTTGCCGATGATCTGCAGGCCGACCGGGCGCTTCGCGTTCGCGCCCGCGCCGAAGCCGCACGGCACGCTCATGCCGGGCAGGCCCGCGAGGCTTACCGACAGCGTGTAGATATCCGCGAGATACATCTGCACCGGATCGTCGCCCTTCGAACCGAGATCCCATGCGACCGTCGGCGAGGCCGGGCCCATGATCACGTCGCAGGTCTTGAACGCTTCCTGGAAATCGTTCGCGATGATGCGGCGGATCTTCTGCGCCTGCAGGTAGTACGCGTCGTAGTAGCCGTGCGACAGCACGTACGTGCCGACCAGGATCCGGCGCTTCACCTCGGGGCCGAAGCCTTCCGCGCGCGACTTCTTGTACATGTCGAGCAGGTCGCCGTATTGCGCGGCGCGGTGGCCGAAACGCACGCCGTCGAAACGCGACAGGTTCGACGATGCCTCGGCCGGCGCGATCACGTAATACACGGGGATCGACAGCTCCGTCTTCGGCAGCGACACGGGCACGAGCGTCGCGCCGAGCGCTTCATACTGCTTCAGTGCCGCGTCGATCGTCGCGCGTACGTCGTCGGCCAGGCCGTCGCCGAAATACTCGTTCGGCAAGCCGATGCGCAGGCCCGCGAGCGGCTTGCCCGCATCGTTGCCGGCCGCCCACGGCTGGCCGAGGTGGCGCGTGAAGTCTTCATCGTCGCGATCGAGGCTCGTCGAGTCGCGCTCGTCGAAGCCGGCCATCGCGTTCAGCAGCAGCGCGCAGTCGGACGCGCTCTGCGCCATCGGGCCGCCCTGGTCGAGCGACGACGCGAACGCGATCATCCCGTAGCGCGACACGCGGCCGTAGGTCGGCTTGATGCCCGTCACGCCCGCGAACGACGCGGGCTGGCGGATCGAGCCGCCGGTGTCGGTGCCGGTTGCCGCCGGCGCGAGGCGCGCGGCGACGGCGGCCGAGCTGCCGCCCGAGCTGCCGCCCGGCACGGCATTCGTGTCCCACGGGTTCTTCACCGCGCCGAACGCCGAGTTCTCGTTCGACGAGCCCATCGCGAACTCGTCCATGTTGGTCTTGCCGAGCGTGACCATGCCGGCCGCCTGCAGGCGGGCGACGACGGTCGCGTCGAACGGGCTCGCGTAGTTCGCGAGCATCTTCGAGCCGGCGGTCGAGTGCCAGCCGCGCGTGACGAACACGTCCTTGTGCGCGATCGGCAGGCCGGTGAGCGCGCCGCCCGCGCCGCGCGCGAGCTCCGCGTCGGCAGCTTTCGCCTGCGCGAGGGTCAGGTCGGCATCGACGTGGACGAACGCGTTCAGGTCGCGCGCGGCGTCGATCCGTTTCAGGTAGAGCTGCGCGAGCTCGACGGCCGAGCATTCCTTGGCGGCGAGCGCGGCGCGCAGTTCGGTCAGGCTTTTTGCGTGCATTGAGTGGTTTTCCTGGGAATTCTGGGTGGCGCGCGGCGCTGGCCGGCGCGCTTGTCGTCGAATGCTTACTCGATCACCTTCGGCACGAGATAGAGGCCGTCCTGGACGGCCGGCGCCGGACGCTGGTTGTCGTCGCGATTGACGACTTCCGTCACGGCGTCGTCGCGCAGGCGCTGCGCGACTTCCTGGATCTGTTCGATCGGGTGGGCGAGCGGCGCGATGCCGGCGGTGTCGACCGCCTGCATCTGCTCGACGAGGCCGAAGAGATCATTGAGCTGGCCGAGCATGTGCTCGGCGTCGGCGTCGGCCATTTCGAGTCGCGCCAGGTGCGCGATGCGTTTCACATCGGTCAGGGTCAGGGCCATGCGATCACCGGAAAAACAAGAC
The DNA here is from genome assembly GCF_052045915.1 of Burkholderia sp. 22088. Classification (NCBI taxonomy): domain Bacteria; kingdom Pseudomonadati; phylum Pseudomonadota; class Betaproteobacteria; order Burkholderiales; family Burkholderiaceae; genus Burkholderia; species Burkholderia sp. 22088. The sequence goes on from NZ_JBQEPY010000023.1 coordinate 87,884, forward strand.
TGCGCAATGCATCGAAAGCAGCACTGCGGCGGGGGGTTGGAGGGTGCGATCCCACCCTCAAAAATCGGGGCCGAAGCGGCAAAAATACCGCCCGTTTCGATTCAAATACCGTGAAATTATAAGGTATCATTACGCGTTCGACCCAAACCCGGCAGCCTTTTCCCGCACCGTTTCGCCCCGCTTCGGCAAGCCGTGCGTGCTTCGTGCGATCCCCGGTAGACATCACTCGCAGCTTCGTGCGCCGCGGCGGCCGCTTCCGCCACGCTTCCCGAGGCTGTTATTTTTTCCGCTGCCGCCCTCAGCGCTCGCTATGCAGGGCCGGCCCAGAGCGAAACAGGATTCTGAATGTTCGGTTTTTTGCGCAGCTACTTCTCCAACGATCTCGCGATCGACCTCGGCACCGCAAACACCCTGATCTACATGCGCGGCAAGGGCATCGTGCTCGATGAGCCGTCCGTCGTGTCGATCCGCCAGGAAGGCGGCCCCAACGGCAAGAAGACGATCCAGGCAGTCGGCAAGGAAGCCAAGCAGATGCTCGGCAAGGTACCGGGCAACATCGAGGCGATCCGCCCGATGAAGGACGGCGTGATCGCCGACTTCACCGTCACCGAGCAGATGATCAAGCAGTTCATCAAGACGGCCCACGAGTCGCGCATGTTCTCGCCGTCGCCGCGCATCATCATCTGCGTGCCGTGCGGCTCGACCCAGGTCGAGCGCCGCGCGATCAAGGAAGCCGCGCACGGCGCCGGCGCATCGCAGGTCTACCTGATCGAGGAGCCGATGGCGGCCGCGATCGGCGCAGGCCTGCCGGTGTCGGAAGCCACCGGCTCGATGGTCGTCGACATCGGCGGCGGCACGACCGAAGTCGGCGTGATCTCGCTCGGCGGCATCGTCTATAAAGGCTCGGTGCGCGTCGGCGGCGACAAGTTCGACGAAGCGATCGTCAACTACATCCGCCGCAACTACGGGATGCTGATCGGCGAGCAGACCGCCGAGGCGATCAAGAAGGAAATCGGCTCCGCGTTCCCGGGCTCCGAGGTCAAGGAAATGGAAGTGAAGGGCCGCAACCTGTCGGAAGGCATTCCGCGCAGCTTCACGATCTCCAGCAACGAAATCCTCGAAGCGCTGACCGATCCGCTGAACCAGATCGTGTCGTCGGTGAAGATCGCGCTCGAACAGACGCCGCCGGAACTCGGCGCCGACATCGCCGAACGCGGGATGATGCTGACGGGCGGCGGCGCGCTGCTGCGCGACCTCGATCGCCTGCTCGCGGAAGAAACCGGCCTGCCGGTGCTCGTCGCGGAAGATCCGCTCACCTGCGTCGTGCGCGGTTCGGGCATGGCGCTCGAGCGCATGGACAAGCTGGGCAGCATCTTCTCGTACGAGTGATCGTCTAGGCAGTCTTCCTGACATGACGCACCCGCGGCGTGGCCGGCTCGCTCATTCAGAACGAACCGCCGCGCCGTTTGCGCGTCTGAGCTTCATTTAACCGATCATTCGCGCCCGGCGCCGACCATGGAATACAGTCCGCCGCCCCTCTTCAAGCAAGGCCCGCCCGCGCTCGCGCGGCTCATCTTTTTCGTCGCCGTCGCGATCGCACTGCTGGTGTCGGACGCGCGCTTCAACACGCTCGAAATCGTCCGCGGCGTGCTCGGCACCGTGCTCTATCCGCTGCAGCGCGCCGCGCTCGTGCCGCGCGACCTGTTCATGGGCGCGGCCGACATCGCCGTCACCGGCGCGTCGCTGCGCCACGACAACGACGATCTCCGCAAGCGCAACCTGCAGCTGTCCACGCAGGCCAACCAGGCCGCCGTGCTCGCGCAGGAGAACGCGCACCTGCGCGCCGTGCTCGAGCTGCGCCAGCACATCGCGACGCAATCGACGCCGGCCGAGATCCAGTACGACACGAGCGATCCGTTCACGCAGAAGATCGTGATCGGCCAGGGTTCGCAGCAGGGCATCCAGAACGGCGCGCCCGTCGTCAGCGAGAACGGCGTGGTCGGCCAGGTCACGCGCGTGTTCCCGCTGCAGTCCGAAGTCACGCTGGTCACCGACCGCGATCTCGCGATTCCCGTGCAGGTGCTGCGCACCGGCCTGCGCAGCGTGATCTACGGCACGCCGAAGGGCGATTCGCTCGACCTGCGCTTCGTGCCGACGAGCGCGGATCTCGTCGTCGGCGACGAGCTCGTCACGAGCGGCCTCGACGGCGTCTATCCGCCCGGCCTGCCGGTCGCGAAGGTCGTACGCGTCGACAAGCTCGCCGATACCGCATTCGCGCGCGTGACCTGCGCGCCGATCGCCGCCGTGCGCGGCGCGCGCCAGATGCTCGTGCTGCATTACCAGAACGACATCCCGCCGCGCCCGGCCGAGCCCGATCCGGCCGCCGACAAGAACGCGAAGGGCAAGAAAGGCGCGAAAGCCGCCGCGAAAGGAGAGAAGGCCGACGCCGGCGCGAAGCCGGCCGCCGCGGCCCAGCCCGGCGCCAAGCCGGCGCCTGCCGCGCCTGCGCCTGCGGCCAAGCCCGCCACCGCGCCCGCGAAGCCCGCGGCCGGGCAACCAGGAGCCCAGCGATGAATCGCCCGCAATACATCCTGCAGCCGGTCAATCCGTACTTCATCGTCTTCAGCCTCGCCGCCGCGTTCCTGCTGAACCTGATGCCGTGGGGCCGCCTGCCCGGCGTGCCCGACTTCGTCGCGCTCGTGCTGCTGTTCTGGAACATCCATCAGCCGCGCAAGGTCGGGATGGGCGTCGCGTTCGCGCTCGGCATCCTGATGGACGTGCATGACGCGGGGCTGCTCGGCGAGCACGCGCTCGCCTATACGCTGCTGTCGTACGGCGCGATCACGATCCACCGTCGCGTGCTGTGGATGCCGATCGGCGTGCAGGTGCTGTACGTCACGCCGCTGCTGGTCGTCGCGCAGCTCGTTCCGTTCGTGATCCGCCTCGTGATGGGCGCCGCGTTCCCGGGCTGGCGCTACCTGGTCGACGGCTTCGTCGAGGCCGCGCTGTGGCCGATCGCGAGCCACCTGCTGCTGATGCCGCAACGCCGCCCGGTCGATCCGGACGATACGCGCCCCATCTGAACCCTGGGCCTGCCTTGACTACCCGCCGCCTCCACGCCCGCCGCGCTCCGGGGCGGCCCCTCGCCCGCAGCCGCATCGTGCGCGGGCCAGATCGATCGTAACCGCATGACCGAATTCAACGACACCCAACAGCAGCTCTCGAAGTTCCGCCTGCGCGTCGCGGCGGCGGGCGTGTTCGTGTTCGTCTGCTTCGGGCTGCTCGCGAGCCGCTTTTTCTACCTGCAGTTGATGCAGCACGGCAAATACGCGCTGCAGGCCGAGGAAAACCGCATCTCGGTCGCGCCGATCGTGCCGAACCGCGGGATCATCACCGACCGCAACGGCGTGATCCTCGCGAAGAACTATTCGGCGTACACGCTCGAGATCACGCCGTCGAAGCTCGACGACACGCTCGAGAACACGATCGACAAGCTGTCCGAGATCATCCCGATCGACGCGCGCGACCGCCGCCGCTTCAAGAAGCTGCAGGAAGACTCGAAGAACTTCGAGAGCCTGCCGATCCGCACCCGGCTCACCGACGAGGAAGTCGCGCGCTTCACCGCGCAGCGCTTCCGCTTCCCCGGCGTCGACGTGCGCGCACGGCTGTTCCGCCAATATCCGCTCGGCACGACGGCCGCGCACGTGATCGGCTACATCGGCCGGATCTCGAAGCGCGACCAGGATCGCATCGACGCGATGAGCGACGACAACGACAGCGACCAGGAAAACTACGATCCGCGCCGCGACGCGAACAACTACAAGGGCACCGACTACATCGGCAAGATCGGCGTCGAGCAGAGCTACGAAACCGAGCTGCACGGGCTGACGGGCTTCGAGGAAGTCGAGGTGACGGCCGGCGGCCGGCCGGTGCGCACGCTGTCGCGCACGCAGGCGACGCCCGGCAACAACCTCGTGCTGTCGCTCGACATCGGGCTGCAGCAGGTCGCCGAGCAGGCGTTCGCCGGCAAGCGCGGCGCACTGGTCGCGATCGAGCCGAAGACGGGCGACGTGCTCGCGTTCGTGTCGTCGCCGAGTTTCGACCCGAACTCGTTCGTCGACGGCATCGACCAGCAGACCTGGGACGAGCTGAACAACTCGACCGACAAGCCGCTGCTGAACCGCCCGCTGCACGGCACCTACCCGCCCGGCTCGACGTACAAGCCGTTCATGGCGCTCGCCGGCCTGACGCTCGGCAAGCGCACGCCGGGCTGGGGCTTCCAGGATCCCGGCTACTTCACGTTCGGCGGCCACACGTTCCGCAACGACGTGCGCTCGGGCCAGGGCTGGGTCGACATGAACAAGGCGATCATGGTGTCGAACGACACCTACTTCTACATGCTCGCGCGCGACCTCGGCGTGAACGCGATCGCGAACTTCATGAAGCCGTTCGGCTTCGGCCAGATCACCGGGATCGACATCCAGGGCGAGGCGCGCGGGATCCTGCCGTCGACCGACTGGAAGAAGAAGGCGTTCAAGAAGGCCGCGCAGCAGAAGTGGTTCGACGGCGAGACGATCAGCCTCGGGATCGGCCAGGGCTACAACTCGTTCACGATCCTGCAGCTCGCGCACGCGACCGCGACGCTCGCGAACAACGGCGTCGTGATGAAGCCTCACCTGGTGAAGGAAATCGAGGATCCGATCACGCGCGGGCGCCGCCTGACCGTGCCGAAGGAAAGCGAAGTGATCCCGCTCAAGCAGGCCGACATCGACGTCGTGAAGCGCGGGATGGAGAACGTGATCGAGAACCCGTCCGGCACCGCGTACAAGGTGTTCCGCGGCGCGCCGTACCTCGCCGCCGGCAAGACCGGCACCGCGCAGGTGTTCTCGCTGCAAGGCTCCAACTACAAGGGCCACCTGCTCGCCGAGCACCTACGCGACCACGCGCTGTTCATCGCGTACGCACCGGTCGACCATCCGCAGATCGCCGTCGCGCTGGTCGTCGAGAACGGCGGCTGGGGGGCGCAGGCCGCGGGCCCGATCGCGCGCCGCGTGCTCGACTTCTATCTCGTCGACCGCCAGAACCCGCAGAACGAGGCCGCGGCCGTGGCTGCCGCGGCGTCGGCGACCGAACCCGTCAACGCGCCGGTGATCGGCGACGCGAACCGGCCCGCCGCCGTCGCGGCCGGCTTCACGGCGCTGCCGCAGCCGGTCGTGCCGAGCGCGGCCAGTGCGGCGGAAGCGGCATCGGCCGCCGCGGCCTCCGAAGCGTCGGCCGCCGGCGCAAGCGCCGCCCCGCCGGCGAGCGCCGGTGCCGATGCGCCGAGGGCCGCGAGCCTGCCGCCGATCCGGCGCCCGCACCGGCCGCGCCGGCCCGCCAGTGACGCGCAGCCGCTCGTCGCCACGCCGCGCGACGACAACCACCGTGCGACGGCCTCCGCGAAGGCGGCGGACGCCGGCACCGCTCATTAACGGAGAAAGGCATGCAATTCGACAAGCGCGCCTGGCTCGACAAGATCAAGCAGATGTTCGCGGGCTTCGACCGCCCGCTCGCCCTCATCGTGTTCCTGCTGCTGTGCGTCGGCATCGTCACGCTGTACAGCGCGGCGATCGACATGCCGGGCCGCGTCGAGGACCAGTTGCGCAACATCCTGCTGACGTTCGTGCTGATGTGGGTGATCGCCAACATCCCGCCCACGACGCTGATGCGCTTCGCGGTCCCGCTCTACACGTTCGGGGTCACGCTATTGGTCGCGGTCGCGCTGTTCGGGATGACCAAGAAAGGCGCGAAGCGCTGGCTGAACGTCGGCGTCGTGATCCAGCCGTCGGAGATCCTCAAGATCGCGACCCCCCTGATGCTCGCGTGGTACTACCAGCGCCGCGAAGGCGGGCTGCGCTGGTACGACTTCATCGCCGCGTTCGGGATCCTGATGGTGCCGGTCGGGCTGATCGCCAAGCAGCCCGACCTCGGCACGGGCCTGCTCGTGTTCGCGGCCGGCTTCTTCGTGATCTACCTCGCCGGCCTGTCGTTCAAGCTGATCGTGCCGGTGCTCGTCGCGGGCGTGATCGCGGTCGGCTCGATCGCCGTGTTCGAAGATCGCATCTGCCAGCCCGAAGTGCAGTGGCCGCTGATGCACGACTACCAGAAGCACCGCGTGTGCACGCTGCTCGACCCGACTTCCGACCCGCTCGGCAAGGGCTTCCACACGATCCAGGCCGTGATCGCGATCGGCTCGGGCGGCGTGCTCGGCAAGGGCTACCTGAAAGGCACGCAGGCGCACCTCGAGTTCATTCCGGAGAAGCACACCGACTTCATCTTCGCGGTGTTCTCCGAGGAATGGGGGCTCGTCGGCGGGCTCGTGCTGCTGACGCTTTACATGGCGCTGATCGCACGCGGGCTCTATATCGCCGCGCAGGGCGCGACGCTGTTCGGCCGCCTGCTCGCGGGCTCGCTCACGCTCGCGTTCTTCGTCTATGCGTTCGTCAACATCGGGATGGTGAGCGGCGTGCTGCCGGTCGTCGGCGTGCCGCTGCCGTTCATGAGTTATGGCGGCACGGCGCTCACGACGCTCGGCATCGCGATCGGGATGATCATGAGCGTCGGGCGGCAGCGGCGGTTGATGAAGAGCTGACCGCGCGGTACGCATCGCAGAAAGAAAAACGGCGCCGCGGCGCCGTTTTTTTTCGACCGTCCTTGCCGAACGCGGCCGCGCGGCGCGGTGTGGCGCGGCCTCCGTTCACGGCGCCGGCGCATGCGTCCCGCCCGGCTCCGCGCCGGCACCCGACGCCGGCCCCTGCACCTTCAACCGCGCACTCAGCTCCTTGAATTTCAGCCCGGCCGTCTCGTCGCCCTGCGCGGCCGCCGCCGCGTAATACGCCCGCGCGATGTTCAGGTTCTGCGCGACACCGTCGCCCCCGCGCTCGTAGAACGACGCGGTCACGTACTGCGCGGTCGGCTCGCCTGCATCGGCGGCCTGCTTGTACCACGCGAATGCCTGCCGGTTGTCGCGCGGCGTGCCGCGCCCGTCGAGGAACTGGTTCGCGAGCGACAGCGCGGCCTGCACGTGCCCCTGCTTCGCCGCCCGCAGGAACCAGCGATGCGCTTCGGCCGGATTGCGCGCGACGAACTCACCGTCGTCGAGCATCCGCCCGTACACGTACTGCGCATGCGACATGTTCGCGTCGGCCGCGCGCTTCAGCCAGCGCAGCCCTTCGTCGACGTTCGCCGTCACGCCTTCGCCCGTCAGCAGCATCATCGCGTAGTTGAATTGCGCGAGACGGTCACCGCGCTCGGCCGCGTCGTGGAACTGCACCAGCGCCGCGCGATAGTCGCCGGCGTTGTAGTCGGCGACCGCCGACTGCGTCTCGCGCGATGGATCGGGCTTCGCTTGCGGCACGCCCGGTGCGCCCGCTGCAATACACACGCCATAGACGCCACACACGCACCACAGGCCGAGCATCGCGCCGATCCGCCTGCGCGCCCCGGCCCCACCCTGCACGCGCCCACGGCACGCGCCGTCGCCATCGTTCATGACCGTACCTCCTGCAGCGCCTGCCGCGTGGCGCGCAACAGCCAGCTGACGTCGGCCGACAGCGTGATCATCCGGTAGCCGGCCTCGCGATACTGGCGCGCGGCCGCCGTATCGCCCGCGAAGATGCCGACCGCGACGCCGGCCTGCCGGCCGGCCGCGAGCACGCGCGCCATCGCGGTGTCGACGTCCGGATGGCGGATGTCGCCGAGATGCCCGAGGCTCGCCGCGAGATCGGCCGGGCCGACGAACAGGCAGTCGACGCCGGGCAGCGCCGCAATCCGCTCGACTTCGTCGACGCCGCGCGCCGATTCGATCTGCACGATCACCGCGACCTGCGCGTTCGCCGTCTGCACGTAATCTCGGCGCATCCCGAACGCCGCCGCGCGCACCATGCCCGCGACACCGCGCAGCCCGTCCGGCGATTCGGGCGACGGATAGCGCGTCAGCCGCACCGCGTGCGCGGCGTCGTCGAGCGTCTCGATGCATGGAAACATCAGCGTGCGCGCACCGGCATCGAGCGCGCGCTTCACGAGCCACGGCTCGCGCGCCGGCACGCGCACGACGGGTTCGCTCGGCAGATGGGCGGCCGCGATCGCGCGCAACTGCGATGCAACATCGCGGCTGTCGTTCGGCGCGTGCTCCATGTCGATGCAGAGCCAGTCGTAGCCGGCATGCGCGAGCGCTTCCGCGGCCGAGTCGCTGCCGAGCGACAGCCACAGGCCGTACAACGGGTCGTCGCCGTCGTGCAGGCGTTGTTTGAGGGAATTGGTGAGCGTGCTCATCGATACGGCCTCCTGGACGGAACGGCAATCGAACGGGACAAGCAACGGGCAAAGCGGAGCGCGACACGCCGGGCAGCGAAGCACGGCGACGCCAGGACCGAGCCCTGGATCGTTGGTCGGCCGTGGACGGCCGATCTGACAGCGCCGGCCGCGCGATCGCGCACGGCCGCGTTTTCCGGCGCCACGCAACGATCATAGCGCGGCGTTACGCGGAATGTGGGAACGGACGGGGGCGGGACGAAGCCGCGGGGTGCGGCGTCAGGCAGCCCGCGCCGGCTGGCGGGGCTGCCGGGAAGGCGGGATCAGCGGCCGGGCTGGCGCTCGACGTCGGCCCAGCAGTTCGGCGTTTCGTACAGGCGCACGCGCTCGAGCCGCAGGTTCACGCCGTAGTGCGCGTCGTACACGTTCGCGAGGATGTCGAACGCGATCGCCGCGAGGTTCTCGACGGTCGGGATCCGGTCGATCACGACCGTCTTGTGGTCGGCCATCTGCTCGAGGAACGAGCGCACGACCTCGTCGCGGGCGTAGACCAGGAACGCGTGGTCCCACTTGCCGACCAGGTGCTCCATCGCGAGCGCCTTCACGTCGGCGAAATCCATCACCATGCCGCGGTCGGGCGCCCCCTCGGTATCGACGAGATCGCCGCGCAGCGTGACTTCGAGCACGTAGCGATGACCATGCAGGTTCCGGCACTGGCTGCGGTGATCGGGAATGCGGTGGCCCGCGTCGAATTCGAGTTTTCGGGTAATCAGCACGATGTCAAAAGCCGTGGCTCAGGGAATGTTCAGATATTTGTGGGTCTGCATCGACAGCCGCCACTGCGGATGACGCTTGCACCAGTCGATCGCGAGCTTCGTATTCAGGTCGCGCGACGGGCCGTCCATCGGCTGGACGAGGAAATACTCGAAGTCGAGCTTCGCGTAGTCGGCCAGCCGCTGGTTGTCCTGCGGGATCACGACCTTGAGTTCGTTGCCCTTCGTGACGACGAGCGGCGCGTCGGCCTTCGGGCTCACGCAGATCCAGTCGATCGATTCGAGCACCGGCAGCGAACCGTTGGTCTCGATCGCGATCTCGAAGCCGGCCGCGTGCAATGCGTCGACGAGCGGCTGGTCGAGTTGCAGCATCGGCTCGCCGCCCGTGCAGACGACGAAGCGGTGCGCCTCGCCCTCCGGCCACAGGCCGGCGATCGTCGCGACGAGCGCTTCGGCGTCCTTGAACTTGCCGCCGTTCTCGCCGTCGGTGCCGACGAAGTCGGTATCGCAGAAGCGGCACACGGCCTCCGCACGATCCTCTTCGCGGCCCGACCACAGGTTGCAGCCGGCGAACCGGCAGAACACGGCCGGCCGGCCCGCGTTCGCGCCCTCGCCCTGCAACGTGTAGAAAATTTCCTTGACCGCGTAAGTCATCGTGCTTCGTCCGGCTCGCGCCGCTCGTTGTCGATCAGAATCCGTTATTCGTCCAGCGCTGCCGGCGCGCCCGCGTCACAGCGGCGCTTCGGTCACCCGCTCGCCCTTCAGGTAAGCCTCGTAGCCGCGCTTGCGCAGCTTGCAGGCGGGGCATTCGCCGCAGCCGAAGCCCCATTCGTGCAATTCCGCGCGCTCGCCCACGTAGCACGTGTGCGTCTCGACGCGGATCAGTTCGACGAGCGCTTCGCCACCGAGCTGCTCGGCGAGCTGCCACGTCTGCGCCTTGTCGAGCCACATCAGCGGCGTCTCGAGCACGATGCGCGTGTCCATCCCGAGGTTCAGCGCGACCTGCAGCGCCTTCATCGTGTCGTCGCGGCAGTCGGGGTAGCCCGAGAAATCGGTCTCGCACATTCCGCCGACCAGCACACGCAGCCCGCGGCGATAGGCGATCGCCGCGGCGATCGTCATGAACATCAGGTTGCGGCCCGGCACGAACGTGTTCGGCAAGCCGTTCGCCGCCGTCTCGATCTCGATCGTGCGCGTCATCGCGGTATCGCTGATCGCGCCGAGCACCGACAGGTCGATCATGTGATCGTCGCCGAGCCGGTCCGACCATGCGGAAAAATCGCGCTTCAGTGCTTCGCGCACGCCTTCGCGACACTCAAGCTCGACGCGGTGGCGCTGGCCGTAATCGAAGCCGAGCGTCTCGACCGTCTGGTAGCGTTCCAGAGCCCAGGCCACGCACGTGGCCGAGTCCTGCCCGCCGGAAAACAACACGAGCGCGCCGTCTTTAGCGTCTGTCCGAATCACCGTGATACTCCGTGAATGTGTAGGCTCGCGTCGCGCTGCGCCCCGGGGCCGGCTGCCGCCGGGCGGCCCGACGCGTGCCGGCCTGGGCCGGCTCGACCAGTATAGGCAGCGCAATCGGCCGCGAACGCGGCGGAGCGCTTATACCGCCCATCGCGCGGCATCGTTGCCGCGCGCCACGGCGGCGCCACGCTGGCAGCCTGCTGCGCGCATGAAGCGATGCGCTAAGTTATTGAGCGGACACGGATTTTATCATGCCATCTCGAATACTGCCGGGCTCGCGGGCCCGCGGGCCTCATCACGCCAACCCCACCACAAACGAAAAACCCCAAGAACCTTCCGATTCTTGGGGTTTTAATTCTGGTGGCCTGGGACGGAATCGAACCATCGACACGCGGATTTTCAATCCGCTGCTCTACCAACTGAGCTACCGGGCCAACGAAGAATGAAAGTATATCGAGCTATTCGTACCTGAGCAAGTGTTTTCGCAAAATATTTTATACGGCGCCTTCGGACGGTTTCTTGCCGAGCTCGACACCGAGCTGCTTGAGCTTGCGATACAGGTGCGTGCGCTCGAGGCCCGTCTTCTCCGCGACGCGCGTCATGCTGCCGTTTTCGCGCGCGAGGTGATATTCGAAGTACGCACGCTCGAACGCATCGCGCGCTTCACGCAACGGAATGTCGAACGGGATCGCGGCCGTCTGGCCCGCGAGGCCGAGCGCCGAAGCCATGTCGTCGCCGAGCGTCGGCAGCGCGGCCGCGGATGCGACCGCCGCCGGGCCCACCGGCTGCCCCGCACCGGCCTTCGCCGCCGCGTTCGCGGACACCGGCGCCGCACCGCGTGCGAGGCCGTGCTCGACGGACTTCAGCAGCTTCTGCAGCGCGATGGGCTTCTCGAGGAAATCGAGCGCGCCGATCTTCGTCGCCTCGACGGCCGTATCGATCGTCGCGTGCCCGGACATCATGATCACGGGCATCGTCAGCAGCCCCTGCGCCGCCCACTCCTTGAGCAACGTCACGCCGTCGGTATCGGGCATCCAGATATCGAGCAGCACGAGATCGGGCGCCTGATTCAACCGGTATTCCCGCGCGGCCTGCGCGTTCTCCGCTGCCTCGACGACATGTCCTTCATCGCTGAGGATCTCCGAGAGCAATTCCCGGATGCCCATTTCATCATCTACCACCAGGATGGTTGCCATTTACGCTGCCTTTGTCTGCTCACTTGCTTTTGTCTTGGCGGGAGCCGTCCCGTCCTGCACGCCCGATTCGGCGCCTGGCGCATCGCTCGCCATCTGCAGGAACAGAATCGACACCTGCGCACCCTCGACGGTCTCGCCGTGCATGCGATTGCGCAGATCGATCCGCGCACCGTGCTCATCGACGATTTTCTTGACCGTGGCCAACCCCAGCCCCGTGCCCTTCGCCTTCGTCGTCACATAAGGCTCGAACGCGCGGGTCAGGATGCGCGCCGGAAAACCGGGCCCGTTGTCGGACACGGTAAGACGTACCGCGACGCGTGTTTTGCCCTCGGCGTCGGGATCGCCATATTCTACTGTCTTGGTTTCGATCAACACACGCGGATGCGCTGTCTCCGCGACCGAATCCTGCGCATTCTGCAGCAGGTTGTGAATCACCTGGCGCAATTGCGTCGCGTCGCCGCGAATCACCGGCAGCGACGGCGCGAGCTCGGCGACGATCGCGCTCTTGCCTTCGCCCACCCCGTACAGCCCGAGCACCTCGCTCGCCAGTTCGTTCAACTGCAGGTTCGCGAGCACCGCCGGCGGCGTGCGCGCGTATTCGCGGAAATCGTCGACCATCCGCTTCATCGCGGCCACCTGGTTGACGATCATCGTCGCGCCGCGCTTGAGCACATCGGCGTCGGGCGGCGCGAGCTTGTCGGACAGCTTCATCTGCAACCGCTCCGCCGACAGCTGGATTGGCGTCAGCGGATTCTTGATCTCGTGCGCGAGCCGGCGCGCCACTTCGCCCCACGCAACCGAACGCTGCGCGGAAATCACGTCGGAAATGTCGTCGAACACGACGACGTAACCGGACGTCTGCGGATCGTCGGCCTGCCCCTCGATCGTCGATACGAGGCGCGTGCCGCGCACGAGCAGCGTCAGCGGATCGGCTTCGCCCGGCACCTCGATCGCGAACTGCTGCTGCCAGTGGCCGCGATCGCCGCTGGCGCCGTCGGATGCCGCCTCGCGATCGGCGAACGCCTTGCGCACCATCGCGCCGAACCCGGCGGCCACGCCGATCCGGTCGAGCGTCGTGCCGATCAGCGCGTTGAACGGCTGCCGGAAGATCCGCTCGGCGCCGCGATTGGCCGTCGTCAGCCGGAACTGGCGGTCGAGCACGAACACACCGGCCGTCAGGTTCGCGAGGATGCTCTCGAGATACGTCTTCGAATGCTCGAGCGCGACGCGGTTCTTCTCGACCGCGAGCCGCGCCTCGGACAACTGGCGCGTCATCGCGTTGAACGACTGCGTGAGGAAGCCGAGCTCGTCGCGCGTCTTGATCTCGCGCTTCGGCGTGTAGTCGCCTTCCGTAATCTCCTTCGTGCCCTGTGCGAGCAGGAACAGCGGCCGCGCGAGCTGCTGGCCGAGCGCGAGCGCAAGCATCATCGCGATGAACGTCGCGAGGAACAGCGCGAGCGTCAGCGTGCCGATGTACATCTTGCGCAGCCCCGTGCGGCCGAGCGCCTTTTCCTGGTACTCGCGATACGCGCGCTGCACGGCATCCGCGTTGTGGGCAAGGGTGGGCGGCACCGGCTGGGTGAGTTGCAGGAAACGCTCCGCCGGCTGCAGCAGCGATGTCGACGCATCGGGAATCGGCCGCACGACGCGCAGCCGCAGCGCGCCCTTCGCGCCGTGCGCGCGCGGGTCGCCGTCGACTTCGCCCTCGATCGCCGCGTACGCGCCGTGTTCGCGCGCCTGGCTCAGCATCAGCGGCGTCGGCAGGTCGTCCGGAATCAGCGCCGCGAAATTGCCCGACGCCTGCGCGACGATATGCAGGTCGGGCGCCGCGCCCGAGCCGCCGCGGCTCGGCTCGACGATCGTCGCGTCCTGCACGCCGAACTGGTCGCGCAGCCGCAGCAGCGTGAGCGTCGTGCCGTTCGTGTTCGCGTCGGCGCTCGCGAGCTGGTCGGACATCAGCCGCGCCTTCGTCTGCAGATCGGACAGCGACGCATCGAGCATTCCGCGGCCGAGATTCAGGCCGGCCGTCAGCGCCGTCTCGACGTTCACGTCGAACCACGACTCGATGCTGCGCGACACGAACTGGTACGACACGATGTAGATGATCCCGCCCGGCACCACGCCGACGAGCGCGAAGAACACCGCGAGCTTCGCGAGCAGCCGCGTGCCGAACTTGCCCTTCCTCAGGCGCACGACGATCATCCCGATCAGCCCGAGCACCACGAGCAGGAACACGAGCGCGACGACGATGTTCGTCGCGTACAGCCACGAGTAGTAGCGATCGAAGAATTCGGTGTTCGCGCTCGCGGCCGCGAGCAGCACGAGCAGCAGCAGTGCGGTGAGCGCGACGGTCGAGACGATCACGCGAACGAGGAGGCTCTTCCCGCTGGCCGCGCGGCGCACTTTATTTAGCACGTTCGGTCACCGTGAAAGTGAAGCGCTTCCAGTCCGACCCGAGCGTCCAGTCGCGGTTGTTCACCGCATCGACCTGGAACGGCTTCGGCATCAGCGCCGTATCGAGCTGCATCCGCACCGATGCCGTGTAGGTTTCGCCCGCGCGCACCTGGCTGCGGTCGATCACGTGCCACGACGTGATGTGCCTGATGACCGCAAGCGCATCCTTCAGCGACGGGAAACCGAGCTGCAGGCCGCCCGTCGACACGCGATACTCGCGCGTGAGCGGCTGGAACGACAGGCGGATCGTCTGCGACACCGATACCGGCTGTTCGTCAAGCCAGTACCAGCGCGCACGGCTCAACTCGAAATCCGTCGTGAAATACACCGGAATGCCTTTGTTGACGGCATCCTCGAGGCTCGGGTTCAGCTCGAAATCGAAGCGGGCATCGAGGCTCCAGCCGCTTCCGTCGGCCTGGAGCGACGCGCGCTGCACGGCGATCGACTCGGCATGCGCCGGCCGGACGACAGCCAGGCACAGCGTCAACGCGACCATCAGGACGGCCGCGAGCCGAAGTGGAAAAAGGTGTTTGATCGTCACCGTTTCTGAAACCGCGCGTAGAAAAATCCGTCGTGATCGGTGTTCTGGTCGAGTGCGCCGGCGGCCGCCCCTCCCTGCACTCCGCCCGGCAGCAGTTGGCCGGGGGCGTCCAATCGTACCGCATCTTCACAGGCCGCTTCAAACCAGCGGGCCTGCAATTCGCCTTCTTCGGGGAAGACCGAACAGGTCACGTAAAGCAGTTCGCCGCCCGGCTTCACGAGCGGCCACAACGCCGACAGGATGCGACGCTGTTCCGCGACGAGCGCCGGGATGTCGGCCTCGCGACGCAGCCAGCGGATGTCCGGGTGACGACGCACGATACCGGACGCCGAGCACGGCACGTCGGCCAGGATACGATCGAACGGGCGCCCGTCGTACCACGCGTCGGGCGCACCCGCATCGCCGACGCGCACGTCCGCCGCGAGCGACAGCCGCACGAGGTTCTCGCCGATCCGCGCCGCGCGCGCGGCGTCGCTTTCCAGCGCAACGACTTCCGCATCGGCGAGTTCGAGAATATGACCGGTCTTGCCGCCGGGCGCCGCGCATGCGTCGAGCACGCGCATGCCGTCACGCGCACCAAGCCATTCGGCTGCGAGTTGCGCACCGGCATCCTGCACCGACACGACGCCGTCGGCAAACCCCGGAATGCGATCGACCGGCAGCGCCGACGCGAGCCGCACTGCATGCTTGCCGATCGCGGTCGCTTCGATTCCGCTCGCCCGCAGCGTATCGAGATACGCGTCGACGCTCGCGCGGCGCGCATTCACGCGCAGCGTCAGCGGCCCCTGGCGCTCGCCGGCCGCGAGGATCGCCTGCCATGCGTCGGGCCATGCGCGCTTCACCGAATCGACCCACCACGCGCGGTAATTCCAGCGCGCGACGACATCGTCCTGCAGCGCCGCGACGAGCGCGTCGCGCTCGCGCAGGAAACGGCGCAGCACCGCGTTGACCATCCCCTTCGCGAACGCGCATTCGCGGCGGGCGCCGATCACGGTCACGGCCTGGTCGACCACCGTGAACGGCGGATACGCGGCCTCGTCCGCCGGATCGAGCAGCAGCGCGAGCGCGCCGGCAAGGACTGCGTGCACGTGCGCGGGCGGCGCCTTGCTGACGAGCCGGCCGATCAGCCAGTCCGCACTGCCGAGACGGCGCATCGTCCGGTAGGCGACGTCCTGCGTCGCCCCGCGCGCAAGGGCCTGCGTACCGGACGCCATCTGCGCGAAAACCGCCGAGAGTGCCGCCGGCAGCGCGGTGCCGCGTCGTACCGCATCGACCGCCTGCGCGGCCGCGTCGAGCGCGAAGCCGAGCGAATCGGGCGCGAGATGCAGCGCGGACAGGCGCGCCGGGCGGCCGGAAGAAGACGGAGCGGTAGAACGGGTTCGTGTCATCGGAGCAAATTCGGCAAACAAGCGCGGCAAGCAAATACGGCAAACGGCGGGATCGCGGCACTCGCATGGCCCGCGGTCCCAAACCGGGCATTGTAGCGTGCGACGTTGCAGCCCCTTTGGCCCCTTTACGGCACGCACAAATGAAAACCCCGCAGCGCGAAGCGTGCGGGGTGGCGTGACGGCCCCCGAACGGCAACTGCCGCACGGGGTGCCGGGGCTCAATCGAAGCGGCCGGTACGCGCCATCTCCATCAAGCGCGCGATGCGCTCCTCGGTGGCCGGGTGCGTCGAGAACAGGTTCTGCAATCCGCCACCATGCAGCGGATTCATGATCATCATCTGCGCCGTGGCCGGATGCGCTTCCGCCGCCTGGAACGGAATGCCTGCCGCATAGCGATGGATCTTGTCGAGCGCGGTCGCGAGCGACTGCGGATCGCCGGAAATCTGCGCGCCGCCGCGGTCGGCCTCGAACTCGCGTGCCCGCGAGATCGCCATCTGGATCAGCGCGCCGGCGATCGGCGCGAGCAGCGCGACCGCGATGCCCGCGATCGGGTTGGCCGGCCGGCCGTTCTCGTCGCGCCCGCCGAAGAACATCGCGAAGTTCGCGAGCGCCGAGATCGCGCCCGCCATCGTCGCGGTGATCGTCGAGATCAGGATGTCGCGATGCTTCACGTGTGCAAGCTCGTGCGCCATCACGCCGCGCATCTCGCGCTCCGACAGCACGCGCAAGATGCCCGTCGTCGCGGCGACCGCCGCGTGCTCGGGGTTGCGGCCCGTCGCGAACGCGTTCGGCGCATCCTCGTTGATCAGGTAGACGCGCGGCATCGGCAGGTTCGCGCGCGTGGCCAGCTCGCGCACCATCCGGTAGAACTGCGGCGCCGTGTTCTCGTCGACTTCCTGCGCGTTGTACATGCGCAGCACCATCTTGTCGGAGAACCAGTACGAGAAGAAATTCATGCCGAGCGCGAACAGCAGCGCGATCGTCATGCCGCGTGAGCCGCCGATCATCCCGCCGATCACGATGAACAGGGCCGTGATCGCGGCCATCAGCATCGCCGTTTTGACCCAATTGAACATACCCACTCCTTATCCGTCAGGGGACCCGCCGCACATCACAAGGCACGGCGGAAAATTGTAAGCGCTTTGTTAGATAAGGTCTTGCCGGAAAAATTCAATCTCAGCGTTGCGATGCCGCAAGACGAAGGCCGAGGCCGACGAAAGCGCTGCCGACCGTGCGGTCGAGCCACTTCCTGACACCTGGCTTGCCGGAAAAGCGCGCCGTGACACTGCCCGCGACCCAGGCGACGAGGCTGGTCCATACCGTGCTCATCGCGACGAACACGCCGCCGAGGGTCAGAAACGCCAATGCCTTGTGCGGGCTGTCGGCCGACACGAATTGCGGGAAGAACGACACGAAGAACAGCACCACCTTCGGGTTCAGCACGTTGGTCCAGAAACCCTGCATGAACAGTTGGCGCAGCGGCTTCGCGGCTTGCGCGGCCGCCTTGCCCGACGGCTCGCCCGCCTGCTTCGCGATGATCATCCGCACGCCGAGGTAGATCAGGTAGGCGGCGCCAACCAGCTTGATCACCGTGAACGCGGCAGCCGATGCCGCGAGCAGCGCGGTCAGGCCGAATGCGCAGGCGAGCGCGTGCACGCAGCAGCCGGCCGAAATGCCCAACGCCGACATCAGCCCCGCGCCACGGCCCTGCGCGACACTGCGGCCGACGATATAGGCCGTATCGGGGCCGGGCGTGACGTTCAGCAGGAAGACTGCCAGCACGAAGAAGCCGAAATGGGTGATGCCGAACATGAAAACCTCGAAACCGGAGAGCGCAGGGAAATTCTACGCGCGCCTGCCGCACCGCGCGACTCGGCCGTCCGGCCGATTGCGCACGCCCGGCAGGCCGTGTCGAATAGCGGTCAGGCCGCCTCAGGCAACGTCGGTCAGCGCAAAACGCTGGCCCGCGGCGAGCGGCGAACCGGCCAGAAACTCGCGGGCGGGCAGCCGCTTGCCGCCCGGCTTCTGCAACTGCGTGACGCGCAGTGCACCGCTGCCGCACGCGACGACCACGCCTTCCGGCGCGGCTTCGACGATCGTGCCGGGCAGCGCGTCGCCGCGCGCCGCCACGGGCTCGGCCGCCCACAGCTTGATCGCCGCGCCATCGAGCGTCGCGACGCCGCCCGGGAACGGATCGAACGCACGCACCTGGCGCGCGAGCACGTCGGCCGGCTTGCGCCAGTCGAGCGCCGCTTCGTGCTTGCCGATCTTTTCCGCGTAGGTCACGCCGTCGGCCGGTTGCGGCGTGGCCGGCAGCACACCGTCGCGCTCGAGCTGCACGAGCGCGTCGACGATCAGTCGCGCACCTTCGGCAGCGAGCCGGTCGTGCAGGGTCGCGGTTGTCTCGTCCGGCGCGATCGCGATGCGCGCCTCCTCGATCATCGCGCCGGTGTCGAGGCCGATGTCCATCTGCATCAGCGTGACGCCCGTCTCGGCGTCGCCGGCCTCGATCGCGCGGTGGATCGGCGCGGCGCCGCGCCAGCGCGGCAGCAGCGATGCATGAATGTTGATGCAGCCGCCGCGCGGAATGTCGAGCACCTCCTGCGGCAGCAGCAGGCCGTATGCGGCGACCACCATCACGTCATGCGGAGTCGAGCGCAGCAGCTCGATAGCGTCGGCCGCCTCCGCCGGGTACTTGCCCGCGCGGCGCAGCGACGGCGGCTGCGCGACGGGCATCCCGTGCTCGACGGCGTAGCGCTTCACCGCGCTTGCCTGCAGCTTCATCCCGCGCCCGGCAGGGCGATCGGGCTGGGTCAGCACGAGCGGCACCGGAAAACCGGCCTCGTGGATCGCGGCCAGGGCAGCCGCGGCAAATTCCGGCGTGCCGGCAAAAATCACGCGCAACGTATGGTTCATGACAGCTTTCGGGGTCGGGCAGGGCGAACGCGCGTCACATCGCGCGTTCGAGTTTCTTCATCTTCGTCTTGATGCGTGTCTGCTTGAGCGGCGACAGGTATTCGACGAACACACGCCCCATCAGGTGATCCATCTCGTGCTGGACGCACACGGCCAGCAGGCCCTCGCAGTCGAGCTCGAAGGTCTCGCCCTGCTCGTTGAGCGCACGTACGCGCACATGATCGGGACGCTCGACTTCGTCGTAGATGCCGGGCACCGACAGGCAACCCTCTTCGTAGATCTGCTTCTCGTCGCTCGACCACACGATCTCGGGGTTGATGAACGCGCGCAGCTCGTTCTTTTCCTCCGAGACGTCGATCACGATCACGCGCTCGTGCACGTCGACCTGCGTGGCCGCCAGGCCGATGCCGGGCGCTGCGTACATGGTTTCGGCCATGTCGGCGACGAGCTTGCGGATCCGGTCGTCGACCTTGTCGACGGGCTTTGCGACCTTGTGCAGCCGCTTGTCGGGGTAATGAAGAATATTGAGTAAAGCCATGGCGTTCGGTATTCGGTGGGGCGGCATGCCGCATCGGCCATCCGGCCAGCTGGCGGTGCCGCCGGGATGCAATGAAGATGAGGCGGACGCGCGGCGAATCAATGCCGCGGATCACGCCTCCTGCAATTGGCCGGGCGCCTGCGCGCGCGGCCCTGTCGAGTATTTCGGATGATGAAAATTTTATCATGGCGCCACGCGGTCCGCTGGCCGCCGCATTCGAGGAGCGCCTCATGTCGCCGCAAGTGCTGACCACCTCCGCGCTGCGTGCGTGGCTGCAGCTCGCGCATGCGCCCGGCCTCGCACCCGCCGTGCTGCAGGCACTGCTCGACGCGTTCGGCTCGCCGGATGCGCTGCTGCGCGCGTCCGGCCAGGCGATCGCCGCCGCAACCAGCCCCGCCGCGGCCCAGGCCGTGCGCGCGAGCGAGCGCGGCGACCTCGACGCGCGCACCGACGCCGTGCTCGCCTGGCTCGACGCGCCGGGCAACGCGCTCGTCACGCTCAACGATCCGGCCTACCCGCCGCGGCTGCGCGACCTGCACGATCCGCCGCCGCTGCTATATGTAAAGGGCCGTCTCGACCTGCTGCACGCGCGCGGTCTCGCCGTGGTCGGCAGCCGCCACGCGACGCCGCAGGGTCTCGCCGACGCGACGCGCTTCGCCCGCGAGCTGTCCGACACCGGGCTTCCGGTCGTGTCGGGCCTCGCGCTCGGAATCGACGGCGCCGCGCATCGCGGCGGGCTCGACGGCCGGTCAGGCACGGTCGCGGTGATCGCGACCGGCGCCGATCTCGTCTATCCGGCGCGACACCGTGCGCTCGCCCACGAAATCGCCGCTCACGGCGCGATCGTGTCGGAATGGCCGCTCGGCACACCAGCCCGCGCCGCACACTTCCCGCAACGCAACCGGCTGATCGCCGCGCTCGCGATCGGCGTACTCGTCGTCGAGGCCGCCCCGCGCTCCGGCTCGCTGATCACCGCGCGGCTCGCGAACGAACTGGGGCGCGATGTGTTCGCGATGCCGGGCTCGATCCACGCGCCGCTCGCGCAGGGCTGCCACGCACTGATCCGCGACGGCGCGAAGCTGACGGCGGCGCCGCTCGACGTGCTCGAGGAGTACGGGCTGGGCGAACCGGCTGTTCACGCGGCGGGCGATGCATCGTGCACCGGAAATCAGCTCGCCAGCGCCGCCAACCTCCGCGGAACCGAGGCTGCCGGCGTCATGCAGGCCGATCCGCTCGTTGCAGCCGGCCCGCCGGCGCGAGTCGAAGCATCGCCGGCGCTACCCCACTGCCCGTCCGAACAGGCCGTACTCGCCGCACTGGGATACGGCCCCGTCACCTACGAATGGCTCGCCGAACACAGCGGCCTCGCCGACGACGTGCTGCACGGCGCGCTGCTGGCGCTCGAGCTGGCCGGTCGCGTCGCGAGCGTCCCCGGCGGACGCTTCGCGCGCCTTGACGCAGCGCCCACCCCGGCCGCGCACGGCGTGCTACATTCCCCCGCATAGGGGCGGCCAAGCCGCCGACGATATCCAAGGAAATCCATGCCCGCGCTGAACCTCGACACCGATGCGGATCGGATCGCCGAGCGCCTCGCCGATCCCGGCACGTTGCTCGTCGCCTGCCTGTGCGCCGAGTGGTGCGGCACGTGCCGCGACTACCGGACGGCCTTCGACCAGCTCGCCGACGCGCATCCGGACGCCTGCTTCGCCTGGATCGACATCGAAACGCATGCCGACCAGCTCGACGATCTCGACGTCGAGAACTTCCCGACGATCCTGATCGAAGATACCCACACCGCACGTTTCTTCGGCACGGTGCTGCCGCATGCGGCAATCGTCGAGCGGATGCTGTCCGACCTGAGTGCGGTACCCGGTGCGCCGCACGCACCGAAATTGCGCAACGTCCTGACCGTCGAAGCCTGAATTCACGAGCCGGCCCGGTGGTTTTGCGCCCGTTTGCGCGCGCCGCCGCGCCGGGCGCTTGCCGCCGTTGCAGGCCCCCTCTATGATGAGCCGCTTTTTGCACGCCGAGCCGCCGTCGCGTCGGCGTGTGCTATAAAGCGGTCGTTAAAGGGACCCACAACCGGCGAACCCGGTCTACCAACACACACCTGTCATGTCCAAAGCACTGATCATTGCGGAAAAGCCTTCTGTCGCGAACGACATCGCACGCGCTTTGGGCGGCTTTACCAAGCATGACGAGTATTACGAGAGCGACGATTTCGTCCTTTCGTCCGCTGTCGGCCACTTGCTGGAAATCGCCGCCCCGGAAGAGTACGAGGTCAAGCGCGGGAAATGGAGCTTCGCGCATCTGCCCGTCATCCCCCCGCATTTCGACCTGAACCCGATCGCAAAAAGCGAGTCGCGCCTCAAGGTGCTCACGAAGCTGATGAAGCGCAAGGACGTCGACCGCCTGATCAACGCATGTGACGCGGGGCGCGAGGGCGAACTGATTTTCCGTCTGATCGCGCAGCACGCGAAGGCGAAGCAGCCGGTCCAGCGCCTGTGGCTGCAGTCGATGACCCCGCAGGCGATCCGCGACGGCTTCGCGAACCTGCGCAGCGACACCGACATGCAACCGCTCGCCGACGCCGCACGCTGCCGCTCGGAAGCCGACTGGCTCGTCGGGATCAACGGCACCCGCGCGATGACCGCGTTCAACAGCAAGGGCGGCGGCTTCTTCCTGACGACAGTTGGCCGCGTTCAGACGCCAACGCTGTCGATCGTCGTCGAACGCGAAGAGAAAATCCGCCGCTTCATCCCGCGCGACTACTGGGAAGTGAAGGCGGAATTCGCGTGCGCGGGCGGCTTCTACGAAGGCAAGTGGTTCGACCCGAAATTCAAGCGCGACGAATTCGATCCGGAAAAGCGCGACTCCCGCCTGTGGAGCCTGCCGGCCGCCGAAACGATCGTCGCCGCGTGCCGCGACCAGGTCGGCACGGTCTCGGAGGAATCGAAGCCGTCGACCCAACTGTCGCCGCTACTGTTCGACCTGACGAGCCTGCAGCGCGAAGCGAACAGCCGCTTTGGCTTCTCCGCGAAGAACACGCTCGGTCTCGCGCAGGCGCTGTATGAAAAGCACAAGGTGCTGACCTACCCGCGTACCGACGCGCGCGCGCTGCCGGAAGACTATCTGTCGACGGTCCAGTCCACGCTCGAGATGCTCAAGGAGAGCCACAACTACCTGCCGCATGCGAAGCAGGTGCTCGACAAGGGCTGGGTGAAGCCGAACAAGCGCATCTTCGACAACTCGAAGATCAGCGACCACTTCGCAATCATCCCGACGCTGCAGGCACCGAAGTCGCTGTCCGAGCCGGAGCAGAAGCTGTACGACATGGTCGTGAAGCGCTTCCTCGCCGTGTTCTTCCCGGCCGCCGAATTCCGTGTCACGACGCGGATCACCGAAGTCGCCGGCCATCACTTCAAGACCGAAGGCAAGGTGCTCGTCGAGCCGGGCTGGCTGCAGGTGTACGGCCGCGACGCCGAAGGCGCGGATGCGAACCTCGTGCCGGTGCAGAAGGACGAGAAGGTGAAGACGGACGAAATCGCCGCCGTCGCGCTCGTCACGAAGCCGCCCGCACGCTATTCGGAAGCGACGCTGCTGTCCGCGATGGAAGGCGCGGGCAAGCTCGTCGAGGACGACGAACTGCGCGAAGCCATGGCCGCGAAGGGCCTCGGCACGCCGGCCACGCGTGCGGCGATCATCGAAGGCCTGCTAGGCGAAAAGTACCTCGTGCGTGAAGGCCGCGAACTGATCCCGACCGCGAAGGCATTCCAGCTGATGACGCTGCTGCGCGGGCTCGGCGTGAAGGAACTGACCGCGCCGGAGCTCACCGGCGAATGGGAATACAAGCTGTCGCAGATGGAGCGCGGCAACCTCGGGCGCGACGCCTTCATGCAGGAAATCGCCCGCATGACGCAGCAGATCGTCAAGCGCGCGAAGGAATACGATTCCGACACGATCCCCGGCGATTACGCGACGCTCGAGACGCCGTGTCCGAACTGCGGCGGCCAGGTGAAGGAAAACTACCGCCGCTTCGCGTGCACGAAGTGCGAGTTCTCGATCTCGAAGATCCCGGGCAGCCGGCAATTCGAGATCGCGGAAGTCGAGGAGCTGCTGCGGGAAAAGACGATCGGTCCGCTTTCCGGATTCCGCAGCAAGATGGGCCGCCCGTTCTCGGCGATCCTGAAGCTCTCGTTCGACGACGAGACGAAGAACTACAAGCTCGAGTTCGATTTCGGCCAGGATACGGGCGGCGAGGAAGGCGAGGCGCCCGACTTCTCGACGCAGGAGCCGGTCGGCGCGTGCCCGAAGTGCAAGGGCCGCGTGTTCGAGCACGGGATGAGCTACGTGTGCGAGCACTCGGTGGCCAACCCGAAGACGTGCGACTTCCGCTCGGGCAAGGTGATCCTGCAGCAGGAAATCACGCGCGAGCAGATGGGCAAGCTGTTGGCCGACGGCCGCACGGATCTGCTGCCGAACTTCAAGTCGTCGCGCACCGGCCGCAACTTCAAGGCGTTCCTCGTGAAGCAGCCGGACGGCAAGATCGGCTTCGAGTTCGAGAAGAAGGAACCGAAGGCTGCCGCCGCGAAAAAGACCGCGAAATCGGCGACGAAGGATGCCGAAACCGTGACGGAAGGTGCAGAAGAGAAACCGGCACCGGCTCGCAAGACCGCCGCGAAGACTGCAGCCACCAAGACGGCGGCTCGCAAGACGACGGCCCGCAAGACGGGCTCGTAACAGCCTGGACGCCGGGACGGGCTTTCTCCCGGCGCGTCCTGCTTCGGCAGGCAGCTATAAAAAAACGCGGATCGACTGCTCGATCCGCGTTTTTTCTTTGTGCCGGCGGTAACCGACGCCCGGCCGCCCCGGCCGTCGCGCCGTTACAGCGGCGACGGCGCCGCGACGCGCGTGCGCGGCGAACGCGGCAGGCGCGGCGACAGGTTCGGGTCGGCCGATTCCGGTTGCTCGGCACGCGTCTCGACACCGATCGGCGCGAGCGCGGAGCTCTGCGCGGCCCACTGCTCACCCATCGTCGCGTCGGTCGCGTGGCTGAAATGCTCGACGAGGTGGTCGATGAACGTGCGCACCTTCGCGGGCAGATGGCGCCGGCTCGGGTAAGCGATGTTGATCTCGACCTGCGGCAGCCGGAAATCCGGCAGCAACCGCACGAGCGCACCGCGCGCGATGTCGCTGCCGATCAGGTAACTCGGCAGGATCGCGACACCCATCCCGAGCAGCGCGAACTGGCGCAGCATCGCGGTGTTGTTCGCGACAATCACGTTGGTCGGGCGCACACGCACTTCGCCGTCCTGTCCCGTGAACACACGCTCGTCGCCCCAGTATTCGGTCGGCAGGCTCAGGCTCGGATGCTCGGCAAGATGCTCCGGATGGGTCGGCACGCCGTGCTTCTCCAGATAGCTCGGCGTCGCGCACACGGTCATGCAGCCGGTGGTCAGGCGCCGCGTGACGATGCTCGCGCTGCGCATCTGGCGCGTGACGACGATGCCGACATCGAAACCTTCCTCGACCAGATCGACCTGCCGGTCGACCAGCGTGAGATCCGGCACCACTTTCGGGAAATTCTCCGTGTACGACTGCAACACGGGCGCGAGGTTATGCAGGCCGAACACGACCGGCGCGACGATGCGCAGCGTGCCGACCGGCTCGTGATTGCGCGCGACGACCATCTGCTCGACGTCTTCCAGCTCATCGAGGATCTGGCGGGCACGCTCCAGATAGACCTGGCCTGACTCCGTCAGGGAAAGGCTGCGCGTGGTGCGGTTCAGCAAACGCGTGCCGAGCCTGCCCTCCAGATCGGCGACGTGACGCGTCGCGACCGCGTTGGAGATATCCATTGCACTCGCGGCCCGCGCGAAACTGCCGAGATCTGCAACCTTGACGAACACGCGCATCGACTGCAAATGATCCATAAACGACTCCTGCCGCTGTTACAACTTCAAAAAGATGAAGCAAATGCGTAATTCTCCTACGACAGCGGAAATGATGCAGAGTTGCTCAACAAGGCCCCGGTTGACGATAAAAATAGTCAAAAATCCTCGCCCTCTGCGGATAGTTGATCCAATTATTCCGATTGGGACAACAATTGGGTGAACCTCGTCGTGTAAGCGGCCGAATCAGGAAGGACGTATTTGATGCGACACAACAGCGCACCCTTCTGCCCTTCCCGCGAGCGGCGCCGGGTCAGGCCGCCGCCAATTGCGGCGGAGCGTAACAACCTGTTAAAAAGACACCACGAAGGCGGCTGACATAGCATCATGTCGGCCCCGGCCGGGCGGGACGGGTGCGCGAGGTGCGCCGCCGCCGCCGCCGCTTTCAACGCGCGACACCCGCTCATCATGAAAATTGCCATCCTCGACGACTACCAGGACGCCGTCCGCAAGCTGAACTGCTTCGAGATGCTTGCCGGCCACGACGTGAAGGTCTTCAACAATACGGTGCGCGGATTGGGACAACTCGCCAGCCGTCTGGCGGAAGTCGAGGCGCTCGTGCTGATTCGCGAACGGACCCCGATTTCGTCGCAACTGCTCGCGAAGCTGCCGAACCTGCGCATGATCAGCCAGACCGGCCGCGTGTCGAGCCACATCGATCTCGAAGCCTGTACCGACCGCGGCATCGCGGTGCTCGAAGGCACGGGCTCGCCGGTCGCCCCTGCCGAGCTGACCTGGGCGCTCGTGATGGCCGCCCAGCGCCGCATTCCTCAGTACGTCGCGAACCTGAAGCAGGGCGCCTGGCAGCAGTCGGGCCTGAAGACATCGGCCATGCCGCCGAACTTCGGCCTCGGCCAGGTGCTGCGCGGCCAGACGCTCGGCATCTGGGGCTACGGCAAGATCGGCCGGCTCGTCGCCGGCTACGGCAAGGCGTTCGGGATGAACGTGCTGATCTGGGGCCGCGAGCATTCGCTCGAGGCCGCGCGCGCCGACGGCTATACGGCCGCCGAAAGCCGCGAAGCGCTGTTCGAGCAGAGCGACGTGCTGTCGCTGCACCTGCGCATGCATGACGACACGCGCGGGATCGTGAAGCAGGAAGACCTGATGCGGATGAAGCCGACGTCGCTGCTCGTCAACACGAGCCGCGCCGAACTGCTCGAGGAAAACGCACTGGTCAACGCACTGTCGCACAACCGTCCGGGGATGGTCGCGATCGACGTGTTCGAGAGCGAGCCGATCCTGCAGGGCTACAGCCTGCTGCGAATGGAAAACGTGATCTGCACGCCGCACATCGGCTACGTCGAGCGCGAAAGCTACGAGCTCTACTTCAGCGCGGCGTTCCGCAACATCCTCGCGTTCGACGACGGCGACATGTCGAGCGTTGCCAACCCGGAAGCGCTGACGCCGATCCGCAAGCGCTGACCGCGCGGGCTGCGCACGCCGCGCGGCCCCGCACCTCCGTTCCCGATCGTCAGGCGGCCACGCGGCCGCCCGTCATCGCGTCGACGCGCGTGAGGAAATGCTCGCCGTCGCGCCGACCGAGATCGTACGCATGCCGCATCTGCGACGGGCTCGTGTAATCCCAACTCGAAATCGGCACCTTGCTCGAAGGCTGGACGTACAGCCGACGCTGCTCGCCATGCGCGACCGTGAACATCTGCGGGCGCGGATACAGCCGCGTGACGAGCACCAGCACGTCGCCCGGCGTCGGGTCGAGCGCGTCGACCGGCACGTTGTCGACCATCCCGCCGTCGAGCACCGGCCGGCCGCCGCGGCGCAGCACCGGCGTGAACGGCGGCGTGCAGGACGACTGCAGGATCAGGTCGGCGAGTTCCTCGACTTGCGTGCAGGCCTGCGCACGCACGAATTCGGGCCGAAAACCGAGCGTGCGCCCGAGCGTCGGGTGCAGCGTCTTGCGCACGTACTTCTCGATGTTGTACGCGACGAGACCGGCGGCGACTGCGCTGCGCGCACCGAGCCAGCGCGGCACATGCGACACGCCGATGCGGATCTCCGGCGCCGCGGCAAGCTTCGCGAACGGTTCGCCGTAGATGTCGAGCAGCGCCTGACGGTAAATCCGGTAATGCGGAAACACGGGCTCACGCCCGAACAGGTTGCCCCAGTACGCGTTCTTCCGGTTGTGGCGCAGCGCCTCTTCGTAATAGCGCATCACCCAGGCGGCGTCGCGTGTATACAGCATGCAGGCGGTTGCCGCGCCGGCCGAGATACCGGTGATCACGCGCGGGCGCAGGCCGAGCGCCGGCTGTGCGACGTCCCAGAAGCCGGCCTGCCACCAGCAGCGATTGCCGCCGCCCGCAAAGACGATCTGGTCGAACATCGCGCCGCTCAGCTGACGAGCGCGTAGGTCGACGTCGCGTGAACGGCCATCTTGCCGTCTTCGTCGAACAGCTCGACTTCGCCGAATACGAGATTGCGGCCCATCCGCAGCACGCGCGCGGTGACGAGCACGTCGCCCTTGCGCACGGGACGCATGAAGTTCGTGTTCAACGACACGGTCGTCATCGGCCGGAACTCGCCGAGCGCGGCCGAGATCGCGACCACCATCGCGGTATCGGCGGCCGCCGTGAACACCTGGCCGCAGATCACACCGCCCGAATGGCGGAATTCGCCGGAAAACGGCAGGCGCAGCGTGACGCTGTCGTCGCCGATCGACACGGGGACCAGACCGAGCGAGCGGACCCAGGGGGCCAGCAGGCGATCCAGCAATTCGCGGACTGCGTTTTCGTCCATCTTCGAAAGCCCAGAAAGCGTTGCGCGACCGCCGCGCAACACGTGTGGCGTCATCATACCGGGAGCACGAAAACTGCGATCGCTCGTTATCGGGCCGGCAGCCACCGTTGTCGTGACGAAATATTCTCAGGAAATTTGCAGAAAGGACTTGCCAAGCCTGAAATGCTCGTGCATAATCTTTCTTCTGTTGGGGGCGTTAGCTCAGTTGGTAGAGCAGCGGACTCTTAATCCGTAGGTCGAGTGTTCGAGTCACTCACGCCCCACCAGGAATTTCAAGGGCCGGTCAGCGCAAGCTGACCGGCCTTTTCCGTTTACGCCGCTTTCCTGCCGTTTTTCATTTACGCCGCCTCGCTTCGCGTTGCGCGCCCCTCGCGGTACGCGAGCGCACCCATCTTCCGCATCGTTTCCGCTAGAATCGTCCGACAAATATCACACGACCGGCGCAGGCACTGTCATTCGCCCGTCGGCACTGAGAGAGCATGGGACGTCAGACATGGAAGCATGTGAACGGGACGCGACCATTCAGAGGGCCTGGTTGCGCCGATATCGGCCGGTTCGGCGGGTCACGCCATCCCCCCTATCAAGCCGGAATCCGCAGTGCGAAGCACGAAGAACCGGATCCGGTCATGCCGGGTAGGGACGCACTCGTCGCGATGGCGCTCGGCGTCGTGCTGCTCGTACTGGCCGGCATGCTCGCCGTGACGGCCGGGCAGGCGACCGGCCAGCTGGTCCGCGCACCGGGCACGGTCGTGCGCATCGTGCAGGACAGCGACGCGATGCGCGCGTACCGGCCGATCGTCGCGTACCTCGCGAACGACGGCCAGCGCCGCGAAGTCGCCGGCAATACCGCATCGACCGTCCCCGCCTACGACATCGGCGAGAACGTCGAGGTATGGCTCGACCCCGGCCACCCCGAACGCCCCGCGCTGATCGACGATTTCGCGCAACGCTGGTTTCCGGCGATCGTGCCGGCGCTGCTCGCCATCGCATCGTTCGCGATCGGCGGCCTGCTGATCGCCGGTGAGCGCCGCCGCCGGTCGTCCGCCCCGCCGCCGGCCCGCCGCGCCCGCAAGCACGTGCGCAGCCGCTGGGATATCGCGATCGTGCTGATTCCGATCGCGATCGGCACGGGCTTCATCGCCGGCGCCGGTGCGGCCGGCCTGCGCCAGTGGCAGGTCATCCACCACTATGCGCGTTCCACCGGCCATGTCGTCGAGATCGCGAAAAACGCGCACTCGCCCCGCGCGCGCACGTCGCTGTATTCGGCGATCGTCGCGTTCACGACCGACAGCGGACGCCAGATCAAGTTCGCGCAGGGTTCGGCGTCGTCGCATCCGGGACTGCACGAAGGCGAAGCGGTCAACGTGCTGTACGACCCCGTCACACCCGAGCGCGCGGTGGTCGACCGCTTCTGGGATCACTGGGGCCTCACGGCCATCCTGTTCGCGATCGGCGCGCCGTTCCTCGCGGCCGGGCTGTTCATCGCCGCGACGCTGTGGCCGGAACATCCGCCGCACGAAGCCGCGCCTTGACGTTCACGTGCCGGCCGCGCACCGCGCGGCACGACGACCGGCTCGGCGCGCGCGTCACCGCTCCCTGAACGCCTCCACTTTCGCGCGGTTCCCGCAGGTGCGCATGTCGCACCAGCGCCGCCCGACGCCGCGCCCGCGATCGACGAAGAACCACGTGCAACGGCCGCACTGGCGCACGCGCGCAAAATCGTCGCTGCGCAGCAGATGCTCGAACCCGAGTGCGGCCGCGTCGACCCAGCGCGACGCGACGCGCGCGTCGGGCCGCCACGCGAACCGGCCGTCGACCGCATCGAACGCGCTGCGCCCGATCGCCTCGCGGATCGCAACGGCGAGCCGGCCCGCCGCGCGCGCGCCGGCAGTGCCGCCACTTCCGGCCGCCAGGTGTGCGATCGCGGTGTAGGCCTCCTCGCGAAAGCGATGCAGCGCGACCAGTGCGTCGGCGTCGTCCTGCCGCGCATGACGCAGAAGCCGCGCCAGATCGGCCGGCGCCAGCAACCCCGATCGCTCCGCCCACGCATGCACGGCCGGCCAGTCGACGAACTTGTCCGCGTCGCGCGTCTTGCCCGTGTCGGCCACCGTGTTGAGGAAGTCGAGCGCCGGATGGCCGCCGACAAAATCGGCTGCCCCCCATTCATGCGCATGTCGCACGGGTTCGTGTCGAGTAACCATTTATTTTCACCTATCGGTTTCACACCCGGACGATCCGGAGTAACCTGTTAACAACCAAAACAGGTTAGCACGGAGATGCCGATGCTCGAACTCGCCAACCGCTTCATTTTCGAAGGCCACCGGATTGCCTGGGGAACGTTCGGCGAAGGCCCGCCGCTCGTGCTCGTGCACGGCACGCCGTTTTCGTCGCAGGTGTGGCGGCGGATCGCACCGTGGCTCGCGCGCCGTCATCGCGTGTTTTTCTACGACCTGCTCGGCTACGGTCAATCCGACATGCCGGATGCGGACGTGTCGCTCGGCCGCCAGAACGCGCTGTTCGGCGCGATGCTCGACGCATGGAACATTTCGCGACCGCGCGTGCTCGCGCACGACTACGGCGGCGCCACCGTGCTGCGCGCGCACTTCCTCGACGGCGTCGCCTATGCGGATCTCACGCTCGTGAACCCGGTCGCGATTGCGCCGCAGGGTTCGCCGTTCGTGCGCCACGTCGCGCAGCACGAAGCCGCCTTCACCGGATTGCCCGCGTATGCGCATCACGCACTCGTGTCGGCCTATCTCGGCAACGCCGTCGCCCGGCCGCTGAGCGACGAGGCGCTGTCGATCTACCGCGCGCCGTGGCTCACGCCCGCCGGCCAGGCCGCGTTCTATCGCCAGATCGCGCAGATGCGCCAGCACTACATCGAGGAAGCCGAGGCCCGTTATGCGCCACCGGACTTTCCGGTGCGCATCGTGTGGGGCGAGGACGACGCGTGGATTCCGCTCGAACAGGGGCAGGCGCTGGCCGATCGCATCGCCGGCGGCCAGCTGATCAGGGTGCCGCGCGCGGGCCACCTGGTGCAGGAAGATGCGCCGGAAGCGATCGTCGCGGCGGTGCTCGACCGGCCAGGGAAAGGTTGACGACGCCTGTACCGCGTGTCGCTTGTTGCGTGCCGCGTCAGAACACCGGCACGCCCTGCGCGAGCGTCGAGATGAACTTCGCGGTGCGCGGATCGCGCGGGTCGCCGAACAGGTCGCGCGATGCACCGGCCTCGACCACGCGCCCTTCCGCGAGAAACACCGCGTCGTGCGCGATCGACGCGGCCAGGCGCAGGTCGTGCGTCGCCATCAGCATCGTCGTGCCTTCGCGCGCGAGCTGGCGCAGCACCTCGACGACTTCGACGGACAGCTCCGGATCGAGTGCCGACGTCGGCTCGTCGCACAGCAGCACCTGCGGCGACGGCGCAAGCGCACGTGCGATCGCGACGCGTTGCTGCTGGCCGCCCGACAGCGTGCCGGGCCACGCGTCGGCCTTGTTCGCGATACCGACCTTCTCGAGCAGCGCGAGCGCGCGTTCGCGGGCCCGTTCGCGCGGCCAGCGCTGCACGGTGACGAGCCCTTCCATCACGTTCTGCACGACGCTCAGGTGCGGAAACAGCTGAAAGTTCTGGAACACCATGCCGGTCTGGCGGCGCACCGCGAACACGGCATCGCGCGCCGGCCGGTGCGTCGGCGAGAAGTCGATGCGGGCGTCGCCGACCGTCAGCGCACCTGCCTCGGGTACTTCGAGCAGGTTCACGCAACGCAGCAGCGTGCTCTTGCCGCTGCCGGACGGCCCGATCAGCGCCGTCACGCTGCCGGGCTGCAAGGCGAGGTCGATCCCGTGCAACACGCGCTGCGTGCCGAACGACTTGTCGATGCGTTCGAGCCGGATCATCGCAACTCCGCCTGGAACAGCGCGTGACGGCCGAAGCGGGTTTCGAGGCGACGCTGCAGCGTGGACAGCACCGAACTGAGCAGCAGATAGATCAGCGCGGCTTCCGTATAGAGGATCATCGGTTCGTAGGTCACGGCCGCGATCCGCTGCGCGGCCTGGAAGATCTCCGGCACGGTCAGCACGGCCGCGAGCGACGTGTCCTTCACCAGCGAAATGAACGAATTCGACAAAGCCGGCAGCGCGACGCGCGCGGCCTGCGGCAGGATCGCGCGGCGCAGCGCCTGCGGGCGCGTCATCGCCATCGAGTACGCGGCCTCCCACTGCCCCTTCGGAATCGATTCGATCACGCCGCGGATCACCTCCGCGTTGTACGCGCCGACGTTCAGCGAGAAGCCGATCACGGCGGCCGTCAGCGGATCGAGCACGATGCCGACGCTCGGCAGGCCGTAGAAGATCACGAACAGCTGCACGAGCAGCGGCGAGCCACGAAACAGCCAGATGTAGAACCGCACGGCGGCCTGCGCCCAGCGCGGCCCGAACAGCCGCACGAGCGCCGCGCCGAACGCGAGCAGCAGACCGATCGCGAACGACGCGAGCGTGAGCGGAACCGTGAACACGAGCCCCGCGACGAGCAGGGGCTTCAGCGATTCCGCCATCAGGTGAAGCCAGGCCGGCATCGTTCAGCCTCGCGTCACGGCTGCGACACGTCGCGGCCGAAATACTTCTGCGAGATCTTCGCGTAGGTGCCGTCGGCCTTGATGTCCGCGAGCGCCTTGTCGATCGCGGCCACCAGCGCGGGGCTGCCCTTGCGCAGCAGCACGCCCGATGCATCGCTGGCGCCGCCCGCGTCGGTCGCCGCGATCTTCAGTTTCGCGTCCGGCTTGTGCTTGCGGAAATCGAGGTACGACAGCGAATCGTTGATCGTCGCGTCGACGCGCCCCGAGCTCAGCAGGTCGATCGATTCGTTGAAGCCCTGCACCGGCACGACGTCCGCGCCATGCGCGGCCGCGAGCTTGCCGAAATTGCTGGTGAGCGTGTTCGCGGACTTCTTGCCCTTCAGGTCGTCGAACGAGCGGATCGTCGTGTTGTCCGCGCGCACGATCAGCACCGCGCGCGACGTGATGTACGGCGTGGAGAAATCGTATTTCGCCTTGCGGGCGTCGGTGATCGACACTTCGTTGACGACCGCGTCGTAGCGGTTCACGTCGAGGCCCGCGATCAACCCGTCCCACTTGCCTTCGACGAACTGCGGCTTCACGCCGAGACGCTGCGCGATCGCGGTCGCGATGTCGACGTCGAAGCCCGTCAGCTTGCCGGTCTCGTCGTGGTACGTGAACGGCGCGTACGTCCCTTCGGTACCGACCCGGAACACGCCGGACGACTTGATCTGCGACAGGTCGTCGGCCGCCAGTGCGCTCGTGACCGAAACGGCCTGCAGCATGGCGACGACCAGGATGGAGCGAAGGATTTTCATGGTGCGGACCCCGAATGATTGGAGGGAATGATCCCGCGGCACGCGCGTGCCGTTCGAGAAGTCCGCGAATTCTACCGACGCGTCGAGGCACGGCAAAAACGCAAATCGGCTATCGATATGAGCCGATCGAATAACGCGTCGATCAACGCGCCGCTCAACGCACCGATCGACGCGCGCACCGGCCGCGAAACCGGTGCGCGCGGCTTACACACCGCTTACCACGGCAGCGAATACGTCTTCGTGTTCGTGAAGCTCTTCATCGCTTCCTGCACGCCTTCCTTGTACCCCAGCCCCGAATCCTTCACGCCGCCGAACGGCGTCAGTTCGAGCCGGTAGCCCGGCACTTCGCGCACGTTCACGCTGCCGACTTCCAGCTCGGTGATGAAGCGCGTGATGTGATCGAAGCGGTTCGTGCACACCGACGACGACAGCGCATAGTCGGTGCTGTTCGACATCCTGATCGCTTCGTCGATGTCGCGGAAACGCATGATCGGCGACACCGGCCCGAACGTCTCGTATTTCACGAGCGGCATGTCGGGCGTCACGCGATCGATCACCGTCGGCGAATACAGCGCGCCGTCGCGCACGTTGCCGACCAGCAGCCGCGCCCCGCGCGCGATCGCGTCGTTCACCTGCCGCTCGCAGAACTTCGCGGCCGCTTCGTCGATCACCGTGCCCATGTCCACCGACGGATCGGCCGGATTGCCGTACGACCACGCACGCGTTTTTTCGACGACCAGCCCGGTGAAGCGATCGGCCACCGACTCGTGCACGAGCATCCGCTTGATCGCGGTGCAGCGCTGCCCCGAGTTCCTGTACGAACCCGACACCGCGAGCGTGCTCGCTTCGTCGAGATCGGCGTCTTCCATCACGATGATCGGGTCGTTGCCGCCGAGTTCGAGCACCGCGCGCCGGTAGCCCATCCGCGCCGCGATCGACTTGCCGATCGATACGCCGCCCGTGAACGTGATGAGGTCGATCGCCGGGTTCGTGATCAGTTCGTCGGCGATTTCCCTCGGGTCGCCGGTAATCACCTGCAGCATCTGCGGCGGCAGGCCCGCTTCGTACAGGATGTCCGCGAACAGGTAGCACGACAGCGGCACCTTCTCGGACGGCTTCACGACGATCCGGTTGTTGGTCGCGACGGACGGCACGATCTTGTGCGCGACCTGGTTCATCGGGTGGTTGAACGGCGTGATTGCCGAAATCACGCCGAGCAGCGGATCGCGCTGCGTGTACACGCGGCGCTTCTTGCCGTGCGGGGTCAGGTCGCACGAGAAGATCTGTCCGTCGTCCTTCAGCACTTCACCGGCGCCGAACGTCAGCACGTCGGCCACGCGGCCCGCCTCGTACGTCGAATCCTTGATGCACAACCCGGCCTCGGCGGTGATCAGCGCCGCGATCTCCGCCGTGCGCGCACGCACGATGTCGGCCGCGCGGCGCAGGATCGCCGCGCGATCGTGGCGCGTGAGCGCCGGCCGGTATGCATGCGCGGCCGCGAACGCGCGCCGCACGTCGTCGAGCGTCGCCTTCGGCACGGTGCCGACCAGCGCGCCGTCGTACGGGTTGCGCACTTCGATCACCGCGTCCCGATGAATCCGTTCGCCGTCGATTCGCAGTGCTTCGCGACGAATCTCGCGGACGTCCGTCGATGCTGCAATGGCGTTCATGAGTGTGTCCCCTTGCGGATGCGTACGCATCACTGCAGATGGTTGAGCGCGATGTCGATGATGTCGAAGTTGCGCAGCCGCGCGCGGCCCGTGACGTCGCCGGCGACCGGCTTGCTGAAGATCAGCGGCACGATCTGCTCGGAGATCCCGCCGTGCGAACGCAGCGGCACGTCAAGGCCCGACAGGTCGTGCTTGATGCGGCGCGTGCCGAGCACGACGTCCTGCTTCGAGATCACGATCAGGTCGCCCATGCGCGCGGGCGGCAGCTCGAAGCGCGCGCAGCCCTCGGCGCCCGTCAGCACGACCTCGATGCCGTCGACCGCGGCAAGCCGCGCGCGCAGCGCCTCGGCATCGGCCGACGCCGGCATGTAGAGGGTCGCGAACGAGCCGAGCGCGCCGTGGTGCACGACGTACGGATCGGTGATCGGCAGGATCACGCGCGCCGCGTCGTGACCGAGCCACTCGTCGAACAGTTCCTGCAGGTAGATCACGTTCGGCTCGCCGGTTTCATCGTCGTGCTTCGCGTTCATCCCGTGGTCGGCCGTGATCGCGACGATCGCGCCGAGTTCGTCGAGGCGCTGCAGGTACGTGTCCATCATCGCGTAGAACGCGTTTGCGCCTTCCGTGCCGGGCGCGCACTTGTGCTGCACGTAGTCGGTGGTCGACAGGTACATCAGGTCGATCGGGCGCGTCTCGAGCAGGCGCACGCCGGCCGCGAACACGAATTCCGACAGGTCCGCGCTGTACACGCTCGGCACGGGCTTGCCGACCAGCTCGAGCACGTTGTCGATGCCGTTTTCCTCGACGGTCGCCTCGTCGGCCTTTTCCGACGAGAAGCATATGCCCTTCAGCCCCTTGCCGAGGAGGCGGCGCAGCTTGTCCTTCGCGGTGACGACCGCGACGCGCGCCCCCTGCTCGGCGAAGGTCGCGAGCACGGTGGGGGCGACCAGGTACTTCGGATCGTTCATCAGCACCTCGGCGCCGGTGTCGCGATCGTAGAAATAGTTGCCGCTTATCCCGTGCACCGCCGGCGGCACGCCCGTCACGATCGACAGGTTGTTCGGGTTCGTGAAGCTCGGCACCACGCACTCGCCCTTGAGCGCCGTGCCCGGTTTCAGCAGCGTGCGCAGGAACGGCGCGACGCCGGCCCCGGCGGCTTCCTCCAGGTATTCGTATGCGCAGCCGTCGACGCACACGACCACCACCGGCCGGCGCATCCAGTTGTAGCGGCGGCCGTTCACTTCCACGGATACAGGCGTTTCAGTCATGACGTTCATGCCTTTCGGTTCGAAGGGTAGAGCCGTCGGCGCCCGCGTGCGCCGAAGGGAGGTGCTTTCCATGCTCGACATTAAAATTGATGATCTGTTGATTGTCAACAACATGCAGACGACAGAAAGCAAAACAACGGAGCGGCAAGAGGGCTGGCCTCCAGTCATCCGCCGTGTGCCGCGGCGCCACTGTCAAGGGGTCTGAAGATGAACGAAGTGCCGGTAAACAGGCGTTTGGATGCATGGCGGCGGGCGCGGCCCGTCTCGCGCTGGCCACGCTGATGTCGCTGTTCCTGCTCCTGCCGCTCGCGCTCGTCGTGCAGAAATGCTTCGTCGATGCCGACGGCCGATTCGTCGGCGCGCACAATTTCGTCGATTACCTCGAGGACGGCGGCGTGCTGAGCTCGATGCTGCATTCGCTGACGGTCGGCGCGCTCGTCACGATGATCGTCGTGCCGATGGCGTTCATGTTCACGTTCGCGTATGCGCTGACGCGCTCGTACAGCCGCTGAAGAACGCCGCGCGCCCGATCGAGCTCTTGCCGCTGCTCGCGCCGACGCTGTTGTCCGCGACGTTGTTCATCTACCGGTTCGGCAACGCGGGGCTGCTGAAGCCGCTGCTGCACGGCCATTCGATCTACGGGCTGCCGGGCATCGTGCTGAGCAGGGTGTCCGCGTCATTCCCGCACGTGCTGATGATCCTCGTCACCGCGCTGTCGCTGGCCGACGGCCGGCTCTACGAGGCCGCCGACGCGATGGGCACGCGCCGCCTGCGCCACTCGAAACGCCTGATTGGAATCCGACGATATCCCAAAAAATGATGCGCCTTCCGTTATTCGCCGCACTCACCATGACGATCGGTGCGTGCTCGAAATATAAAGACGAGAAGTGGACAGCGCTTCAGAACATGCCTGCGTTTGCCGAGCCAAACGACGATAGAACCCAGCCGATCTTTTCGGTCAGGAAAGGTGAATCCTGTGTTCCATTGACGGATCGTGTTGCCAAAATTTACGCATACACACAAGTGCACTGCGAATCCGGCACGGGCTGGGTTCTGGACGATGCCTTTGATAAACGACGCGGCAAATGATCGCCTGCCGGCGATCCTTGCATTCAGCCCGCGCGCCCTCGATTTCGACCGGAGCTACGCCTGTCCGATGCGACAAGCAAGCCAGCCGAAACTCGCCATGCAAGAACGGAAGGCGGTGAGCGCCCGGTCAACGCTCTTTCGTCATCAATGTGCGATGACGCGCACCGCCCCCACTCACGCGCCGGCCTTCTCCCGCGCCGCCTTGCCCGTCGCGGGCAGCCCCTGCTCGTGCGTACGGCGCATCCGCGCAAGGCCATGCGAAACGTGCTCGCGCACCAGCGCGACCGCCTGCTCCTCGTCGCCCCGCGCGAGCGCCTGCACGATCTTGTCGTGCTCGGCGGCGGACACCGCGATCGCGTCTTCCTCGGCCTCGATCGCGGCCTGGCGCAGCAGCCCGAGCTGGCGCACCAGCCGGCGGTAGGTATCGGTGAGATGCGTATTGCCGACGCCGACGACCATCGCGTCGTGGAACTGCACGTTCAGCTCCGTATAGCGCGTGACGTCGTGGGACTTCGCGGCGTCCTTCATCGACTGGATGATGCCCTTCAGCACCTTCAGCGTGTCGGGCGAGATGCGCTTCGCGAGCGCGCGCGCGACCGACTCGTCGAGCATCGCGCGCACTTCGTAGATCTCCTCGGCCTCGCGCAGCGGCACGACGCGCACCGTCACGCCGCGGTTCTTCTCGTTACGCAGCAGGCCGGCCTGTTCGAGCGCCCGGAACGCTTCGCGCACGGGGCCGCGCGACACGTTCAGCCGGGTCGCGATCTCGACTTCGTTGAGCTTCTCGCCGGGTGCGTATTCGCCGGAGACGATTGCGCGCTCGAGCATGTCCTGGACGATCATCGCGAGCGACTGGCTTTGCAGGAGTTCGATGGCGCTGAGCGCGTTCGGGGCTGTCATGGTCGGGCAGGCAGCAAGGCTGCGGTAGGGAACGAGGGCGCCATATCGGCGAATGATCCTTGTATATCCTCGGCCCGACACATTGTCAACAGTTTTCAGTTTCCAAAAGCCAATCTCACGTACCGGGATGCAATCGGGATGCAGCCGGCAGGCGGTGCTCGCGCGGCGGGCCGACCTCACCCGCATCGCGCGACGCGTGACGGCCGTCAGGCCGTCGCGTGCTTCACCGGCCCCGGATCGCTGTGGCTCGGCCGGCCCGTCTCGACGTGGCCCGCGAAGCGGCGCACGACCTTGTCGTCGCCGCCGCGCAGCGTCGTCGCGGTAATCGTCAGATCGTACCAGCCGTGGCTCGACGACAGCGCGAAGTGATCCTCGACGCGTTCGCCCGGCTCCAGCGTGTAGGTGCGCGCATGCGCATGGCTGTACGCGTTGTCGACCGTCACGCGGCAGGTTGCGCGCCCGCTGTTGCGCAGTTGCAGGTACACGTGCCGGTTGCGCACGTCGTAGCCGATCCGCGCTTCGGGGTTCGCGTGCCGCCCGTCGGCCGCGAGCCGCGTGTTGCCCTGGAACTCGCACAGATAGCCGTTCGGGCCGTATGCCGCGAGATGGTAATCGCCGCGTGCAGCCGACGTGTTCCACGTGTCGACGAAGCGATCGTGCGCGGACACCGCATAACGACGCGGCGGCGTTGCCGGATTGCGGCGGTCGTACACGTAGAACGCCGCACCCGCGTCGCCGGTGTTCGCGAAGTCGAGCGACACGCTGTCGTCATGGCCGCTCACGCGGCTGTGCACGAACAGCTCGTACGGCAGCGCCCGCGCCGGCCGCGTGCCGGGTTCCTGCGCCGGCATCGCCTGCTGCGCAGGCACCTGGTACGCCTGGCCGGCGGTCGCGATGTGCTGCGGCACCGTGAAGCTCACCGAGCGCGTGTCGGGGCGCGCGGAGAAGTCGAACGCCGACGTGAGGTCGCCGCAGATCGAGCGGCGCCATGCGCTGATGTTCGGCTCCTTCACGCCGAAGCGCGCTTCGAGGAAACGCAGCACCGACGTATGGTCGAACGTCTCCGAGCAGACCCAGCCGCCCTTCGTCCACGGCGAGATGATGATCAGCGGCACGCGCGGCCCGAGGCCGATCGGCTGGATGCCGCCCGGGTCCGCGCCCGGCACGAGCGGGCTCATTTCGCCCGGGTACTTGTTCAGGTCGAGCAGCTCGTCGCCGAGGTTCGACAGCAGGTTCGACGACACGATGCCCTGGCCGCCCACGCCGCTCGTGACCGGCGGCACCGGCGGCACGACGTGGTCGAACAGCCCGTCGTTCTCGTCGTAGTTGAGGATGAACACCGTCTTCGCCCACACCTCCGGGTTCGACGTCAGCGCCTCGAGCACCATGTTGATGTAGAACGCGCCGTCGGT
Organism: Burkholderia sp. 22088; assembly: GCF_052045915.1. Lineage (NCBI taxonomy): Bacteria > Pseudomonadati > Pseudomonadota > Betaproteobacteria > Burkholderiales > Burkholderiaceae > Burkholderia > Burkholderia sp. 22088. Next base: position 127,855 of record NZ_JBQEPY010000023.1, read on the forward strand.
CGGCGACGCCTGCGGGTGCTCGCTGTACTTGTACGGCGCGACGATCCACGACACCTGCGGCAGCCGGTTCGCCTGCACGTCGGCCTTCAGCTCGGCGAGCGTGTGGTCCGACGCGCCCTTGTCAACCAGCGGGCCGCTCGCACCCTCCTTCACCTGGAACTTCTTGAAGAACATCAGCGAGTTGTCGGTGTAGTTGTCGGTCGGGTCGCCCGGGATGCCCGTGCCGCCCTGGTACACCTTCCAGCTGATCTTCGCGTGCTCGAGGCGCTCGGCGTAGGTCGTCCACGTGTAGCCGTTCACGTCGTCGCGCTCGCCGATGCCCGGGCCGTTCGGCGGGGTGCCGTAGATGTTGCGCGGGTCGACCGTGCCGGTCCACAGGTAGATGCGGTTCGGCGCGGTGTCGGCGTGCGCGGAGCAGAAGTACGAATCGCAGATCGTGAACGCGTCGGCCAGTGCGTAGTGGTACGTGAGGTCCTGACGCTTCAGGTAGCCCATCGTCAGCACGTCCTGCTTCTGGTTCACCCACTGGTCCCACTGGCCGTTGTTCCAGGACAGGTGGCCGCTGCTCCAGCCGTGGTTGGTGCCCGGCTGGAATTCGGTCGTCTGCTTCGGATCGAGGTAGAACGGCAGCACGTACGGCGCCGACGGATCGAGGCCGCGCGAATGGTAGTTCTTCGTGAACACCGATGCCGGCGGCTGCTGCCACACCGGCGCGCCGCTCGGCAGCAGGTGCGGGCGCGGGTCGTTGAAGCCGCGCACGCCGCGCAGCCCGCCGAAGTAATGGTCGAACGAACGGTTTTCCTGCATGAAGATCACGACGTGCTCGACGTCGCGGATCGTGCCCGTGCGGTAGGCGGCCGGCATCGCCAGCGCATTGCGGATCGCGGGCGGGAAGCCCGCGTAGGCGGCCATCGCACCGGCCGACTGCGCGGCGAGGCGCAGGAAATCGCGTCGATTGTTCGAAGACATGAAGGGAACCCTGTTGTCGGTAGGAGTGGGGCGCCGGTCGAGCGGGGCCGGCGATCGGTGTGTTACGCGCTATTACCCCGCACCGGCATGTCCCGGCCGTGACCGGTTCCAGCAGGTTTCTTGCGCTCACCCCCAGCTTTTTTTCGAAGCGGCGCACGACGCGCCTTTCATGCGGCCGACACACGCATGCGCTACGCTGACGCGCGATGAAGAGGGGAGAAGCCGAGTCGTGTTCGATCAGCTGAAGGCGTTCCACGCGACCGTCCGGCAGGGCAGCATCACGCGCGCCGCGCGCCACCTGGGCGTGAGCCAGCCGACGATTGCCGCGCAGATCCGGCAGGTCGAGCAGCTGTACGGCGTCGAGCTGTTCTACCGCAGCGGCCGCAAGCTCGAGGTCACCGAGACGGGTATCGAGCTGCTGCCGCTCGTCGAGAAGATGATCGCGCTCGAGGCGCAGGCCGACATCATGCTGCGCAACGTCGGCGGCCTGTTCGAAGGTCATCTGCGGATCGGTGCGACGGGGCCGTACTACATCATGGACGCGGTCGGCCGCTTCTCGAACGCGCATCCGTCGATCGCGCTCACGTGCCGGATCGGCAACTCCGAGGAAATCCTGCAGGCGCTGCAGGAATTCCGCATCGATCTCGCGGTATCGTCGCAGCGCAACGACGCCGAAGGCCTCGAACGCAAGGTGATCTCGACCGACCCGCTCGTGCTCGTCGTGCATCGCACGCATCCGCTCGCGCGTTTCGACGCGATCGATCCGGCGCAGCTCGCCGACGTGCGGCTGCTGATTCGCGAGGAAGGCTCGGTGACGCGCCGCTGCACGGAGGCGATCCTCGCGGCGGCCGGTGTCGCGGCCGTATCGATGGCCGAGATCGGCAGCCGCGAAGCGATCCGCGAGGCGATCCTGCACGGCGTGGGCGGCAGCCTGTTTCCGCTCGGCGAGGCCGAGCGCCATCCCGACCTGAGCGTGATCGCGCTGCGCGGCGTGGACACGACGATCGACGAATACGTGTACTACCTGAAGGCGCGCCGCCAGAGCCCCGCGATCGACGCGTTTCTCGCGTGCATCCTGCCGGCCGACGGCAACACGGCCGCGGCGACCTCGGCAGCCGGGGCGGATGAAGCAGGACGAACGGCGCGGCGGGCGAACGCGCGCTGACGTGCCGCGCGTTCGCCGGTTCCGCACTTTGCCGGCGCTTTTCCCGCGCCTTCCCTCGTTTTCCTCGTGCCTTCCTTCTGTCGTTGCGCTCACCTCATTTCGGCAGTGCCGGAATCATCCACGTCAGCACGTGCTGCTGCAGGAACACCAGCACGCCGAGCAGCAGCGTGAGGATCACGCTGTGCCAGAAGGTGCGCGCAAACACGACACCTTCCTGCCCTTTCAGATCCGTCGTCGACACGCCCGTCGCGATGTTCTGCGGCGAGATCATCTTGCCCATCACGCCGCCCGACGAGTTGGTCGCGGCCATCAGCACCGGATCGAGGCCGAGCTGCCGCGCGGCCACGACCTGCAGGTTGCCGAACAGTGCGTTGCCCGACGTGTCGCTGCCGGACAGGAACACGGCGATCCAGCCGAGCGACGCGGACACCAGCGGGAACAGCGCCCCCGTCGACGCGACGCCGGTGCCGAGCGTATAGCTGATTCCCGAGTAGTTCAGCAGGTACGCGAGCCCGACGATCATCATCACCGTGACGATCGCGATCCATGTCTGCCGCCAGGTCTTGACCACGCATTCGAGGAACGCGCCGATACCGGTGCGCGTCAGCGCGGCCGTGATGATCGCCGAGAGCAGGATCGCGGTGCCGGTGCCGAGCGGCTGGAAGTCCCAGATCGCCGCATACGGCTTGTGGTACAGCGACACGAACACCGCGTTGTGCAGGCCCGGCCACTTGATCTTCACGTCGCCGATCGCCGCGACGTTCGCGTGCACCCACACGATCACGACCACCGACACGACGAGCCACGGCAGCCAGCCGCCGAAACCCGCTCGGGCGGCACCGGCTGTTGCAGGCACGCTGCGCGCGAGCGCGTATTGCGGATCCGGTTGCGGCTTCCACACCTGGAGGAAACCGATCGTGACGATCAGCGACGTGAGCGACGACAGCACGTCGGTGAGCTGGTAGCCGAGGAAGTTCGACGTGACGAACTGCGCGATCGCGAAACTGCCGCCCGACACGAGCAGCGCGGGCCACAGCTTCGCGATCGAGCGCAGCCCGCCGTACGCGCCGACCACGTAGAACGGCAACAGCAGCGCGAAGAACGGCAACTGGCGGCCGACCATCTGCGCGAGTGTCGCGGGCGGCAGCGACGTCACCGCGCCGAGCACGGTGATCGGCACGCCGAGCGCGCCGAACGCAACCGGCGCCGTGTTGAACAGCAGCGTATAGGTGAGCGCTTCGAGCGCGGGGAAGCCGAGCGCGATCAGGAGTGCGCTCGTGATCGCGACCGGCGTGCCGAATCCCGAGATCCCTTCGAGCAGGCAGCCGAACGAGAACGCGACGACGAGCAGCACGAGGCGCCGATCGTCGGGCAGGTTGTCGAGCATCCACTGCCGGAACTGGTCGAAGCGGCCCGACTTCACTGCGATGTTGTACAGCAGCAGCGCGTTGAAGACGATCCACATCACCGGCACGACCGCGAGCGCCATGCCCGCGCCGACCGCGTTGAACGCGAGCCCGGCCGGCATCCCCCATGCGCCGATCGCGACCGCGAGGCCGGCGACCAGCCCGGCGAGCGACGCCTGCCACGCGGGGCGGCGCAGCACGCCGAGCGCGATCAGCGCGACGGCGATCGGAATCGCGGCGACGAGGAAGGACAGCAGCAGCGAGTTGGCGACCGGCGTCAACGGCTGCGCGAAGACAATGCCGGGCGGCAGGGCGTCGGTGGGATTCATCGCGTCTCCAAAGTCGACCCGGGGCTGGCGCGGCGGCGCCCCCGGATTCGGTGCAAAGCGGTCCTTCCGCAATCGCGACGACGTTCAGGCGCTTGTGCACGCAACGACGTCGCACGGCCAACCGACCGGTCGCTTAAAAGAGGTTAGGAGGCGCGGGGCGCTTGTACAAGGAGGACAAGCCCGATGCGTGCCGACCCGATACGGGCCCGCCGCCGCAGGCTGACAGGCAGCAGGCGGGCCGCTGTCGCGTTCGACAGGATGCCCGTCATGCGCGGCTCACCCGCGCAATGTTGCACATGCGGCAAAGGTGCCTGACGGCGGGCGGGATGTTTCGTCTGGCGTCCGGAGCCTAGACTGGCTGCATCGATTCCGCCCGCGCCGGCCACGGCACGGCACCGGAACCTCACGGAGTGAACACGATGAAGACGATGAAACAAGCCGTATGCGCATGCGTGCTGATCGGCGCGGCCTTCGCCGCGCACGCGCAGGCCGCGTCGACGCTGACGCGCGCCGAGGTCCGCCAGGAACTCGTGGAGCTGCAGGCCGCCGGCTACCGGACGAGCCTGGCAAGCAGTCCCGACTTTCCGGAAAAGATGCAGGCGATCATGCACCGTGCCGCGCAGGCACGCGGCGGGGACACCGGCTACGGCAGCGACGGCAGGGCAAACGTGGAATCGGGCAAGCCGACGCTGCCGCACGCGATCGATCGCGGCACGTACGCACACCACTGACGGTGGATCGACCCGGATCGGGGGCGCCACGGCGCACACCGACCGGCGACGGAGGACGCATCGCGCACTGCGCCGACCGACGCGGTGCGCGTGCGCCAGGCATCACACGCTGAAGCGGTTCAGCGTATATGCGCGATAGGCCGCGACGAATGCGTCGAACGATCCGGCCTCCTTCGCTTCGAGCTCGGCCTGCTCGGCGAGCGACTTCGCGGCGAGCGCCTGCTCGGTGCGCAGCGTCTCCGCCGACGGCGGGTGCGCGCGGAAATGCGCGGCATGCGCTTCGCTCTGTGCCAGCGCGAACCCGAGGAACGACTGCCCGTGCTCGCGCATCGTGCGCAGCACGCGTGCGGACGGCGTGCGCTCCGGATCGGCGAGCTTCTCGCGCTGCGCGGCGATCGCGCGCGCATGTTCGTCGCCGCCGCGGATTTCGTCGAGACGGCGGCCGACGGTTTCGATATCGGTCATCAGCTCGTCCGCCCACGCCTGCAGCGTGATCGGCGTGCCGTCGCGCTGCAGCGTGAGCCCGGGCTTGCGCCCTTCCATCGTCACGCTGCCGAAGTTCGCGTTCGCCTCCTGGTACGCGGGGCAATCGAGCACCGGGCTCTCGTCGAGCGCGCACGCGAGCAGGAAGGCGTCGATGAAGCGCGCGGTTTCCAGTGCGATGCCGGTCGGCTCGAACGGATCGATGTCGAGACAGCGCACCTCGATGTACTGCACGCCGCGCGATGCAAGCGCATGCAGCGGACGCTCGCCCGAATACGTGACGCGCTTCGGCCGGATCGTCGAATAGAACTCGTTTTCGATCTGCAGCACGTTCGTGTTGATCTGGATCCACTCGCCGTCGCGATGCGTGCCGATGGCCTCGTACGCCGGATACGGCTCGCTCACGGCCTTCGACAGCGCGTCGAGATAACCGGGCAGCGTGTTGTAGTCGACGTGCAGCGCGGCCTGGGCAGTCGTGTTCGAGTAGCCGAGATCGCTCATCCGCAGGCTCGTCGCATACGGCAGGTACAGCGTATCGGCGTCGAACGTGTCGAGCCTGTGCGGCTTGCCGCGCAGGAACTTCGTGTCGAGCGCGGGCGATGCGCCGAACAGGTACATCAGCAGCCAGCTGCGGCGACGGAAGTTGCGGATCTGTGCGAGATAGCGCTCCGACTGGTAATCGACGAGCGTGGCCGTCGACCCTTCTTCCGCATGCAGGCGCCGCCACACTTCCTCGTGCAGCGAGTAGTTGTAGTGGATGCCGGCGATGCACTGCATCGTGCGGCCGTAGCGATACGCGAGGCCGCGCCGGTACACCGTCTTCAGGCGGCCGATGTTCGACGTGCCGTAGTCGGCGATCGGGATCTGGTCGTCGGCCGGCAGCAGGCCCGGCATCGAGTCGTTCCACAGCATCTCGTCGCCGAGCGACGCATAGACGTAGCGATGCAGATCGTCGAGGCGTTCGAGCGTGATCGCGGCGTCGCGCTCCGCGGGCGTGATCAGCTCGATCAGCGCTTCGGAATAGTCGGTCGTCAGTGCCGGATGCGTGAGCGCCGAACCGAGCGCGCGCGGATGCGGCGTGAACGCGATCATGCCGTCGCGCGTCACGCGCAGGCTTTCCTTCTCGATGCCGCGCAGGCCGTCGGGCAGATGCTGCCGCGTCGGGCCCGAGCTCAGTGCTTCGAGGCGATTCAGCAGCAGTTCGGACTGGCGGTGAGTCATGGTGTTCGACATGGAGACGCAAGTGCGTGACGGCCGCGCGCAGAACGCCGCGCGCGGCCGGCTGGATTGTTGGTCGCTTCGTTGGTAGCGGGCACTTTAACATCTCGCCGAAACCCGCGCTTGAGGTGGCGCCGGGCATGGTGCGCGGGCCGGAGCGGACCGCCGGACGGGCCGGCCGCGGCGATTGCCGCATCTCCCGACGGTTCCAGGCGGCGACGACGTGCACGCCGGTTGAGCGCATTCGTCCGACGGAACGTGACGCGCGAACGGGTGACGGCAGGTGCAACCGTGCCGCCGAATCGGCCGCGGAGAGAGGCGAAAGTGTGCGTCGTGCGCCCTGCATCGGGCGCACGACGGATTCGAGAAATGGCCGTGATGGCCGAAGTCCGGCGGGTCGCCCACGAACACCGGCACGGCCCGCGCGACGGGTTGCATCGCGGCTTCGCCGGGTCGCACCCGGCCGCGAAACTCAGTGATCGGCAGTTGCCCTCACCCGCCGCGCGCGCCGCCCGCCCGGTCGGCCACTTCGTTCCACAAATGCAGCGCCGCGTACGCGCGCCACGGTCGCCAGCCTTCGGTGCGGCGCTTCTGGGTCGCGAGCCGGTCGAGCGCCGGATCGCGCGCGGCGATCGACTGCATCAGCACGAGATCGGAGGCCGGCCAGGCATCCGGATCGCGCCACGCGCGCATCGCGATGTATTCGACGGTCCACGGGCCGATGCCGGGCAGATCGAGCCACGCGCCGCGCAGCGTCGCGAGATCGGCGTGCTCGCGATCGACCGGCACGTCGCCGGCCGCCACCGCGCGCGCCGTGCCCGTCAGTGCCGCCACCCGCTTGCCGGGCATCCCGATCTTGTCGAGATCACAGGCGGCCAGCGCCTCCGGCGTCGGAAAACGCCATGCGGGCGCACCGTCGTCTTCATGAACCACGCGCTCGCCGGCCCGCTCGACAAGCCGGCCGACGATCGTCGTCGCGGCCTTCACACTCACCTGCTGGCCGACGATCGCGCGCACGGCCAGCTCGAACCCCGACCATGCACCCGGCACGCGCAGCCCCGGTGCGGCCTCGACGAGCGGCGCGAACCACGGATCGCGCGCCAGCCCGCTGCCGATGGCGGCCGGATCGGCGCCGAGGTCGAACATCGTCGCGACGCGCGCGGCGAACGCGTCGTCGACATGACGCGCGACCGCGCCTTCGACCGTCGCGACCAGGCAATGCTTGCGCGGATGTTTCGCGACCGTGAGCCGGCCGGCGTCGCCGTGCAGGTCGACGATGCGGCGATACACGCCGTCCGCCACCTGCTCGACGCCCGGAATCGCACGCCCGCTGAAGAAGCGCAGGACGCGCGCCCAGTCGTAAGGCGCATTGAAGCGCAGTTCCATTTGCGCGGACGGCGGCACACGGCCGCCGTTCACGATGGACGTAATCGTCGTTCTTGCGATGCTCAAACTGCGCTGCCCTCCGCGACGGATTCGGTTTCATCGTCGTGCACGTGACGCGCCTCGGCGGCAAGCAGCGTCGCCTTGCGGCGCACGCCCCAACGATACCCGGACAGCGCGCCGCCCTTTTGTACGACGCGGTGACACGGAATCGCGAGCGCGACCGGGTTCGACGCGCACGCGGACGCGACGGCGCGCACCGCACGCGGCGCGCCCAGCGCCTCGGCGATCTCCGAGTAGCTGCGCGTTTCGCCGTACGGAATATGCGTCAGCGCTTCCCACACGCGCTGCTGGAAGGCGGTCGGCGCGATGTCGAGCGGCAGGTCGAACGCGTGCCGCGTGCCGTCCAGGTACGCGCGGATCTGCGCGACGAACGGCGCGAGCCGTGCCGACGCTTCGACCAGCTCGGCGCGCGCGAACGCGTCCTTCAGCTCGCCGACGAGCGCGGCCGGTTCGTCGCCGAACGCGATCCGGCAGATGCCCTGCCCGGTCGCCGCGACGAGCACCGTGCCGAGCGACGTCGAGGCGGTCGCAAAGTCGATTCGCAAGCCGGCGCCCTGGCGGCGGAACGCCGACGGCGCCATCCCGAGCTCGCGCGGTACCGACGCATAGAGTCGCGACGGCGAGTTGAAACCCGCGTCGACGGCCGCCTGCGTGACCGGCTGCCCGCTTTGCAGCGCCTGCCGCAGCGCGGCGCCGCGCTGCGCGGCCTGGTACTGCCGCGGCGACACGCCGACCACGCGCTTGAAAAGCCGCTGAAGATGAAACGGGCTCACGTGCACGGCATCGCTCAGCTGCTGCAGCGTGAGCCGCTCGGCATGCGCGTCGAGCACCGCGCACGCGCGGTTGACGATCTCGAGCTCACGCGGCAGCCCTTCCGGCTGGCAGCGCTTGCAAGGCCGGAAGCCGGCCGCGCGCGCGGCGGCCGGATCGGCGAAGAAGGACACATTTTCGCGACGCGGCAGCCGCGACGCACAGGTCGGACGGCAGAACACGCCGGTCGTGCTCACGGCGTAGAAGAACGCGCCATCCGCATGCGGATCGCGCTCGGTCACGGCGCCCCAGCGGGCATCATCGGTCGGATAGGCGGCTTTCATCTGAACCTCGCACTCTCTAGTGTAGATGGTGCCTACTCTAGACATCGGCACGTGCCGTCGCGCCCTGAATCTTGCTCTGTGATTCGCCCCGGATAATCAGGGGCGCATCACCCGAAAATAAGTCCGGCGAAACGCGCGCGCCGGCTGCTGCTGCACAGTTTTCGTCATCGTCCCGTCACCCTTTTGCTGCACTGCGGATGCGACAAATCGCCGTCCTGACGTTTTTTTGCATTCGGAATATTGCGTCGCACCATCGCCGTGTGTATAGTTGGAACTGTCTCCTCCATGTCTCCTCCTGATATGGATTAAGCCCGTTCCGCTCCGCGTGAACGGGCTTTTTTTCGTCCGTCGATTGTGCCGCGTTCCGGCAGGCGGCGCAGGCACGATGCGTCTACACTCGATGCTCGTCGACTGCGAAGGAGCGCCTGTCCATGAAACCCACCATCCGCGCGATCGATCACCTCGTGCTGCGCGTGACCGACATGGCCGCGATGACGCGCTTTTACTGCGACGCCGTCGGCTGCCATGTGGAAAAGGAACAGCCCGACCTGGGCCTCGTGCAACTACGTGCCGGTGATGCACTGATCGACCTGCTGTCGGTCGGCGGCCCGATCGACCGCCCTGACAGCGGCCCGCCCGGCACGGGGCGCAATCTCGATCACCTGTGCCTGCGCGTCGAGCCGTTCGATCCCGACGCATTGACCGCCCATTTCGCCGCGCATGGCGCACGGCCGGGCGCGCCTGCGGAACGCTACGGCGCCGGCGGCTACGGGCCGTCGATCTACCTGTTCGACCCGGAAGGCAACATGCTCGAATTCAAGGGGCCGCCGGCCGCGATCGGCTGAACGCGGCCGGCGCGCGGGCCGTCATGCATCCGCGCGCGCCTTCAGCACCGTCCATTCGACCGCGACCGGATCGTGGTCGGCGCTCGAGATCCACGCGGTGCCGTCCTGCACCGTGCACTGCAGGCGCATTGAGCGCTCCGCGAGCCGCCCGAGCGCGGCCGCGACGCCGTCGGCCAGCGACAGCACCTGCACGTTGCGCAGCCGCTCGACCTTGCTGCGCACGCCCTGCCACCAGATATCCGACGTCTTGCCGCCATACGCGATCACGGTGACCTGCCCGGCGCGGCCGGCCGCCTTCGAGATGCGCCGCTCGTCGGGCTGGCCGGCTTCGATCCAGACGTCGATCGCGCCCGTCAGGTCCTTCTGCCACAGATCGGGCTCGTCGACGTCCGACAGCCCCTTGCAGAATTCGAGCCGCTCGTGCGCGAACAGCGCGAACGCGACGATGCGCACCATCATCCGGTCGTCGGTTTCCGACGGATGGCGCGCCACCGTCAGCGCGTGATCGGCGTAGTAATGCCGATCCATGTCGGCGATTTGCAGTTCGGCTTTGTAGATCGTGGATTTCAGCGCCATGCGGATGCGGCCCGGGCGGGCATTCGGTTCGGTCGGGCCGTGATGATACCGAATGCGCGCCGTCCGGCGCGTGTCATGCGCCACCCACAGCGCAACGGCCCGGCATGTGCTGGGCCGTGTTCGGTTCGCGCCGCCGGCTCATCGGGCAGGCGCGCTCGCGCGTCGTGCGACTGCGCGGTGAATGAGCGGTTACTGCTTGACGAAGCGCGAATCGGTCCAGAGACCCTGCTGGTCGCTGTTGTCGGCGCTGACGAACTGCACGTCGCCCTGGTCGACCGACACGACGCGGAAACGCTGGCCTTCCGGTACCGACAGGCAACGGTAGTCGTCGAAGTATTGCTGCTTCGCCTGCGACTTGCCGTCACGTTCGTGACTCAGTACGGAATCCAGATTGTCTTTCGACAGGCAGCCCCATGCGTTCTTCGTCAACTGGATTTCCTGCGTCGGCTTGACGGCCGAATCGCCGCCCGCCTGGGCAATCGACACCGCGCAAAATGCGCCGACGAGGGCAAAAAGGATACCGGTACGCTTCATCATGTTCTGTCTCCAGGCTTGCGGGCACCAGGCTTGGGTTAGCTATGTGTTTAAAGGTGATCGTGAACCCGCGTTTTTCACTTTAGAAGACCGGCAAGCGATAGCAAGCACATTTGTTGTGCGACCGCAATAGCGGCGGATTGTCGCACCCCGTGCGCAGCCTGTTTTTCGCGCGGCACGCGCGGCGGGCAACACCCGTTGCGTGGCGGACAGGCCTGTCACGCCGGGCGGAAAGCGTTATCCGGCATGGCTTTCATCCAAGTTACACTGCGGCGATTGAACGGTTTGGATAATCCATTTCGTCATCCGGATCATTTTGATGCGCCGCACATAAAGTCATTCGAAACGAATCGACTTTACCGCAGCGCGGAATCGCAAATACCTGATACAAGAAAAATGCCAGGTATAAGCGAATCCGTATTTATCCGTAGTTCCCCGAATGTATTCGGTGCCCGCGAACACCCGCTGCAAGCGCCTTTCGCCAGCGCGTTTACCCTGCCTTGTTCGGACTGGATTGCTGGTGTTCGAAATAATCGCGTTGAAAGATGCACATGCGATATGCGTTGTGATACGCGCCGTTTCCGAAAAATTCTTCCTTCAATTCGGCCTCGTGCTGGAATCCGCATTTTTCGTACACATGAATCGCCGCCGCATTCGACGTATCGACGATCAGGTACAGCTTGCGCATGTTCAGCACCTTGAACGCGTACTCGATCGCGAGGCGCGTCGCCTGGCCCGCGTAACCGCGCCCCTGGCATTGCGGCGCGATGATGATCTGGAACTCGCCGCGGCGATGGATGTAGTCGAGCTCGATCAGTTCGACGAGGCCGACCAGTTCGCCCTGCGCGTCGACCGCGACGAAACGGCGCTCGCGCTGGTCGTGCACGTGGCGGTCGTACAGTTGTGACAGTTCCGAGAAGGTTTCGTACGGCTCCTCGAACCAGTAGCGCATGATCTTCGCGTCGTTGTTCAGTTCGTGGACGAAGCGCAGGTCCTGGCGCTCCAGCGGCCGCAGCGCGAGCGTGTTGGTATCGTTCTGGAGTTGCATGTTCATGTCCTTTTTGATGCCGGCGCATGTACGGGCAAGGCCGCTTCCGCGGCCTGTTCCGCACTGTAAGAAGTTGAACGCGGGCGAAGTTCAGAGCCTAGAATGGGAGCAAGGGTTCCTGCCACCGCAAGGAGGCTATCGTGATCGAGCAAGTGATACTCGGAATTTTCCTCGTGCTGCCGCTCGTGATCGTGGCGGCGCTGTTTTCCGACGAACTGTGGCAGGAACATCGGCGCCAGCATCCGCGCGACGAAAACGCGCCGCACATCGACTGGAAGCATCCGTGGCGCCGCGTGCGACGCGGGCATTGAGTCGACTGGCGTTCATCCGCGTGGCGCGCCGGCCTGGCCGCCCTGGCGTGTGAACGCATGACGCGCCCCGGTACGCATCCGGTTACACGCCCGAATTCCGCCTCGATCCGATTCCCGCTCAACCCGCTCACTCAGCGAGACGCCGCCGTGAACGACCAGCCCGCCCAGCCTCCGCACGACATTCCCAACGAAACGATCGACCTGCAGATCGCCGACGTGCTGGCGGCCGTCCGCTATCCGGCCAACAAGGATGCGATCGTCGATGCCGCGCGCGACGCGGGCGCCAGCAACGAAGTGCTGTCGATGCTCGACGGCCTGCCCGAACAGGACTACGCGGACGTCGACGCCGTCACGCACTGGGTTGCCGGCAACTTCGGTCCCGGCCTCGGGGTTTGAGCGCAAAACCATAACGCGATAGGATCAGGCCGCACCGGTCGCGCAGCGGCCGGCTGCCTGTCGCCCGGCGCAAGACCGGGCGTTTCCGCGTACGTGCCCGGGGAACTCCATGGAAGGCATCCTGATCCAGCACACGACACGCCGTCAGCTCTGGTTCGGCACACTGACGGCGCTCGTCATCGTGCTCGCGCTCGGGATCGCCGCACCGCACGCGAACGTCGCGCTGCCGGCCGTCGAGCCGTTCATGCCGATGTGCGCGCTCACCGTGTTCACCACCGCGAGCATCGCGGCGTTCTTTCTCGGCGCGCAGTTCACCGTGACCCGCCAGCCGGTGCTCGGCGCACTCGGCGGCGCCTACGCGTTCACCGCGCTCGCCGTCGCGCTGCAGCTGCTCACCTTTCCCGGCGTATTCGCGCCGCACGGGCTGTTCGGTGCGCAACCGCAAAGCGCCGCGTGGATGTGGATCTTCTGGCATGCCGGCTTCCCGAGTTTCGTGATGGTCGCGCTGCTCGCGCGCGCGCGGCTGGCGCGCGCACCGGTCGGCGCACGGCAGACACGGTGGTGGACGCTCGCACTGATCGGCGGGCCGGCTGTCGTCGCGGGATTGCTGTGCCTGTTCGCGCTGAACGTGTCGCTGCCGCCCGCGTTTCATCCGCCGGGCGACGCGGCCGTGCTGCCCGTCAACGCCGTCGCGCTGGTCGTGTGGCTGCTCAATGCGCTGGCGCTCGTTGCCGTGCTGGCCACCGGCCGGCTGCGCACGACCCTCGACCTGTGGCTCGCGATCGCCGTGCTCGCATGCCTCACCGACACCACGCTGAACCTGATGAGCACCAATCGATTCACGGTCGGCTGGTATCTCGCGCGCGTGTTCAGCATGTTCACGCCGGGCGTGCTCGTGTGCGTGCTCGCATGGGAAGTGACGATGCTGTATCAGCGGCTGTTCGAGGCGCACGCGACGCTGATCCGTTCGTCCGCGCGCGACGGCCTGACGGGCGCATTCAACCGCATGCACTTCAACGATCACTTCCACACGCTGTTCCTGCAGTCGCGACGGCAAGGCGAACCGCTGTCGCTGCTGATGGTCGACGTCGACCACTTCAAGGCATACAACGACGCGTTCGGTCACGTGAAGGGCGACGCATGCCTGATTGCCGTCGCGAACGCGTTGGCCGGCGCGGTGAGGCGGCCCGCGGACATGGTCGCGCGTTACGGCGGCGAGGAGTTCGCGATCGTGCTGCCGAACACGGGCGCGCGCGGCGCGCGAGTGGTCGCCGAGGAAGCCCGCGAGGCGGTACTTCGGCTCGATCTCGCGATGCCGACATCACCCGCCGGACGCGTGAGCGTGAGCGTCGGCTGCGCGACCGTGGCGGCCGACGATCTCTCGACACCCGATGCGTTGATCGAAGCCGCCGATGCCGCGCTTTATCGTGCGAAGGATACGGGGCGAAACAGGGTCGTCACTGCCTGAAAACGTCTGCTGTTTGGGGATTTGTTACGGTCATTGTGACCGGAATAATCCGCCGTTACGGATTGCGGAGCCGGGAAACGATCGCTTACAGCCGGTGTTGCGGGCGCTCGCTATGCTGGGTTTCATATTGAACCCGAGCAGGTGAACCCGATGAAGAAGACCCTTTTGCTGATTGCCGGCGTCGCCGTGTTGTTGAGCGGCTGTATCGTGGTGCCTGACGGCGGCGGGTATTACGGTGGTGGCGGGTATTACCATCACCGGCATTGGGATTGACGTGGATGACGGTCCGGCTGCTTCGATCCGGGCCTTCGCGCCATCAAGCCGGCGCGGTCAACTCGGCATGCATCAGAAATACCTGTAGCGCAGCGAGCGTTTCGTAGTGAAGACGCTCGAGGCGCGCATCCTTCTCCGCGTCTTCGATCAGATTGCGTTCGGCATCGAACCGATAAGGCTCCCCCAGCAGTTCGGCCATGTCGATCTGGAAGTACGTGCATTCCCCATAGGGCCGCTTGCCGTCGATGTAGGGCAGCGGCCAGAAGTCATCGCGCTTCAGCACCGCTTCGATTGAGTAATCGTCGAGCGCTCTCCAGACGGTCCCTTGCAGTATCGCGAGATGCTCGGCGCGAAATTCGAAACGCCCCGATGCGTCAACGCCGCTTTCCGGAAAATCGAACGCCTCGCGCAGTTCGGCCGGGATCACGTATTGCCCCGGTGACAACGTGCCCGCGACCGTGACGAATTCGGGCACGACGTGGCCGAGTTCTGCCAGCGTGCGAATGGCCAGCACGTCGTCACCGGTTTCGAGGATCGCCTTGGCGAGATCGATCGTCGTGCCGTTTCCCCTCAGTGGCGGCTCGGGAACAATGCCCGGCGCACCGGATTCGATCGGAAGCCACATGACCTGAAGCCGCCTCATCAGCGCGACATGACGCGGCGTCAGGTCGGGATATGGCGCATCGTCGGCAAAGACGGCGCGAAGAATGGCGTGACGTTCGATCAAATGGTCAGGCATCGGAGCACTCGGTGTGGCGCGCGGCAAACATCGGCAGCGCGACGGGATTCACCTTCGGCAGAGGTTTGAGACTGACGTCGCCGTATCCGAAACGCGAACTCAGGTCGTGCCCGCAGCCGTCATCGGCGGCGGATACGCGGAAGGCGACAGGTTTCGAATGACCATGCGGTCAAGTTCGGCTTGTGCCTGCGCAATTTTCTCGTCGGCCGCGACGATTTTCCGCCGATGGCGATAACGCGCCACGAGTACCGAACCGATTATCACGAAACCGAAGACGACGTTCCCGACGGCCGGCGTATGGTCGGCAAACTCGCCGGCCAGGGTACCCAGGATCGCGCCGCCCATCGCACCGAATATGGCCGCGAATATGCCATCGACGATCCAGCTCTTCGAAGGATATTTGAGCCGCGCAACGTTGATTGCGACAACGGCATCGACCATGCCGTCCACCTTGCCCTGTACGGCATCGAGTTGTGCCTCGATGTCATCCGTCAGGTTCCGGGCGAGCGCCTTGTCCGGTTTGGCAAGCACTCCGGCATTGGCATAGGTCAGCAGAATGCCGTCCAGCTCTTTCCACGCGGCTTCCAGATCGGACGGCACCCGGCTTTCTTCCCGCAGATGGCGCCAGCCGGTATCCACATCGTTGAGGTCGACGTATGTGCCGTGCGATGCACAGCATTTGAATACCGCAAATGCCCGACGCAGCTCGAGCTCCGTGGTGAAGTTGTCGTTCGCTCGCGACCGTTGGCTTTTCGCCATGTCGGCCGTCGAGTTGCCGGTTGATTCGCTGCGTTTTCCGAATCCGAATCCCATGCGTGCCCTCTCTTTGTTTTTTGGACCGGGGGGCGTTGTGTCGAAATGTCCCGGCCGGCCGATTTTACGGCAGGCCGCGTGACGTGCACGGGGGATCGATCGTGATCAGGGTGGCCGATCAACAGCGAATGACGAGCCGTAAAGCGCTTTCGAACGTCGAATCCGCGTGCATCACTTCCCGATACAAAACCTGCTGAAAATCACCCCCAACAGATCATCCGAAGTGAACTCCCCGGTAATCGAATTGAGTTGCTCCTGCGCGAGCCGCAGCTCCTCGGCAAACAGATCGAGCGACTGAGCGCGTTGCTCCGCATGATCCGCCGCCTGCGCGAGATGCTCCTGCGCGGCCCGCAGCGCGATCAGATGCCGCTCCCGCGCGAGATACACGCCTTCCGCCCCCGCCTGCCACCCGGCGATCCGCAGCAGCTCCGCGCGCAGCATGTCGATCCCGTCGCCGAGCTTCGCCGACAGATGCACCTCGGTGAGGTCGCCTTCCGCCGCCGGATGCTCGACGCACGCCGCCACGCCGGTCAGATCCGTCTTGTTCAGCACACGCACCACCGGCACGCCGCCCGGAAACCGCGCGGCGATCGTCTCGTCATCCGCCGTCATCCCGGTGCGCGAATCCAGCAGATGCAGCACGACGTCCGCCCGCTCGATCTCGCTCCACGTGCGCGCAATGCCGATCCGCTCGACCTCGTCCTCCGTCTCGCGCAACCCGGCCGTATCGATGATGTGCAGCGGAATCCCTTCGACCTGGATCGTCTGCGCGACCTTGTCGCGCGTCGTGCCCGCGATCGGCGTGACGATCGCCAGCTCCGCGCCGGCCAGCGCGTTCAGCAGCGACGACTTGCCGACGTTCGGCTGCCCCGCGAGCACGACCGACAATCCTTCGCGCAACAGCGCGCCTTGCCGCGCATCACCCAGCACGTGCGCGAGCTGCGCGCGAATCTTCGCGAGCTTGCCGCGCGCATCGGCCGCTTCCAGGAAATCGATCTCCTCTTCCGGAAAATCGAGCGTCGCCTCGACCAGCATCCGCAGCGTGATCACGTCGTCGACGAGCGCATGGATCTGCCGCGAGAACGCGCCGTCGAGCGAGCGCCCGGCCGAACGCGCCGCCGCTTCGGTGCTCGCCTCGATCAGGTCGGCGACGGCCTCGGCCTGCGCGAGATCGAGCTTGTCGTTCAGAAACGCGCGTCGCGTGAATTCGCCGGGCTCCGCGAGCCGCAGACCGAAACCGCGCCCCGCATCCAGGCAGCGCTGCAGCAGCAGCTGCATCACGATCGGCCCGCCGTGCCCCTGCAGCTCGAGCACGTGCTCGCCGGTGTACGAATGCGGCGCCGGGAAATACAGCGCGATCCCGCGGTCGAGCGGCGCGCCGTTCTCGTCGAGGAACGGCACGTAGCTCGCATGGCGCGGCGCGAGCTTCTGCCCGCACAACGCGTCGATCAGCGGCAATGCGGCCGCCTCGCCGCCGCGCCCGAACGAGACGCGGACGACCCCGATGCCACCCCGGCCGGCAGCAGTGGCAATGGCGACGATCGGATCGGAATCGGTAGCGAGCATGGAATCGGTTGAATCGGGTGATCAGTGAATATGGTGCGCCCGCGCAACAGTTCGGGCATCGGAACGCCGGCATTGTAGCGTGCCGGCTCACACGCCATCGATCGCCGCGCTGGATTCGGACGCGCCCGAATTTATCCCGCCGGGGATAAGCCAAGTATCAGTCCAGCGCAATGTCACAGCCGCCGTTTCGGACGAGTATGCCTGCTGGAGCGGCCCAACACTGTGACCCTCAATTTTGCATCCCACTCCGATCGAGATCGGGATTCGTCTGAACGAGATACGTTTAGCCCAAATGGTTGTCTGAAACGTGGTGGTGGAATTGCACAATCTCCCCCATGCCGACATCCGAAGAAAAAGCCGCGTTCTCGGAACGCCTGAAATTCGCCCTGCGGCGCAGCCCGGAGAAGATCACCGGTGCGACCGAACTGGCGAACCGATTCAATCTGCGTCACCGCGGAGCGCAACCCGTTTCGCCGCAAACCGCGCATAAGTGGCTGACGGGTCGCACGATTCCGACGTCGGACAAACTCGCCACGCTCGCCGAATGGCTGCGCGTCGAACTCCACTGGTTGCATTACGGCCCGTCGCCGAGCGTGATCGAACATCCGACGCCGCAACCGCTGCCGCGCGACGAGCGCTATCCGCCGACGCCCGAGACGATCGAACTCGCGTCGAAGATTGAAGCGCTGTCGCCGCATCATCGCTACCTCGTGCAGGAACTGGTCGAGCAGTTCTACGGCGACTCGGGCGAATCGAAGAAAGGCTGAATCCGCACCGGAACCGCAAAAGCAAAAAGCCGCATGGCGCGAACCATGCGGCTTTTTTGCGTGCATCGCGGGCGGCTCGCCGCCCGCGTATGCAACGGGCGTCAGGCCGGTTTCTTCTTGGCCCCGCCGAGCTTGCGCGTGATGTAGTACTGCTGTGCGATCGACAGCACGTTGTTCACGACGTAGTACAGCACGAGGCCGGCCGGGAAGAAGAAGAACATCACCGAGAACGCGATCGGCATGAACTTCATCATCTTCGCCTGGACCGGGTCCGGCGGGGTCGGGTTCAGGCTCGTCTGCACGTACATCGACACGGCCATCAGCACCGGCAGGATGAAGAACGGATCGCGCTGCGACAGGTCGTGAATCCACAGAACCCACGGCGCGCCGCGCATTTCGACCGAGGCGAGCAGCACCCAGTACAGCGAGATGAACACCGGGATCTGGATCACGACCGGCAGGCAGCCGCCGAACGGATTGACCTTCTCGGTCTTGTACAGCTCCATCAGCGCGGCGTTCATCTTCTGCGGATCGCTCTTGAAGCGTTCGCGCAGCGCCTGCATGCGCGGCGTGATTTCCTTCATGCGCGCCATCGACTTGTAGCTCGCAGCCGACAGCGGGAAGAACACGGCCTTGATCAGGATCGTGAGCAGCACGATCGACCAGCCCCAGTTGCCGATGTAGCCGTGGATCTTCTCGAGCAGCCAGAACAGCGGCTTCGCGATGATCGTCACCCAGCCGTAGTCCTTCACGAGTTCCAGGCCCGGCGCGATGCCTTCGAGCATGCGCTCCTCTTCCGGACCGGCGAACAGGCGTGCCTGCACGTCGGCCGACTGGCCCGGCGCGATCGC
Organism: Burkholderia sp. 22088; assembly: GCF_052045915.1. Classification (NCBI taxonomy): domain Bacteria; kingdom Pseudomonadati; phylum Pseudomonadota; class Betaproteobacteria; order Burkholderiales; family Burkholderiaceae; genus Burkholderia; species Burkholderia sp. 22088. The sequence goes on from NZ_JBQEPY010000023.1 coordinate 146,883, forward strand.
GGCGACCGGCTGCTTCACGCCGACGCGGTACAGCGTCGGATCGATCTTTTCAGCGTAGATGTCGCGCTTCACGCCCTGCTGCGGAATCCAGGCCGACGCGAAGTAGTGCTGCACCATCGCGACCCAGCCGTTGTCGGCGGAGGTCACGTAGTCGGCCTTGTTCTTGTCGAGGTCGCTGAAGTTGATCTTCTGGAAGTGCTTCGCGTCCGTGTAGACCGCCGGCCCGAGGAACGTATGCGAGAACATCGGCGTTTCGACGGCCGTGTTGTCGCGCACCAGTTCCATGTAGACCGTCGGCGTGACAGGTGCCGTGCCGACGTTGTCGATCTTGGTGTCGACGCCGATCACGTAGCTGCCGCGCGTGAACGTGTAGGTCTTCACGACCTTCACGCCGCCCTTCACCGGCGATTCGAACGACAGCTTCAGCGCGTTCTGGTCACCCGTCAGCGACGTCGAGCCGGGGTTCAGCTGCGTGTAGACGTCGTTGTGGTTCGGGAAATCGCCGCCGAGCAGGCCCGAGCGTGCGAGATACGTATGGCCGGCCGTGTGGTCGAACAGCGTGATGTACAGGTCGGGCTGCTTGCCGTCGCCCTGCTTCTTCAGCGTCAGCTTCGCGAGCGTGCCGCCGCGCGTGTCGATTTCGCCGTCGTACACGTCGGTCGAGAACTTCACGAGCTGCGCCTGGGCGGCCGGAGCAGTGGTCGACGGGGCGGCGCCGGCTGCGGCGGCAGGCACTTCACCTGCGGTCGTCGTCGCGCCCGTGCCCGATGCACCGCCGGCAGCGGCCGCGGGGGCCGTCTGCGTGGCGCTCGGGAAGAACATCGACGGGCGTCCATGGGACCGCTGCCAGTTGTCGTACAGCATGACAGCTGACATGAAGAAGATCACCCATAGGACGGTGCGTTTGATATCCATGCGTTGTCTCAGAGTCGATGGGACCGCGCGTCGGCTTCGCCGCGAGCGCGAGTGTCGGAGTTGGGCGGCGGGACGAGGTCGATGCCGCCCGCGGAAAACGGATGGCATCGGCACACGCGCCTGACGGCGAGATACGTGCCGCGCGCGGCGCCATGATACTGGATTGCCTCGCGCGCGTAATCCGAACAGGAAGGATAAAAACGGCAACGGTTGCCGAGCATCGGGCTCACGGCAACCTTGTAGAAGCGCAGCAAGGCGATCAATACCGTTTCCATACCTTGGGCGGCGCCGTACGACGCCGCGTCAAAACCGGCCGGGCAAGCGCGAACGCCGCACCGGGCACGGATGCGTCACTCGGACGCGGGCTTCGACGCACGGCGGGCGATTTCCCGGACTGCCCTGTCGAGCAGCTCGCGGATCTCGGCCGCGCACATCGCCGCGAGCGGGGCTGAAGCCGCGCTCGGCAGCGCTTTCTTGTCGAAGCGCGTGTGCTGCCGCAGCAGCAGGTCGTAACCGGCGAACTCGGCCCGGCGCAAGCGAAACGCATCGCGCGCCAGCCGCTTCACGAGGTTACGTGTTACCGCACGCGGCGCATACTTCTTGCCGACGACGAGCCCCAGACGCGCGGGCTGCCCGGTCGGCTTGCCGTAAATCACGAAGTGCGCGGAGCGCCGCCAGGGGCGCAAACGAAAAACGGATGAAAATTCATCCGTTTTCAGAAGTCGCGCAGCTTTCGGGAAGGCGGCTTTCGTCTGCGACGGATTCGCACCCGGCTCGACGGCACCTTCCGCAGGACTGCGGACGGCGGACACAGCGCGCAACCTGCCTTAGATGGCGAGGCGCTTGCGGCCCTTCGCGCGGCGAGCGTTGATGACCTTGCGGCCACCTGCCGTCTTCATGCGGACACGGAAGCCATGGGTGCGCTTGCGGCGCGTCACGGACGGTTGGTAAGTACGTTTCATGATGTTCTCACTTGTTCGAGAATGTCGAAATTCAGGGGACCGCGTGCCCTTAACCGTAGGCATTCGGGCGAACGCAATCGCCGGGAATACAGGATTGGTTTTCGCGGAACCCGCTATTTAAACCGTTTTTCTCTTGACGGTCAATACTTTAGGAGTCGCTCGCCTGTGCCGGCCCGCGCCGATCCGGCCCCGCGACCCACAATCCCGGCCTGTGGATAACTCGCGCTGTGGTCGCGTTTGGCGGTAGAATCTCGCCTTATCTCCAAGAATCCCGCACGCCGCCTCGGCCCGCGCCTGCCCCTCCAGCACTGTGACGCAGGCGTCCGAGGCACGCTCGCACGACCGCTTCGGGCCTTGTTGCGCAACCGCGACAAGGGCGCCGGCGAGCCGCGCTGTGCACGCAAAAAACGACAGTTACTTGATGAACGATTTCTGGCAACACTGTTCCGCACTGCTGGAGCGCGAGCTGACGCCCCAGCAGTACGTGACGTGGATCAAACCCTTGGCCCCGGTGGCCTTCGATGCGTCGGCGAACACGCTGTCCATCGCCGCGCCGAACCGCTTCAAGCTGGACTGGGTCAAGAGCCAGTTTTCGGGACGGATCTCCGATCTGGCCCGCGAATTCTGGAACACGCCGATCGAAGTCCAGTTCGTCCTCGATCCCAAGGCAGGCATGCGCAGCGCCGCGGCCGGCGCCGCATCGGGCGCAGCCGCCCCGCGCGCGCCGCTAGCACCGAGCGGCCCGGCCGCAACGGTGGCCGCGATCGCCGCCAACCTGGCCGCGAACGCCGGCGCTGCGCCCACCGCGCCGGCCGACGTGCCGATGACGCCGTCGGCGGCCGCCGCGCACCACCTGAACGCCGACGACGCCGACATCGACCTGCCGAGCCTGCCCGCGCACGAAGCGGCCGCCGGCCGCCGCACGTGGCGCCCGGGGCCGGGTGCCGCACCCGCGAACGGCGGCGAAGCCGATTCGATGTACGAGCGTTCGAAGCTGAACCCCGTGCTCACGTTCGACAACTTCGTGACCGGTAAGGCGAACCAGCTCGCGCGCGCCGCCGCGATCCAGGTCGCGGACAACCCGGGCATCTCGTACAACCCGCTATTCCTGTACGGCGGCGTCGGCCTCGGCAAGACCCACCTGATCCACGCGATCGGCAACCAGCTGCTGCTCGACAAGGCCGGCGCGCGGATCCGCTACATCCATGCGGAACAGTACGTGTCCGACGTGGTGAAGGCGTACCAGCGCAAGGCGTTCGACGACTTCAAGCGCTACTACCACTCGCTCGACCTGCTGCTGATCGACGATATTCAATTCTTCTCCGGCAAATCGCGCACGCAAGAGGAATTCTTCTACGCGTTCGAGGCGCTGGTCGCGAACAAGGCGCAGGTGATCATCACCAGCGACACGTATCCGAAGGAAATCTCGGGCATCGACGATCGCCTGATCTCGCGCTTCGACTCCGGCCTCACCGTCGCGATCGAGCCGCCCGAGCTGGAAATGCGCGTCGCGATCCTGATGCGCAAGGCGCAGTCGGAAGGCGTGAATCTCTCGGAAGACGTCGCGTTCTTCGTCGCGAAGCACCTGCGCTCGAACGTGCGCGAACTCGAAGGCGCGCTGCGCAAGATCCTCGCGTATTCGAAGTTCCACGGCCGCGAGATTTCGATCGAGCTGACCAAGGAAGCGCTGAAGGACCTGCTGACCGTGCAGAACCGGCAGATTTCGGTCGAGAACATCCAGAAGACCGTCGCCGACTTCTACAACATCAAGGTCGCGGATATGTATTCGAAGAAGCGCCCCGCGAACATCGCGCGGCCGCGGCAGATTGCGATGTATCTCGCGAAGGAACTCACGCAGAAGAGCCTGCCGGAAATCGGCGAGCTGTTCGGCGGGCGCGATCACACCACCGTGCTGCACGCGGTGCGCAAGATCGCCGACGAGCGCAGCAAGGACGCGCAGCTCAACCACGAGCTGCACGTGCTGGAACAAACGCTGAAGGGCTGAGCGCGCGGCGCGCTTGATAATTCGGCCTCCGCCCCAATTTAAGGGGGGCGGTTCGGTTTTGAGGCACAATACTGGTTTGACCGCCCCGGTGGTGGCGGGCCAAGAGCCCGGCCGGCGGGGCGCTGCGAGGCTGCTGCGCTGCAGGCCGTTACTCAACGAAGGAACTCTATGCAACTGGTCAAGACCGAACGAGACACCCTCCTCAGGCCGCTGCAAACGGTCAGCGGCATCGTCGAACGCCGCCATACGTTGCCGATCCTCGCCAACCTGCTGATCACCAAGAACGGCCCGGACGTTTCATTCCTGTCGACCGACCTGGAGCTGCAGATCACCACGCGCGCCGATTTCGGCGTCGGCGGCGACCAGGTCGCGACCACCGTCGCCGCCCGCAAGCTGCTCGACATCCTGCGCGCGATGCCTGACGGCCAGGTCACGCTGTCGCTCGCCGACAAGCGCCTCACCGTTCAATCGGGCAAGAGCCGTTTCGCACTCCAGACGCTGGCGGCCGACGAGTTCCCGACCGTCGCGCAGGCGAAGGATTTCGGCGCCACGCTGACCGTCCCGCAGAAGTCGTTCCGCCAGTTGCTCGGCATGGTGCACTTCGCGATGGCGCAGCAGGACATCCGCTACTACCTGAACGGCATGCTGCTCGTCGTCGACGGCGACCAGCTGATGGCCGTGGCCACCGACGGCCACCGCCTCGCGTTCTCGTCGATGAAGCTCGAAGGCGGCACGTTCGGCCGCCAGGAAGTCATCGTGCCGCGCAAGACGATTCTCGAGCTGCAGCGCCTGCTCGAAGACATCGACGACACCGTCACCATCGACATCGCGCAAACCCAGGCCAAGTTCACGTTCGGCCAGGTCGAGCTCGTGTCGAAACTCGTCGAGGGCAAGTTCCCCGACTTCCAGCGCGTGATCCCGAAGGCGCACAAGAACACGTTCGAGATCGGCCGTGAAGAACTGCAGCGTTCGCTGCAGCGCGCGGCGATCCTGACCTCGGACAAGTTCAAGGGCGTGCGCTGCATCATCGCGCCGGGCCAGCTGAAGATCATGTCGACCAACGCCGATCAGGAAGAGGCGCAGGAAGAACTCGAAATCGCCTACCAGGGCGATACCGTCGACATCGGCTTCAACGTCACGTATCTGCTCGACGTGCTCGCGAACCTGAAGGTCGACACCGTACAGGTGAGCCTCGGCGACGCCAGCTCGAGCGCGCTGATTACCGTGCCCGAGAACGACGAGTTCAAGTATGTCGTGATGCCGATGCGCATCTGACGCGCACGACATCAAGACACACACCAGGGGGCGGCAAGCCCCTTTGGCGTTTTTATGGCGAACCGACAACCCGTCCTTTCGGTGCCTGACCGGCACCGTGGATGGGCCAGGAAACTGGAGCGGCCCGGCGATTTCCTTCGCTGAAACGCACCGCGCCGCCACTAGAGTGGCCTCGCAGAACCGGAAGATATCCATGAGTGAACAGCACAATTCGCAACCCGATAACAGCAGCTACGGCGCCTCGTCGATCCAGATCCTCGAAGGTCTGGAAGCGGTGCGCAAGCGCCCCGGGATGTACATCGGCGACACGTCGGACGGCACCGGTCTGCACCACCTCGTGTTCGAGGTGCTCGACAATTCGATCGACGAAGCGTTGGCCGGGTACTGCAACGACATCCACGTGACGATTCACGCCGACAACTCGATTTCCGTGACCGACAACGGCCGCGGGATCCCGACCGACGTGAAGATGAACGACAAGCACGAGCCGAAGCGCAGTGCTGCTGAAATCGTGATGACCGAGCTGCACGCCGGCGGCAAGTTCGACCAGAACAGCTACAAGGTGTCCGGCGGCCTGCACGGCGTGGGCGTGTCGTGCGTGAACGCGCTGTCGAGCTGGCTGCGCCTCACCGTGCGCCGCGACGGCAAGAAGCGGTTCATGGAGTTCCACCGCGGCGTCGCGCAGGATCGCGTGCTCGAGGTGGTGGACGGCGTGGAAGTGTCGCCGATGCTCGTGACCGGCGACACCGAGAACCGCGGCACCGAAGTGCACTTCATGGCCGATCCGACCATTTTCGGCACGGTCGAGTATCACTACGACATCCTCGCGAAGCGGATGCGTGAACTCTCGTTCCTGAACAACGGCGTGCGGATTCGTTTGACCGACCTGCGTTCGGGCAAGGAAGACGATTTCGCGTTCGCCGGCGGTGTGAAGGGCTTCGTCGAGTACATCAACAAGACGAAGACCAACCTGCACCCGACGGTGTTCTTCGCCAACGGCGAGAAGGACGGCGTGGGCGTCGAAGTTGCGATGCAGTGGAACGACAGCTACAACGAAAACGTGCTGTGCTTCACGAACAACATTCCGCAACGCGACGGCGGCACGCACCTGACCGGCCTGCGGGCCGCGATGACGCGCGTCATCAACAAGTACATCACCGACAACGAAATCGCGAAGAAGGCGAAGGTCGAGACGACCGGCGACGACATGCGCGAAGGGTTGTCGTGCGTGCTGTCGGTGAAGGTGCCGGAGCCGAAGTTCAGCTCGCAGACGAAGGACAAGCTGGTTTCTTCCGAGGTTCGCGCGCCGGTTGAGGAAGTTGTGGCGAAGGCACTGGAAGAGTTCCTGCTGGAAACGCCGATCGACGCGAAGATCATTTGCGGGAAGATTGTTGAAGCTGCTCGGGCGCGGGATGCTGCTCGGAAGGCTCGTGAAATGACGCGCCGCAAAGGCGTGCTCGACGGCGTTGGTCTGCCGGGCAAGCTCGCGGACTGCCAGGAGAAAGACCCGGCGAAGTGCGAAATCTACATCGTCGAGGGTGACTCGGCAGGTGGGTCAGCCAAGCAAGGGCGTGATCGCAAGTTCCAGGCGATCCTGCCGCTGCGCGGCAAGGTGCTGAACGTCGAGAAGGCGCGTTACGACAAGCTGCTGTCGTCGGAGCAGATCGTCACGCTCGTGACCGCGCTTGGGTGCGGGATCGGCAAGGAAGACTACAACCTCGACAAGCTGCGATATCACCGCATCATCATCATGACCGACGCGGACGTCGACGGTGCGCACATCCGGACGCTGCTGCTCACGTTCCTGTATCGCCAGATGCCGGACATGATCGAGCGCGGGTACGTGTATATCGCGCAGCCGCCGCTTTACAAGATCAAGGCGGGCAAGGACGAGCGGTATCTGAAGGATGACGTGGAGCTCAACGCGCATATGCTGCGATTGGCGCTGCAAGGGTCGGAGCTGGTGCCGGGTGAGAATGCGGCGGCGATTTCGGGTGATGCGCTTGGGGAGCTGGCACGGTCGTATCTGCTGTCGCAGAGCGTGATCGAGCGGTTGAGCCGGTTGTATGACCCGGCGGCGCTGGAAGCCGTTATGGATGGGGTGGTGATCGATCTCTCCAATGAGGCTTCGACCGAGGCTTCGGCTAAGGCGCTGCACGCTGCGTTGCATGATGAAGCGCTGAAGAATGAAGTGCGGGTTGTGCCTTCGTATGACGCGGTTCGCGAACAGCGAGCGCTGCATGTCGAGCGAACGCATCACGGCAATGTGCGGGTTTCGGTCATCGACCAGGAATTCCAGCACACGGCGGATTATCAGCAGCTCGTGACCACCGCGAATACGTTCAAGGGGCTTATTGGGGAAGGTGCGGTTATCAAGCGCGGTGAGCGCAGCATGGCTGTCGCGGACTTCAAGAGCGCGATGAAGTGGCTGCTGGCAGATGCTGAACGCAACGTCTCGAAACAACGCTATAAGGGGCTCGGCGAGATGAACCCCGAGCAGCTGTGGGAAACGACCATGGATCCGGCAGTGCGGCGTCTGCTGCGTGTGCAGATCGAAGACGCGATTGCGGCGGATGGGATCTTTACTACCCTCATGGGGGATGACGTCGAGCCGCGGCGGGCGTTTATCGAGTCGAATGCGCTGCGGGCGGGGAATATTGACGTCTAATACTGCCTGTAGATAGCCACATAAGCCGAGAAAAACGGACCCGTAAGTTGAAAAACTTATGGGTCTTTTTTGTTGTTGATAGCACGGACTCATCGGCGAGTCGCCGACGCATCCCATCTCTCGTGCGCCGACCGCCTTCCAGCAGGCTTTCCGTTGCGCTCTCGGCGCTTACGTCGTTTCACTCGTCTCTGGTGTCACCTTCATTGCTCGCTTGCAAAGAAAGGATCTCAATAGGGGATGAGCCGTCCACCTTCGCTGCGTCGCCTCCGACGCCCGCTACGTGAAGATTGTTCCCATTTCAGGATCGCGACGTCGGTTGACAGCCGAAGGCATTTCGGCGCAGTTTTGAGGGAATCTGGTCACGGCTCAAGTCTAACCAGATATTTATGCCTTCACATCAGGGGAAATATCCCGGCCACTTGCCGATCTGGAAGTTCGCCGGGCTCGCCCAAATGCGTGGCATTACCAAATCTGACGTAAGTCCATTGCCTAAGAGGCTCATCTGATGCAATGTCGATTTCGCTACGATTGAATAATTGGTCCGTTCTGGTATATGCGGACCTCATGAGAAACATCGGCAAACAGGAGATGATTCCGTGAATCAACAGAAGGATTACCGAAATACTTGTAGTGAGGTGGAAGCTCTTATTGCTCAACAGATCGATCGCGTGCAAGAAAAGGCTGCGAGGCTGTGGAAGGGATATGAGCAAGAGGCGTTGATAACGATAGTTCGTGCGCTAGACACAATCGCTATTGCTGATTTCATGGATGCAAACCACGAACTACCTACTGAGCGTGAAGAGGCTCGGCATTTTGCCAAATTGGGGCTCGTATCGGCATTGAAGCCATTTTTGAAAACTGTGAGAAGCATTGGTGGAGGTGTACCGTGGGGACCAATTGTTCCAGAGTGGATGAGCTTTGCCTATTCATATCTGATTACGTGTGGTCAACTCACCAACTTGCGACGCATGGCGCAACTCGAGCGGTATGGATTATCGAAATCGACTATGCGGGATTCCGGCCCTCTCATAGAAGTTGATGTCGGCCTCGAAGAGATCTCTCAGCGATTTGCTGCGGACTCAGTTTTGGCGCACGGCAACGCTCCGGATCCCGTGAATGAAGAGTTTGAGGAAAAACTCCGAAATCGTATGAAATCGTATGTTGATACCCCAGATGGATGGTTCATTCGGTATGACAATGACTGGGATATCGTGCACGCCTATCGGAAGAAGGCCGAGAGTTACGGCAGAAGATTTCCCGAACGCGAAGCATTGCCAGATAACGTCATAATAGGCGGCAGAACATTTAAGGAGTGGAGAGATTCAAGTAACGAAGCGCTCGGAAGAGTTCTCTGCCACATTGATTTTTCCTACGAGCTTCGGATAAAGCAACCGGAAATTTTGCTCGCAAATGTCACAACTATCTTCGCACGAAAGGAAGACGTCGAAGCGGTTCTTGAAGAGGCTGGGATATCTCGAGACCTTGTTCCATCGACGATGCGCGCACTGACACTGTCGAGCGACACGCTCGACGAATGGGATTGGGAAGGAAATTTTGAAATTCCTTGCCCATACTATGTTGAGTTGGGGCAAGACTTCGTGCTCCTCCCCTGCTTTGGGGCATTATCGAACCCGTATGTGTCATTCTTTCGGCATTTGAAAACAATTTACAAGAATGACTGGGACCAAGCCGTTGACGAAAAAGAGAAGGTCTTTCGTCGGGACTTATCCAGCGCATTCGGCGCGCCCAGGTTCCACGTTCCCACTCATGGTTTTAGCATCCGTCGAGCGGATGGCTCCGAATTGACGGACGTAGACGCGGTAATCGTTGACACTGAGTCCGGAGCGATGGCGTTCGTACAACTTAAATGGAACGACGTGTTTGGGCATTCATTACGCGAATGGCAAAGCCGGCGAAACAACGTCGTCAAGAAGGCTAACGAATGGGTGAATAAGCTTGTGTCGTGGATCGACGGGCGCAGCGCAGTTGAAGTTGCAAAGCAACTCGGCATAAAGGACGTCACTGCTCCCGCCGCCCCACTGATGTATGTGATAACTCGCTACACAGCAAGATTTAGCGGCGAGTCTGACCGCGATAGTCGTGCGGCTTGGTTGAGTTGGTTTGAGTTACTACATGTCTTGGATGATCTTGACTACACAGAACCACTGGCAGATTTGGCCCACGCAGTGGAGCGTCATGTCCGGCGCTTTGTGTTCGACCGCCCACGTATCATGACTTTTAGTTTCCCGGACTTGACGGTCGAATTGAAAATGTGTCGCAAGGAGGAACCCTGACGGCGTTCGTCGCGTCAGCCTCCATAAAATCCGGAGCGGTTCATATCGTCCATCGAGCCGAACCATTTGAGCTCGGCCGTAACGGATCAAGTGTATTAGCAGGAACTGGATCTGAAAGGTAGTCGGTCTCGTCCCCGCTTTTCCATTGAGAGTCAGAACGAAAAGAAGCCTGTGTCCGGCCTATCTAGAGTTCCCACTAGCGTTGCCCGATCAAGCAGCCGGTTTTGCTGCTCGCACGACGTTTCCGGTAGAAGCGAGCAAGCGTGGCAGGCGGCGAGATTACAGTTGTTGGGGCCTTGGCCGGGACTCTCAATGCAGATCGGATCTGTAGAGCACCACCTTGCACGATCGATCGCCCTAGCAACCGTGCGCTCCAACAATCCCGGCGTCCCCATCTGTACCAATCCCCCCATTGTTCCTTCCGCATCGCCAGCTGCCGTATATATCAAAATACCGTGCATCCGCGGGTCCTCATCCGAACAGTAAATGCGCTCTCGTAGCGATGACGAACCGTATCCACAATCGAACGTGAGCTGATTGATGAGGGCGTGTGCGAACGTGTGGAGCATAACGAACTTAGGCGTTGTGTCTACAACATGCACTTGGCGACGGCGCGCCTGCTCGTGAAGATTGCGGTTAACTGAGAGGAGACGCTGACGGTGAAATTCTCCATGTTGCTTGTCCCACGCATCCAGGTGACCAGCATCGAAGACGAGAAAGATTCCTTCACCACGCACGACGACAGCGGGCAACCAGTTCATCTTCTGGCGCGATATCAGCCCCCAGCGCTTGTCAGTGTCAATAACGGGCGTGGCAAATAAGCGACTGAACCCCACGAAAGCCCTAGTCTCCCGGAGTTTGTCTAGTAGCGCGACACGGGAGAAGCGAGTGCGAACTACGTCTTCATACTCAGCAATCGGGTGACTTCGCACGAGTAGATTAACCTTGGGAGAGCCCTCCTGACCATCCCGATTGAAGGCGGCATACTCTTCCGACCGGAACGTTCCTTCGGATGCGTCAATTGTCCCGTCGGAAACGGATTCATTGTTCTTTCGCGCTTGGACCCATTTGTTCAGCGGCTCAACGAGTACTGAAGCCATGATTGCCCAGTCATGGAATGAGGATGCAGCGACGACGCTAGCAACGACCTGCTCGGACAGGGTGCCATCAATGGCGATCTGAGCCTGCTGCATGAGTGCAGCGGCAGTATAGCGGTCCTGTGTGAGTATTTCGATCAGGATGTGCTTGTTGACTGCGTCGGCCAGCACTGCCGGATCGACTTGCGACTCGGGCCGCCGTTTTTTCAGAACTAGGCCCGCGGACCTCTTTGTGAGTTGCCCCGTATCGGAAGCTAAAGCACCAGCCAACAGATCCTGCTTGAGCGCATGATCGTCCAGCAGGTCGAGCACATCCTGAGGGATAGTTGCATCGATAACTTCGGGAACATAGATGGCACTTCGAACATCTGCAAAGTAGAGATTGCTCGCACCCCGAAGAACCGCTTGTAGGGGTGTCCCACACGCTTCGCCGTCGTCATCGCCGCCATGCCCGATACCCAGAGCCGGATTCTGGCTGTCACACTTGACTCCCAAATCAAGTCCCAGTGCACCAGAAAGCGATCGGCGCTTGATTTCGACTATCCCCGATACGTCCTGACGCTCAGCCACGACAACAATACCTGCTGCTGATGCCGAGCCTGTAGAGAGTAGTCGCAACCAGCGGTCCGACTTGACGCGTCCCCATTCGTCGCGATCGAGGCCAAGCCACTCAACCCAAGGAAAATCCCTCATATGTCCATCGCGGCAAGCTGCAATGAAACGCACTTGGACCATCTTTCGGCGCTTGTGACTCGTGCCCTTCTGTCCCCCGCTTCCGATCGGGCCGTCGCAGAATGGCGATTGACGATCGTGATAACGTGCTTCGGCCATGCGTCCGCATCTTGGACAGGAGTGCCACAGTGGAAATCTCAGGAAGGGCAGTTTCAGTCCGACGTTGACGGCATTTGCGCCTGCCGCACTATCAACCTGACGGAAATCAGGTGGTTGAACAAAAAAATCTACGCCCAAGCGACGCGCTAGCCGCGGTTCGTCTTCGACTTTGAACTCCCGGTGGTCAGGGTTGGTCGGTTCGAATGGCCAAGCATCCAGACCTGCGTGGACAAGAGAGACGGGGCCAGGAAAGTCGACCAGTGCTCCTATACCGAACGGTGATAACGCTTGTGACCTGCGAACAGGGCGGCTCATGTCGTACCTCCTACAACAGGCCGATAACGGTCTGTGATCTCTGCTTCGCAGCTGGCATCTACGTTCCGTAGCGACGACATCGTCGGCCAACTGCGTCCATTCCATTCTGTGCGTTCAGCGCTTCCAGCAGGATGCATCAAGGGCGCGTCTTCGGGTGCCTGACCGAAGCCTCCATACTGCGCCGGATTCCAAGCTCGCCACTGGTCTAGTCGATGTATCAGGCGTGCCATCACTGCCCCCTCCTCCGACGGAGCGATCTGACGCACGCGAGCCCGGACCATTTCTTCCAAGCGATTCCGCAGATTGCTTCCGGGTAACAACGGGAATGGATCGGGTCGTTCCGCATCCGAGTCCAGTCGACCAAGCTGGCGCACCAGCGCCACTATCAATCCATGCAGTGAGCGCTCGACAGCTGGCGGGCTGAATGGCGTGACACTTGTAGGCTCAACCTGAGCATAGAGTTTTTGGTGATAGGACCGGAAACGTTCGTAATGGCTTCGATCTCGTGGCTTGGTTTGACCATAGATCACTACAACTAAGCCTGGCTTGTTTTGGTCCCGCCCCACGCGACTCGAAACTTGAATGTATTGAGAAGTCGTCTTAGGCTGACCGACGATTGCCATCAAGGACAGCCGCTGTATGTCAACACCAACCTCTATGATGTTCGAAGCAAGGCAGGCATCGATCGGCGAAGGGGAATTCGGTGATTTCCGCTCGCTCTCGCGCAGTGGCACGTCGAGTTTTTCCAGCAGGCGCGGGATGTGGTCACCGCGGATGCGACTAGTCAGCTCCTCTACGTGAAGGAGCTGTCGAATGCGTTCATAGTCCACACCGTGGCGCGTTAGAACCACTCGCAGATATTCGCGCGTGTCCGCGGAGAACAACGTCAAAGCGCCACCGAGCTCTCTGAGTGAATTGAAGAAAACCAAGAGTGTCCACCAAGGATCCAGGTCGGCTGGGTCGCCATCCAACAGAGCGGCATGCTGCATTAAAGCTGCAAAGATCCGTGTTTCCGACGTCTGTACTGAAACGTGGGCAGGAGCCAACACGCCAGCGTAAAGTCGGCCGGGCAACGGCCGACCGGCTTCGTCCATAGCTTCGCGTGCGAAGAATGAGTCTGACGCATCAAGTCCTGACGGCGGGAATAGCGCAACCGCCCCGCGCGCATAGAGCGCGCATACTTGTTCCCGTGCTCGACTAATAGTTGCCGTCGAGGCGACGATTTTCGGACGTACCATGCCACCCAACGGGTCGATGCAAAGCGCCTCGATGACAGTCTCATAGGCCCCCACCATGGAGCCGAGCGGTCCAGAGATCAAATGCAGTTCGTCCTGGATGACGAGTGTCGGTGGCCTTCCTTTGTGCCGTCCGGATTCATCGATACCGAAGATGCTTCGTGCACGGGGGCTCCAAGCGAGCATCGCGAACTTGTCGACGGTCCCGATCAGCAAATTGGGGGGACGCTCAAGGACGTCCTCGTCGATGACGACGATGGGCAGCGGCAGCCTCCCGGAGCCGGGAAGGCCACCAAACTCACAATTTTTGTCGCTGCAGCGATAGACAACCGTATCTGCCGAACCACGCCGTTCCTTCGAGTACCCCAGAACATTGATAGCACCAGAATGGGTCTTCGTTCTCCCAAATACCTGCCTGCTGCCCCGAGCCTCCAATCCCGCAGATTCGTGAGGTCCGAACTTGGCCGCGCACCATGGACAGCGCAACAGAACGAAGGGATTTTCTGCGTCAGGATCACGTTGAAGCTTCCGCAGCTTGCTAATAGCATCGTCCCGCTTGTTCGGAGTGGCACTACCGCCTACCCAGAGTCCGATCTCGAATGACCGCGTACCGAGGGAGCTAGGATTTGCACGTCGCAGGTGTTCCATCGCGCAGAACAGGGTCGAGGCGCGCTGGAACTGCTGCGCCGTCAGGAGCCTCAACGTGTACCGCATCAGGACATCGACTCCGCCAGCAGCGTCCCCCGAAATGGCGTTGAAGAACACCGTAAATGCGGTCAACCCAAGGTACGCCTCTGTCTTGCCACCACCCGTCGGGAACCAGATGAGATCTACTATTTCCCGTTCGACGTGCGTCGAGTCAGCAATGCCTTGCAGGGACATTAACAAAAAGGCGATCTGGAAAGGTCGCCAGTAGCCCCGACCGGCGTCCGGGACAGTCGGATCGAATTGTGTTGCGGGAGGCCATGTCACGCGGCCTAGGTCATCGTGCAATGGCGAACGCATTTCTTGTCCTGCACGTAGCTGTGCGATCAGCATGGCGTGGTTGGCTAGTTGAAACGCTTGGCGTGCTCGATTACCTGATGCATCCCGAGCGCGCAATAGCTTCAGCCCGGCGTCGATGCGATCTGCGCAGATCCGACAGTCGTCAATTAGCGCCGTCGCTGTGGGCCGATCCCTTACTGGTATCGAAGTCACCGTGGATTCGAGAGAGGCAATCCAACGCCGGTATTCACTTATCAGTGTTTCTGCATCGTTCAGTCCGTCGTCTCCCGGCTCCAGCCCGGCGAGCTTGCGCATACTCACCCTGAGGCTGGACATCGACCCATCCGGTTGTTTAACGGCAAGATCAGCGCTTGTCGACGGCGTTTCGAAGACCGGGAGGCTATCGCTCCACACGGCACCGACCCGTTCCGGACGGCCATGGATCCAGTCTGCACCACAACCATGGCCGATCGCGAACGTTCTGTCGTTGCGATAGAGGATACGATTCACGTTCTCGTCGGCACGGGGATCCGGATTGTCAAATTCGCTGGAGAAGTATTCGGGGTAGGGGTCAATCCAGGTGCCCCCGGACTGGCCTGAGACCCGGAGACCGGATTGAAACAGGCAAGTGCCGTCGAGATTCTCCCGAGAAGCTCTGAGTGTATTGATGATCGAAATCGTGAGTAGCCGGTGGTTCGCTGTTGGCGCTCCACGCCACGAGCGTGACAGGATGACTAATTGCAGACCTGCCTCCACTGGGCCGATGGGAAAGCGCAGTGGTTCTGTCGCCTTGAGGAGTTCCGCTTTACCCACCTTCACGACAGGGCATTTGCCGTCGTCTGTAACGACAGATCGTCGTAGCCAGACCTTTCTCTCGGTCCCCTGCTTGCCAACCGCCGCACCGATCACTAGCGTCAGAGGCTTGTAAATGCCGCACGGACCTTCAATCGTTTTTTCGGCCCCAACCCTTCCGACACTTAGTAGTTCGACGGAGATCCCAAGCTCCTCCCGTCCGAGGTCCGCCAGCAAGCTAACTCCGAGAGCGGAAGGCCGGAACGCGTTGGCCAACGTTACGTCCTCATTGTCCACTTCGTCGATAGAGGCAACGTTGCTAGCCTTCTTCTCTAGTTTGGCAGCAACATCGTCACTCAATTCGACACCAGCCCGAAGCTCGGGTGACTCGTCTATCGAACCTTCAGCAAATTCAGATGCTTGTTCAGATGCAAGCTCGTCGACGCCTTGTGGAAACAGGATCCCGGCACCAAATCGTTTTACAGGGGGATCCTGCCAAACGATCTCTTCACCGTCAGGTTGGCAACGGGCAGTCCGGAACTCTTCCCAACTCATTGCCTGTTTTTCAACTAAAGCGACTGACTTGCCTGCGGGATCGGGCCCGACGACCTCAGCCCTGAGGCGCCGTAGCATCAGCTCGCGATTTAGCAGGTTTTTGTCGAGCGTCTTCATGCGGAGCCTTCCCGTTGTGCCTTGAGTCCTTGAATTAGTAGCCGCCCATAGACGCTACGAAGTCGTTCGTTCATTAAGACGTGAAGTGCGAGTCTTGCACGCGTCATGCCTACATACAGCAGCGCAGCAGCTTGGTCACCATCGAGTTCTTCAACATCAGTGAGAATAACCACTGGGGATTCCATGCCTTTGTATGCATATACGCTGCCGTAGTGGACTATGGCTTGCGCCGAGTTCGACGTTTTGCCAAAGGGAAGTACAGGTACTTTATCGACGACTCCCTTCAGCCTAGCTGCACATGCAGCTGCATCGGTGCGCATCGACAGCACCACAATCCCGTCCGGGCCGTATCTACGACTAAGCTGGCGGACACTATCAGCGAGTTTCAAATCTTGGTCAGCCTGATTCCGATAGAAGATTGGAGCAACGTCCACCCCCTCCTCGGACTGAAGGACACGGCTGTATCCTGGGGTTAAACCACTCGTGAGCGTAACAGCATCGGCGATATTTCTTGTGTTACGGCAGTTGATACGGATAGGGCAGGTTGTGAACCCCTGTCCGGATCTGCTCTTGAGTCGCTCCAATCCCGGTTGAGCATTGCTATTTGCATAAATGGCTTGCCGCTCAAAGTCACCGAACATGGCCCACCGTCCACCTGCAAGTCCGCCGGCAATGATCAGTTCCAGGACGTCCAAAATTTCCTCTGTCATCAGGTCTTGCGCTTCGTCAAGAATCAACATATCGAAGGGCTTGAACTGACTATCGTCGCGCAACAGGGCGTTCAAAGCCCGCTCAGGTAGTTCGGATGACCAGAATTCCTTGCCGGCATCTATGGGAACCTCGATACCTGCAATCCTCAACAACAGTGATGAGACGGTCCCGACGCTCATCGACGTTTCTGCAGCTTGAGCTTCTGCCGCGATTGACTCCGTTTGGCCCTTAAGCCAATTTCCAAGCAGTGAGTTGTGACACAGGAGCATGACTCGTCGGCCACTACGCACCACTCGGCGCGCAGCCTCGATGGCCAGCAAAGTCTTGCCGGTACCGGCCGGCCCTTTGAACAAGATACGCCGGTTATCTTCGAGCATATCTAGTGCGTGAAACTGCTCCTCCGTAAACTTGCGAATTGATCGCTCAACGAGTTCGTCTTTGTCATTTCCAATAGCTGCATATTCGAAGTCCGGCCGAAGCACCGAGACTATGCTCTCGACCTGTCGACGATTCGGGCGACTTCGCGGAGAATACCAAGTACGTGTGGAAGCCGTATTCCTGAGGCGTGTGTGTTCTGCCTCCAGAATTCGGATCACAATTGACGACACCGGATTCCTTAGTAAATCCGTCTTGTTGACAACCTGCCAAGGCTCCCACTCCAGCGATCGCTCCGTGAAGTCGATTTCCGTGAAAAACACCGCAGACGTGAAGACGATATTGGCCAGTGTCGCGTCCCTGCCCATAACGTATTTGCGAACCGAGTGTGCAGCGTCGCTCGCCTGTCGGAAGGGTCCAACGGTAGATATTTTGGGCGGGTCATATTGATAGATCCACAGACCGTCGCGTCGCTGGAGGCTGCAACCCTTGACCTCGATGCACAATACTCCTAGCCCGGGAACGGCTACGACAAGGTCAGCCTCTCCTTGCGACCGGGTAATATGGCGCCGGATATCAAACGAATGGAACACAATCCATTCCCGTGTCGCAGGGTCTTCCTTGAGCTTCTGGTATAGCAGTCGTTCACTGCCTGGTGCCTTCGCTGAAATCTGAGGAGGAATCATTCTAGCCACTATTTCATCTCCACCGAGTGCTTATGAAACAGCGTCGAGTATGGAACACGAACTGACTGCATATCGATCGCTGAAACCCTGAGCAATCCCATCTGCCCAGACTCGACACCCGGGAGTGCGATGGATAAAACAGTTTCGATTCTCTGGCGCTCGGCGATTAGTTTCCTTACTCGTTCTAACAGCGCCGTTCGAATCTCGCCCCCTGCGCGATGTTGGTAGCCCTTGACCAATTCCATTTGATCCCATTTCGTCTTCGCGTAAGCGTCCAGATCCATAGGGCATTGTGGAGGCGCGAACTCCGCCAGTACTGCGGTCAGGCGGCGAAACGTGTCGTAGCTCTGCGGAGCGATGACTGTGTCTCCGGCCCAGACCCAGAGATAGCTGGCGGACCGCAGTCGTCCTCCAAGTTCCCGAAATGCACTTGCGATTACACCTTCCCCGTGACTTTTCAGTGCGACGCACAATGACGACTTCCACTCCGTGGCTTCGTGGCGAAGATTCGGTCGTCCCTCACTTGCCATAAGGGTATCTGCGACCTCGTCCAGATAGTCGCCGCTGCCCGACAGCCGGAGCAGCACCAGATCGTGTTCTTCAAGAGAATCGACGGCTTTGCGAGGTAATCGATTTGCGTCTACCTCTAAATTGCGATCGAGTAGATCGGATATCTCGACTATGGTTCCATCGTTGGGAAGAAACGCGCCGCTGGCGTCGGCAAATAGTACGAACCGTGCGTTGACAGAGATGTCTCGATCCGATGTGGGCGTCAGGTTCGGGAACTGAGCTCTGATGCTTTCCCAAGACGAGTCGTTAACCCATTTGTCCAACGGTTCATCCTGAGCTTCGTCTGTGACGACTAAAGGAAATCTTCGAGAACTGACTGCAGAAGAAAATACTGTGTCGCGAGGTAGCTCAAGACGCTCAGGAATTTGAATACGCTCACCTCGGTACGCAGCGATTACGATTTCGTTCGCTCGCCCCCCGAGGAGCAAATCGCGGGTCAGGGGCTTCGCCGAAAATCGCAGCGTTCCCGGAAAGACGATCCGCGAGAACACTCGGCTATGCACATCACGTCGAGAGCGAAGTACGACTACTCCATGCAGACCAAGGTCTCGTTCCGAATCTACTGTCAATGGCCATCCGGGCGAGACCACTCGCTGCAGACCAGCGAAGATCGCGCTACGGCCACCATTCGTGCTACCAAGTACCGTTGCAATACGTTCCAACTTGGGGTTCTTCGGATTCTGGAGCAGTGCCGTAATGATATTGTGGATAGTTCGTGCTGGAGCCGCTATCGCATGCATTCCCTCTGCCAGAATCGACAGGCGTTCTGCCATTTGACGGAGACACAGTCGTTCATCGTCAAACGGCAGTAGCGTCTGCAATACAGTCATCTTGAGTCGCCAAGCAAGTCGAGGCACTTCTTGCTGGTCAATGTCGTCCCTGTCTACCAAGGTGAAAATACTATTGCATGCACGAGCTAGTTCATGCGCAGGGGGAAACTCGACGGTCAGATAACGCCGCGTGACAGCACTTGCCTGCAGATGCTGCGTGGTTACGAGGTCGAATACAAAGGACGAGCTCATTTTTCGCAACAACTATGCCTACGGAGACTGGATATAAGTCGCATCCACATTTCAAATTGCGCTATCGAAAATATCTTTGCCTTCCGGCAGAGCAAAGATAAACGAGTCGATTGAGGTTGGTGGTGCAACCACGGGATTTGCGCCTTCATCGAAGTGAATTCCCTCGTCGACGGAATAAGGTAGGAACCGATTAAGAAGGTTGGCGACTTCCTCGTCAAAGTCCGCATGATCCAGTAGCACGACAATGCTCCGAGCTGAGACTTGGCCAAGTCGGGAGGTTGCACGGGCGCCATCGAGGATCGTCACGCCTTGCAGAATATCGTCGCTATCCATACCTCTGACCGGTATGAGCCGTAATTTTCCATGCCGACCTTCTGAATCCGTAAGAGCCAACGTTTCCCGCAATGGCACGCCAGGCACGTTGTCGGCTTCTAGGAACACCCCGTCGAGATCGGCCAAGAACGAGAACCTCTCGGTGATCACCGTACTGTCGGCCATCGGGGAGCGAATCCATGTCGTCGATGAAGCGTCAACAATATTCTTCATCAGCGATGCAGCTCGAGCGAGGGTGTCTTCTCCACGTTTCGTTATGGCTCCCCGGGTTACACCGTAGCTCAGAGCAGAGGCGCGCGAAAGCCGATAGGTTACCCCCTTTGATTTTGCGGGTGTTTGCCCGACTATCGCGAGGAATTGATTGCCGTCGATGTCGCAAATTCCGTCAACTGTGCCGGAATAACTGACCGCCCTGCCACTTTTTCCCTTCAGGTCACGCCAGTGAACCAATGTACCGACAGGTAGCGCTTGCAGCGCATCCCAATCGAGTATGTCGTCGTGGAGGCGCGAGGCCGCCAGCATCGCCCCCAAGCCAACAAAGGCGGCGGCTAGTCGGCGGGTGGGTAAGAGTACAACCGTTACCCGGCGTCCGCTGAGCGCGGCCTGACTACGCAGCCACGCGCCCAGCCAGATGAGCCAGTCCGCCCAAGCAGGCATCGGACACGAGCCCCCATCGGTTCGAATGGAAAGTCGCTCGCGGTGCAGGGCACTCATCACAGTGTCCACCTCCGGCATCGTGCGCGCTCCCCAGAATCATTGATATCCCGTTGAGTATAATGCCAGATGTTACAAATTGTGAGCGGGCCCTTGACGGCACAATGAAATGTTTCCTGTTTGCGGGGGATAGATTGAACGACGAGGTGTTGTCTTTCAGGCAGAACGTCATTCTGCGAGTGATATCCGAGTTCGCAGAGCGGGACTCGGCGCTTGGATTTGCCACGATCACTGGGCAAATGTTGGAAGAAGCAGAAGAGTGTGCCGATTACATGCCCTGCCCATTCCGAGGGACCGGGGCGCGCCGTCGCAATATCGGAGTTGACGGCTATGCATTCGACGACGCAGACGGTTCGCTTCGCGTCGTCATCACGGCCTTTTACGGCGGGGATGAGCCAACCACTTTGACTCAGACAGCGGCCAGAACCGAGTTTGCAAAACTGACCTCGTTCATCGAAGATATCTTCGCAGACATGGATGATGGTCTGCCTGCTGATGATGATCCTGTCGTGGACTTTGCTGATCTCCTGCAGTCGCACCGCACATCAATTTCGCGGTTACGCCTTTATCTCGCAACCGACGGAATCCTCAGCGACCGGGTACGCGACTGGCCTGCGTCGAACATCTGCGACATCCCAACGGACTTTCACATCTGGGACATGTCGCGATTCCATGGAGCGCTATCTTCGCAAAGTGGGCGAGAGGTGCTAACCGTGGATTTTGCCCAGCTATCCAATGGAGGCATTCCTTGCTTGCAGGCAAGCTTGCTCCATTCGGGATACAGCTCGTATCTTTGCGTCATTCCGGGAGATACTCTGGCCAAGATTTACGACAGCTACGGCAGCCGGCTTCTTGAAGGTAACGTTCGTTCGTTCTTGGGTAAGACTGGTAAAGTTAATAAGGCTATCCGGGAAACCATTCTTCGCGAGCCCGAAATGTTCTTCGCGTTCAACAATGGCATATCTGCAACAGCGTCGTCGGTTGTCGTCGAGCAGACGTCGAATGGCTCGCGCTTGATATCTGCAACCGACCTGCAGATCGTGAACGGTGGTCAGACCACGGCTTCGCTAACGTTTACGAAGCGTAAAGACGGTTCGGATCTTTCGGCTGTCTTTGTCCAAATGAAACTGTCGGTTGTTCCAGAGGATTTATCGGGAACGCTAATTCCAAAGATCTCCGAATACGCGAACAAACAGAACAAAGTCTCTGATTCTGATCTCTTTTCCAATCATGAGTATCACCGCAAACTGGAAGATCTTTCTCGGCGGATCAAAGCACCTCCAACTAGTGGATCGCAACGTCCCACGTCATGGTTTTACGAACGTGCAAAAGGACAGTATCGAATAGAGACCGCGAAGATGAGCCCGGCCGAGAAGCAGCGCTTCGAGGCGGATAATCCGAAATCTCAACTTCTCACGAAAACGGATCTAGCAAAGATCGAAAATTCTTGGCGCTGTCTACCTCACGAAGTCAGCAAGGGAGCTCAAAAAAATTTCGACGTGTTCAGTAAGTATATCGTCACGGAATGGGCATCTAAACCCTTGCAGTTCAACGACGAGTATTTTAGACGGGCCGTGGCTCACGCCATTGTTTTTCGAAAACTGGAAAAGCTGATTCCCGACGAAGCATGGTACGAAGGCGGGTATCGCGCCAATATTGTCACCTATTCGATTGCCAAACTTTCCCATATGTTGAAAACCAGAACGTCGGGACGAGCACTGGATTATCAAGGAATCTGGCGGCGGCAGGCAATTTCGCCCGAGTTGTGCGAGCAATTGCGCCTTATCGCCAAAGTCATGTATACGGTCATTACAACGCCGGACCAACAAGGAAGCGAGAACATCACTGAATGGAGCAAAAAGGCCTTGGCGTGGGAGCGTGCTCAGGAAGCGAAAATCGAGTTTCTGCCAAATTTCGAGGTCGAACTTATCGCATCCGAAGACGTTAAGCGAGCGTTCAGAGATGCGGAAGATGACGCTGCCATTGATCGTGGTCTTGCTGCAGTCACCAAAATTCTAGCAACGAAGCCATCCGATTGGCGGCGAATTAGGCAGTGGGGACTCGAAAGACGGCTGCTGACTCCTAAGGAGGAGCAGTTACTGTTGATGGCGGCAACGCCGGGGCGCCTGCCGACAGACAAGCAAGCGGAGGCCATTCTCAAGATCCACAGTAACCTTGAGCGTGAAGGGCTTTCTTTAACTTGAGACGACGTATCGCGTTGAGTACCATGAGAACTAGTGTCGTGACTCGATTGTGTGGCTCCCAACTGTTGACTGGATTGAGGTCAACCGAAAGCTTTGCGTCGCAGTAAGTGCACAATACAGACACTTGGTCCGCAGTTCGTACGATAAGAGGTACTACGGTGTGATCGACGTTGTCGATAAGGCAAAGCGCAGTCGGATGATGGCCGGCATAAGAAGCCGCGACACCAAACCGGAACTCGTGGTCCGGCGACTGCTTCATGGTGCGGGGCTACGATACCGGCTCCATTGCAAGAATTTGCCTGGTACACCTGATCTCGTTTTGCCCAAATATCGAGCAACCATCTTGATACACGGGTGCTTCTGGCATGCGCATGGCGGCTGTAAGTATTTTTCGATACCTGCGTCAAACGAGCAATTCTGGCGAACGAAACTTTCTGCGAACCGCGAACGCGACACTCGCCAGATTGATGCCCTGAGATCCCAAGGGTGGCGTGTGCTGGTCATCTGGGAGTGTGCAACCAGATCGACCAGACATCGTGAAGATTTATTGACGTGGACGATGAAGTGGCTGGTGGGAAGCGATGGGTATGGCGAGATTCCATTCCAGCCGCCACAATCACCTCAGGATGCGGGTACCACTTTGCCGTCTGATGGTCGGATCTGACTATCGACGTACACAGGTATTTTCAGGAAACGAGCCACCGACTCACCAAGCTGCTTTGCAAGGAAGGGCGGCACGGCATTACCGACTTGGTGATATTGCTGTGTACGGTTTCCCTCAAAAAAGTAGTTGTCCGGAAAGGTCTGCAAGCGCGCTGCTTCGCGCACCGTCAGACTGCGACATTGCGAAGGATCGGGATGTATGTAGTAATGCCCGTCCTTGGCAATATGCGAGACGATAGTGGTCGACGGCGAGTCGGCAATCTGTACCCTAAATCTGTCGTCGAAAGGGATATTTTCGTCGCCAACATTGCCGTGTGCTGGCAAGAGTTTAGGGGGAAAGGTATCTAGTTTTGGAGAGTACCGCTGTTGCCTCGCGAAACTTGAAGCAAACAGATATCTATGCAGATCCGAGGCCATATGGCTTCGCGTTTCGTGCTGACATACTCCTCCGAGGCGGTCGTCGCGGTACCACGTCGCCAGATCTGTCGGGAGGCCTGGAAAGAAGGGAACGTCGTTTTCGAGAAATTGGCCGCCAGTTCGGTTTATGTGCCGGGCAAGGTGTGCGGCTTCCTCCATCCAATGCTGGATGTGGTCCCGGGCCTCGCAGCGCCAGCCACCGAGTGTATTGGGCGCGGAATTCAGTATCTTGAGCCATGCCTCATGTGAGTCGGGCTGCCGGGATAGTTTACTTCGCAATGCGGGGAGATCAGCAAGTACGCTTCGTACGGTCACGTTCTCTGGGATACGGGCGAGCAATTCGTGATTTCGCGAGGCGTGGTCAGAGCGAATTCCCAAGAGAATCACCCGGTGGCGCATCTGTGGAACACCGAAATCCTCTGCTCGAATAAGGAAATCTGCAGGGTGAAGACCTTCCGGTCGGGACGCCGTCGTAAACGAGCGAATATCGTAATGAACCCCAGGTGCGGGGTCCGAGAGATCCCCAAGAATACGTTCAAAAATGCGCTGCCCATCGTGGGTAGACGATAGCATCCCCTTTACGTTTTCCATGACGAAAACTGCAGGCTGAAAATCACGAATGATTCTCAAATATTCGCGGTACAGGAAGTGCTTGGGATCCTGCTCGAATGATGGGTCTACGTTTTTCCGACGCGACCTTCCTGCGAGGGAATATGCTTGGCAAGGTGGGCCGCCAATCAGCACCCACTCACTGCTGCCGTTGATGCCGGTCCGGATGAGGTCATCTATCTGCGACTCCGGAGCACCACCTAACTCTAGGCAGTGAGCTTCTTGGTTGACCGACTTCAGTACCGAAGCAACCGTCGGATCGCTCATCAAGGTTGGCCGATCGACATCGCCACGAACATAGTCGTAGTATGCGTCGGGGACTCCATGCTCCGATAGGGCGCGGAACATGGCGCGTAATGTCAACGTGCGGTGCGCGATGGCATCTTTCTCGATTGATACACGGATGTCAAAGATGCGACGCCCTTTCGTGTCGCGAACGGCAGAAAAACCTTCGCCCAATCCCCCGGGGCCCGCGAACAAGTCTATTACTGGGACACTCATTTTTTGAAGTTTGTCTTGATTTGCCCTGTACTTTACCAGGTCTTGGGACAAAACAAGAAACTACAAGCCAAGATGTTCGGCTGACAGGCCTTGAGGTTGACCGGTTTCCGTGGACGGCTAGACGGCCAATTTTTAAGCGCGCGGAACTCTGCCGTTTGGCAGTGAGACTGCGAGTTATCCACCGCCGGCCGGTGAGTCACCTGTCACAACCATGACGCTGGCCGGCGGTATGCAACTCGCTAGGCGAGAACGGTCCATCCATACACCGTGGACGGGCGCAGCAACCTTGATCGGAAGGTTAATGACGCCCTTTGCGTGACGTTGCGTCAGTGCCATGTCCAAAGCCCGCAGCATCAACTCCGTGCGCAGGTAGGCGAGATTGTGAATGAAGTGTTGCATCCAAGCGTAGTTTGCGTTCCCGACCGGTGGGTCGCCGTAGGACCAGCGCTTGTCGCCGCGCAGCAGTTTGCCAGACCAGTCGCCTACGTTGAACGGCGGGTTGCCTCGCAGGACTCGTCGGGCATCGATACCTAGACCTACGCCGCAATTTTCCGCAATGAAAACTCAAGAAGCTATACCGATTGGCCATCCCTCTAATTTTCCATATTTCGAGATGCCCAGTTAAGTAGACTCAAATGGCGTCACCGCAAAAAGCGCGGGCCGCATGGGCTGCCACCCATACGACCCGCTGACCACAACCAACTCACCTCAGGAGTCGGAAATGGCTAACGCCAATCATAAGTCACGCCCAGTCGTAACGGAACGCTTCGTCAAGATTCAAGCATCAGCACGCCATCACTCCTTGTCTAGAGTCCTCCGTGCCATCAGAGCACACCGAAAACTGAACACGACGTATTACCCGTGGATCAAATTGGCGGGCGTCTGGCTTGAGGACGCGGGATTCGAGGCAGGAGAACGCGTCCGGATTACTGTCGAGCGCCAGCGACTCATCATCACGCCGATGTGATCGGCGCATTGCCCATGGTGGGCGTCGCAAGTCACCATCCGTCTAGGTAGCTCGGTGCCCGATACTCCGCACCGTTAGTAACTGTGACAAGCGACGATCGTGCTGCAATCGCAGCGGGCCGGCCACTCAGGCCCACTGCCGTGTAGCCTTTCAGCACGAGCTGCAACCCATGCCAGGCGCACCGCACATTTCCGCCGCACCAATGCAAAAACCCCCGCCTTTCGGGCGGGGGTTTCTGGCTTAGGGAGCCTGACGATTACCTACTTTCACACGGGAATCCGCACTATCATCGGCGTAGAGTCGTTTCACGGTCCTGTTCG